>CANNQP010000019.1 GCA_947507875.1 Verrucomicrobiaceae bacterium | reverse complement strand
CGCGGCGAGCCGGAAGCCAGTGTGGCGGCCAGCCTGCTGGCGGAAGAGGTCGTGGCGGGTCGTCTGCAACTGCCCCTTTGGAATGAAAAGGTGGAGCAGTGGATCACGCGAGTGAACTGCCTATCCCGCTGGATGCCCGAGCTGGAAATTCCCCCCATCACCGAAGATGACCGGCATCTCATCATCGAGCAGGTGTGCGAAGGCTGCACCACCTACCGCCAACTGAAGGACAAGGACATCTTCCCCGCCCTGCATCAGTGGCTCAGCCATGCTCAACGCGATCTTTTGGAGCGTTATGCACCAGAACGTCTAGCGCTGAAAAATGGCCGGACCGCGCGCATCGAGTATGATGAAAAGCAGGCTCCCAGCGTCAGCGTGGTGCTTCAGCAGCTCTATGATGTGAATGAAAACCCGAAAGTCGCCGCGGGGCGGATCACCGTGGTCGTGCATCTGCTCTCCCCGGCGCAGCGCCCCATTCAGACCACAGGTGATCTCGGTCGTTTCTGGAAAGAAGGCTACCCTGCGGTGAAGGCGCAACTGAGGGGCCGCTACCCCAAGCACGAGTGGCGCTAACTCAACCACGTAAGCCCCCTGACCAAAGCCTCTTTTTCTCCCTAAGGACGATAGCTCTTGAGAAGCAAGTCGGTGATAAGTTCAAGCTTTCACCTGGAGCCGCTGACCGGCATGAAAGCAGGGATTGAGCCGGATAAAGAACTTGGGACGCCATGAGTGCCATCCAACGTGGGCCAAAACCCTTGAAATCTGGCCTTGCGGAGGAGCTTTTCCCCAGCGAATCAGAGGATGAATTCTCTCTGTTTTTGAGCTTCCTAATTGATGCCGTTTGATGTCATTTAGGGAATAGTTTTTTCAAACGCCGACTCCGCAATGTCTGATCCCGCTGTCCCAGCCCCCCTTCCCGAAAGCAGCTTCCACGCTGTGCGTCCGATCAACGTGGACGAGGAGGTCAAAAACTCGTTCCTGGACTACTCCATGTCCGTCATCATTTCTCGCGCGCTGCCCGATGTGCGAGATGGATTGAAGCCCTCGCAACGTCGCTTGTTGTATGCGATGAACGAACTCGGCGTACAGCCGAACAAGAAGCACCTCAAGTGCGCGAAAATCGTGGGTGAGACGATGGGTAATTATCACCCGCACGGTGACCAAGCCATCTACCCAACCCTGGTCAACATGGCGCAGCCTTGGGGCATCCGTGAAGCACTCGTGGATGGTCAGGGGAACTTCGGTTCGGTGGAAGGCGACCCACCCGCAGCCATGCGTTACACCGAGGCTAGGCTGACCCATTTGGGCAACATGATGCTGGCGGACCTGGACATGGAGACCGTGGACTGGGTGCCAAACTACGACGAGACACGCGTCGAGCCCACCGTGCTCCCTTCCGCCTTCCCTCAGCTATTGGTCAATGGCGGCACCGGTATCGCGGTCGGCATGGCCACGAACATGCCACCGCACAACCTGGGTGAAATCGTCGATGGCATCTGTGCTCAGATCGACAATCCAAACATCACCACCGCGCAGCTGAATGCGATCATTCCAGGTCCAGACTTCCCGACAGGATGTACGATTCATGGCGTCGAAGGCATTCGCGAATACTTCGAAACCGGCCATGGCAGTGTGCGTATCCGAGGCCACGCCGAAATCGCCGAAAACGGTAACCGCGAGCAGATCATCATCACCGCCATTCCCTACGGCGTGAACCGTGCAGTGCTGGTGGAGCGCATCGCGGAGCTGGCCCAGGAGAAAGTGCTTCCGGAGATCAGCGGCGTGCGTGATGAGTCCGACGAAAATACACGGGTCGTTGTCGATCTGCGCAAAGATGCTCGCGCTCAAGTCGTGCTGAACAATCTATTCAAGCACACTTCGCTAGAGACTAGCTTTGCCATTCACATGCTAGCGATCGACAACCGTCGCCCACGCGTTTTGTCGATAAAAGACGCCATCGCTTGCTACATTGAGCACCGACGCGAAGTCGTACTGCGCCGCACACGTTACCTTTTGAAGAAAGCTGAAGAGCGCAGCGAAAAACTAGAGGCCTTCTTGGGGGCAATCGGCCACCTGGATGACTTCATCAAAATTATCCGGGAATCCCGCAATCGCGAAGAAGCCTTTCATCGCCTGAAAGCCTTCGACTTCAGCACGGACACCGCTCGCAGCCTAGGCATCATCATTCGGAGCCAGCCTTCCGTGAGAGGTGAACGCTATGTTTTCACTGACGTGCAGGTAAACCACATCTTAGAACTGCGCCTTTACCAGCTCACTGGTATGGAGCAGGACAAGGTGAAAGCCGAATACGACAGTGTTCTAGCTGAGATCACCGACTTCCTCGATATTTTGGCCCGCGAGGTACGAGTCCTCACGATCATCAAAGATGAGCTTCAGGCCATCCGCGTCAAATACGGCACACCACGCCTGACGAAGATCGAAGCCGCTGAAGGTGAAATCCGCATTGAAGATCTCATCGCGAACAAACCCTACATCGTGACCTTGACGCATCGCGGCTACATCAAGCGCACACTTGCTTCCGAATTCCGCCTGCAAGGTCGTGGAGGCAAAGGGCTGAAGGGCATGGAGACCCGTGAAGCAAGCGGCGATGATGAGGTGGGCGACTTTGTCGAGCACCTGTTCACGGCTTCCGCGCACGACTACCTGATGTTTTTCACCAACACTGGCCGTGTGTATGTGGAGCGCGTATATCAGCTACCAGAGGCCGCGCGCACAGGTAAAGGCCGAAGCATCAAAAATGTCCTGAACCTGCGCCCTGCCATGACCGTGGAGCGCGAGAAGGATGGGCAAAAATTTAAAGTCAGTTTCCCAGAGGAAAAAATCGCTGCCATCCTACGCATTGAGGCTGCCGGAGCCGATGATGAAGACATGTGGAGCCCGAACCGATTTGTGCTCTTCGGCACGAAGGATGGCACCGTGAAGAAAACCGCGCTGGAAGACTTCAAAAACATTCGGAAAGATGGCATCAACGCCATTAACATTGAGGATGGCAATGAGTTGATCCAGGTCATCTTGACCAATGGCAAGAGCCAGATCTGCATGAGTACCCACGAGGGGATGTGCGTCCGTTGCGAAGAAGAAGATGTGCGCGCCGTGGGCCGCAACAGCATCGGCGTGCGCGGCATCCGCCTCGAGGAAGGAGACTTCATGGTCAGCCTCACAGCCGTGGACTTTGCCAAGCAAATGCTCGTGGTCTCTGAAAATGGACTCGGCAAGCGCACCTCCTTTGAAGAATATCGCCTAACAAGTCGTGGCGGCAAAGGTGTGATCACCATGAACGTCACCGAAAAGACGGGCAAGGTTGTCGCAGCCCTCGCTGTTGCTGAAACTGATGAACTGATGCTAATGACCAGCAGTGGTCAGAGCGTGCGCATTCGCGTTAGCGAGATCCGCGAATGCGGACGCAACGCGCAGGGTGTGAAGCTAATGAACTTGTCTGAAGGGGAAACCATCCAGGATGTAGCCACCGTGATTCCTGATGAGGAAGAGCCGGCCGCTACTGCTGAGACCGAGGGTAACGCCCTCACGGATGGTGCTGAGGCTGCGCCTACGGAGACTTCAGGCACAGCCACTTCTGAATCCACCGAACCAACAGCAGAGGGCTGAAGCCATTTCATCTTCGACCCGACATCAAAGCGCTCAGGCCCATCGGCCTGAGCGTTTTTTATGGGGGGATTGAAACCAAAAAGTCCCGCAGGTTCACTGCGGGACTTCAGAGGTCGATTCGTGGGGGGAGATGATCCACGAGAAGATCAAATGGGTGAAGAAATCAGCCTCACCCTCCCCTTTTCAGGAACCATTAAGCTAGGCCGACGATGGGATAGAGATTTTCTTTGCACCACTGGCCGTTCTGCTTGGTGACACCATCAGGGTCTTCAACGGCGATGTGGGCCTCATCTTCGCAGATGATCCAGCCTTCGTAATTCCGCTGCACGAGAAACTCCGTGATCTTGTGGAAGTCCAACTTGCCTGTGCCCATCTGAGACCATGGTTCAGCGCCGTTGCCAGAGAAGTCCTTGTAGTGGATGTGGTTGATGAGGTGCTGCCACTTGGTGAGCGTGGAGATGACGTCCATGCCACCGCGTATGATATGACCCACATCAGGTGTCCAGCCGGTGACTTTGGGGTCCAGGCTGCTCAGCACCACATCGTAGTCCTCCTGCGTGCGCACCAAGGAGGAGGGGGGCGAGTTCGGATGGTAGGAGCACTTGATGCCCAGCTCAGCGGCGCGTTGGGAAACTGCATTGATGTTCTTCGCGACATTCAGGCGGCGCTTTTGCAGGTCCTTGTTGCGGCCACTGGGCAGCGTCACGGTGCCGAGCATAGAACCGGGGAAGTGCTTCAGGAGATCAATGGTAAAGTCTGCAGCCTCACGCTCATTCGGTGCCTCAGTCTCGCCATCCCAGGCACAGACCAGAGCCAGTCCAGCCAGCTTCATGTTGTACTGCTGGAGGGTGTCCTTCAGCTTCACCGGGTCACAGAAATCGCCCAGCCAGTATTTGCAGCACCCAAGGGCGCTTTGGGAGATCTCGAGCACCATGGGCTCGATACCGGTGAAACCAGCCTCAGAAGCCACACGGATCATGTGGTCGAGTTTATTGTCGTAACCCTTGCCCGTACCCTGCATGAACCAGGTGTACACCTCGGAACCGAATTGGATTTTGCCCATGGTCGTGTTTGTTGTTGGTGGTGGTTTGGTGGTGAGAAAAAAGCTTCCTCAGGCGGAAGCGCGCCCATTGGAGACGACACCGGGCGGCATGTCCAGCAGCGAAGTTGCCCTTTAAGCACGACCGAAACCATGCCAAGTGGACGGATGCTCAAAACGCCAGACTTTATCTTCGCGACCTGCCGTGCAGGCTCGGAGGCCCTCCTGAAGCGGGAGGTGGCATCACGTCATGGCAGCTGGCTAACCCCAGCCTTCATGCGCCCACAGCTCATCACCTGGAAGTCACGTACGCCTCTTCGACATGATTTTGTCCTGGATGCAGCCTTTGCCACCATCACCGGTTTCTCGGCGGGCATGGCGCGCACAGCTGCCGAGGTCGCTGAAAAAGCCCCTGTTCAGCCCTGTGCCGTGCATGTTTTTCCGCGCGTGGTTGAGGAAGATGGCGTGCCCGCTTGCGAATGGCAGCGGATGGATGAGGCACATGCAGCCATCATGACTCAGCTCAAGCTCGATCCTGCTAGCCCATGGGTGCTCGATGTCATTCTGGGAGCAGACGCAGAGCCTTGGTTCCTCGGGCTGCATCGTCGTGATAGCGGGAGTCATCCTCATCCAGGGGGGCTGCCTCGCCTCAACCTTGATGCCGAAGCACCTTCCCGCGCTTGGCTAAAAATGGAGCAGTCTCTCGCTTGGCTGGGTCTGGATGCACCGGGAAAGCTGGAGAAAAAGACTGCACTCGAGCTAGGCAGTGCGCCAGGTGGCGCTTCCTGGGCTCTCCTGAATCGTGGCATGAAAGTCATCGGCGTGGACACAGCCGCGATGGATACACGTGTGCTAGAGCATCCCCACTTTCAGCACCTGCGCCTGCCAGCAGGTGATCTACCACGCTCAGCGCTGCCGACCGAAATCGATCTACTGGCCTCCGACATGAACCTGCACCCAGGTCTGGTCCTTCGCTACCTGGAGCGACTCACCGCTCTAACACAACCGCGATGGCTCATTCTGACTCTGAAGATGAACGATGCTGAGGTGGAATCGCAGATCCCTACCCTGCTTCAGCAGTTGCGCCGCTTTGCCCCTGGTGAGGTCTTTGCCCGCCAGCTGCATGCCAACCGACGCGAAATCACTGTTATCAGCCACTGAGCCCAGCCTTGCCAGAGCTGGAACGATGCCTTAAGAAAAGTGTTCTCCGAAGAGCACGCTCACCTTCCTTTTCCATTCATCGCGCCCTGTGAAGACTTCCAAGAACAAGCCTGTCCATGTTCTCATCGCCTGCGGTGGCACGGGCGGGCATTTATTTCCCGGCATCGCAGTGGCCGAGGTCCTGAAGGCTCGCGGCCATGACGTGACGCTGTTGATCAGCGAAAAGAAAATCGACTCCATCGCGGCTTCAGGCCACAAAAACCTACGCTTTGAGAAGATGCCTTTTCTGGCCATGCCCAAACCATGGTCGCCCAAGATGCTGAGCTTTCTCATAGGCCTGTGGCAAGGCATGAAGCAGTGCCGGAAAATCATTCGTGATCACCAAGTTAATGTCGTGCTCGGCATGGGAGGCTTCACTTCCTTCGCGCCGCTTTATGCCGGGAGAAAAGAAGGCTGCCGCACGCTCATCCACGAAAGCAATGCGATCCCAGGAAAAGCCAACCGTCTGAACGCGCGCTATGCCGACATCGTACTCTGCGGCTTGGAGGCATGCAAAGCCCACTTTGCCAAGCATCACGATGTCCGTGGGGTCGGAACCCCGATCCGTAGCAGCATGCGCCAGGGCAGCAGCGAAAAACCGCATGACTTCTTCAAGCTCGATCCGCTGAAAAAAACCCTACTGGTGATGGGGGGTAGCCAGGGAGCTCGCGGCGTGAATCGAGTGGTTGGCATGGCCTTGGAGCAGTTTGAAAAAATGGGCATCCAACTGCTGCACATCGCAGGTCCGACGGACTACGAAGAAGTGCGTGATGTCTATGCCAAACACCCGATGCTGACGCAGCACGTCGCAGCTTTTTGTCATCGCATGGAAATGGCCTACCGCTGTGCAGACCTTGCGATCGCACGCAGCGGAGCCTCCTCCATGTCAGAGCTAGCTTACTTCGGCGTGCCGAGCCTTCTGATCCCCTACCCCTTCGCGGCAGAGGACCACCAAACCCGCAATGCAGAAATTTTCGACGCAAGCGGTGCCGCACTCATGCTGAAAGAGAACGATCTAAATGCGGATGTATTGGCCGATACCGTGCGAGGCATCCTGAGCGCACCTCAAAAAGCCGATGCCATGAAGCGTGCCGCCAGCCAGATGGCCGTGCGCAACTCGGCTGAGAAAATCGCCGAGTTACTGGTAAAAGAAGCCGATTTTCCTAGCTAGCAGAGATAAACCTCACCGAAGCCAAGCCGTTCCCCTTCATCAATATCAAAGAATATGTTAGGCAAGATGAAGCCCAAGGCATTATTCATCCTCTCGAAACCATCGTCCATTCATGCATGAAGCAAGACCACACCAAGGTCCAAAAAACGCTCGGTGAGAAACGACGTTATGCCTTTGGCATGACTCAAGACAACCTCGATTGAACGGGAGCTCTGGACGACTTCAGCCAGTCAGGAATCACGCAGGTTTCACCCCGCTAGTGAGCAAAAATCCAGGCTCATTTCTTCCGCGAAAACAACGCCTCATCTGGGTTCAGCATCACATTATCTAGAAGCTGACGAAGCTTAGCCGATCGTGGACAAAAACTGCGCAACACACCCATATGAGCCCGCCCATTCCCCAGCAGATGCGAGAACCAGCTTCACCGCATGACCACCAGGCCTCCATTCCATTTTCTCCAAAAAAGCCTTTAACGGAATCATCAGCTCATCCCCAGCCCCAATTGCGATGCCACCACCGAGGATCACGCACTCAGGGTCCAACACATTGATCAGCGAAGCAATACCCACGGCTAAATAGCGCACCGATTCTATCCAAAGTTGCCTAGCAATCTCGTCACCTGCAGCTGCCGCTGAAACCAAGGCGTGCGTGTTCGGATAACGCCCTGAACTTCGCAACAGAAGACTTTGATTTCCCAGAAACGCTTCAAGACTGCCTGGCGTGTTAAAGTCATCCGCAGGAGCATCTGCCTGCACACTGATGTGACCCAAATGTCCACCACGGCCTATAGCACCGCGTAGCAATCGGCCATCACTGAGGACAGCACCACCAACACCAGTGCCGAGAGTCATCATGAAGACATCCCGACACCCCTTTGCCGCACCAATCCAGACCTCCCCCAAAAGAGCCGCGTGTGCATCGTTTAAAACACGAACCTCTCGCTGGAGAAAATCAGGCCAGTCCAGCTTCTCCAGGCCATGCATGCGTCCAGGCATCCAATCAATACAGTGCCCTGAGGGATTCGCCAAGCCAGGAGCGGAAAGTCCAACCGGCAACCCATGAAGGCCTGCCTTCAACTCCAGCTCAGCAATCAACTCACGCACAGTCCAGGCGAAGCGTGGCAAATGCCCCTGCTTTTCGCCATCAAGCGTAGGCCTTGAAAGGCTATACCGCCTCTCACCAGAACCCAAATCAATCAATGACGCTTTGATGTTGGTTCCGCCCAAGTCGATGCCAATGGCAAAAGAAGGCTTCATGGAGGAAGAAATTGGGCTCATGCTGAGAATTTCGCACAAAGCTTAGCAACATTCACAGATCTACAAGGAAAGGTCGTTTCCTTGGCCTAGATCCCAAAGTCAAAATCCATCAGCTTCTGAAAACAAGATTCTTTATTGTCTTCGTAGTTTCCGTTCGTCTTTATGAGAGTGCCGGAGCAGCTGACCTGATCCCGAAGCTTGCTTGATGCCACGCGGACTGTAACTTACATGCTGTTCATTATGGATTACCTATGCTGTAACCTTTGTCCTTTGAACTGCGTTGTTCAACAAACCCCATGACTTCAACTCGTTCAGTATGCCTGCTAGCGGAGACTTTCCATAAGCTCCCCAATCTGAATCAAGCTCCAAGCCCACAATAA
The DNA here is from genome assembly GCA_947507875.1 of Verrucomicrobiaceae bacterium. Lineage (GTDB taxonomy): Bacteria > Verrucomicrobiota > Verrucomicrobiia > Verrucomicrobiales > Verrucomicrobiaceae > Prosthecobacter. The sequence continues at coordinate 70,406 of CANNQP010000019.1, read as the reverse complement.
CTCGCTGATGAACTTAATTTCTTTTGATCATCAGCAACGGACAAGGCTGATTTTTGGAAACGGCGGCTTAAACCGACTGGGCACATTGGCACGCGAACTGGGTGGCAAGCGTGCGCTTATCGTCAGTGATCCAGGGATTATAAAGGCAGGATATGTCGAAAAGGCTATTTCGTGGCTGAATCAAGAGAACTTAACGGTTGCAACCTATGGGCAAGTTAGAGAGAACCCATCCACTGAAGATGTGGAGCAGTGTGCCGCCATGGCACGCGAGTTTCAGGCAGACATTCTCATAGGCCTGGGCGGCGGAAGCAGTATGGATACGGCCAAAGGATGTAACTTCATTGTTACCAATGGAGGACGCATGCAGGATTATTGGGGCACCGGCAAAGCCAAGCATGAAATGCTACCCTTGATTGCCATTCCCACAACCGCAGGAACAGGCAGTGAATGCCAAAGCTACGCCCTGATCTCAGATGCTGAGACGCACGTCAAAATGGCCTGTGGAGATCATAAAGCTGCTGCAAAAATCGCCATTCTAGATCCTGAGTTAACTTTATCTCAGCCAAAAAGAGTGACCGTATGCACAGGCATTGATGCCCTTTCTCATGCCTTGGAGACCGCAGTGACCCGAAAACGTAACTCATGGTCATCACTTTTTTCTCGTGAAAGCTTTCTTCTTTTGGAGCAAGGTTTTAGCAAAGTCCTAGAGCAACCTGATGATCTGGAAGGACGAGGGAAAATGCTTTTGGGCGCTGCTTATGCTGGAATTGCCATCGAGAACTCCATGCTAGGGGCAGCCCACTCATGTGCCAATCCACTCACCGCTAAGTTTCATCTTATTCATGGGGAGGCAGTAGGTATTATGCTGCCCCACGTCATACGCTTCAATCGCACCCAACCTGAAATCCAAGCGATCTACCAAAGCTACTACCCATACGATTTGGCTGATCGTGTGAGCCAACTCCTCATCGCCGCAGACATGCCTCAGCGACTCGCAGTTTACGGAGTGAAGGAATCGGATGTTGTTGAGTTAGCCGAAATGGCCTGCAAGCAATGGACAGCTCAGTTCAATCCACGATCTCTAGCACATGAAGATTTTGTTGAACTGTATCGTTCGGCATTATGATGAGACACATCTAGAGACCAGTTCTTCGACAGAAATCTGAGATGCGATGCAAAGCGTGATCTCACTTTTCATCACAAGCGAATCTCGTATGGAAGCTGGATGAATCCATCCCGATTAAGTTTCCAATTAGATGCCCACGCCAAGGGCTGCCAAGCCCGTGCCGCAACGTTTCAAACTCTGCATGGAGTGATTCAAACTCCACTTTTCATGCCGGTTGGCACCCAAGCCACCGTAAAGGCTCAAACGGTAGAATCTCTGGCAGATTCGGGTTCACAGATTCTTTTAGCAAACACATACCACTTGCTACTTCGCCCAGGTGCAGAAGTTTTTGAACGAATTGGAGGCATTCATCACTTCATGAAATGGCCCGGCTCCGTGCTCACAGATTCAGGCGGATATCAGATTTTTTCGTTACCTAATTCGCGTCAAATGACGGAAAAAGGGGCCATTTTTCAGAGCTATGTGGATAAGCGCTACATCCTATTGAGCCCAGAGGTTAGCATTCAAATGCAAAGGTCGATAGGCAGTGACATCATGATGGTTTTGGATCAATGCATACCAAGCACGGCCAACGAATCCACGGCACGGGCAGCGTTAAAGGTAACACATCGTTGGGCTCAGCGAAGTTTAGCTGCCAGAGGAGATTCCGCTCAATCCCTCTTTGCGATCGTTCAAGGAGCGATGTTTCCTCATTTGCGTAAAGAAAGCGCATCAGGATTGATTGAATTACCTTTTGATGGATTTGCAATCGGGGGGCTTGCTGTTGGTGAAGCAAAGCATGAACGCGAGGATATTTGCGAACTCACAGCCTCACTCTTACCACAGGATAGACCACGATATTTGATGGGCGTCGGAACCCCCTTGGATTTGTTGGAGGGAGTTTATCGAGGCATTGATATGTTCGACTGCATTATTCCAACACAGGTTGCGAAACGTGGAACGGCATTCACATCAAGAGGCCTAGTTGAGCTCCGAAGATCCGTTTATAAATTCTCAGATACGCCACTCGATCCATCCTGCACATGCGCCGTTTGCAGGAAACACTCTCGAGCTTATTTACACCACTTAACAAAAACTCAGGAAAGCCTTGGTTGGCAATTGATTGGCCAACATAACATCCATTTTTACCATCAGTTGATGCGTGAAATACGCAGCAGCATTCTTGATGGTAAATTTACGGAATTGTATCGATCCAAGCGAGAAGAACTTGATCAAGCCGACCCAGATCATCCGGCGGCTCATCCGAAACCTACCACGGCAGCCACCACAGCACTGACTCTTGGAAAGTTCGAGATTAAAGACAGGACGCTAATTCACCGCCCTACACAGAGGAAAATCGAAACAAAGTCATGTAAACCCGTCTCCTTACCCAAAGAACTCTTTGGAAATCACACATCACCTTATGTGATTTGGGATATCGGTCTGGGGAGTGGTATCCAAGCCATGGATTGGATCAGCACCTATCAGCTGACGAAAAAGAAAGAAAAGTTAGGCCCACTTGAAATTTACAGCTTTTGTAATGATCTAGACGCAAGTCGTTTAGCGATGAAATGCAGACGTTTGCTGAATTTGTCCATTCATTATTCCATGGACGAATTCATCGAGCGCGGCGTGTGGCATTCAAAGCCAGACAACGACGTTTCCTGGTTTTTGAATGAACCCAGAGCAAAACGGCCCTCGCTGATCATCAGATCATAACCAGTTAATGGTTATGATCTGATCAAACGCTCTCGTTAGCGAACAAACAAAAGCTAAGCACCAGTATAGCCTCAACCTTACAGGCGCTCAAAGTTAACAACCCCTGACAACACAAGGTCGGTGAGAGTCGCACCCGTGGTTTTCGTATTGTGAAGATAGTAACCAACGCCTTTGAGCACACCATCCACAGAATAAATAACCCCTTGATAGGTCGTTGCTGGTCTCGCCATAGATCCGTCTCTCATGGTGAAAGTTCCAGAGAATCTACCCGTAGCTGCGACTGGGGCTAGTGTCATCGTCGCAGGGTTAGGGATAGTGGGAGTCGTGGTCATCGTCGCAACACTAGACGCTCCGATGCGAACACCCAGATAGCTGAATGTATCCGTTGGTGAAGTTGTTGACTGAATCCCTCCACCAATCAGTGTCAATTTGGCATTAGGAGTCGTGGGCGAGGCAGTAAGACCAAGAATAACATTGGGCGAGACCGGCGGCACATAGGTACTTCCTTCGATCGTCAATTGGTGCGCATCGAAGCCAGCTCTATACGTTCTTTGGGCCATCGTAGGAGGAGTGGCAGTTGAGCGTGTGTCCTCTGGACGATACCATGTGATTGGAATCGTAGCTGAAGGTTCAATGGTATTGTCTAGCGCACTGGCGTTGGCTTTTGAATCAATCGAAAAAGCACCCACCAAAGATCCTTTGAGTGTCGTCAAATACATCGTTTGATAGATCAGAGCTTGACCAGATGGGCCGACGAATCCTGAAGTGGTAATCGTCTCACCGTCTGCTGTGCGTCCCGTTATTGCATAGACACCAAGGTTGCTAACGCCAAATGATCCATGACCAATACCTTGAGGTATTGTTGCTGGATCAGATCCATCCGGAGGCAATAGCCCGAAGTTATTGACTGTCGCTTGATAAGCAGTCGCTGGAGAAGCCACGGTGTAAGAGTTACGCCATCCCTCAAACTCAACGAAATCTTCATCATTTGTAGAATCCTCAACTTTAGCATTCACCAGCACGTTGGCGAGGGGGCTGCTGCTATTTGGAATTTCAAAAGTCACACGCAAAGGAGTCAGGGCTGAAGCACCTGTGCCACGCGGGACAAGAATTGCAGCTGTGGCAGTGGCTGTGCTAGAATCCGTTCCGATAACATTCAGAGTGCTACCCACAGCAAAGGCATATGAAAGCGTGCCTAACCTCAAAGTTCCGGTAGCAGCACCCGTCGAGGTTACCGTCATGTCAAAGCGACCACCCAAGGTAGCACCCAGAGGATTGGCACCGAATGAATCACTCCTTGGCAAAACGCCCACGTAAGTTCCAGCAAGGTAGGTTGGCAATGTGCCTACGGTTAAGTTAGCAACAACTGGGGTAGATACACCAGCTGTATTGGTAGCTCTCACTGTGACGTTGGTGTTGAAGGCCACGGTTGGACGTCCTGAAATAACACCTGTTGTAGTGTTGAGGCGCAAACCAGCTGGTAGAGGCGCCGCTGTGTAGCTCACTGGAACTTTTCGAGGATCTGGATCGACTGGAATTTGATACTCAAAGGTTCCTCCGATGATACCCGTTGGGAAACTAATCGGCTGAACCTCAGGTCTAAACCTGACGAACAAATTGATTTCCGAACTGCGCACCGTTTTGCCAAACACAGTGAATTGGCAGATATAATCTCCAGCGTCAGCCTCCTGGCAATTCAGAACAGTAAGTGCTGCTGTTGTGAGTCCTACATATTTCGCTGGAGTGGCCTGTACCAAGGCAGCCTCGCTGACTCCATCCTTTTTGAACCAAGTCACCGCCGTACCCACCGGCAAAACCAAAGGTGACACATTCACCCTTAGTGTTGCGGATTTTGTTGTATCAGCGGCGACATCAATAGCATTCGGATCAACCACAAAGAAGGTAGCAGGCCGAGTCGTCACACTAGCTGTCGTACTCGTCACTCCAGGAATAGAAACGACACAGGTATATGAATTACCATCGGTTAATGCCGCGCTCGGGAAATCCAAACTCGGACTGTTGGTACCCACATTGACAGTTGCTCTTCCAGATGGCCTTCTCCATTGATAATTCAATTCTGCGATAGTCCCCGCGGTTTCAACCGTGAATGAGAGATCGTCACCGACTACACCCATCATGGAAGTCGGAGAGGCCACCACATCCAAGGTTTGCGTTTTAAGCGCGATCTCGACTCCAGCGGCTTTAACAACACAAAAATATTCACCCGCATCCGCCAGCGTCAGATTCTGCACGGTAAGCGACCTTGTCGTCACATTCATGTATTTTCTAGCTGTTGCGGGCAGTGTTGTTTCGACTGGTAGTGGGCCTACGCCGACTTTATGCCACTGGTAGGTCACCCCAACGGCGCTTGCTGGCATATTGATGATAACAGAAGCAGCAGCCAAACCTAAATGTAGATCTGGGGTAGCGGCTAACACAGACACAACAATGTTGGAAGCGGTAACATTGATCGCCGGACTCACGGAATTTAATGTGACCACGCAGCTGTAGGTGGCTGCATCGTCGGAGGTTACATTGTTGATGGTAAAAGTGCTCTGGTCATCAACAAGCTCATCGGTTGTATCCACTCTTTTGAACCAGCTGTAACTAAGGTCTTCCGGGGAGTCTTGTCCCGAGCTTGTGATCGCCAGGCTCAGGTTAGCTCCGACTTGAACCGTTGAGTTGACAGGTCTGGTCAAAACAACGAGACGATTGAAATCAGCTTCAACAGATTGACCGAAAGCGCTCACCCTGCAGCGATAACGCCCACCTTCATTAAGCGTTGCAGCTTTTACAGTCAGCAATGGCAAAGTGGCACTAGTGACATACTTAGTGGTAGATCCAATTGGAATGAGAATACCAGGAGATCCTGGCGGTCCTGGCGCAAAAAATGACCACTGATAACTCATTCCAACACCCTGAGTTTGAACCGTAAAACTGCTATCGGCACCTGAGAAGATCATTTTGGTCAATGCATCTGCGTTGACCACTGAAACCTGAGCAGCAAGGGGAGTCACAGTGGCTGCAGAGGGAGAATAAGTCACAGCACAAGTGTAAGCAGCGGCATCGCTAAGAGATGAAGAAGCAACATCAAAAAACTCTCCATTTGCACCATCCTGAGCTGTTTGCTCGACTCCTGCCTTGCGCCACACATAGGTCAAGTCAGAATCAATGGCTGGATCTGATCCATGAACAATCGTTTCTAACTGGAATGCATCCCCCATTTTCACCAATTTGCTAGTGGGATTACCCGCAACAAGCAGTTTGCGGTTAGCCGAGTTCACCGAGTCTCCATAAGCAGTAATTTCGCAATAATAATCTCCAGCTTCAGCAGGTATGACAGATAAAATAGTCAATGCATTCGTCGTTGCTCCTGAATAGATACCCGCAGCGTTAGCAATAGGAACCGCCGAACCTTCTTTGAACCAACGGAAGGTCCTCGTTCCGACTGCTGGCGATACCTCAGCGGTTAAAATGACAGAAGCAGCTCCTTCTGCAACAAGCTGAACGCGAGGCGTTGATGTCACGACATCAATTCGAGCGATTGCCGTAGTGACACTAGGGCTACTCGCCGTGAGGCGTACCACACAAGTGTAATCACCTGCGTTCGCATTCGTTACATTTTGGAACGAAAGAACATTTGTGTTGCCTACAACCGTCGTGCCGCGTCTCCATTCGTAGGTCATTCCAGACAAAATGCTTGGCGTTGCCCCGACAGGACTGACTTCCAATTCAACAGGATCATCCGCAGAAACGATTTTAGAAGTTGGCGCAGGCACCACAACCAACCTTCTCACACCAGAATCCATAGAATATCCATTTGCAAAAACCTTGCAAAAATAGGTCGTTGCATCCGCTTCAGAAACATTTCTGATGGTCAAGGTAGCTGACGTGGCTCCAGCGTATTTTGTATCCGTAGTGCTAATCGGAGTTTCCGTGTCTCCAACCATTCTGTGCCAACGATAAGCCAAGGTTGAGGGGGATTGCGCAACAACTGTCATCGTCGTCGCCGCCTGGCCAACGATCGCAAGAGAATTGGAATCACTAATATTCAAAACTGTGACTCGAGACGGAGGACTGGTCACTGTGATTCCAGCACTATCTCTTACAATGCAAGTGTATGTTCCTTGGTTAGCCAAACTAGAAGGTCGAATCACCAAGTTAGCGGAAGTCGAAACTTGAGTCGCCCCACGCATCCATCTGTAAGTGTAGGGCGCAGCGCCACCCGTGATCTCAACGGATAGATTCAATTCACAATTAGGATGACCATCTTCAACAATAGGATTGGTAATTCCCTTTGGATCAGATGGCGCAGATACCGTCATTTGAGCATGCAAGCTCCCGTAAAGAGGAAGCAGTAAAAATGTCAGTAGGGCGAAGATCTTCGTGTTCACTTGGTAAAGAAGGTTGTGTGAATGGTGATGATTACAGCCATTTACAAATTAAGGTTGCTCACTGACAAAATCACAGCGCAAAATTTCCAGCGCGACTGGATCGGTAGCATTCTCTGCATTCGCACGCCTGCCACGGATGGATGCCGATGAAGTTGACGCATTCATCCAAGTCCGAGATTGTGCAGAAGAACCGGCCATGAGATTGGCGTTCAGGTTTCTTTCGAGATCCCAGGCGAACACTGCCGGAGAAGATTTGAAGGCCACTTCTTGAATCTCCTCATGTTGAGCAGAAACCTCAACGGAGGACTTTTTCGAATGGATCAATCCAGCATCAACCGATTGCTGGGAGCCTTTGACCAACTTGGCAACCGTGGCATCACCCGAGATAGAAAGTCCAATAAGGCGAGCCAACTTCGCGTCCGATGACGTGTGAAGCTTCATGACAACATAACGAGCGGCAATTGGGCTCGTGAATTTACACTCAACGGGTTGAGTGCTCGATTTCACTTGAGCGACGAGGGCCATTGCCTTTACAGCCTCAGTGGAGAGTGAAAGACGACCTTTCCAGTCTTCATTCTCAGGCAACTTAGACCCTGAGTAAATTTCGATCGAGTCAAAGCCTTCCGTACCAGCAAACGAAAGACCGTTAATCTCCCTCGAGTCATTGAGGTCATAGACTAAAAAATGATCTTTTCGAACCGTGGCATCAAAACTCACCAGAGCACTCACCATAGAACCTGAACTAGTCGTGGCCGTAGAGTAAATGATTCGAGCACCACCTAACCCAGTAGCGAAATTGACGGTTTGACGATCATTACCAGTCTGCTTCACGACATAATCAGAATCATGCCGCGTCGTCTGCACCATCGGTGTGACAATTTGACCTGAATGAGAAGCGTTGAATTCAAGCTTTAGGTAGGAACCATATCGGCTAACTTTATCCAAGCTCACCTTGAGGTTACCTTTCGAGATTTTTGCCGAGGTAACTTCGTCCCACCGAACTCCATCAAGACTCGCAAAAGCGTGAACCACACCCTCCACTCCTAACTGCGTGAATGCGACTGAACGAAACTGAGTAGGTTCACTGAATTTGTAAAACAATTCAGATTTTCCCAATGGAATTTCGAGACTAGAAGCACCGCTAACCTGCTGATTTTTACCCGCAACCGACTGCGAAATAACCGTTCCAAGGCAAGTTTGTTCCATTCCGACCGGCATGGCACCATGATTCAAAAGGCGCGGCAATGCGGAGGAAGCATCAGCATAGATGCCGCTCATCAGAATTACGCTAAGCTGCGAATAGAGGATTGATTTCATAGTTGTAGACATTGGAGTAACGGAAAGAAACCCACCACGAAACGCAGTTACATAGCAGGTTAGCATCTGTTTGATCGAATAAATTTAATCAATAATCGAAAATGCCCATCAAGAGCAATCTTTTTTTCGGGCAAGAATGGATCAAATTTCTTCATTTTGAGAAGGCTAGAACCATGTTAAAACTCAGAGAATGAAGTATTTTAGATTACTAGCCTGCCACTGAAACTATTATTTCTATATAATATTAATTCGAGCCGCCCTTCAGTAAGAGCCATCCACTTTCTCGAATCCTGTCGGTTTACAAAGGGTCTGACCACCTCTCCAAATCCATTCCGCTACCCATTGCTTCAGCTTTTCATTTTCCATGGGGGTGTAAGACAGCTGCCGTAGAAGCGCGCTGGCATCCGTAAGGAGCGCCAACCCGCTGTCGTGGTTTTTTGCGTGGATTTCCTTGCCGTAGGCTCTCGCGTAGAATCGGGCTGAATCCAAAACTGAAATCTTCTCAGTGCCTGATAAATTGGCTATGAACGCGGGGCTGCTTGCTAAGTCTAGGCAAAGGAGAGACATCGCGTTCGCGTCTGCCTGCCAAATGATGTTAAACGCATTCACCGTGATGTCCAAAGGCTCACCGGCTAAGATTCGGTTGGCAATATCCACGAGCACTCCGTAGCGCAAATCGCAGGCATAATTGAGTCGAATGATGGCCACACGCACCCCCTCAGAGAGCGCAGCATATTGGAAAATTCGTTCTCTCCCCAGGCAACTCTGAGCATACTCCCCCATAGGATTGGGCGGGTCCGTTTCAAGACTTCCTGAGCTGCTGACGGGAACCATGCCGTAAACATTCCCTGTCGAAAAAGCGACCATACGGCTGCGGGGATATCGGCGACAGACCAAACCAGGAAGCCATGCATTCATGGCCCACGTCAGCGGCTCCTGGCCTGTCGAACCAAACTTCATGCCTGCCAGGTAGATGATATTTTCCGCGTCAGGCAGCGACTCCAGCGCCCCCGGCTTTAATAAATCCACGCTCAACGTCTCGACGCCATGTTCTTCCAGCCTCTGTCGATCCGCTGAGTTTTGAAAACGTGATACGGCCAGAATACGCCTTGGAATCCCAGCTGCATCCGTGGCGCGTCGCGCCATCCTAGCCATGGACGGCCCCATTTTTCCGCCTGCTCCTAGAAAAATCAAATCCCCCGGCAACCGCTTCATCATCTCGATCACCTGGGTTGGAGGCCGACTCAGACACTCCTCCAGTTCGAATTCATTAGTCGGACAATCGTCCATGGCACCCAAGTTGAGCATTTGAATGCATACGCTTTCTTATCTCAATTTTAGTCTTTGCCCTGGGCGAATCAGATCTGACGAAAGTCCATTCAATGACTTCAGCTTGGCGACTGTCGTTTTGTTTTTCAAAGCGATGCCATAGAGCGTATCCCCCTTGGATACCTTGTAGGAGGAGGCTTTCGCTGCGGTCGTCTTGTTGGCGACCGTGCCTTTTGGTCGGCTAGAGCCTGTGCTTTTGACCGGTGTTGAGGAGATCGGGGGTGAGGTTCTCACGCTGCCACTGGACGCATTCGATGGCGCATGAAAGGCATAGGGGTCTGCCTCCGCAGGTGCGACTGGCGTCTCGTAGCTGGGTTCGGACACTCGGCCTGCAACTCGGCCTGGTTGGTTGGGATAGGGATTGTATCCTCCGTCAGAGGGATAACTCGACACATAAGGATCTTCCACACCACTTCCGCCGCCAAGGGGGAGCTTTCCATTTTGGCAAGAAACCAGCAATGCAGGCAAGGCGATCAGGGCGAAGACTTGGGGGTAGCGGTGCATGGGGAATGAAAAGCAGAGAACGACCTAGAACAAAGGTGCGCGATTATGTTTTTCCCAAAGCAAAAGTCCAATTTGAAATCAATCCGCTGCCAAAAGGAATGAAAAACACATGCTAGCATGACCTCCTCAGCCTGAATGACTCTTTTCTAACTCAACGCAAAAGCCGTGCTGGACGAGTACCTGCACCTTTGCGCGGGCTTTGCATCTTCGTGTGACCTAGCCCGCTTGCCCGGAAGGAAGCCATCGAAAACCTGCGTATAAGGCGATGTTTATGTCAAACCGCCTCGATCGCCGAACTTTTCTTCATGGAGCCTATGGTGTAGGTGGCATTGCCCTTGCTACCCTGCTCCAGAAAGAAGGTCTTCTGGCCAATCCTGCGCTAGCGGGCGGTGGGCAGCATCACGATCTCACCCCCAAGCCAGCGCATCATTTCGGTCGCGCTAAGGCCATGATATCGATGTTCATGCAGGGTGGACCTAGCCACATTGATCTGTTTGAGCCAAAGCCAGAACTCATTCGCCTGGATGGCAAAGACTTTCCTGGCGAGGTTAAGTATGACGATGCTGCCGGTGCGAGCCGTGAAGTCATGGGACCGCAGTGGAAATTTCGCCCGCGAGGCCAGAGCGGCATCGAAATGAGCGACCTTATTCCCTACATGGGCAGCATCGCCGATGAGATGACGCTCATCCGCTCGATGCACACTGGCGTGAACAACCACGGCCAGTCTATTTATGCCCTCATGAACGGCCAAATCGTTGGTGGTCGTCCTACCCTGGGAAGCTGGATCACCTACGGCCTCGGTAGCGAAAACCAGGACCTGCCATCCTACGTCGCTCTCACCGACCCACGTGGATTGCCTGTGCTCGGGGTGGATAACTTCTCCAATGGCTGGCTTCCCTCCCTCTACCAAGGCACCGTCGTTCGTTCCAAAGAACCCCGTATTCTCAACCTCGATCCGCCGATATCTCTTCGCGGCGAAGCCCAGAATCGCTACTTGAATTTCGTTCAGCGCCTCAATCGGGAACACGCTGATTTCCACCCTGGGGAAACCGATCTCGAAGCACGCATCCAAAGCTTCGAGCTAGCCGCCCGGATGCAGACCGCCGCCAAGGAAGCCCTCGACATCTCCCAGGAAAGCCAGGCCACACTTAAACTTTACGGAATCGACAAAGCTCCCACTGAAGAATTTGGTAAACGTTGCCTCATCGCCCGCCGACTGATCGAGCGTGGAGTCCGCTTTGTGTCCCTTTTTACGGGCAATCAGACCTGGGATCACCATAGCAGCATCCTCACGGGCCTGCCCACGGCCTGCCTCCAGGTCGATCAGCCCGCCGCAGCTCTTGTCCTAGACCTCAAGCAGCGTGGCCTTCTGGACACCACGATAGTGCACTGGGGGGGCGAAATGGGGCGCTTGCCAGTCATCCAAAATCGAGCTGGAGCCAAAGGGCGTGCGAATGTTGGTCGTGACCACAACACGTACGGTTTCAGCATGTGGGTCGCTGGTGGTGGATTCCGCGCCGGCCATGTTCATGGGGCTACCGATGAATTTGGCCACCATGCGGTGAAAGATGTCGTCAACCATTACGATTACCATGCCACCCTGCTCCACCTGTTCGGGCTCGACGCCAAAACGCTCAGCTACAAACGCAATGGCACTGACCAAGTTTTGGTCGAAAACCCCCAAGCGCGCATCGTCAGCGAGCTATTGGCCTAAGTTCCTTCACTGCCGTTGATGCCCCGGGAGACAGACCGCAGATACATCTAGCAAAAGACTGATTTCGAAGGCAAAGCCCTAGCTTTGAAGAAGCAGCCAAGGCCACCTCTTAGAAGTTTTTGGGACAGAAAACCAACTATCCGACGGAATGATGAAAGAGTCAGAGCCAAACGCGTCGAATTGAACGATCAAGCGACTCTACTGCCTCGCCTCTTGCGCTTGCAGGAATCACTGCCAAGGATGGCCGCTCCCTTTTCCTGAATGAGCGATCCTATCCGACACGAATGCGGCCTTGCCGTTGTGCGCCTGAAAAAGCCGCTGGCCTACTACCAGGACACCTATGGAACGGCCTTGCACGGCTTTAACGTTCTGTCTGCGCTGATGGCGAAACAGCGCAATCGCGGACAGGACGGCATCGGCATTGGCTGCTGCAAACTCAACATGCCACCAGGTTCACCTTACCTGTTTCGTGAGCGCTTTGACGTTTCGGTGGAACAAATGGGAGAGGTCTTCAACGGCATTCGCAAAAGCTACAAACGCATCGCACGCAAGATCGATGCAGAAAGGAAGGAGGAACGGCACTCGACCGGAGTCGAACACCTGCCCTTTGAGGAAGATCCAGAGGCGATCAAACGTGAGTTTGATTTGGCAGGGGAAATCAACATCGGCCACTTGCGCTATGGAACCTCAGGTGGACTGGGTAAGGCCTGCTTACATCCTTACGTGCGCCGTACGACTTGGCCCACCCGCAGCCTCATGGTGATGGGCAACTTTAACCTGACGAATTCCAGTGAACTGAATCGGGTCATGATGCAGCGCGGCCAGCACCCCGTTTTTGGCACTGACACACAGAGCGTGCTGGAAGAGATCGGCTTTCAGCTGGATGAGGCGCACACGCAGCTCTATCACGACCTGCGAGACAGTGGCGTGCCGGGGGAAGAAATCCCCGACCACATTAGCCAACGGCTCGACGTAGCTGAGGTAGTGAGGCGCTCGGCCCACATCTGGGATGGCGGCTATGCCATCGTGGGCGTGATCGGCAGTGGCGATCTCTTTGTGATGCGTGACCCGAGCGGTATCCGCCCATGCTGGTATTACGAAGACGAAGAGCTACTCGCCTTTGCTTCCGAGCGCGTAGCGCTCATGTCGGTGCTAGAAGTATCCGAGGAAGAAGTGATGGAACTTCCGCCAGCGCATGTGGCTGTGATGAAAAGCTGCGGCACGCTCACGATGGAGCGCTTTACCGAGCCTCGGGAATACAAGCCCTGCTCCTTTGAGCGCATCTACTTCTCCCGGGGCAATGACTCACAAATCTACCGGCAGCGGAAGCAACTGGGCGAGCAACTGGTAGGACAAGTCATCGAGGCAATCGACAATGACTTCGAGCACACGGTGCTTAGTTTTATCCCGAACACGGCAGAGACAGCCTACTTTGGTTTCCTTGATGGCTTGCGAAAAAGCCGACGCGTAGCGGTCAAAGACGCCCTGCGAGAGATGCTCACGCGCGGAGAATTTGACGAAGCCAAGCTGGACGATCTCGTCCTAAGAAACTGGCCTCGATCCGAAAAGATCGCGCTCAAAGACATCAAAATGCGCACCTTCATTGCCTCGGAAACGGGACGGGATGAATTGGTATCGAGCGTTTACGACATCACTTATGGAGTGGTGACAGAGCGCGACAACCTAGTGGTGATCGATGATAGCATCGTGCGTGGCACCACGCTAAAGACCTCACTGCTGCGCATCCTAGCGCGGACAAATCCGAAGCGTATCGTGGTGCTCTCCACAGCACCCCAGATTCGCTATCCAGACTGCTATGGCATTGACATGTCAGAGCTGGGTAAATTCATCGCCTTCCAGGCAGCCGTCGAGCTTTTGAAAGAGCGCGGCATGAGGCATGTACTGCGCGAAACCTATGAGGCCTGTGAGGCGGAGCTGAAAAAACCCCAGCAGAACATGTTCAATGCGGTGAAGGCAGTGTATGCGCCCTTCAGCGATGAGGAAATCTCCACCAAGGTCGCGCAGTTAGTCTATCCATCCCGGACACCTTGGCGCGGCGAAGTGAAGGTGATCTTCCAAACCGTACCCGGCCTGCACGCGGCCCTGGATACCGAAGGCAAGGCGAGCTTTGGTGACTGGTACTTCACGGGTGACTATCCGACACCCGGAGGCTACTTGGTGGTGAACCGGGCCTTCATGAACTTTTATGACAAGAAGGAAGGCCGGGCCTACGACACGCTTCTTTGAGTCTGTTCGACGGCCATGCTAATTTCACGATCTCCAGACGCAAGTTTGACCCACCCTGGGTTTCAGGGCTAAGCTAAGGACGTTCCTCTCACCTTGATGCAAACACCCCGCACCGCCTCCCAGCACCGCAAGACAGCCGAGACTGACATTCAGATCGAATTGAATGTCGATGGCTCCGGCACATCACAGATCGACACGGGCGTCCCTTTCTTTGATCACATGCTGACACTGTTCGCAAAGCATGGGCTCTTCGACTTGAAGGTCAAAGTCATCGGTGACATTCAAGTGGACTACCACCACACCGTAGAGGACACCGGCATCGTGCTAGGCCAATGCTTTCGTGAGGCTCTAGGCACCAAGGCGGGCATCACGCGTTACGGTTTCTGGCTCTTGCCCATGGATGAGACCCTGGCCGAAGTCGCCTTGGACTTGAGCGGTCGCTCGTTTCTTAGTTATCAAGCACCAGAGCGCGTCGAAGCCATTGGCGGAGTGAACCGCTTCAGCTACCAGCTTGTGGAGGAATTTCTGCGGGCTTTTGCTACCAGCCTACTGGCGACGCTGCATGTGGAGATCCGCCGTGGGCGAGATGCCCACCACATGGCGGAAGCGATCTTCAAAGGCCTCGCCCGCGCCTTGGACATGGCAACGCGTCATGACCCGCGCGTCACGGGCGTCCCTAGCACGAAGGAGGTCCTCTAAACGATGAATCTCGGCGTTTTGGATTACGGCGCAGGGAATCTGCGCAGCGTGCTAAATGCTTTTGCGGCCATCCATCACCAAGCGATGCTGGTGACGCAGCCTGAACACTTCGCTACGATTGATCTGTTGGTCTTTCCTGGTCAGGGTGCCTTTGGCGACAGTGTGCGCATTTTGAAAGAAACCGGCCTCTGGGAGCCCCTGCGGGCTTGGCTGCGGGCCGAAAAACCCTACTTGGGCATCTGCCTCGGCTATCAGCTGCTGTTTGAATCCAGCGAGGAATGTCCCGGCGTGGAAGGTCTGGCGGTGGCACCAGGTCGCGTTCGAAAGTTCGATGCGGGTCATGGGCTAAAAATCCCTCACATGGGCTGGAACGAAGTCACCTGGGCAGAAGATAAGCCGGTCTGGTGGCAGGGGCTAGCCAATCCCGCGCATCTCTATTTTGTGCACAGCTACTACCCAGAAGTGGCAGATGAATCTTTGGCGCTCTGCCGCACGGACTATGGTGCACCTTTCGTCTCTGGCATCGCCACTGAGCGTCTGATGGCTGTGCAGTTCCATCCAGAGAAGAGTCAGGACACCGGCCTGCGACTCCTCAAAAACAGCGTGGAGCACTTAGCCGCCCAAATCTAAACGCGCCTTATGTCACGCCGCCGCCTTGGCCCGCCTCTCATTCCTGGATTCTGGTGCATGGTGGCGGTCTTCGTTCTGATCAGCGCGACGGCTGGCTACTTTCACTTGCTGTCACGGCTGAGCCATTTCACCCGCGTGGAGCAAAAAGCGGACTGAGCTACCCTCTCGGAAGCCTTTTTCGATCGTTCGATTGATACCCAATCGCGATCATGGACATCGCAAGAGTCTATTATCGTTTTAAACGAACCACGACATAACAGCTCGTGTGTTGAGCTCCCTTCGCTTGTACTTTTTTCACCTACTGCTGATCCTAGCAGCACATGGTGTGAGTGTCGCAAACCCATGGAGCGCGCTTCCAGCACAAGCACCAAGCTCCCTTCGATTCAACTTTCAGGCACGTGTGCGCGGTGAACTGCGCGACAATGTCTATGACTTCGATGGCTCAGGCAATGCCGTCACGGATGACCAGTGGCTTCTACATCGGGTTCGGCTAGGCATTGAATGGCAGCCCGCAGACTCGCTACGCGTCGAACTGCAGGGGCAAGACGTGCGAGAATCCTTCTCAGATCGCGCGGATACGCCGTTGAGGCAAGGCGCGGAAGGTGATGACGCGTTCGACCTACGCCTAGCCTCCATGGAAATCGGCCACCCAAAACAGCTCTCACTCAAGCTGGGACGTCAAGTGCTCGGCTATGGCGATGAGCGGCTAGTCGGACCTCTGGAATGGTTAAACTTCAGCCGCACTTTCGATGCGGTGAAGCTCCACTACGGTGAAGAAGACTGGTCCTTGGAAGGGTTCGCCTCCTCCGTCGTGCGCCTTCATGAATCAAAGTTCAACAACTCCGACTGGACCGACAGCCAGAACCCACGAAGGCAGATCTTTAGTGGACTTTATCTCAGCAGCACAGCCCTAGCCGTACAGGTCACGGACGCGTATGCCTTTCACCTGCATGAAGAAGCGCCAAATGGCAGCACTGACTTCATCACTCTGGGTACCCGGATGAAAGGCGACCCTCTGAAGCTGAGGGGTTGGGACTACACGCTGGAGCTAGCTGGTCAGACAGGGCAAGTCCACGGGCGTGACCTCAATGCGTATGCTTGGCACGTGGAAGGCGGATACAATTGGTTAAACCACGCCTGGAAGCCCCGTCTGGCGCTAGAATACAGCTTCAGCAGTGGGGATGGCGACGCGGCAGATGGCCGAGTGGGCACGTTTCAGAATCTTTTCCCCACCAACCACCCGCCTTATGGCCTCATGGACACCATGGCTTGGCAAAACATGCACAATCTAGTGCTACGCATGGCGACTCATCCACATCAGAAGGTCAAAACCACCTTCGATGTGCATGGATTCTGGCTGGCAGATACGGGGGATGCTTGGTATCGCGCCAATGGGACCACCCAGGTGCGCCCGATCACGCCTGGAGCGCGGAATTTCGCTGGGGTCGAGCTTGACCTCACCTTACAGGCCAAGCTGACACAGCATCTCGATCTACTGCTAGGATACAGTCACTTTGTGGCTGGCTCCTACCTCGAAGATACCGGTCATGGCGATGACGCTGACTTTGCCTATTTGATGCTGACTCTGAACTACTGATCCACTGCTCCCCTCCTGACATGACCAACCTCCAGCTTGCCATCCAGTTTTTCCTTCAGCTAGGCATCATCCTGCTGTTCTGCCGTGTTGTCGGCATGGTCGCAGCACGCTTTGGCCAGCCGCAAGTCGTGGCGGAAATGATCGCCGGGGTGTGTCTAGGGCCCTCTCTGCTGGGCTTTTTCCAGCCAGGCCTTAGTGAAGCGCTGTTTCCCAAAGAGTCGATGAAGGTTCTCTTCCCCGTCTCGCAGCTCGGTCTAGCTCTGTACATGTTCATCGTCGGCCTTGAGTTTCGCATGGACATCGTGCGGAAGCGCTTGGCTTCCTCCGTTGCGGTCAGTCTGGCTGGAATGACGGCTCCTTTTTTGCTCGGCGCAGCCGTCGGCTGGTATTTCTGGAACCACACCCAACTCTTCCCGAAAGCCACTTCGGAGCAGAATGCCATGATCTTCATAGGAGCCTCCATGTGCATCACCGCCTTCCCTATGCTGGCGCGCATCATTCATTTCAAAGGGCTGGCAGGAACGACCATGGGCACCGTGGCCATCGGTGCAGGCGCGATCGACGACGCTGCGGCCTGGGGCATGCTGGCGGTGGTGCTGGCCAGCTTCAGCGGCGACTTCTCCCACGCCTTGCTGAGCATTGGCGGAGGCATCGGCTACGTGGCCCTGGCACACTTGGTCATCCGTCCCGCGCTCGCACGATACGCCACGGGCATCAACCAACGTGGCACGCTGAGTGATGGCGAATACGCTTTCTTCCTCGCCCTGATGTGCCTGGGGGCGTGGTGGACGGATTACATCGAGCTGCACGCTGTCTTTGGTGCCTTTGTCATGGGCAGTGCCATGCCACGCGGCATCGTGAACCGGACGTTGATCGAGCGAACGCAACCACTGGCGGTGGCCCTGATCCTCCCGCTTTTCTTCACCTACTCCGGGCTAAACACGCGCCTAGGCCTGCTGAATAGCCTGAGCCTTTGGCTATTGGCTCTAGCGGTGCTGGTGGCGGCCATTTTGGGGAAAGGTGTGGCCTGTTGGGCAGCAGCGCGTGCCTCGGGCATCTCGAACAAGGAAGCCATGGGCATCGGAGTGCTCATGAATGCTCGTGGCCTCATGGAGCTAATCATCATCAACATTGGCCTCCAACGCGGCATCATCTCCCCGGAAATTTTCGCCATGCTGGCCATCATGGCGGTGATCACCACCTTGATGGCCAGCCCGATCTTTGAGCGTCTCGTCGGCACAGGCACCTTCAAGGGAGAGCCCGAGCTGGGCACGGAAACCTGATTCTTTCTAGGGCCGAATAGCTTGGGACTGAGCCATGCCATGATTCATCGAAGCACGTCCGTCACTCCATAGAATTGACCACTTTTAAAGATCTCTATTCAGTTGATAATGAAATAATTAACACCATGAAAGCAGCCTTTATTTGCAACAGGGCATGATGCGCTGGCTTGCGGCACCTGTACAACCCGCTATGACTAAACGCCTGCCGCTGCGGAAATCCGTGAATCCTCCGTCTGCGCCGCCTTCTCTCAACCATGTCTCTTCCCTCGAATAGCCCCGTAGCCGTCCTTTGCAGTGGCGGCGATGCTCCTGGTATGAATGCTTTCCTGCGCGCCGTTGTGCGCCTAGGGCTGAACCGCCACCAAATCCCCGTCTATGGCATCCGCGATGGCTACCGCGGCTTGGTGCGTGCAGCTCGACAAGTCGATGGCGACGCCGAAGCCCTCTATGCCATGAAGCAAGAGATCGAGCGCAATATCGGCAACCGTGGCCTCATCGATGCCCAGCAGAGCATCATCAAAATGGACCATGCCAGTGTCTCCGGCATCATGGGAAAGGGCGGCACCATTCTCGGTTCAGCGCGCTGCCTGGACTTTCATAAGCCCGAGGTGCGACGCGAAGTCATCCATCTGCTCGAAAAACTAGGGGTCCGTGCTCTCATCATCAGTGGTGGCGATGGCTCGCTCAGTGGTGCTCGCTTGCTAGCTGAAGAGAGCGAACTGCGCATCATTGGCGTACCCGCCACCATCGACAACGACCTGCAATTCACCGAAATGAGTCTCGGCGTTGACACGGCCGTGCACACGCTGGTGTGGGCCGTGGATCACTTCATCGACACAGCGCGCAGTCACCGCCGCGTCATGGTTCTAGAAACCATGGGAAGAGAAAGTGGAGACCTCGCCCGCATGGCAGCCCTGGCCTCAGGTGCAGAAATGGTCATCACCCCGGAAGGGGGCGCGCTGACCGAGGCACGCATGAGAGCGCTAGCCGAAAAAATCGAAGGTGCGATGACCCGCGGGCGTGGCCATGCCATCGTGCTCATCGCTGAAGGCGTTAAATTTGAACCAGCCCAGAAGCGCAATGGGGCCTACATCTTGCGTGACGCTTTCCAGGCCTACTTCCAGCGCGAAGGAGCTCCCTTTCCCGATCTGGAAGTCCGCCCATCCGTGCTTGGCCACCTTCAGCGCGGCGGCCACGCAACCCCTGGCGACTGTATCCTGGCGGCCCGTTTTGCGGAAGAAGCCTGGAAAGCGCTGCTCGATCCGAAAGGCATCAACGGCATCACGGCTCTGCGCCACAACAAGGTCGAGATCGTCCCCTTCGGTTGCCCCGACCTGCCTGAGCGTGCCGTACACAGCCGCGCCATGGATGCCCTGCATGATGACCTCGCCAGCTGGTGATTTTTTTCGTATCCTCTGGCGCAGAAGAGCCGAAATCCATGCAATGAAGATGCCTGCAATCCCATGCCAAGTGCGAAAACAGCGGCGAATCCTTCTGTTTTCCATCTGGGTGGCGTTGCTTGCCTCCTGCCAAACGAGCGCCCCTTACCAACCTCAGCCAAGGAAGGACCTGGGGCGCTACATGTCGCAGCGCATCAGCCTATTGATCATCCTGTCCGACTCACAGGCGCAGAGACTGATCCAGACTAGCGGAGCTCATAGGGTAAAAAACATGACGCTGAGCACCGCCACGCCGATCAGCAGCCAGGGCCATTTTCTAACCAATGCGCATAGCCTTCAGGATTTGAAATCTGGATACAGCTGCGTGGCGTTTTATTCATCAGGCGCGCACAAGAAACTGGGGAAGGTCCAGCTCATCTGGAAAGACGAAAGGGCTGACCTCGCACTCGTAAAAGCGAGTTTTGCTACACCCTACCATTACCAATGGACACCTCGTGATCGCTGGCTGCCAACCGACCTGACCGTTGTCCATGGTGGCATGACCACGGGTCCAGAAGGGCAGATCGGACACCTTCATCACTCCGTCATGGGCTTTGGCCGTAGCAAGCCCGTGCTTCATAGCTTGCGCTTGAAACCCGGCGATAGCGGTGGCCCACTGCTGACGCTTTCGGGTGAGCTGATTGGCATCAATCGTGCGGTCGGCTACACCGGCGTCATGACCACCACCTTCTTCACCGAATCCCAAAGCATCCGCCCCGACCCTGCTAAAATTCAGCGTCTCGTTGATCAATCACAGGCAGCTTCAACCTCACCATGAATGTCAGCCTTCGTCTCTGGTGGTGCTTTGGTCTCCTGCTGCTCTGCGCGTTGCTATTGTCCTGCGCGCAGCAGCCTGTGGACAGGCGGACGACCTTTTCCGATGGCTTCACCATCATCACCCGCACCTTAGGCCCGATTCAAACCCAGCACGAGGGCAAGTCGAAATTCTTTAGCAAAGAAACGATCCGTGGACGCTCGGTTACCTACGAGAAAAACATCCTGCTAAAGCCAACACGCCGTGTGACCTGTGGCCCCCAGGATGGCTTCCTGATTCCCGTGCTCATCTACGGTCTGCCAGATGGCGAGCATACCCTGAAGCTGGAGGTGGAGCACCCGCCCTTCACCACGCTTTACAAAGGCAGTGCGACTTACTTTTCCCGCCAGGAGAAGATCCAATCCTTCAACGCCAAGGCCCCATGGTCCTACGGCTGGATCTTCAATGATCCCAAAGAACGCGTGCCGGGCCGCTGGACCCTCCGGCTTGGCTACCGGGACGCCTTGATCCTGGAAGAAACCTTCGAGGTCATCCCACCTGCCACCCCATCTCCGCCAGCCTCATGAACCGCAAACTGACCGTCCTCCTCACGCTCAGCGTCCTGCTGCTCAGTTCCTGCGAAGCCTACAAGAGCAATTTCATGCTCGGCTGGACCTATGCTGACGCACAAGGCATTCAGCCCGTTCGGGCCAATCCACCCACGATCGGCTACCGCCGTCTCCAGGCTTACGCGACGGTGAATCAGGCCATGAAGATGTTCCTTCAGGCGAAAGGGATGCCGGATTACATCATTGAAAAGCCGGGCTTCTCCTCGCGCATCGCCTGCTTTTACCTAACCAAAAACCACGCCTACCTTCTGGAGATGTCAGGCCACTATGCCATTCAAGGCATGAAAGTGCTGGGGCCTGAGCCCATCGGCGAAAAAGACCTGAAGCTCTTCAAAGCCCTGAACGAGGTGGAAAAAGCCACGGCTGCTTATCAGCAACCCTGAGCAAGCTACTCCACCTCTTTGCCGCCAGGGACTCACTTCACCGTCACCCAGAGCGGGGAGGACCAAGCCATGTTCCCATCCACCTGCTCGATGCGCAGGTAATAGCGGTTTTCACCGGCCAACGGCGTTTCGTCCGTCCAGCTTTGGCGGATTGACTTCGTGCCCGGTTCAATGACGTGATGGTTCACCTCGTTCCGCACGACCGTGACTCGCTTCACTGCGGCTGTGCCTTCGATGCGGAACTCCAGTGTCGGCCGGCCTTGGGTTTCAAACACCTCGCCCATCAGGTGGCCCGCGCTGCTCAGTTCCACAAAGATCTTGTCTGTGGCCGCGCAGGTCCGGCGCGCCTTGAATCCAGCGATAATGCCCTCGCGGGTGAACTCCTCGACATACACGCCGCCAAACGACGTGTGCGTGGCGATGTGGTCGCTGGAGGCAAAGACGCCCAGCTTGTGGCCCTCGGCCAGCGCCTTTTGATACACGCCATTGTTGTAGCCCTGGGGGTTCGGTTTGCCCGCCTCAAAGTCGGTGATGACACCCGGTGGCATCGGCTGATGCTCGCGGTCGCGGTTCGCAGGCGTGTAGGGCTCGTCTTTGCGAAGTCCCACCGTCGGCTGCGGTGCGCCCAGCCCCTCGTAGCTCACGCGTGCCCCCTGAAAGATCTCCACCGTGTTCTCATGCGTGTTGTCGATGCCATCCTCATACCGCGTCCAATCTGTGCCCATGCCTGTCGCCCCAGTGTGGCTGATGATGGCCACCGGCTGGCCATGCCGCTTCAGCAGGTCCCACAGCTCGCTTGGCTGGATCTGGGACAAACCCGGCCCGACCGGCAGCACCGCCTGCCAGGGAGATTCGCGATAGTTCTGCCGCTGGATGTAAATCACCGGGCCGCCCCGGCGAGCGAAGACAATGTTTCGATGTCCCCACGGAAAGACCTGCTCCCGCTCATAAGCATAGAGCGAGGCAAAGCCGCCCGGTGCGTGAAACGCATCGACCTGCCGCTGCGTGTGCCACCACTCGTAAGGCGCGTAGGTCTTGCCCACATCCGTGTGGTCGGAGGTGCCCAGGAAGTCGAGCCCAGCGAGGTCATAGGCATAGCGGTAATGCTCCACGAGGCAGCCATCGAAGCCCGTCCGGCAGTTCGAGATGTCCGTGTGCCGGTGCAGGTCGCCCCACACGAGCCGGTAGCGTTTTCCACCAATCTCCCACGTGTGGTGTTCGCTCAGCGGACGTGGAGGTGTCGGCGCATTCAGGTAGGGTTCGGGCTCCGCCGCATGCGCGATTTCCAGCCCCGGTTCCACCGGCATCAGCGGCCAGTCCGCCTCAGGCTGGATCTGGGCTGAGTGAATTTCCGCGATGCGGCTGACCTTGTTCGTCCTCTGGTCCGTGGCCCAGGTCACCCACACACCGCCCTTGGGCCCCACGTGCAGCTCCTGGTGGCGATCCTGCCCCATCGTGCTGTCGGGCAACGCCGCTGGTTCCGCCCAGCGCTGGCCCGCTGGATCGTAGCGCGTCACCGCGGCACGCCAGTAGGTGTTGGCAAAGTAACGGTAAGCCAGCCATACCTGCCCATCCTCCCGCACCGCCACAGACGGCACATTCACCGCAAACCCAGGGCTCGGGTCCGGCGCGGGTGTCGGCCGCCCATGGTGCGGCACCGGCACCTCCGTGAACTGGCCGCTGGCGATGTCATACCGTCCCAGCAGCAGCCGCTTCTGCGCATTCAGACCCATCGTGTTCTCATGCCCGCGCGAGTCCAGCCCCCACTCCCGGCGCCCACGTTCCGCCGCGATCCAAAGCCCGCCTTTTCCATCGGCCGCGACACTGGCCCGCGCCTCATACTCCGGCGTCTCCAGCAGCGCCCGGTCCACCACCGCACCGTCCAGCCCCACCCGCGCCAGCCGCAGGTTAAACTCACTGCCTGCGGATGAATCATACACCACCCAGGCCCCTGCCGTGTCGCTGAAGGCCAGCCTTGGCTCCCAGTTCCCAGCTCCCGTCAGGCTCGACACCCGCACCGGCGCGGACCAAGCGGCGCCCTCAGGCTGCCAGCAGCGACTCCAGATCTGCGAGGCCCCCGGCCGCACCTCTTGCCACACCACCCACACCCGCCCCGCCGAATCCGTGCCCGCATCGGCAAAGGTGCTGCCAGCATCGGGCCGCGCCGCCAGCTCCAGCTCCGGCTCCAGCTTGCCTTGGGCAAACCGGCGCGCGCGCAGCGTCATCACCTCCTGCGCATTCACCTGACCCCACACGCACCATACACCTTTGGCCCCATCCACCGCGATCGTCGGCTGGTGAATCACTCCCGGCTCAGACATCACCGCCACCTCCTTCCATTCCCCCTGCTCGCGGGTCGCCAGTCGCAGCGTGTCCACTTCACCCTCATGCTGGACAAAGCAGGTCCACAGGCGCGCCTCCGGCCCGATGACAAAGTCCGGGAAATCCCGATGCAGAGCCGGATCGCGTGACACGAGACGCTGGCCCAGCGGCACCAACCGCTGCGGCGGTGGCGTCCCCTGACCACGCCCCTTGCCACGGCCTTTGCCTTTCGGAGCAGGTTCCTGAGCCGCCAGCAGGACGACCAAAGCGGGCAAAAGACAGAGCAGGGCTTTTCGATTCATTCCCGCCCAAACGACTCACCGCCGCCATCTATTCCCATCTTCTCCATCATTCCTTTTCCCTCGTCATTCGCTCTTGCCGCCCCCCGGCCCAGGTGCTCCCTTCGCGCCCCCTTGCCGGTGGCACTCCAGCCATGCGGCCCAACCTCATCCTACCTACATCCGCCATGTCCGACCCCAAAGCATCCCAAGCGCAAATGGAGAAAATCGTCTCCCTCTGCAAGCGCCGCGGCTTCATCTATCAAAGCAGCGAAATCTACGGCGGCTGCGGCGGCGTGTGGGACTACGGTCCGCTCGGCGCGGAGCTGAAGCGCAACCTGCGCACCGCCTGGTGGAATACCATGACCCGCGAACGTGAGGACGTGCTCGGCCTCGATGCCAGCATCCTCATGAATCCCGCCATCTGGAAGGCCAGCGGCCACGTCGATACCTTCGCCGATCTCATGCGCGAGTGCTCGCTGACGAACAAACGCGTCCGCGCCGACCACGTCGAGCCGCAGGACGGCGTCGTCATGAAATACAGCGGTGCCAAGGCCCCGAACGGCTGGCGCTGGGACCGCACCATCTCCGCCTTGCTGAAAAATGGCGAGCACATCGAGAGCTTCCGCAAACGCATCCGCGCCCTCATCGCGCAAAACGCTGGTGAATCCGCCGGCAAGCCCGAGGAGATCGAATTGCTCGGCGAGGAGAAAATCGATGCCGTGAACGGCAGCGTGGATTTCCATCCGGAGACCGGCGGCATGCTCGGCGAGGCCCGTCCCTTCAATCTCATGCTCAAG
Source organism: Verrucomicrobiaceae bacterium (assembly GCA_947507875.1). GTDB lineage: Bacteria > Verrucomicrobiota > Verrucomicrobiia > Verrucomicrobiales > Verrucomicrobiaceae > Prosthecobacter. The sequence continues at coordinate 45,263 of CANNQP010000019.1, read as the reverse complement.
ACCTACCTCGGCCCCACCGCGACCGAGGACGACGTGACCTACCTGCGCCCGGAAACCGCGCAGGCCATCTTCGCGCAGTTCAAGAACGTCTTCGACTCCAGCCGCGTGAAGGTGCCCTTCGGCATCGGCCAGATCGGCAAGGCCTTCCGCAACGAGGTCACGCCGAAGAATTTCACCTTCCGCAGCCGCGAGTTCGAGCAGATGGAGCTCGAGTTCTTCATCAAGCCCGACGAAGCCGTCGAAATCATCAGCGGCGAAGTCGCGAAGTGGCATGAAGGCGCCGATTTGAGCGAACCGCAGCCGAATTGGGGCTGGGAGCTGTGGCACCGCTACTGGGTCGATCAGCGCACCAAATTCTACCAAGGCATCGGCCTCGGCGACGTGCTCGAATACTACTGGCAGACGCCCGCTGACCTCGCCCACTACGCCCGCGCCTGCGTGGACATCCTGTGCGAATTCCCCTTCGGCACCGAAGAGCTCGAAGGCATCGCCGCGCGTGGCGACTTCGATTTGTCCGCGCACCAGACCGCCAGCACCAAGTCGCAGGAGATCTTCGACGAAGAACTCAAAACCGCCGCCGCCAAGCTCACCGACGAGCAAAAGGAATCCCTCATCCAGAAACGTCTCGCCGCCGAAGCCGCCAAGGTCAAAGGCGAGCCGATGCCCGAAGCCGCCGTGCGTGCGTGGTTCGAGCGTCTCTTCAAAGGCAGCTACGTCCCGCACGTCATCGAACCCTCCGCCGGTCTCGACCGCATGGCGCTCGCCGTCATCGCCAAGGCCTTCAGCGAGACCGAAAAGGTCGATGAGAAGGGCAAGAAGGAAGTCATCACCGTCCTGCGCCTGCACCCGCGTGTCGCCCCGATCAAAGTCGGCGTCTTCCCGCTGCTGAAGAACAAGCCCGAGCTCGTCGCCAAGGCCCGCGAAGTCTATGCGCTGCTCAAGAAGCACCTGAACTGCTTCTACGACGAAACCGCCTCCATCGGCCGCCGCTACGCCCGCCAGGACGAAGTCGGCACCCCCTTCGGCGTCACCATCGACTTCGAAACCTGCGGCGAAAAAGGCCCCGAACTCCAAGACACCGTCACCCTCCGCCACCGCGACAGCGGCGAGCAGGAACGCGTGAAGATCAGCGAGCTGCTCGGGAAGCTGCTGCCGTTGGTTTCCTGATCAAGGCTCCCTCGTAGCGGAACGCGTCAGCGTTCCGAGAACGGCGGAAGACTCACGTCCTCCGCTACGGCGCTCATGCCACCTCCGAGCCGGAGGCTCGAAAGACATTAGCCGGTGGTGCAACCACCGGACTCTCGGAAACCCCACCGCCTTCAGGCCTCGCGCCCTGGAGGGGCGCGAGAAGCGGACGCATCTCCATTCGTCGCCGCAAAGCTCCATCGGCCCCTTCTCGCGACCCTCCGGGTCGCCACGTTTCGTGGCGAACGACATCCATCATCCCTGGGGTTCCGCTTCGCTTCACCCCAGGCTAATTTCTTTCGAGCCTCCGGCTCGGGCATTCGGCAAGGCAGGCGACACCGTCCCCCAGCGCCAAAGGCGCGCGCCATCCCAGCCTGGGCCAACGGCCCAGGGGAATGCCGCAAAAACCAGATGAAGGGCTGAAAGCCCGCCCCATGCTCCGGCCGCCATGCCGCAGTCCCTGAGCCTCGTCATCGTCCATCTCGTGTTCAGCACCAATGACCGTCTCCCGCGTTTCGACGCCCCGCTGCGACCGCATTTGCACGCCTACCTGGCCGAGGTGGCGCGGAACGCCGGCTGTGAGGCCTACCGCGTCGGCGGCGTGGCCGATCATGTGCATCTCGCCCTCCGTCTCTCTCGCACCCTGACCATCGCGGACTTAGTCGAAACCTTGAAGACCTCGTCCTCCAAATGGCTGAAGACCCAATCCGTCGCCTTGAGCGACTTCGCCTGGCAACGCGGCTACGGCTGCTTCTCCGTCGCTCCGGCCGACCTCATGGCCGTCACCACCTACATCGACAACCAAGAGGAACATCACCGCACCCGCACGTTTCAGGAGGAGTATCGAGCGTTCTTGAACAAATACGGCGTGACCTATGACGAGGCCTACGTGTGGGATTGAGGCGCTGTGAGCATGGGACGGGTATTGCCATGTTCCTGGGCCGTTGGCCCAGGCTGGGATGGAGCGCGCCTTTGGCGCTCAAGATGCCGCCTCATCATCGCCCTCTGATGCTTTGGACTCATCTCTCTTTCCAGCGTCCAAGGCGGCATTCCATCCGGCCATGGTGCTTTCCCAATCTGCTTCCAGCGCCAAAGGCGCGAACCATCCCAGCCTGGGCCAGCGGCCCAGGGAACCGGGAAAGACCCCGAGATCCGGGGAAGGGCTGAAAGCCCGTTCCATGCACGCACCGCGTCGGGTTCGCGATCCGGGCGTGGGGAAAAGAAGGGTGGCGTGCATAACTCGGGCTTTCAGCCCTCGGCCTGGGGATGTTCGTGGTTGGCCTCGATTCCTGGGCCGTTGGCCCAGGCTGGGATGGTTCGCGCCTTTGGCGCTCAACAAACAAGCGAGCAGAATCTGCCATCGGGGCATCGGAGCATCCCCACTTGCCGCAGGACTTCCCCATTGAGCTGCTGGAGACGACTCACGGGGCCGGAGACAAACAGGGCTAGTTGAGGGTGCCACGACCGGACTGCCGCGCATTCCAAAGCCTTCCCGCAGCGCATCCCTGGAAGGGCCGCGAGCAACCACCGCATAAAGTAAAGCAGGCAGGAGAAAAACCTGTGAAGGTCAGCGACTCAAACTTCTTGCTGAATGAGTGGCGCACCCGTCAGGATTCGAACCTGAAACCTTCTGATCCGTAGTCAGATGCTCTAATCCGTTGAGCTACGGGTGCGTTGCTGCCGTGTGGCGAGCGGGAGAGATAGCTAGACGAAGCCTTTCCTTTGTCAAACAGGGATATGAGTTTGAAATGATTTTCTCATCGGCCTTGGCGGCGATTGTTGGCTTTGCAGGATAGCTCAGCGGTTGGCGGGCGTTCTGTGGCGGATGTTTCGCGCTTGGTTTCTCTGCTTTTTGTCCACACTCGCTCATGCGCAGACCTGCGCGTGCACGATTCCGGTCTTTCGCTACGCATTGGATCGCTGGGAACCGGATCGGCTGACGCTGCGGGTGCCTGAGGCGATGGCGCAAAAACCAGAAGTGCGGGAGTTGCTGCGTCCGTTGCGCGCGAATGGCCAGGCGAATCTGGACCTGAAGACCGTGACGGAGGCATCGCCACAGCAGGCGGAGCTGCGCGATTCAAAAACGGGAGAGCAGGTGGTGTGGTCAGGAAATTTGGATTCTGCGTCTCTGAGCCAAGTGCTGGGTTCACCGGCACGGACGCTGCTGCTGGATCGTCTTTTGTCCGGCCAGAGCGTGGTCTGGGTGCTGGTGGACTCGGGGACTCCGGAGGATCAGGCGCAGATGGAGCGCATCGAGCAGCGGCTGAAATTTCTCCAGCAGGTGGCCGCGCTGCCGATCCAGGACCCGAACGACCCCGACAGTCAGCTAGGGCCTGGACCGCGCCTGAAGCTGGAGTTTGGCACGCTGAGGCTGAAGGCGAGCGACCCCGCCGAACAGGTACTGATCCGCATGTTAGCCGGGCCAGAGACAGAGGTGACGAGTGGCTTTGCCGTAGCGGTGTTTGGGCGGGGGCGTGTGCTGGGCTCATGGCCGCTGGCGAAGCTGGATGACCCGGCGCTGGAGGATGCCTGCCTGTACCTCGTGGGGCGCTGCTCTTGCCGAGTGAAAAACCAAAACCCAGGCTGGGATTTACTGCTGAATGTGAACTGGGAAAAAGTGCTGAAGGAAGCCCAGGCCAAGCAGGCAACGCCACCATCCCCTGCCCCGCCCGCCGAAGTAGATTCAGTGGAGGTGGTGCGCACGACACCCGCCGGCGCGGCGGTAACGTCGAACCCAGGCACCGAGGACCCGACCGGCGTGCCGCAGTCCTTGATCCTACTTGCTTCTGCTGGACTTTTGTTGGTGAGCGTCATGCTGATGCTGCGGAAAAACAAAACCTGATTCCCCCATGCGCCCTTTTCTTGCTTTTCTCTTCCTCGCGGCTGCGGCGGGGCTTGGTTTTTATGCCTGGAAACCCGCTCTCCAGGGGCAAAGGTCCGTACTCCAGGTGTTCTGCGCTGCAGGTCTGAAAAAGCCGGTCGAGGCCATCGCGTTGGCTTTTGAAAAAGACACGGGCACGCGTGTGGAGCTGCAGTTCGGCGGCACGGGCACGCTGCTGAGCCAACTGCGCATCGCGAAGGTCGGGGATGTGTTCCTGGCTGCGGATGCGGGATCGCTGGCCGATGCGCGCAAGCTGGAGGTCATTCGTGAGGTGCTGCCCGTGGCGGTGCAGCATCCGGTGATCGCGGTGGCAGCAGGCAATCCGAAGGGCATTCGCTCCCTGGCCGACGTGGCAAGGGCAGACGTGAAGCTGGCTCTGCCAAATCCAGAGGCGGCCAGCATCGGCAAAGTGGCCAAGCGACTGCTGGGCGCACGCTGGGAGTCGCTGGCCCGGCAAGCGGCGGTGATGAAACCGACCGTAACCGAGATCGCGGCGGATGTGAAGCTGGGAGCCTGCGATGCGGCCCTGATCTGGGACAGCACCGCTCCGCAGTTCGGGCTAGAGGTGCTGCAGGTGCCGGAGCTCTCGACCCATGCGGAGGAAGCCAGCGCCTGCGTGCTGAGCAGCGCGCGCTCCTCTGCCGAGGCGCTGAAATTCGCGCGCTACCTGAGCGCACCGGAAAAAGGCGGGGCGATTTTTCGCCAGCAGGGCTTTCAGACGGTAGCAGGTGATGCCTGGGCTGAGAAGCCGGAACTGATCCTCTACAGCGGCGGCGTGAACCGGCCTGCCATTCAGGAGCTGGTGCAGGCCTTTGCCACCCGGGAGGGCATCGACGTGACCACCGTGTTCAATGGCTGCGGCATCCTCTGCGCGGCCATGAAGACCATGAAGGACAGCACGAACCCAAAGTTCCCCGATGTCTATTATGCCTGCGATGTCTGCTTTGTTCCACCCGTGGCGCAGCACTTCCCAGAGGCTGTGCTCTTGACCGAAGCCGAGATTGTGATCGCCGTCCCCAAGGGCAATCCGAAGAGCATCCAGACCTTGGCTGACCTAGCCCGACCCGGCCTGCGCGTGGGTTTGTGCAATGCGGAGCAGTCCACCCTGGGCTTCATGAGCGCGGGCATCCTGCGCAGCATGAACCTGCTGGATAGCGTGATGAAAAATGCCTCCAGCCAGGTGCCGACCGGGGATTTTTTGGTGAACCAACTGCGCACCGGCTCGCTGGACGCCGCCGTGGTGTATCGGACGAATTTGCAAAGCCAACCCGAGCATTTCGACGCCATCTCACTGCCAGCGGACAAGGCCAAGGCCATCCAGCCGTTCGCAGTCAGGAAAGATTCTCCTCACCGCGCGCTGGGCTATCGCTTGCTCGACTACCTGAAGGCGAACCGCGCTAGCTTTGAAAAAGTGGGCTTTGTCTGGCGCGGGGATACCGCCCCGGTGAAAAGCGGAGAGCTTGAGATTCCCGATTACCTCAAGCAGAACTAGATCGGCCCACTTTCCGGATACCCCCCTTTCGGCATAGCCCATCAAGTCTTCTTGGCCGTCAATAAATCTCCCCTGATGGAAATCGCATGAGCCAAAAAAATCCCGGACGACCATGCTGATCATCCGGGACTTCGTGAAGGATTGCGTAAGCTAGGCTCGCTTATTCGCGGGCCACACCGTTGTTCCAAGCGGCGAACATTTCCTCAACCGTCGGAATCTCCAGTGGGCGAACGATGCGGAAGCCAAGCCACGTTGCATCGGTCAGATACCAAATGGACTTCGGCAGCTGCGGGTCCTGCTGTTTCCATCCTGGCTCCGAGGAGCGGCGGGCGGAGCTGCGCAGCATTTCCGGATCGTCATCGTAATGACCACCGCGTGCCACGTGCGGGTAGGGCGTCTTGGAGGGGATCCACTTGTCACCGCCTAGGCTGGCGATGGTCTTGAATCCGTCGGGCAAGTATTGGTCCAAGCACCATTCGCAGACATTGCCATAGATGTCGTGCAGGCCCCAGGGATTCGGCTTCTTCTTGCCCACTTGGCTGTACTGGAAGTTAGGCGCATTTTCGAAGAACCAGGCATAGTCCTTCAGCTGCGAAGCATCGTCACCGAAAAAGTAAGCGGTAGTGGTGCCAGCTCGGGCAGCATATTCCCACTCAGCCTCCGTCGGAAGGCGGTAGAAGTGACCGGTCTGCGCGCTCAGCCACTGGCAGTATTTGTTCGCGGCGTGTTGCGTCATGCAGATCGCAGGAAATCCGTTTCTTCCCATGCCAAAGTCCATCGGCTGATAGGGCGGTGTTGGCTGAGAAATGAGTTCCTCGGGCTTGTCGGTCGGTGCCCAGACCTTGCGGCTACCATCCTTATTGCGGCCTTCACTAGTCAGTTGATAGGGCTCGTATTCGTCCCAAGTGACTTCGTATTTGCCGATCCAGAAGGGCTTGATCTTCACCTTCACCTGTGGGCCTTCGTCATCCGAACGAACCGCTTCGCTAGCAGGGCTGCCGATCATGAACTCACCACTCTTGATGGCGACCATCGAGTAAGGCGCGCCGGTTTTAGGCACCTTGGTGTCGTAGCTTTTCATGTCCGCCTCCGCCTTCTCCTTGGAGGTCTGGACGATGAACGCGTGGATTTTTTTCACCAACTCCAGGTTGTCGGGGTTGTTCGTAGCCACGGCCGCTTTTTCCTTGGCCACCAACTTCACGTCGTCAGGCCAGACAGCACCCTGCTCGATCCAACCCTGCAGCATAGCGATCTCTTCTTTCTTCAATGGGCCTCCACTCTTCTTCGGTGGCATGAGATCGTCGTCGTCCTCAGCCAGTGTCGTCAGGTGATAAATGGCGCTCTTTTCCAGATTGAATGGCACGATGTTCGGCGCGTTCTCACCGGTCTCGAAAGCTTGCTTTTTTGTGGTCAAAATCCACTCACCCTTGTCTTTCTCGGGGTTGTGACAGCTCACGCAATTCTGCTCCAGGATGGGCTGAATGTGCTTCACAAAATCAATGCGCGGCTGCACGCCCAAAGTGACGCCCGCCGGCCAGTCAGCACCTTGCTCGATCCAGTTCTTGATGACCTCAATCTGGGTCTTGTCGAGCAAGCCTTCTTTCGCGGGGGGCATGACCATGTCATCCTCCGCTGGCAAGATGAGTGTCGTGTAAATGGCACTCTTCTTTAAGTCACCAGCGACCAAGCCAGAGCCATTCTCATTGCCCTTCATGGCATCTTCTTTGGTGTGTAGGCGGAAGTCCCCTTTATCCTTATCAAGTCCGTGACAGTGGGTGCAGGCAGCTTCGAGGATGGGTTTGACCTGGGTGGTAAAGTCAACCTTCTCCGCAGCCAGGGCTGGCAGGGAAAGAGTGGCTAGAACGGCAGTGAGGCGGGTTTTGAACATGATGGAAACGGGCAGAATACTTAGGCGGAGGCGGCTGGGTGGAAACTGAAAAATGCAACGGGACCCAAGCTAAAAGACAACGCCTCAAAAAGTCACTTCAGCGTCTGCAACCACGCGACGAGATCGGCCAAACCTTGCGGACCAATCGCGCCCGCGAGGCCGGGCGGCATCAGCGAGTCCTTCAACTTCTCTTTCTTGACGATGCTGGACTTCTTGACCGTCGTGGACGCTCCACCAGCCATGCGGAGCATGAGTTCGGCGTCCGTTTCACTCACCACATAGCCCATGACGGCTTGACCTTCTTTCGTCGTCACGTTATGGCCGACGAAGCTGTGCTCGATGGCGGCGCTGGGGTAGAGGATGGCGGCGAAGAGGCCGTCTTGGCTGAGCTTCGCGCCGATTTGCGTGAGATCGGGGCCGAAGTCGATGAACTGGCCTTTGACGCGGTGGCAGGCCACGCAACCGGCCTGCATGAACATGGCCTGACCTTTGGCGACATCGCCCTTCAGCTTCATGAGTTCGGGCAGTTTGGGGAAATTGGCCAAACCTTGCGCCGCAGGCAGCGGCAGCTCGCGGGCGGCTTGATCGCGCAGTCCGGCATCGGTGCTGCGACTGAGCGCGAGCGCGGCCTGATCTTTGAATTGGGGCGGCAATTTGCCTTCCGACTGCCATTTCAGGATGGCGCGACCGCCTTCGCCGCTGAGCGCGAGGGCGTCGATGAGCACGCGGCGCACGTCCTCGCGCTTTTCCGGCCAGAAATGCTGGTTCATGACCGCCACCGCCGCGCGATCACTCACGCGACCGAGCGCCGCGATGAGCGCCTTGGCCGATTTCGCGTCCGCGTCCTTCAAAAAGCGCAACGCACCATCCCGGTTCGCCGCGATGAGCCGCGCCGCGTTCACCGACTCCGGCGCGTTCGGGTTCGCGCTGATGAATTCGAGCAGTTCCTTCTCAAAGCCCGTCAGGTTCAGCTTTTCGACCAACGCCACAAACTCCGGTTTGCCGACCACCGGCTTCAACAACGAGTCGAGACGAGTTTTGGCCTCGGGGTTCGAGGTGATGGCGTTGCGGTCGAGCAGCGCGGTGGCCGCGAGGGCCGTTTCGACATCGGCTTTGAGGAAGATGGTCAGCGCAGCGGCGGAGACTTCGGCGGGGTGTTTGTAGGAGAGGAGTTGGAGGGAGCGGAGTTTGCGAGAGATGACTGGGCTTGGACTGTAAGCCTTTGAACCATGATAAACGATCGCCTCTTCAAGGCGCTTTGCTGAAGTGCTCGCACGTCCCCGAACGACTAACTCACCCATATTTCCAAGCGCAGACCCTTTTCTCCAAGCTAGATCGGTTTCGTCCAACTGGTCTAGGTCGCTAAGTGCCTTGTAGAGAGCTTCCCATTTGTTTTCGGCTCCGATACCGACTGCTTCAATGAAGAAGCGGTCTTGCGATTCATTGCTTGCAGATGCTTCGCCGAGGAGTCGGGCAGCTTCAGCCGATTCATCAAACCTCAATGCAATCGCTGCTTCACGGCGCACGGCGGGTGATTTGTCGGTAGCGACCTTGCCGATCACCTCACGCAGCATCTCTGGATGCGCTTGCTGCACGAGCCGACGGGCGACGCGAATGGCGGTGATGCGGATGTTGGGATCGGTATCGGTGAGGGCTTTGGTGAGGCACTCGGACAGCGTGAGGTCGTGCGGGTTGGGTTTGTCGGCACCGGGGTTGATGCGCTCCCATTCGTGAGCGGCGAGCAGCCACAAGGCACGGGCGCGATGCTGGGGGACGGATTTGGTGTCGTGGAAGAGCTTGTGCAGCTCGGGCTCGGCTTCGGAGCCGATTTCTTCGAGTTTTTTCCACGCGAGATACCGCGCTTCTTCATTCGGTGACTTCAACGCTGCCACAGCGCCTTCGACGGTGTCCAACTTGAAACTTGGAACCTCATACTTCACCGCCGCCTTCGTCGTCACGCGGAACAACCTTCCACGCGTCACATCACCCATGCCATGCCCGCCGACGCCGGGGTCATACCAGTCGGCGACAATTAAAGAGCCATCGGGGGCGACGGCGACGTCGCTGGGGCGAAACCAGCGGTTCTTGCTGCCTTCGAGGAGGTTGACGATCTCGGCTTTGTAGCCAGCGCCGTCGGGCTGAGTGATGTAGCCGCGGACGACATTCGGGCCGGCGTCGCAGTGGAGGGGCTGACCGTGGAAGATGCTGGGCAAAAGATCGCCTTCATACACCTGCATGCCGGTGGGGCTGCCTGCGCCGGTCATGAGCATGTTCGGGACGACACCGGGGTCGTTTTGATGCCAGTGACGCTGCGGGATCTCGCTTTCCCAGCCGATGCGCGGCGTCTGCCAGCCTGCGCCGGTCATTTCGTCGGCGTAGCCGTAGTTGCCGAACTCCATGACGTAGTTGATGCGCACGCCTTTGTTACCGTCGTCGTCGTTGTCGCTCTGCCACATCGTGCCGAAGCTATCGACGGCGACTTCCCAGTTGTTGCGGAAGTTCCAGGCGAGCACCTCGACGTTTCTGCCATCGAGCTCGCAGCGGAAGACCATGCCCTGCTGGTAGGGGCGGTTGTTTTGATTGGTGCACTTCACGCCGTGGATGTCGGTGATGAGGTTGCCGTTTTTGTCGCAGAGCTGCTTGCCGGCGTTGCCAAAGTTGAAGTAGAGGCGGCCATCGGGGCCGAAGTGGAAGGCGTGGATGCCGTGGTCGTGGTGCGCGCCGCCGATCTTCGTGAACATGAGCTCTTTGCGGTCGGCTTTGTCGTCGCCGTTGTCGTCGATGAGCCAGAAAACGTCGTCGCCGCAGGAGATGAGCGCTTTGTTGCCGAGCACGCAGATGCCGTGGGCGCTGTCCACATCGCGGCCCTGATGGAAGACGGTGGATTTGTCGGCCTTCGCGTCGCCATCGGTGTCTTCGAGGATGAGGATGCGGTCGCCCTCGGCGCGTTCGCCGTTGTGCTTGCGGTAATTGATGACCTCGCACACCCAAACGCGGCCGCGATGGTCGATGTCGATGCTGGAGGGCGAAAGCATCATCGGCTCGCTGGCAAAGAGCTGCACGAGGCACTCGGGATGCGCCTCAAGCTGCTCGGTGGCGGCTTCGGGCTCGTGCGCGGCCGTGTTGTTGTCGCTGGCGGTGATGGGGCCGGGATTCTCGGTGTAAACGGCGAAGGTGACGCTGGTGCTGCCCTGCCTCGTGCCGCCTTCATCGAGAGCGCCGCGTGCTTTGAAGCGTTTCGTGCCCGCAGGCAGGTTGAAAGCGATGACGCTGTTCGCGTGCGTGCCGAGGCCGTATTCGATGACCTTTCCGGCGCTGCGCAGGGTCCGACCTTCGCAGTTCGAATTCACACGCACATTGCCCCAGCCGGACTGCGCAGATTTCCACTCGATCTCGGTGAGTTTCCTTTCACTGCCATCGGCAAGCACGAGCCGAGGCTCCGCCCAGTCCGCCCAATCGGCCGCGAAGCCATTGCCACCATCGGTGACGACGAGGAAGAGCTCCTTCGCGCCTTCGAGCGAGACATCGATGTCCACGCTGTGGTTCGGCGTTTTGATGTCGATGACCGGCGAGCGGAAAAGAGGCTTCGGCGCGGCCGAGAGCAGCGACGGGATGAGGAGGAGGTTGAGGACGAGGCGCATGGAGGCAGAAAGGTCGGAAACCAACGCCTTGGCGAAGCGAATCCTGGCAAAGAACCTCGCGTCTCAGGCAGGCAGAATCGGAATCAACCGCCTGTTTGCCAAGATCAACTTGGCTCACTTCGTCGTCGTCGGCTGAAAGAGGAGCGAGCCCGATAGGATGGGCGAGTTCGCCGAGGTGGTGGGTGGCTCAGCGGTGGCATCCGGCAGCATGGGCAGGAGGAAGAACCCCTCCCCTCGCTCTGGAGTGAGCATGCCGCGAAAGTTCAGAGTGCGTTTCACGCGGCGCGTCGTGCTACCGGGCAGGAGGTCATCGACGACGGCAGAGCCAGTGAAGAAGCCGGTCGGTGCAAAGAAGTCGATCTTTGCCTGGTTGAAATCAGGAGCGTCAAAAACAACCTTGTGGGCCGTGGTGAGGGTGGCTGGAAGCTCGAGTTCACTCGTGAGAGCACTGCTCCTGAGTGAAAGTGTGGTGCGCCCATCCGTCGGATCCATTTGAGGAAAAAGAAGCGTGCCTGGGGCGGGTGGCTGATAGGCAACGGCAGAGAGATTGTATTCGGCGTCTTGGAAGCCTGCGGGATAGAACCGACTTCCCGGAGAAGGTGGACGCCGCCAGAAGGCCTTTCCCTGCATGGGATCTACACCGTAAGTGCCGACGAAGGAGGCCCCTGGGGCGAGGTTGGCGCAAAAAGGAATGCCCGCTCCATTTTCCAAGACCATGCTGGCAAAAGTGACGCCTGAGCCATCGGGCAGGGTGCCGACGACGTTGACATTGAGCGCTTCCGTGATGCTCATCGTGCCATAACCGGAACCGAGCGGTTGAGACACTTCATCGCCTACCGAACTAAAAAAGGTGGTTCTCCGACCTGCGTAATTCCGAATGTTATTTGTCACAGGAATTGCCCGGTAGTGCAGGAACCCTTGCCATGAAAAGAGTCTCCCGTCAGGCTGCTCGGCACGCACCCCAAAAGTGATCTGCTGGGTCTGCGTGAGAATGGTGATCAGGCAGTTCAGTGGACCAAGACCCAGAGTGGAGGCCGGGAAAATGAACTGACAGACATGGTTCGAACCCGTCTGATCGAACTGGCCGACCGCCGACAAGCGTCGGCCTCCCAACTGCCAATGCGCGGTGGCTCTACCGCCCAAGGCGATCTCAACCTGCATCAGGCTTGGCCCGAGCTGCTCAAGATAGGGGGAGACCTCTGCAGCCCCAGGATTGCCCGTCGAGATCACGCCAAACAGAGTGCCAGGGCGCACTCGGCGTGCGGTAGGGTCGTAAACGATGATCTGATCAGTCACAGGCTTTGCAGCGCCGCCGGTAAAGCTGGCCCGGTAGGTGATGTTGTAGATTCCTGCGCGAGTCGCCCTGCCGGAAAGCATGCCGCTGGTGGGATCGAGAATGATTCCAGGAGGTAGTCCTGTGGCAATGAAGCGGAGGTTTTGAGGTTCTCCTATGCTGGTGTTGGTGACTCCTGCTAGCAGCGTGTCTTCTTCAAGAGTCAGTTCAGAAGGGCCAGACGGGAAAAGCTCCACGAAAGGAAGAATCTGAAGAGGCCAGGTTCCGACGATGGCGGTGGCATCTCCTAAAGAGGCGCGGGCATACAGGGTGCCGTCTGAAACTCGCAAAGGATGAAAGTTCCGAATCTGGAGCGAAGCAGTCTTAGATCCACGGATGCTGGCGTCATCAGGGCCGGTATTCCAGGTGTAGCGCACCCCAGGCCCCCAGACTCTGGCCTGGGCAGTGAGTGTTCCGCCCAAATCCACCCGGAGTGGCTGCCCCTGGGATGGGTAAACGCCAACGAGGATGTTTTTGATGAGCTGTTTGGCTCCATCCGGAGCGGTGACCTCCACCGAATAGGTGCCTGCATCGGCGATGGTGGCTTTGGGGCGAAAAAGAACGCTCGTCGTGTCCTCGGGAAGAAGTCGGTCTTCTTTGAACCAGCGACAGACCAAGCTGCGGCTGGTGGTGGAAGAGAGACCCAGAGTCAAAGGATCGCCCAGCTTCACCCATTGCGAGAGACCAGCCGAACTGTCCGAGGGGAGCGGCAGACTGGGCTGTGCGTTGAAGCTGAGAGTCACCGTCGCCATTGGCATGCTGCTCCCGGTGGCTCGGAATTTCAGCGTCACGGTCTGCTGGCCTGCTGCGGCGGGAACGAGGCGAGCAGGCAGCGTGAAGTTTCCACCCGGAGCCACGGGTTGGCCAACGTAGGACGTCGGCAAAGTCACGATCTGAGGCGCAGCCTCCAGCCCGGCAAAGCTCCAAGTGGTATTCCCCGTGTTCTTCAGGGTCAGAGGTAGGGGTGTCGCAGCTCCCAAGGCCACGTCACCGAGATTCAGCGTGAAGCCGCGACCGATCAACCGCCCGGAGGTCGAGGGGCCATCATAGACTTCCATCGCGGAATTCAGGTAAAAAAAGATCGTGGGGTAAGATGCATTGGCACTGCGAGTCTTGGCATAAACCACGCTGTCTTGAGTGAGGCCGATCGCCAAATAATCACCGCTAGGGGAATCTTCAGGGCGGAGACTCTCGGCAAAGAGCCACTTGCCGCTTCGTTGGCTGAATAGGCTTAAATTGTTGCGGGAAGTGAGCAGAGCGAGATCGTCTTCTGCATCCAAGGAAAAGGGGCTAAAGCCTTCCCCAAAAGGCTGGCTGCGAGTCCAAGCAGCACCCGAGGGCATGAAGGCGAAAGGATTCATGCCAGGGCCACTCAATAGGAGACCCTTTCCTGCCCACATGAGTCCACGCGAGTAGCGCGAGAGCCTGGGGTCAAAACCCGTTCGCAGAGGCAGCGTGGCGAGCTTCTTCCATGGGTTTTGGCTCGTGTCGTAAATCACAGGATTGATGCTGCTGCTCGCCGCAAACAATCTCAGCGCGGCGCGATCCCCTGACAGGCTGATTTCGGGGGCCGTGTGCTCAGGTTTTTCAGCGCTCGCTTTGCTCACATAGACAGGGCCAGTGTCCGCAAGACGAAAGCGCCCTGCCAGCCACCCCTGCCCTTCGACGCGAGTGACCACGACCAAGCTGTCTCCCGAGATGTCGAGGCCCATGACCTCCGGCAGCGGTGCTCCATCGAGAAGACTGATGATCGATGGAGTCTGACTCCACTTTCCCTCGCGAAAGCCATAGACCAAAATCTTGTGACCTCCTGGTTGCGGGCTGCTGATCGCCATCCAGCGCCCTTTGACACTCATCACTTCCCCATAGACGCGCTCTCCGTAGTGACCCCTGACTGGATTATCGAGACTATGGCTGTGTTCCCAGATGCCGTCCTTGCGGGTATAAGCATAGACTGTCCCAGCCTTCATCGCGGAAGCCAAGACAGTATCACCATCAGCCTCTAGCCTTTCACCAAAGCCATCATTCAACTGGAGATGCGTGCGAGCGGGAAAGATGGAAGTTCCTGCTTGGCTCATTTCAAACATGGGCAACACTCCGCCAGTCTCCAAACCGTTGGCAAAGAACCCTGGAGTGCCAACCAAACTCAGCGACTCCGAAGTCGCGAAGAGCTGGCGGAAATCCGATGCAGTGCCGATGGGCAGCGGCCGAAAATTCAGGGATGCCGCATGAGCCACCAACTCAGATGAAATCGGCAGGCTGAGATTGAAAGACTGCAAGACAAACTCGCTGCTGTTTCCCACCACGCGCTGGCAACCGACAAGACCAAAGTTTCTTCCCAGTGCCACCGGGCAATCCGCAATGATTGGGGGGAAGTTTTCAGGGGCCAGGATTGTTGTTTGAAGAGTATTGAACCGATAAAGACAAGCCATGACCTGCTTGGTGGCTGACAAACTACGCACACCGATCAGCAGCTGCTCGCCGCTCACCGCCATCGTCGCCCCGAAACGGTCAATCTCAGTGGGAGCGGGATTCAGCAGTCTTTGACCAAGATTCGCCTGGGGACCTGGGCTGGCACGGCTAAAGACATGCACTTCTCCCCTGCTGTTTGGTGTTCCTGGTGCCGCATAACCGGGTAACCCGACATAGATACTCGTGTCGCTGAGCGCGAGCGACCTACCAAACTCGGTGTTTGCCACGGATGGTCCCGTCATCTGCAAATGAGAAGCCCAAACTGAAGTGTCCCATCGGTAGGTGAACACCTGGCCTGCGAGAGAACTCCCAGGCTCGGTCGGTGTGCCGACAGCGAGCATCAGCCCCGAAAGTGCAAGGCTAGATCCAAAACGGCGAGAAGATGTCGTCAACGATGGCGAGAGTGTCTGGGAAAGAGTCCAGGTCGTTCCCGTGAGCCGATAAAGACGGACTCGACCCACGCTGTCATCTGGGTTCCTGTAGTTCGGCGCACCGACGGCGATCCAGTTTCTGGAGATCGCTACCGCCTGACCAAAATGGATGGGTGTTCTGGAAAGATACGCTTCCGAGTTTCCATGGACATAAAGCTTCTGGTGGACCTTCCAGGTGCCGCTCTCCCTGCGAAGAACATAGGCACTTCCTTCATCAACAAAACGGGCGCTATCGTCACCCGGAGCTCCCACGACAGCCCAGCCTCCGTCAATCGCCACGGCGCTGCCGAATAGGTCTCCTCGGTCCGCGCCGTCATCGGGGGCATGAAGGGATTGTAAGCGCAGTGCTGCCAGGTGATCGGTGTTTGCTAGTAGCAACTGAGTTGACAGGCTGCAGATGATTAAGGTGCAAAAGAGTACGGTTGAGCGCATTCACGTCCATACCTAAAGACGATGCGTAAGTCACGCCTGAATTCTGAGGAAAGCATTCCAGACCCCTCGGATTAAAATCAGAATGGACTCCAGAAAGTTTCCTTTTTTGCAGCAAGGCATTGCTCTTCCCACAAAACCTCGGGGAACCTCATGTCTAGGGCAGGCATTGCGCTTTTGACAAAGGCTGCTGCCGGGGCACTCTTTAGCGCTTTGAAAAACGTCCTTTTTGTCTGCACCGGAAACACCTGCCGCAGCCCGCTGGCGGAGGTGATTTTTCGTGATCTCGTCCGTGGACGACAGGACTTCATCCTCGCGAGTGCGGGCACAGGTGCTTTTTCTGGGCAACCGGCCAGTCGAAACAGCGTGACTCTGGCACGCGAGCGTGGGCTTGATCTGAGCCAGCATCGCAGCCGAGCAGTCACCATTGATCTGGTGGAATCTGCGACGCACATCTTTGCTATGGGAAGAAGCCACTTGATGGCGCTGCTTGACGAATTCCCCGAAGCTGAGGAAAAGGCTTACCTGCTCACTGAATTCACTGCTGAGGATCGGCTGCGCGGGCGTGACATTGCGGACCCCTTCGGAGGTGATCTGGAAGACTACCGCGAGATGATGCAGCACCTGGACCAATGCCTACCCAGCCTCTTGGCGTACATTGAGCAAACGCACAAAGAAGCGTGATTGGCTTTCTGCTAGCGCCAAGAATCGCCTAGCAGCTCTTGCAAGAACAGTCGCGTCAGGGCTGTTCCCTACACTTGCCTTCTTTCTCTATGATCAGAGTTCTTTTCCCCGCCCTGCTTGCCTCCGTGTCGATTCTCTCCGGTGCCGAGCTCACCTTTCAAAAGATCACCCTGACGAATGAATTTGTCTCGGAGGGCGCGCACTTCGCGGATTTCGACCACGATGGCCACAACGACGTGTGTGCCGGACGGTTCATCTGGAAAGGGCCAACCTTCACGGAGCGCGTCAGCTTTGCCCCGAAGTTCGAAAAAGAACCTTATGACGCTGCGAAAACGTACAGCGACTTCTTCCTGACCTACACCTACGACTTCAATGGCGACGGCTGGCATGACATTCTAGCATTCTCCTGGCCGGGCAAGGAGACCTGGGTCTATGAAAATCCAAAGGGCAAAGCGGGTGACTGGCCTCGGCACACCATCTTTGACATCACTGACAATGAATCGCCCGCACTGGGAGACATGAATGGCGATGGCAAGCCGGAATTGATCTGCCACACGAGCACGGGGGCACAGCCACCCAAAGGAGGGCGCTTGGGCTTTGCAGAGATCGACTGGAAAAATCCCTTCGGCAAAGCTCGCTTCCGCCCGATCACTCCCGTGAGTGAAGAAAATGACAAAAAGTACTTCCGCTACACACACGGCTACGGCTTTGGCGATGTGAATGGAGATGGCCGCCCTGACATCTTGGACAAAGAAGGTTGGCGCGAGCAGCCTGCGGACAATAGCCAAGACAGCGATTGGACATTTCACCCCAACCTTTTCACCAAAGAAGGCATGCGGGGCGGCAGTTTCCTGCTGGTCTATGATGTCAATGGCGATGGCATCAACGACGTCATCAGCGGCTACGACGCTCATGGCTACGGTCTGGGCTGGTTCGAACAAAGGAAAGACGGCAGCTTTGTCCGACATGACCTCATGGGTGCCAAGGTCGAGGAGAGCGCAGTGGGAGTGAAATTCAGCCAACTGCATGCCATGCAACTCGCCGACATGAATGGCGATGGCGTCATGGACTTGGTGACGGGCAAGCGCCGCTGGGCGCACGGGCCGCTCAAGGATGACGAGCCCATGGCAGCTCCGGTGCTGTATTGGTTCGAAATCAAACGCGATGGACGAGGCGGAGCCGAATTCATCCCCCATCTGATCGACAATGCCAGCGGTGTGGGCACCCAGGTGACCCCCGGAGATGTGAATCAGGACGGTAAAATCGATATCGTCATCGGGAACAAAATGGGCGTGTTTGTTTTCTTGCAGCAAGGTAAGGATGCGAAGTAATCTGTGGGGCCCCACCCCCCCATCCATGAAGTTCTTAACCTCCCTCAAGGCTTTCTTCGGCGTAAACCTGATCATTGGCTCGCTTTTTGCCCAAAACACCCCATCGCTTACGCGCCCTCTGGATGATTTGCTAGCCAGTGAAAGTACCTGGCAGATGTCCACTGCCCAATTTGAGGAGAAGTGGACTCCGCTTCGCTTCAGCTGGCTATCGGAGCGAAAGGATCAAGCGCGCTTTTTCGGTGCTGGCCTCCATCTGTGGGACGCGAAAATTCCTTTGAGTGAAGCGATCGTGGAATTCAATCCCGAAGGCCAACCCGCAAAGCTGACCTTTTCCATTTACAATCGTGGAGATGCTCAGACGCTGATCACCGAACGTGCTCAATTTGAAGCCAAAATCGCCAGCCTGAGCGAGATCGTGAGTCAAAAACTCGGCGTGACTCCCACGGAACGAGGAAAGGACAAAGCGAGCGCGGTCGCTGCCGAGGGATTGATCTGGATGAAACCTCCAAGCGCCTACCTACTGGAATACAGCTACCAGCGCGAAATGAAGAGCCGCGATGTGCCCTTCCGAGCGGAGTTTATTCGCCTGCGGGTAGCCCATGTCGGCGCAGGAGGCCGGATGGTGACCACTCCGTCCCCCGGCGCGGCCGCAGGGAACCCGGTGGGACGCGGCAGCTTGGTGAATAATGTGAAACGCGAAGCGAATGGCGATGTCGTCATCGCCAACGTGCCCATGGTCGATCAAGGCCCCAAAGGCTACTGTGCCGTAGCGACTGCGGAGCGCGTCTTCAAGTATTATGGTCTGCCAGTGGACCAACACGAGATGGCCCAAGTGGCTGACACCAATCAAGGTGGCGGCACGAGCCCCGACAAAATGCTAGCCGCGCTCAATAAACTAGAAGCTCGGATGGGCGTGAGCGTGCGTGTGATCGAGGACTGGGAATACAAAAAATTCATGGATAAGGTCGCCGACTACAACAAGGAGGCAAAGAAGGCGAAAAAGCCTGAGGTGGACATGAGCCCGAGAAATGGCGTGATCTACGTGGATGAGATCATCCAACAAATGAATGGCGAGGTGCTGCGGACGGCACGCACCGAGCGAGATCGCGCTGGTTTTGGCAAGTTTCAACGCACGGTGGCCGCTCTGATCGACCAAGGCATCCCCGTGATGTGGAGCGTATCCCTAGGCCTTCTGCCTGAACCCGAGGTACCTCAAGCCAATGGCGGGCACATGCGTCTGATCATCGGCTACAATGCCAAAACGGGAGAGGCACTTTTCTCCGACTCTTGGGGAGCGGATCATGCGCTGAAGCGAATGCCGCTAACCAATGCCTATGCGATCACGAATGGCCTCTACTACATGCAGCCTCGTGCGAAGTGAGGCAACTCGCGGCAGAGTTTTGATGAATCGAGAGGCGCAGTTCGGCTCCTCTCGATGGTGAATTCACCCCTACGTTTAGACTTTGCTCTGGAACTGAATGGCAGCGATCTTGTCCGCCATGTCATGGCTAGCGCAAAAGGCTAACTCCACCGCTGCCGCGCGGCTGATGCGAGCGCGAAGAGCGACCACCTCTCCCATGCTATGGCCGTCCACAAAGGCCTCCACGGGTCGATTGTGGGGGCTCAGATTCCGAATTTCCACCGTACTGTCGGTGCTAAGCAGGGCACTGCGCCAGTGCGCAGGTTCCATGACATTGGAACCGACGAGAAGCCAGGCTGGCGTGTCGGCCAACAGCGGACTAGCGCCCATGCTGCGAGCGTAGGCCGTGGAACCCGCCGCCGTGGCGACCAGGGCACCATCACTGACGAGGCGCGGGATGCGTGGCACGCCATTCACACGCACTTCCAACCAAGCGCTCTGGCTCGTACTGCGCTCCAGCCAGGCATCGTTGAAGCCATAGGCGCTGCGAATGCGACCGTCCTGGCCTTCAAACTCCAAAAACAACATGGGTAGCTGTCTCAAAATGACGTCGTCCGGAGGATAATGTGCTCCAAACACCTGCCCCGGTGCGTTCATCAAGAAGCCCAGGTGACCTGCATTGATACCAAAAAAGGGCAACCGTTCCCGCCAATGCTCTCGGATGCAGCGCAGCATCGCACCATCACCGCCGAGAACAGAAACAAAACCTGCCTCTCCTTGCCTGACCCCAGGACCCGTTTTCTCCAGCCAAGAGGCGACGCGAGGATTGTCTCGATCAGCCACTAGCAAAAAAGGCTCATCCCGCAGGCTCATCCGCGCCCAAGTCCCAGGCACCGGAGCACGATAGAGCCCGTATCGCTCAATGTAGGCCCTCACGCGCGGGGCGATCAACTCATCCACAGGCTCACCACGTCCCAGCCGCGCACGAATCTCCGTGCTCGATCCAGGCACATCCAGGGGAATCAGGCGTGCACGTGGGGGTAAATCCTGTGGATCAACGCGATGCCCAGGCCGACTAAGAACCGCAAAGCAGGCATTTTCCCAAAGCCAAGCACCGCGCTCCCATGAGGTCTGAATCGGAGACTGCCCGCGCCCACCACCGGCAATGAGGTCGCTGCCAACGACATGCCAGAGCTCCCCCAGAGCAGCGTAACGCTCCTGCAGCAACCAGCTGCGAGTGAAGCTGTCCTGCTCCAGATCCGAAAGATCTACAATCACACGATCCAGACCGCCAAAAGCCAGATCGGCCAGAGCGGCCCGATAGACAGGCGGAATGCTGCCCGTCACCGCTTTATCTGGACGAGGACCACAGGGAATCACACGCACTTGATCAAACTCGGCAGCCAGAGCCCTCACCACGGCTTGATGATGACGTCCAGGGGGATTGAAGCTACCTCCGAAGATGGCGATGCGCATGGGGCGGTGCAGGATGAGGATAGATCAGGGAAGAGGGACGCCCCTGCCTGCTTGCGAGTGCTCCTGCCCGGATTCGAACCGAGAACCAAGGGATTATGAGTCCCCTGCTCTAACCGTTGAGCTACAAGAGCAATTCAGCAAGCTGACTACCACTACCGGCAGCTCTTCCGGCAATCAAGCCCGAGTCTCGACCAAGCTAGCGAAACTCACTCCCAAAAGGTCCAGCTGCAGCTTTCACAGTTCTTGTGCGCATGGCTCGAGACGTATCTCCTGCCCGTCATGCCGCCCCCCTTGCTCACTGTCACTCATCGCCATGGGATTTATCTGCCTGAGGCGGATCTGTGGTTGGACCCTCACTCGAGTGTGAATCGCGCTTTCATTTCCCATGCTCATGCGGATCATGTCGCACGGCATGAGCTGACCTTTTGTTCAGAGCTGACCCTGCACCTGATGCGGGAGCGCTATGGTCTGAAAAAAGACGGCGTGTTTGAGGCGCTGCCCATGCGCGCCGTGCGGGAATGGGAGGACTGGCAGCTGCGTCTGCTGCCGGCTGGACACATCCTGGGTTCCGCCATGCTGCACCTGACCCGGCTGAGCGATGGCGCGACGCTGCTTTACACGGGAGACTACAAACTACGCCAGGGACTAAGCTCCGAGCAATGCGAACTACTGGCTGCGGACACGCTGATCATGGAGACCACCTTTGGGCTGCCGCAGTTTCGTTTTCCACCGCCTTCAGAGGTGGTGACGCAGATGCTGAAGTTTGTCCGTGAAACGCTGGACGATGGCGGCATCCCGGTGCTTCTCGGTTACTCGCTGGGCAAGGCGCAGGAGATCCTCTGCGCACTGGCAGAGGCTGGGCATCCCGTCATGCTGCACAAGTCGGTGTGGGAGATGACGGAGGCCGTGCGTCCCCTGCTGGGTTCTTTGCCCGACTACCGCCTTTTTGATCCCAGCCAGGCCAGTGGGCATGTGCTGCTGTTTCCGCCGAGCCATGGCAAGTCCCTGGCGCTGAAAAAGCTGAAGGTCTGCCGCACCGCCATGATGACCGGCTGGGCGCTGCAGCCTGGGGCGCGCTTTCGCTACCAGGTGGATGAAGTCCTGCCGCTGAGCGATCATGCGGACTACCCCGAACTGCTGGAAACGGTGGAGATGGTCAAGCCGCGCCGTGTCTATCTGGTACATGGCTACACCCAAGCCTTCGCTGCGGATCTGCGCGCCCGTGGTTACGAGGCATGGACGCTAGAAAAAGCGGATCAGTTGGAGCTTGGCCTCAGCCGCATCAGCTCGGCGGAAGCCGAGGCAAACGAAGTCACTGAAGCGGACACCACACTGTCAGAACATACCCCACCCGACAGCCTAGCCGCCTGGGCCAGGGCCTGCGCAAGCACGGCGGAGGAAAGCTCACGCCTGCGCAAGGTGGAGTGTCTTGCTCACTACCTGCGTGCTCTGCCTGCGGAGTCCCTGCCGCTGGCGGCGCGCTATTGTGCTGGGCTGACGAGTGACCCTGCCGCCGGCGAAACTCCATTGAACACGGGCTGGGCAATCATCCGCCGCACGTTGCAGGAGCTCAGTGGCATGAATGATGCTGAATATCGTGCCATCTCGCGCAGTCAGGCCGATGCGGGCCGCACAGCCTTTCTGGTGCTGCAAAGAGCCGCCCTCCAGCCAGCGGTGCTGTCGCTGCCCAAGGTGGCCGAGCTTTTGGATCAATTGCGAAACGCCAACAGCCAGGTGACGCGTGTGCAGCTGCTGCGCACAGCTTTAGCTAGCCTTTCCGCGCACGATGGGGCCTGGCTGGTGCGGCTGCTCACCAGTGAGTTGCGCATGGGCTCCAAGGAAGGCCTCTTCGAGGAAGCCATCGCCGCCGCCTATGATCAGAAACCAGACGCTGTTCGCGAGGCAGCTATGCTTTGTGGCGACATCGGTCGCGCCGCGGCATTGGCCCGGGATGGCAGACTGGCCGAGGCCCAGCCACGTCCCTTTGTCCCGCTGAAGGTCATGCTGGCCTCGCCCGAAGAAACAGCGACAGACATCTGGCAGCGCATGACTGAGGACGGCAGTACGGCCCTATGGATCGAGGACAAATACGATGGCATCCGCGCTCAAGTGCATCGCTGTGGGGAGCGCGTGGAGATCTTCACCCGTGACCTGAAACCTATCGGCACCCAGTTTCCTGAAGTGCTGCAAGCCATCGGTAACCTAGACCAAGATGTAATCCTGGATGGCGAAATCATCGCCTACGCCGAGGGCAAAAAGCTGACCTTCTTTGACCTGCAAAAACGCCTGGGACGGCGGGACCAGGCCGACCTATTCCTGCCCAGCGACATCAGCGTGCGCTACGTCATCTTTGACCTGCTCTGGCAGAAGGGAACGTCGCTGCTGGAAGCACCGCTGAAGGCGCGTCGCGAAGCCCTCGAAAAGCTAGTGCTGCCTGCGGAAGGACTGGTGCTGATCCAGGTGGAGCAGGCGCAGTCGGCGGAAGAGATCGAGGCGCTCTTCATGGCCGCCCGCCGCCGGGGCAATGAAGGGCTCATCATCAAGGCCAGCCACAGCACCTACACGCCGGGTAGGCGCGGCAAGTCCTGGCTGAAGCTAAAGAAGGCCTTTGCCACCCTGGATGTCGTGGTGGTGAAGGCCGAGCAGGGCCATGGCAAGCGCGCCCATGTGCTGAGCGATTACACCTTTGCCGTGCGTGATGAGGAAAGCGGCGCCCTGCGGGTCATCGGCAAGGCTTACAGCGGCCTCACCGATGCTGAGATCGAGGAGCTAACGGAGCATTTCACCACCAACAGCCTGGAGGAAAAAGGCCGCGTCCGCACCGTGGTGCCAGACACCGTGCTGGAGATCGCCTTTGATTCCATCCAGCCTAGCAGCCGCCACGACAGTGGACTTTCCCTGCGCTTCCCACGCATCAAGGCCATTCGGCGAGACAAGACGGCTGTAGAAATCGACACGCTGACCTATGCGCGCAAGCTGGCAGGTGTGACGGATGCATGAAAGCTGCGCCTCAGAACCTGCCGTAGCGTGGTTTCCTGAGATAGCTCAGGGCCAGCCCACTCGTATGAGTGAGCATGAATCCCGCTCTCGAATTTCATCGCCAGCAGACACGCCGCCAATTCTTCGGTCAGGTCGGCCTGCGCGCAGGCAGCATCGCGCTTGCCTCGTTGATGGGTCGAGAGATGGCCGACGCGGCCTCTGCGACGAGTGCCGTGCATCCTCCCTTGCCCGGTCTGCCGCACTTTGCCCCACGGGCGAAACGGTTGATCTACCTGCACATGAATGGTGCCCCTTCGCAGCTGGATCTTTGGGATCACAAGCCCCAACTGAAGGCCTACTTTGACAAAGATCTGCCCGAAAGCGTGCGCAATGGCCAGCGCATCACCACGATGACCAGCGGCCAATCGCGGCTGCCCGTCGCGCCGTCGATGTTCAAGTTCCAGCAATATGGCCAGAGCGGCATGTGGGCTAGCGAGCTGCTGAAGCACACCTCCAAGATCGTCGATGACATCGCTCTGGTGAAAACCGTGCACACTAGCGCGATCAACCACGATCCCGCCTGCACCTTTGTCATGACCGGCAGCGAGGTGCCAGGCAAGGCGAGCATTGGCTCCTGGCTCGCCTACGGCTTGGGCAGCGAGAGCAATGACCTGCCGAGCTTTGTCGTTTTCACTCCTAGCTTCCCAGCCGCCAGCCAGGCGCAGGCGCTTTTCACGCGCATGTGGAGCAGCGGCTTCCTGCCTAGCCGACACACTGGCGTCGCGCTGCGCGGCCAGGGTGATCCAGTTCTTTATGTGAAAAATCCACCAGGGGTGGATGCCAGCGACCGACGCGCCATGCTAAACGCCCTTGGTCGACTCAATGAGATGAATCATGCGCGGATCGGCGATCCTGAGATTCAGACACGCATTGCCAATTATGAAATGGCCTTCCGCATGCAGGCCAGCGTGCCAGAATTGACGGACCTGAGCCGGGAAAGCAAGGCCACTCTAGATCTGTATGGCCCAGATGTGCATCGCGCAGGTAGCTTCACCCATAGCGCCATCTTGGCCCGAAGGCTCATCGAACGCGGCACTCGTGTCGTGCAAATCCTGCATCGTGGCTGGGATCAACATAACAGCCTACCTAAGCTGCTCCGTGGCCAGATCGAAGACACCGACCAAGCCACAGCGGCTCTCATCATGGATCTAAAGCAACGCGGTCTCTTGCAGGACACCCTCGTGGTCTGGGGGGGAGAGTTCGGCCGCACGGTCTATTCTCAGGGCACACTCACGCCGGACAACTACGGTCGTGACCATCATCCCCGAAACTTCTGCATGTGGATGGCCGGGGGCGGGGTAAAAGGCGGCATGGTCCATGGCGAGACCGATGACTTTTCCTACAACGTCGTGAAGGACCCCGTGCACATCAATGATCTGAATGCCACGATCCTGCACCTGATGGGCATCGATCACAGCCGATTCAGCTACAAGTTCCAAGGTCTCGACCAAAGGCTCACCGGCGTGGAAGAACACCACGTCGTGAAGCCGCTGCTGGCCTAGCTTGCTGGCTAAAATGAAGCCGCGATCCCGAGAGAGGATCGCGGCTCAGGAAGACTTCAGAAGGTCTCACGACCCAGAAGCAACAGCTCAAACGTCACGCTTGAGCTGCCGGTGGCGGCGACGCCGGCGGCTCGGATTGATGATGCTCATCGTGATGGTGATCATCGTCGTGATCGTGCTTGTCCTCACGAGGGTCATGCCCCTCGCTGTGCTTGATGTCGGCCTTGGCGGTGACGCCTTTCAGGTGAGTCTTGAACTTGCGGTGCCTCTGTTGCTCAGGAAGCGGACTGATCTGCATGTTGATGTTTCGACCGGCCATCTTCGGCTCTTGATCCACATGCCCCATGTTGTGCAGGTCTTCTTTGATCCGCTTGGCAAGCTCATGACCAAGCTCTTGGTGGGCCATCTGACGTCCTTTGAATTGGAGCTGAATGCGCACCTTGTGTCCTTCAGCCAGGAAGTCCTCCGCATGAAGGATTTTGATATGATAGTCGTGCGGGTCGATGCCGATACGGAACTTCAATTCCTTCACCTTGCCACCCTTCTGATGCTTGTGGGCTTCCTTCTTGTGCTTCTCTTGAAGGTATTTGTATTTGCCGTAATCGACGATCTTGCAGACCGGTGGTTCAGCGTTCGGGGCGACCTCGACAAGATCAAGACCCCGTTCACGCGCCATACGGATCGCTTGTGCCGTGGGCAGCACACCATACATGTGATTCGTTACACCATCGACCACGCGGACCTTCGGCGCACGGATACGCTCGTTGACGCGGGTTTGATCGACATAGCGGCCATTGTTTGGACGTGGCCCCCGATTCTGCCCCATCGGAGGACGACCGGGCTGAAAACTCGAACTGGGGCGAACTCCTGCAGGTGGAGGACCGGAAGGCCGTGGTGCCCCCGCAGTACTTGGGCCCACCGGGCGAGGAGCACCAGAAGGACCTGCGCCTTGAGCTGGACGTGGGGCTGAGCCTTGGTTGCTGCCTTGATTCGGGCGGCCAATGTACTGGCTGCTATTCAGATTCTGGAATGGATTGCTAATGGGTTACCTCCTGGTGGTTTCGTGAGTCAAGCCGTCGGCAACAGCCAACACAGCATAAAGGGAAAAATCGCTCGGTACGAAAAGTACAAACATATCAGACCGGGCGGACTTTAGTCAGCATGACGGGCACTTCGATGTTCCTGGCGTGAGGAACTGAATGTGCGACGTGTGGAAAAATCATGCTACTGGAGAAAGTCATTCAAAAAAGATGGACCAGAACAATCTGAATTCCACCTATCTACAGAACGTATGCTTAACCGGATTCTTAGCATTGGGCAAGACGATTTCTGACAAAAGGCAGTCTCATGCAGTCGCTGAATGGGATTCGGCCCAGAACCAAGGTCCCTGAAAAGCTAGCTGAATGCTCCGCCACGGCTAGAAATCACGAAAGCCTAGACTGCCTGCTAAGATTCTCCCGGCGCTACGTATTATCGGGCTGTTTTTGCCACCATGCGCCTTCCCGTTCTGCTCTCTACCCTCCTCGCTACCAGCCTGCATGCTGCCCCGCAATGGCTCTGGCTCACCCAAGATGCCACCAAGCACAATGCAGTGACCTTTCGCCACAGCTTTGAAGTGCCCGCCAATACCCATTTTGCCACGCTGGAAGTGACCTGCGACAATGGCGCAGATGCCCTAATCAATGGCAAGAAGGTTCTTACCAACCCCGACTGGCAGCAGCCGAGCAAGGCGGAAATAAGCAAGGATATCAAGCGCGGTGAAAAAAACGAAATCGTGATTCATGCACGCAATAAGGGCGGTATCGCCGCCATGATCGCTAGGTTGAAAATCAAGCTGGCAAACGGTACGGAGAAAGTACTCGTGGAGACTAGCGGCAAATGGCAAGCCACCGTCACAGGCAAAGAGGAATGGAAACCCGCCACGGTGATCAGCGAGTATGGCAAAGGCATGGGCCCCTGGGGACTAGCCCTGGACGGCAAAGCCGGTGGAGGCAAACGCAACGAGGGCCCAGCGGAAACCATCCCCGCAAACGAAGTCGGCGTCGCCAAGGGCTTCAAGGTCGAAAAGCTCTACAACGTGCCCAAGGACCAGGAAGGCTCCTGGGTAGCCTTGACCGTCGATCCCAAAGGCCGCCTGATCGCCTGTGACCAGTATGGTAGCATTTACCGCATGAGCGTTCCTGCCCTTGGCAAGACCGAGACGCTAAAGCCGGAAAAACTGAACCTGGAAATGGGCAAGGCGCACGGTTTGCTCGCCGCCTTCGACAGTCTGTATGTGATGGTGAACGAAGATGGTAAAAACAATGGCCTTTACCGCCTACAAGACACGAATCGCGACGATCAATACGACAAGATCACCAAGCTCCACACCATGCAGGGCGGTGGTGAGCACGGACTGCACAGCCTGGTCGTCAGTCCCGATGGCAAGCGCATCTACTTCAACTGCGGCAACCACACCAAGCTGCCCGAAGGCCTACAAAAAAGCCGCGCGGCCAAAATCTGGAACGAAGACCATATCGTCCCTCGCTTGTGGGATGCGAACGGCCATGCACGCGGCGTGCTCGCCCCAGGCGGTTACATTTGCAGCATGAACCCGGACGGCAGCGACTTGGAGCTCTTCTGCTACGGCTTCCGCAATGAGTTTGATATCTGCTTCGACCTGGGTGGAGAGCTATTCACCTATGACGCCGACATGGAATGGGACATCGGCAGCCCCTGGTACCGCCCAACGCGTGTGAACCATTGCGTCAGCGGGGCGGACTACGGCTGGCGCAGCGGCAGCGGCAAATGGCCCAACTATTACCCCGACAGCCTACCCACCACGCTCGACATCGGCCCAGGCAGCCCCACGGGCGTCGTCAGCGGCAAAGGCGCGAAATTCCCTGCCAAGTATCAACGCGCCATCTTCATCAACGACTGGACCTACGGCACCATGTGGGCCATCCACCTCCAACCCAAAGGCGCGAGCTACCTCGCCGAAAAAGAAGAGTTCGTCTTTGGTAAACCGCTGCCGCTGACCGATGTCGTGATCCATCCGCAGGACGGCGCGATGTACTTCGCCGTCGGTGGTCGCAAAACACAATCAGGCGTCTATCGCGTCACCTATGTTGGTGAAGAAGCCACTGCCCCTGTCCAAGCACTGCCGCTGGATGAAGAGTTTCGCATGAGAGCCGCCATCGAGGAACTGCATAAAGAGGGAGCCAACCCCCAACAAACCCTTGCCACCGCCTGGCCTTACCTTAGCCACAGCGACCGCAACGTGCGTTATGCCGCCCGCGTCGCCATCGAGCGACTGCCCGTCGAGCTATGGAAAACCAAAGCTCTGCAGGAAAAGCATCCTGTCGCGCTCATCGAGTCGATCATTGCTCTTGCTCGTGTCAGTGGAGCTCAAGGAGCGTATGAAGGAGGCAAACCTGCTGCCAAACCCACGGGCACCTCATCCGAACCCATCGGCAAAGTCGCCGCAGAGAACGTCGAGCTTCAGCAACAAATGCTCGCAGCTCTAGCGAGATTGGAAGGCCAACCGATGACCACAGCCCAGCAGCTCGCCGCCTTGCGCGCCTTGCAGCTTGTACTTATCCGTTTGGGCAAGCCAGCTCCGGACATCTGCGCGCAAATCGCTGAGAAACTGGAGGCGGGGTATCCCGCCGAGGACGCTTCGGTGAATCGTGAACTCGCTCAAGTTCTCGTCGCGATCGACAGCACCAAGGTCGTGTCCAAGACCCTCGCCCTCATGGCCACCGCCAAAGACGACTTCCAAGAAGTGGCTACTGACGCCGTCTTGAGTCGCAACGATGGTTACGCCAATGCCGCCCGCGCTGCTGCCGGCAGCCGCCCGAATGCCCAGCAGATCGCCTACATGTATGCGCTGCGGAATGCCACGGCTGGCTGGACTCCTGAGTCGAGGAAAACCTTCTTCTCTTGGTTCCCCTACGCCCGCACCTGGAAAGGTGGCAACAGCTTCAAGGGCTTCATCGAAAACATCCGCAAAGACGCCATGGCCACCTTTGTGCCGCCTGCTGAAGTCGCTGAACTCGAAGCCCTCGGCACCAAAACCGAAGCCGTCAGCATCCCCAACTACGTTGCTCCCAAAGGCCCCGGCCGCGCCTGGAGTCTCGATGAAGCCGTGCAACTCGCCAGCGCAGGCATGAAAGGTCGCAACTTCAGCAACGGGGAAGCCATGTACCGCAGCGTCATGTGCGCCACCTGCCACCGCTTCAACGGCGAAGGTGGCAGCATCGGCCCCGATCTCACCGGCTCTGGCAACCGCTATACCCTGCGCGACCTCATGGAGAACATCATCGACCCCAGCAAGGTCATTTCTGACCAATACGACAGCCACGAAATCACCAAAAAAGACGGCAGCACCATTCTCGGCCGCATCGTTGTCGAGGAAAACGGCAAAGTCTTTGTCATGACCAACCCCTTTGCGCCGAACGACCAGATGGCCATCAACGAAGATGATATCGCCAAAAAAGAGACCCGCAAAGTCAGCATGATGCCCTCCGGTCTCATCAACTCACTCAATCCAAACGAACTGCTCGACCTCCTTGCCTACCTCGTCAGCGGCGGGAATGAGAAGGATAAGGTGTTTCAGTAATCCGAACCCGTTCAGGAACCCAGATCAGGCCGGATTTGAAATCGCCGTAATGGTGCATCGGTTTGGCGTTGAGGGCTTGGTGGGCGACGAGGGCGCAGAGAGCAGAGTCGATCAGGTCTTGATCGCGTAGCTCCTCGCAGGAAACACCGCACTGCTGGAGCAGGGCGAGGCGTTGCGCGCGTTTTTCTTTCACCTCCGCTGAGCCGCCGCGCAGGTGCCAGGTGATGGCGTGGGGATAGGTCTCGAAGCAGCCGGGGCTGCTCGCCAGAGTCGTCGGCGTGGCGAGTGGATGCGTGCGCTCCAGGGCGGCAAAGACTGCCTCGCCCTGGAGCATCCAGCCATAGTAGTTCTTGGGATGAGCCACAGCCTTCGCTCGCGTCGGAGTGAAAAAGCAGCGGATGCCCTGGCGGTTCAGCTCGCGCTCAGCGGCGCGGGTTTCATGACCAGGCCTCCAGCGGCAGGGCGCATCGACTGCGATCCATCGAGCGGCCATTTTCTCCACACACCAGGCGACCAGTGCTTCAGCATCACGCGAGGCCATCTGCGCGTGGTATTTCCCATCTCGCAGGGCCACGGCATGCAGACCCTTGCGGGCGCCACCGACGTCGATGCCGATGACGGTGAGAGAGGAAAGCATCGCATTCATGAAAAAGGCAAATGCATACGACTTCCCGACAGCTTGGGGCAAGAAATCGACCCATTCGCCTCAACTCAGGGCATCGATCAGCACCGTCGCGGCCATGGCGAGACTGAGCGCCAGTCGCAATGCCAGTCCGACGCCAGTGCCCAGCAGCGTGCCCCAGGTGCTTTTCACGGCTGGTGCCATGCGCTTTTGAGCAAAGATCAGCTCAAAGAGCAAGCCACCCGCCAGGGGACCTACGATGAACCCGATGGGCGCGAAAAACAATCCGGCCAGCCCACCGACAAAAACCCCGAGGATGCCCCAGCGACTCGCCCCGAACCAACGCGCTCCCATGGCCCCGGCCGCCATGTCCACCAGGTAAGATAAAACCAATAGCAGACCGAGAAAGACCAAACCCTGCCAGCTCATGCCCTGCGCAGGCAGCAAGACCGTCTGCAAGATACCCGCGATGAAGATCAAAAACGGCCCTGGCAGCAGCGGCAGTATGGAACCGAGCACCCCCGTGAGCAGCAGGCCACCGGTGAGGAACCACACCCCGAGGATCTGCCAAGGCATGGACGTGATCGCCTGCGTTAGCCATTCCCAACTTTGATTGAGCCATTCCATCATGGCTTTCCCCTTAACCCAATCAAGGCCGACGGCTAGCAAACTTCTCGCTGCCCATCACGAACCAGATCCGCCCACGAAGCCAGCCTCATGAACAAAACTTATCCAGCGCGTCATTGCGGTGGAGAAATCTTGGAATGAAATGCCGCCATGCTCCTCTTTCCCTTCCTGCCCACGCCCATGCACCGTTTTTTCAGCTTCATCTGCCTCATCCCCCTGGGTGCCATGGCCCAAGAGGCTACTAACTCCCAAACCGCTTCCGCCGTGGATGGTGCGCGCCAGTTGGCAGAGGCTCAGCAGAAGGTGAAAAAGATCTCCGCCACCGAGTATGAATTGGATGGCATCCGCATTCAGGCAGCCACGCGAGAGGTGCGCTTCCCCGCGCAGGTTTGTCTGAAAAAGGCACCCATCGAGTACATGCTAACCACCGACACGGGCAAGACACATGAAACCGTGCTGACGACGACCTTGCAGCCCACCGCTATCCAGGTCGCGCTGCTGCTGGCTAACTACGAAGCCGCCACTGAGGGACTGCTAAAAGACGTGCCCGCCGATGAGCGACCCAAGGTCTGGAAAGAGGAAGCCCCCAAAACGCCGGGCGGCAACCGCGTGAAAATCGAGCTCGAATGGAAAGTGGGCGATGCGGTGAAACGCGCACCGCTGCACATGATGGTGCAAAACATCGAAACCCGCCAACCACCGCCTGATCTCGACACCTGGGTCTTCAATGGCTCCTACATTGACGAGCGCGGTTTCATCGCCCAACACGAGGGTAGCATCATTGCCGTCTGGTTGGATCGTGGAGCCATTCTCAACTCCGCCGCCAAGGGCAACTGGCGCGATGACCTCTGGATCTCTCTGCCCGACAACATTCCTGACGAAGGCACCTCCGTCACCGTCATCATCACCCCTGCGACATGAGCTCGCCTTGATGCGTTCAGCTGCTCAACAAACCACCTTTTCGAACCACCCTCCCCCATGAAAGCCCACGTTGCCCTCGCCCTGCTGCTCGCTGCCCCGCAGATCTTGCCTGCCCAGGTCACCACACCACCTGCACGCCAGGAATCCTTGAAGCAGGAAATCCGCCTCGCCTATGACCGTGGGCTGGCCTTTTTGAAATCAAAGCAGAACGCCGCAAGCGGGCAGTGGGGAGATGCAGAACCCGTGGCCTTTACCGCCCTGGCCATCACCAGCTTCCTGCTGGCGCCAGAGCGCAAGCCCACCGATCCTCTCCCGGCCGAGGTCGAAAAAGCCATCGCCTTCCTGATGAAAAACGTGCAGCCTGATGGCGGCATCTACGTCAAGGCGCGGGCGAACTACAACACCTCCCTTGCACTGACCGCGCTCATGCTCGCGCCGAGCCCTGAACGGGAACCCACCCTGCTGGCCGCACGTCGATTTGTCATAGGGCAGCAAAATGACTTCGATGAAAAGGGCAAGCTGGACAACCCGAACGACGGTGGGGTCGGCTATGGCACCCCCAAACCCAACAACCCCGCGCACGCCGATCTTTCGAACACACACTTTGCTCTCGAAGCCCTTTATTATGCCCAGGCCCTGCTCGCCGACAAAGGTGATGCTGGCAAAAATGAACCGCAGCTGAACTACTCCGCCGCCATCCAGTTCATCAAAAACTGCCAGAACCTACCAGAGACCAACAAAGCCAGCTGGGTCAGTACCGATCCACAGGACAAAGGTGGCTTCATCTACAGCCCTGGAGAAACCCGCGGTGGCGAGATCAAAACGCCCGATGGCCGCACGGCCCTGCGCAGCTACGGCAGCATCAGCTACGCAGGTCTGCTCAGCTTCATCTATGCCGGTGTGGGCAAAGACGACCCCCATGTGAAAGCCGTGCTTCAGTGGCTGAGTGAGAACTACACGCTGGAAGAAAACCCAGGTCTCGGTGCCCAGGGCCGCTACTATTACTTCCACACCATGGCGAAAGCCCTCGCCATCACCGATGTCGACTACCTCAAAACAAAGGACGGGAAGGTCATCGATTGGCGTGCCGATCTCGCAGGCAAGCTTCTGAGCCTTCAGCAGGGAGACGGCTCATGGGCGAACACGGAAGGCCGCTGGATGGAGAGCGACACCACCCTAACCACTGCCTACATCCTCATGGCCTTGGCGCGCATCCACGCCACCTTCTAGGCGCGAAATCCATACCTACGTCCTCACCCGAGTCGATGGAACTTCTGCATTCCGGGTGAATCCATCATTGCCATCGGGGAACAGGCATCCTACAAAGCGCGAATCACCGCCGCCCCCGATGGAAGAAAGCACCTTTCCCCTGACCTATCAGATCGCCTGCATCGTACTGACGGCACTCTTTGTGCTCAGCTTTAGCATCTCTCGCGAGCCAAGGCAGTGGCGGCGGCTCTTCCAGAGCGTCTTCCAGCGGGATCAACCCATCTCCGTAAATAAGAACAAAGTCTTGGATGAACAGCTCAAGACCTACGGCATCACCGTGGCTATGGTTTTCCTGGTGGCTGATGTGGGCTGCTTTGTCGCAGGCATCACATACCGTGACCGCATCGAACGGAATCAAAAGACGACCGAGGAATGGTATCGCCTGCAAGAGCTGAATAAGGTGCAAGGCTCCTCTCAGGGACGCAGTGCCACTGGCTCTTGAGGGTGAGCATTGCGCTTCCGTTTCCTGCGTTCAGCGGCCAGTTCTCTACGGTTCATCGACATGACCCATCTCGCTGCCCTTTTGGGAATCTTTGCCTTCATCGGCCTAGCTTGGCTCCTATCAGAGCGGCGTGATCGCTTTCCCCTACGCACCGTTCTTGCAGGATTAGCTCTCCAGGTGCTCTTGGGCACACTCATCCTGCGCACGCAGGCAGGAGCGTGGTTCTTTGAGAGAATCGACCTCGTCTTTCAGAAACTGCTCAGCTATGCCGCTGAAGGCACCGCCATGGTCTTCGGCCCCCTGGCCAACTCAAAGCTGATGGCCGAAAAGTGGGGCGCGGAAAATGGCTTCCTCTTCGCCGTCACCATCACGGGCACCATCGTGCTAGTCTCCGCCCTTTCTTCGCTACTCTACCATTACGGCCTATTGCAGCGTGTCGTCCGTGGCATGGCCTGGGTCATGCGACACCTCATGGGCGTGAGTGGCTCGGAAAGCCTAGCCGCGGCAGCGAACATCTTCATGGGTCAAACCGAGGCCCCGCTGGTCATCAAACCCTACCTCGCCACCATGACACGCAGCGAGCTGTTGGCCCTGATGACCGGCGGCATGGCCACCATCGCCGGAGGTGTGCTCGCCGCTTACATCGCGATGGGCATCTCCCCTGGGCATCTGCTCACCGCCTCGGTCATGAGCGCGCCCGCCTCCCTCATGATTGCGAAAATCATGCTGCCCGAAACCCATCGTCCCACCCCGGATGCAGCCACAGCCCTGGAAATGCCACGCGAAACTGTCAATGGCCTGGATGCCCTCTGCCAAGGGGCCAGCGAAGGCATGAAGCTGGCCCTGAATGTCTTGGCCATGCTCATCGCCTTTGTCGCCATCGTGGCCATGGCCAATGGTGCCATCTCTGCCCTTCTCGACTTCATTGGCATCGTTGAGCCCCGCCCCCTTCAATGGCTACTCGGTTGGCTCAATGCCCCTTTTGCCTGGCTCATGGGCGTACCGTGGCAAGACTGCGCCAGCATCGGCGGCATCTTGGGTGAGCGCATCGTGCTGAATGAATTCATCGGCTACCTCAGCCTATGCCAAGCAGCCGAGCACTTGCAGCCCGAGAGCATCACCATCGCCACCTACGCTCTGTGCGGTTTCGCCAATTTTGCGAGCATCGCCATCCAGATTGGCGGCATCGGAGCCCTCGCGCAAGGTCGCCGCAACGAACTCGCTCAGCTAGGTCTGCGCGCCATGATCGGCGGCCTGCTCGCCTGCTACAGCACCGCCTGCATCGCCGGACTGCTGACCCACAAGTAACTTCCTAAGCAAAAAGGGAAAGCAGGCACCGCTTTTGCACGTATGATGGATTCCCCCCACATGAACCCCTTTTCCGAGACCGCCACTGCCTCCCATCAGATGAGCCGCCGTCATGTCCTGCGCGGCCTTGGCACAATCCTCACCCTGCCGTTTCTCGAGTCTGTCGGACACCGTGCCTTTGCTGCCAGCACGCCCGTGAAAAAAGCACCGCTCCGGGCCGCTTGGCTTTACGTGCCCAATGGCGTGAATGTGGACGAATGGTACCCTACTGGCGAAGGTGCTGGCTACCAGCTCAGCACCTCCCTGAAAGAGATCGAGCTGCACAAAAACGACTTCATGGTCGTCTCCGGTTTGGCTCAGGACTCCGCCCGCCCACACGGAAATGGGGGTGGAGATCACGCCCGCGCTACGGCCACTTTCCTTACCGGCTGCGTGCCTAAAAAAACCGCGGGGGCAGACATCCAACTTGGCATCTCGGTGGACCAAATTGCTGCGCAGAAAATCGGCCATCTCACCCGCTTACCCTCCCTCGAACTGAGCACTGATGGCCAACGTAGCGCCGGCCGTTGCGACAGTGGCTACTCCTGCGCTTACCAGTTCAACTTGTCCTGGAAAAACGAATCCATGCCCATGGCCCCTGAGATGGACCCCCGGCTCGTCTTTGAACGCATGTTCGGCTACGGTGCATCCGGTGCGCGCGGAGCTGAAGGGGCCCGCCGCCAGCGCTTGCAGAAGAGCATCCTCGATACCGTACTCGCCGAAGCCAAGAGCCTCCAGGGCAAAGTCAGCGGCACGGACAAGCGTAAGATCGACGAATACTTCGAGTCCGTGCGTGACATCGAAATGCGTATCGAACGCTCCGAAAAGTTTGCTGCCAACCTACCCAAGGACATGGCCCTGCCCGAAGGCATCCCTGACAGCTACGAAGAGCACATCCGCGTCATGTTTGACCTCCTGACGCTTGCCTTCCAGACCGACACCACCCGCATCGCCACCTACATGCTCGCCCACGATGGCAGCGGCCGCAGCTTCCCTGAGATTGGAGTGCCCGATTCTCACCACGGCATCTCCCACCACCAAAAAGACCCCACCAAGCTCGCCAAACTCGGCAAAATCGACCGCTTCTACCTCCGGCAGCTGGGCTACTTCCTCGACAAGCTCAAAAACACCAAAGATGGCGAGCAAGGTAGCCTCCTTGACAATAGCATGATCGTCTGGGGCGGCGGAATTGGCGATCCCGATCGCCACAATCACGACAACCTGCCCATTCTTGTCGCCGGCAAAGCTGGTGGCACCTGGATGCCGGGCAAACGCGTCATGCTGCCAGGCGAAACCCCAATGACCAACCTGTACGTGTCTATGCTCGACCGCATGGGCGTACGCGCCGAAAAAGTCGGCGACAGCAGCGGTGTCCTGGATCTTGCCTAATCCGACTCCAAGCTCACTCCACCGAACAGCCACCTACCTTTTTGAGGCAAGGGAAAGGCAGTTCAATTTGCGCTATTTCAGCCCCTGCTGGCTGGGCATCATTGTAAAAAAGAACCCTTTCTTAGAAGCAGCGTCGTTTCAGCTTCAAGTTTCAGGCGGGGCATGAACCATCGGCTAGGCATGACGCTTTCTGCCGCCAGAAAGCGCCTGCCGGAACATGCGTAGATCAAGCCTTACGCATTGTAGCCCGACTCACCATGTTCGGCGAGATCGAGGCCTTGGTTCTCCTGCTCGGAGTCCACGCGAAGACCAATGGTAAGATCGATGACCTTTAGCAAAACAATGCTAACACCGCCGGATAAAAGGATCGTATAAAGCGAGGCCAAGAGCTGCGTCACAAGCTGTCCGCCCATGGTCACGCCTTCAGCATAACCCAGGCCCCCAAAGAAAGGCGAGGCAAACACCGCCACGAGCACGGTACCAACGAAGCCACCAACGCCGTGTACGCCGAACACGTCCAAGGAGTCGTCGTACTTGAACTTCTGTTTCACTTTAGCACAAAAGAACCAGCAAACGAGGGCGCTGATGCTCCCCAGGCAAAGGGCACCGACAGGGCCCACCTTGCCTGAGGCAGGGGTGATCGCTGCCAAACCCGCGATGGAACCCGTGGCGATACCGAGAGCACTGGGCTTACCGACTTTGATCTTTTCAATCAGTGACCACACCACGCAAGCAGCGCAGGCGGAGATATGGGTCACCACCACCGTCATGGCCGCGTTGCCATTGGCGGCGACTTGGCTGCCACCATTAAAACCAAACCAGCCCACCCAAAGCATGCCAGCACCCGCGAGGGTGTAGGGCAAATTGTGCGGCATCATCTGCGTGTGCGGGAAGCCACGGCGCGGTCCCACCATGATGCAGGCAATCAAGGCAGCCACGCCGGCCGTGATATGCACCACGATGCCACCCGCGAGATCAATGACATGGGTCAGACCGAAGAAATTCAATTTGTGCCATACTCCCCAGCAGGTCGGCACATACACAAGCAGGCTCCAGCACACGCTAAAGACCAGGATCGCGCTGAATTTCATACGTTCCGCAAAGGCACCAATGAATAACCCTGGCGTGATCAGGAAGAACATCATCTGATAGGCAAACCAAAGATGCTCCGGGATGTTCGGATAGGCTGCGTAGGTACTGCTAGGGGTGACGCCTTTAAGAAAGATCTTATCCAGGGTGCCGAAGCCACCACTATCACCTGTAAAGCTGAGCGTGTAACCACACGCAAGCCACACGAGACTGAGCACAGCAGTCAAAGCAAAACACTGCATGAAGATCGACAGCACGTTCTTCGAACGCACAAGCCCCGCGTAAAACAACGCTAGGCCAGGGATCATCATGAACAGAACAAGGGCCGTCGAAGTCAGCAACCAAGCGGTATCTCCACTCTGGAGGGTGGAGGTTTCGGCAGCATGCAACGACGTGGAGGCATAGCAAAGCGCGGCACTTACCGCGAAAAACGGCAAGCGTCCGAGCCTGCGGCGCAGAGGCGCAGGAGGGGTCATGGTGGGTAGTGGTTGGTTGGTTGAATGTGCCTTGTGGATGGTTGGCCCACAAAGGCATCAGACATAAATCAGCAACTATCATGCCAAGACAAAGCGACATTTTGACAATTTCAGACCATGCAATTCAGCCTTTCCCTCAGCGTTCTCACGGCGCATGAACCTCATCGTACGGCTCACTCTGACCCTGTGCACCACGCTGACCTTTGCCCAACAGCCCGAGGTAGGCAAAGCGATGCACAAGGGCAAAACCAAAGCCAAGACAACCTCGGCAGAGCTGGCCAAGCGCATGACGACGTGGTTTCCAGAGTTCAACCACACGCCGAACCTCGTGTACAAGACCGTCGGTGATCAAAAACTGCAACTCGACCTGCTCACTCCCAAGGGACTACAAAGCGAGGCAGCCCCCCTGCTCCTGTACATCCATGGCGGCGGCTGGGGTGGCGGTGACCGATATCGCTGCGCACGCCCGGACATCAGCGGTGTGTTCAAGCGGTGCGCGGCAGCAGGCATCCTTTGTGCCACTCTCGAGTATCGGCTCAACTCATCCAAGGCCACTGCCTTTGACAGCGCCACGGATTGCAAAGACGCACTGCGCTTCCTGGTGAAGCACGCGAAGACGCATCGCATCGATCCTGAGCGCATCGGCGCCATCGGTGGTTCCGCAGGCGGACATCTCTCCCTAGTCACCGCACTCGGCCATCCGCAAGATTATCCCGGCGATCCCACACTCATGGGCTACGATCCGAAGTCCCTGCGCTGTGAAGTGGCCTACTACCCTGCCACCGACTTCACCGATGTGAAGCTCGCCGAACGCTTTATCGGGCCACAGCGCGCCACCCTCATGTTTGGCGGGCCCGCCGATCAAAAAGCCGACATTATCCGCCTGCTCAGCCCCGTGCAGCTCATCAAAAAAGACTCCACGCCCGTCTATTGCTTTCATGGAGATGAAGACACGGTCCTCTCCGTGGAGAACTCACGCCGCCTCTTCGCTAAGGGCAGACAAATCGGTGCCGACATCCGGTACACCGAGGTCCAAGATGGCAATCACGGCTTCAGCTCAAACGGAAGCCCAAGCCTTGACGAAATCATCACCAAAGCGTCCGACTTCATCATCACCCAACTCACGAAATGATTTCAGCCGCAACCTTGCCTAGCATGAGCTCACTCCATCGCTGAACCGGCGGCGACTGGCAAACATGGCGGACATGGGGCATCACTCTCTTTTCGGGCTGCTGAGATCAGGAGCATGCAATGCACCTTGCGCCGCGGCCATTGTGCCGCATCATCCGCGCCCCATGAACAAACTGGACGAAATCATCGCCCACAAACGCACGGAGGTGGAGAAGCTGCTACCTCGTGCAGAAAAACTGCGCGCAGCAGCGACACTCCGTGACGACGTTCGCTCCCTGGCGGATGCCCTGCGAGCTGACCCGACCCGTCTTGGCATGATCGCTGAAGTGAAGCGGGCCTCGCCCTCGGCAGGAACCATTGCGGCGGACTTTGATCCGCTGGCCATTGCCCGTGGCTATGAAAAAGCAGGAGCCAGTGCGCTGTCGATTTTGACCGATGAAAAATACTTCCAAGGCCACCTGAATTACCTGACCCTGATCCGGGAGCAGGTGGACATTCCTTGCCTGCGCAAGGATTTCATCATCCACGAGGCCCAGATCTTCGAGGCAGTTGTAGCTGGGGCGGATGCGATTTTACTTATCGTGGCGGCACTGGATCAGCCAACGCTGGAACATCTGCTGGAGGTGGCGCACACCTTCCAGCTCGACGCGCTGGTGGAGGTGCATGATCTGCCGGAGCTGGAGCGGGCACTGGCGACCGATGCACGCATCATCGGGGTGAACAATCGGAACCTGAAGAGCTTCACGGTAGATCTTACGACCTCCGAGGCTCTGGCGGAGGAAGTGCCGGATGACATCATCCTGGTGGCGGAGAGTGGCATCAAGACGGTGGCTGATGCGGAGCGCCTGGCCCGCTGCGGAGCAGATGCGCTGCTGGTCGGGGAGACCCTGATGCGTAGCTCCAACATCCTGCACGACCTGCCTGCACTGCGCGCGTTCAAGCCCCTGGCCGAAGCTGCCGAGGAATGAAAAACCTGCTCATTCGCTCCACCCTCACCGCCATGGCTCGACTGGGCGTGGCGGAGGTCTGTGTGGCGGCGGGAGCACGAAATGCGCCTCTACTTTCCGCTATTCTGGAGAGCGAGGGTGTGAAGGTCTGGAGCTTTTTTGAAGAGCGCTGCGCTGCTTTTTTTGCGCTAGGGCGCATCCAGGCAGACCGCTCGCCAGTCGCAGTGCTGACAACCTCGGGCACAGCGGTGGCAGAGCTGCTACCTGCGGTGATCGAGGCGCATTACCAAGGGCTGCCACTGGTGTTGCTGACGGCCGACCGCCCCCGCCGCTATCGTGGCAGCGGTGCGCCCCAGGCCATTGAGCAAAAGGATCTATTCGGGCCTTACGTGAGCGCCTGCATCGATGTCGAGCAGGGCACCAGCATCGCCTGGCCCACGCGGCTGATGGATCGGCCCCTGCACATCAATGTCTGCCTGGATGAACCGCTAGACCTGGAGACACGGGGCATTGACTTCTTGGAACATCAACCCCAGCTGCCGCTAAAAGCAGGCAAACCCCCTGAGTTCATCCTCTCAGGGGAACCCACCGCCATCGTCGCGAGCGGTTTGCATCCGCTGGAAGCAAGGGAATTGGCTCCTGTGCTGCTGGAACTGGGATTGCCGGTCATTGCCGAGGTCACCTCGAACCTTTGGGGTGACTGGCCAGACCGCCCCAAGATCGACCATCTGCTGCTGCCG
This sequence comes from Verrucomicrobiaceae bacterium, assembly GCA_947507875.1. Lineage (GTDB taxonomy): Bacteria > Verrucomicrobiota > Verrucomicrobiia > Verrucomicrobiales > Verrucomicrobiaceae > Prosthecobacter. Next base: position 4,519 of record CANNQP010000019.1, on the reverse strand, counting down.
TCCTCCGAGAGCACCTTTCGTTCCTTGGACATTCGTCAGGTCATCCGCATCGGCGGTGTGCCCTCTTCCCGCTGGTGGCGGGATTTAGAACATCGGCCTCACCTTTGGGTCACTAGCATTTCTCGGCTGCCCTTTCCTGGCCTGGCTCGTCGTGAACATGTGCAGCTCTTGCCGTGGACGGCTCTGGAACCACTGCGCCGCCGGTCCCTGCCGCCTGCGCTACCGAGCCAGCCTAGCCAACCGCTCGTCGCGCTCATGAAGGAGTTTCCTCTCTCCGAGCCTGCCTGGATGCGGCAGATCGCGTCACGATTCAGCGCCTACGACCGTGTTTTCATCGGCAATAGCCTGCCCATTCGGGAGATGAATTTGGCCATGGACAGTCCCGCACCGGGCGTGGCCTTCTACGCAAATCGAGGGGCAAATGGGATCGACGGGCTCGTGTCCACCTGGCTCGGCGTCAGCGCCAGCTCACTCAGTTCCTGGCTCGTGATCGGGGATCTGAGCGCCCTGTATGACCTAGCCGCGCCTTGGATCATGCCGCAGCTCCCACAGGGGAATCGACGGCTGGTGGTGATCAACAATGCAGGCGGTCGCATTTTTTCCCGCGTTAAAAGCCTGCGTGGGCTGTCGGACGAGGCTCGTCAGGTGATGGAAAATCGCCACCGCATGAGTTTCGAACCCTGGGCACGCCTGTGGGGCTTGGCTTATGTGCAAGCCACACAGCCACCACATTTGCTCGACCTACCGGACGGAGCCTGTCTAATTGAGGTCGTGCCCGATGCCGAAGAAACGGAAGCTTTTTACCAAAGCCTGGAGTCTTGAGGGATGTTGTTTGCCGAGGCGTGAAGCGATGAGATCAGGACAGAAAGAAGGTCCTGGATCACTGGATGAAATAGAACTGACGTGTGTTGAGAGCGACCCAGAGCGCATCGCCTTTGCCTTGAGCGGCATTGTCACCAACCACCGGGAGCAGCACTTGCTTCTCTTCAGCGGTGGCTTTGCGGCTGAAGAGACTCAGGTAGATTCGGTCGATCGTATCCTCAGCCGTCTCTGCTTTTTTCAGGCTGCGGGAGACGATGGTGTAGGGGTTCAGCAGGGTGGTGAAGGTGCGGCCATTCAGCAGCATCAGCGCCTGTCCCACGGTGGCGTCATCGTTGGCATTTTCGACCAATTCACGGTCGCTTTGACCGAACTCACGCAGGAAGTGACCGTTGGGAGCCGGACTGCGCAAATCCGCGGAACGCAGCATGGTGCTGTCGCGGTAACTTTCCCAAGATTTCAGCAAGGCTAGCTCTGGCTTGGTGTTTGCCTTCAGGGTTTCGGCATCGCGCTTCAGTCGCAACTTTTGTTGCTCAGTGAGTCGGCTGCGCAGACCACGGTTGTAGATGCTCAGAGCTTCATCCAGGCTCAGGTCAGCACCTTCCTTACCACGGATCGCAGTTTCGATTTCTTTGGCAAAAACTGGGTTTTTCACCTGCTCATCCAACTTCCCTTCCTTGGCGAGTTGGGCGAACTTTTTGAAGCCTGCGCTATATACGATCTCCTCGGCGGCTTTGTCTAAATCACGGCGTTGGTTGCTGATGACTCGTTTCGCTTCACGGATGGCATCTTCGTCTTTTGCCTTGGTGGCTTCAGTGAGCTTTTGCTGAGCATTGCGCACGGATTCAGCGAGTTGCTTTTGCTTTAAGGCGATGGCTGCCGTGGCTTTGGCGAGTTCCTGAGGTGCCAGTGCATTCAGCGAACGATCGAGCCACTCGACGCGGCGGACGGCAGAGTCGCGTTCGATCTGGGCCTCGATGCTCGGGGTATCGGGACTGGGCTTGTAGAGCGTGACCATGCTATCCCAGATCTGCTCGGCGCTCATGCGGCGCAGCAGAGGGCCGGGGAAATGATACACCTCACCAAGTTCGACATCTTGAGGATGCGCCACACGCTGATAGGCAGCGCTGTTGAAGATGAGGCTAAGGTAGGCCTTCATGTCATAGTTGAGCTCCTTCAGCGTCTGCTCCAGGTAAGTCATCAGCTTGGGATTGCTCGGCACCGTCGAGTCGGTGATCTCATCCACGGGCTCGATCAGCCCCATGCCCATGGCTTTTTTCCACAAACGATTCGCGATGACGGTGGTGAAGCGCGGGTTATCCTTTGAGGTCATCCACTGCGCGTAGGCATCCACCGGCTGGGTGCCCTCTTTCACAATCTTGCCATCCTTCGAGAAGCTAGCCGGAATCATGGGTGAGACGACGGACTTCGGCTTCGCGTCGCTGTATTGGTAATCGTGCGGCAACGCCAAGGTGCGGCGATCCGTCTGATCCAGCACGGTGTTGTAGCGCAGCGGACGTAGGATTTCACTCATGGCTCGGCCCATGTCCTTGCGCTCCACACCTGGAGGCAGGAGGGAGGCTAACTTCGCCGTGGCAGGCGTCTTTTTGCCCTTGCCACTTTTCGGGCCATAACCGCTACCGAACAGGCTGGCCAGCATGGGGTTACTCAGGCCGTTGGTGCCGGTCATGCCGTAGGTGTGCGCGGCGAGTTGGTAGTAGTCCATCTGCGTCCACTTATCGAAGGGATGATTGTGGCACTGGGCACAGACCATGCTGGTACCGAGGAAGACCTGAGTGGTCACCGCCATGTTATCCAGCGGCATGTTGTAGTCCCGCAGGTAAAAGCCTACGGCCCCATTTTCGTAGGTCTTGCCGTCCGCAGTCACCATGGCACGCACCATTTGGTCATACGGCATGTTGTCATCTAGCGCCTGGCGAAGCCAGTTCGCATAGGCAGCCCCAGCAGGCTGGCTATTGCCCACCGCCAGCTGGGAACGCAGGCGAAGGATGTCCGCCCAGTAATTGAAAAAGTTCTGCGTGTAACCATCAGAATCAAGGAGGGTCTGGATGAGCTTGGCGCGTTTGTCCGAGGCAGAATCCGCCAGAAAATCAGAGGTCTCTTTCAGTGTCGGAATGCGCCCCGCGATATCCAAGTAGATGCGACGAACAAAAACCTCGTCCGACACGGAGGCATGTGGCTGGATCTTTTGTTTGGTCAAATTTTCGTCCACCAGCTGATTGATCTGGGCCGCTTTGGCCTGGATTTCCTGAAGAGACAGCGCCTTCGCTGACCCAAGCGAGGCGGCAAATAACAGGGCCGTGAGAGGGAGTTTCATGGGGGGGAAATCAAAGATTGTGCCGGAAACGTGGCCCGTGTACGGGTCTTTCACCCGTGCTGAAGAAGCTGAGGATTCGTGGCACTCAGGCCTCTTCCTGAGACTGCTCTCGGTCAGTGGGCCAAATGCGACTCGGCGCACAGAGCCAGGTAGCGAGGCGGAGATAGGGCGAGCGGTATTCCCCCCCAGCAGCCCAGGGGGAAAAGGCAGGCAAAATCCAGCGCACGCAGTCAGGGGTGAGCTGCTCCTGCACCAGAGCGGGCAGCTTGAGACGCAGCCCGGCGCCATCGGCCAGACGCACGGCAGGGTGCTCATGACCAGTGATCAAGATCCGCCCAGGTTCGGGATTCAGTGGCCGATGCCCATGCTCAAACCAAAACGCACCTTCTTGCCAGTGAGGCAAAAATTGCCCTGCCCGGCGAAGGCTCACACGGTCGTGATTTCCCTCCACGCACACGACTTCGATCCGCTCCCTCAGACGCTCCAGCAGCACCAGCGTTTCTTCAACAGCACCGACTCCATCCATGACATCACCGACCAAAATCAGCCGGTGGGGCTGATGATCCGCCAGCAGGTCGAGCAGGGTCTGCTCTCCCTGAGCCATGCCCCAGTCCGGCATCAGGGCACCCTCGCGGCGGCGCCGGGCCTCGTAGCCAAAATGCAGGTCCGCCACGGCCAGCCAGCGCTGCTCAGGATGCACGAGGGCACGGCGAGAGTCCAGCAGCACGCCCGGCGCCACAGGGACTGCCACGGGAGAGGATGGACGATGTTTCATGGCGGCGATTCGCATAGCTGGGGAGGCCCTGCCAGCATCTTTTTCCCCAGATGGAAAAGCTCTGGAGCAATCGCATGGTACGCTTCACCGTGGGAGATGATCCTCGATACTCTCGACCATGCGGACCGCTACGCGGGCCTGAATCCTGGTTTTCCCCTGGCTTTTGCTTTCCTGCGCCGCCTCGATGGCACCCAAGCGCTTGGCAGGCATGATTTGGATGGCGACCGCGCCTTTGCCTTGGTGCAGACCTACACGACGAAGCCGCAGGCCAAGGCACTCTTTGAAGCCCACCGGAAATACATTGATGTGCAATTCATCTACCGCGGCCGGGAGAGCATCCTCTGGGCACCGCTGGCCAGCATGACTGACCCCACCCAGCCCTACCTGGAAACGAAAGACGCCGCGCTGTGGAAGCTGACGCCAGACCTCACGCCCCTGCATGTGAGCGATGGGCATTTTTGCATCCTCTATCCCGAAGACGCACACGCGCCTTGCGTGGAGTGGAACGAGCCGAGTGAAGTCTTTAAGGTCGTGGTCAAGGTGGCTGTGTGCTAGAGGCGCGGCAACCTGAGACAGGTCAGCTTTTT
>CANNQP010000018.1 GCA_947507875.1 Verrucomicrobiaceae bacterium | reverse complement strand
TGGCAAGAGGCCCATGCCCAGAGCGGCACTGCCAATCAAAATCTGCTGAGTCTCTGCGCTCCAAAAGCCAGCAGGGCCTGCCTTTTGCAAAAGCACCAGGGAAAACTCACCCGCACTGCTCAGACCCAAACCCGCCATGAGGGCTTGCTTGTGCGTCAGCCGCAAGCGAAGGGCGATGCCAAGAATCAAGCTGCCCTTCGCCAGCATCACTGCCAAGGTCAGAGCCAAGATGATGAAGCCGTTTTCCATGGCAACACGCACGTCCACCATGAGGCCCACTGACACGAAGAAGAGCGTCAAAAATAGATCCTTGATCGGCATCACATCGGCCACGATGCGGGGTTTGTAGATCGATTCACTGACAGCCAGACCCGCGACAAAGGCACCGAGCGCCAAGCCCAAGTCCAGCATACCGCCGATGAAGGCGAGACCGATGCAGGAACCAATGACGCTGAGAGTAAACAGCTCACGGTTCCGAGTGCGCGTCACCGCATAAAGCAGCGCCGGAATGACCCAACGCGCGCAGGCCCCTGCCAGCACCACAAACAGCACCCCCCGCCAGGCCAGCGAGCCAACACGGGCCAGCATGCCCTGCTCCGCATCCGCCGCGCCCGGTTCCGGCAAGAGCAAGGGCAGGATCAGGAAGAAGACGATGATGAACAAATCCTGAAACAAAGCCACAGCCAGCGACATGCGGGCACCGGGACTTCCTTCCTGCCCAAGGTCTTGGAAGGTCTTCAGGCTCACGGCCGTGGAACTCATCGCCAAAGCCACGGCCAGCAAAAGCACCCCTGCCCCCGTGATGCCAGCCATCCAGGCACCGCCTGCCGCCACCGCCATGCACAGCGCCATCTGCCAGCCACCACCCCTCAGGGCCAGTCGGCGCACATACTTCAGCTCTCCCAGGGACAACTCCAGACCCAGCGTGAACATGAGCAGCATCACCCCGAACTCGGACATTTGGGAAATGCCAGCTTGGGTCGCTGCTCCGCCCAGGGCATTCAAAACACCGCTATTGGCAATGACCACACCGCACAAGAAGTAACCCGCCAGCAAAGACTGCTGCAATCTCAGCAGGAGCAGCGACATCAGCACCACACCCATCAGCATGACGGCGAGCAAAATGAAAAGCGGGGGCAAGGTGGCGGCAGCCAGGAACATCATGCCGCCATAAAACCGGCATCCTCGAAGTGCAAATCCCAGCAACCCCGCGTTTCATGAAGATTGAAGCAAGAGGCCGGCTGCGTACCTCTGGGCCATGCAGCTTCATTTTCCTGCCCTCCTCATGTGTTCCACCCTTCTCATCGGCGAAGATTTCGCTGAGGCTCAACAGCGAACCGCCAACTACGACGAAGCCAAGATCGCGGCCTACACGCTGCCGCCTCTGCTTCAATCGGCGGACGGCACCTCCATCCAAACAGCCGAAGCATGGAGCCAAAAGCGGCGACCTGAGGTGCTCGCTCTTTTTGAACAACACGTCTTTGGCAAAACCCCAGCCCCCAGCACCTGGGGCAAAGTTGTGTTCAAAGTCACGGGTATCCAAAAAGAAGCTCTCGGAGGTCTGGCCACGCGGAAATTCATCCAAGTCACGCTGCCGGAACACCCCAACTGGCAGGGCCTAGAGATCATGCTTTACACCCCCAACGGCTCGGGCCGTCCCGCACCCTGTTTTGTCGGACCTAGCTTTGGCGGAAATCATGCCGTGAGCCCTGAACCCGATGTGCCACTTTCCACTCGATGGATGCGGCCCAGCAAGGACAAGCACATCGTGGATAACCGTGCTACCGAGGCCAGTCGTGGCAACGAAAGCAGCCGCTGGCCACTGGAGATGATCCTGCGTGAAGGCTTCGCCGTCGCCACCTACTACTATGGCGATGTCGAACCCGACCATGCCGAAGGCTGGAAAGAAGGCCTGCGGGCGGCTCTGAGTCCCCAAGGAACCCACACGGTTTGGCAAAATGGCGATTGGGGGGCCATTGGTGCCTGGGCCTGGGGCCTTAGCCGCATCGCCGATTATTTGGAGACCGATGCCGACGTGGATGCCAAGCACTTGGCCGTCATCGGACACTCACGCCTTGGCAAAACCAGCCTCTGGGCTGGCGCGCAGGATAGCCGATTTGACGTCATCATTTCAAACAACTCTGGCGAAGGCGGTGCCGCGCTGATGAGACGAAATTTCGGCGAGACCACCGCCATCATCACCAAGGCCTTCCCGCATTGGTTCACCCCGACCTACACGACTTACGCAGGCAACGAAGCCGCCTGCCCGATCGACAAACACATGCTCATCGCCTTGGCCGCACCACGCCCGATCTACATCGCCAGTGCGGTGGAGGACCAGTGGGCAGACCCCAAAGGCGAATTCCTCTCCGGCCTGCATGCGCAGCCAGTGTATGATTTGTTCGGCAAAAAAGGCGTCGGTGTGCCTGAGCAGCCTGGCATCGACCAGCCTGTGGGTGACACCGTTGGCTATCACCTTCGCACCGGCAAACACGACGTCATCGACTACGACTGGCAGCAGTACCTGAAGTTCGCCGCACGCCACTTTGGGCGCTGAAGGGACACGGCCCCTCCTCCGTTCACGCTTTCACCGCCCACCTGAGCTTCGCAGGGCTCGAGCGCGGATTCGCACGCTGCTCTTCGAGGCTGGGGCGGAGGATGTCATCACTGACCTCGCGAAAGAGACCTGTGCGCAGGCCTTCCTGAAAGGCCTTCTTCACCCGTCGATCCTCGCCAGAATGGAAACTCAGGAAGGTGACTCGTCCGCCCGACCTCAGAGCCGCGGGCAGAGCACGCAACAGGGCATCCAGCGCACCGAACTCTTCATTGACGGCGATGCGGATGGCCTGAAACACACGACGAACACTGCTCTCGACCTCCTCTGGTTTCATGCGGTTCGGCAGCGACTCCCGCACGCATTGGGCCAAAGCACGTGTGCTGCGCAGCGGCGTCTGACGCTGCTGCTGCCAGATGCGTTGGGCGATCTGAGCCGCATGCAGTTCATCCCCATTTTCATAAAGCAAATCGGCGAGCTGATCCTTGGCGATGTTCGCCAGGAACTGGGCGGCAGACTGCCCGCGCTCGGGATTCATGCGCATGTCCAGGGGCCCATCTTGCTTGAAAGTGAAGCCACGCGCAGGGTTATCGATCTGCATGGAAGAGAGACCCAGGTCGGCAAAAACCACATCCACTCCATCTTGCCAACCTTGGTCCGCCAGAGCCCGAGCGAGGCCCGCAAAGTTGGTGCGGCGCGTGGTAAAGCTCAGCTGCGTCATGCCTGCTGCGCGCAGGCGTGCCTCGGTGCGTCCGATTTCGATCGGGTCCGCGTCCAGGCTGAGAAGATGACCATCGGGCTGAATGGCCTGCCACAGAGCTCGGCTATGGCCGCCATAACCGAGGGTGCAATCGACCACACGCTGGCCGGGCTGCGGTTGCAAACAGGCCAGAACCTCAGCGACCATGATGGGCACATGCTGCCCTGCTGGCGTTTTGCCAGAGGCCAGCACCTTGGCCACTTCGCCAGGGTAGCGCTCCGCGTTGAGTTCTTTGTACTTGTCCTCAAATCGGCGCGGGTTTTTCCCACGGTAGCGTGGGCGACGCTTGTGAAGAACAGGCTCGCTGGCCTCCGTCGGCGCGGGGTTAGTCTCCGAGTTCATTGTACTTGAGATTGTTGCCACGTGCCTTGTCTGCCGGATAACGGCTTTCGTTGCGGTCGAGCTTGGCCTGCATGGCGTCAGCGAGCGAGATGCCCAGGTTATCCGCAAGCTCGAAAAGCAGAATCGCGACATCAGCGATCTCATCCGTGATCTCAGCGCGTTTGTCCCGCACCACTTGCGAAATCTGATCAGGCTGCTTCCAAACAAAGTGCTGCAGGAGTTCCCCCGCCTCCGCCGCGATCGCGACGGCCATGTCCTTGGGATTGTGAAATGGCTGCCAATCTCGCGCATCGCGGAAAGCAACAATGCGCTGGGTGAGGGCGTCGATGGTCATGCGACACGAATGCGGCCTCCATGCAGCTTTGGCAATGCCCGCTTCCACCGTTTTTGCCAAGGTGGCAAGTCTGCCCTATCCGCAAGGCCAATTGGGCCTGTCAAAACCCTCGTTTGCCAAAGAGGTCAAAGCTGCTAGCCTCCGCGCCCCCTTCCCCCTGACAGATCTCATGACGCCTCCTTCTCAAATCCGGAATATCGCCATCATCGCGCACGTTGACCATGGCAAAACCACCCTCGTGGACAGCCTTTTGCGTGCCAGCGGTAACTTCCGCGAAAATCAGGCCATCGCTGAGCGTGCCATGGACAGCATGGATCTGGAGCGAGAAAAGGGCATCACGATCAAGGCCAAGAATACCTCCGTCCACTGGAACGATCACATCATCAACATCGTGGACACCCCTGGTCACGCCGACTTTGGTGGTGAAGTCGAGCGCGTGATGAAGATGGTCGATGGGGTGATGCTCGTCGTGGATGCCTATGAAGGCCCGCAGGCACAGACACGCTTCGTTTTGAAAAAAGCCATGCAGCAGGGCATCAAGCCCATTGTGCTGATCAACAAGATGGACCGCCCTCACATCAAGCCCGATGAGGTGCATGACAAAGTCCTGGAGCTGCTCATGGAGCTGGACGCGACCGAGGAGCAGTTTAATGCCCCCTTCGTGTATGGCAGTGCCCGCGCGGGCTGGGTCAGCGGCAGTGCCGATGGCGAACAGAAAGACATGACTTTCCTTCTGGAACAGATCGTCAAGCACATCCCTGCCCCGAAAGCGGAGCTGGAAGGCAGCTTTGAAATGCTCGTGTCCAACATCGACTGGGATAACTTCGTTGGCCGTGTTGCCATCGGAAAAGTGACCCGTGGCACCGTGAAACTGGGGGATCGCGTCTTCCTGCTGGGCAAAACTCCCGAAGAAAAGCCCAAGGCCATCAAAGTCACCAAAGTCTTCCAATACACCACGCTGACCACCAGTGACTCGGTCGAAGGCGGAGCAGGAGACATCGTGGGGATCTCAGGCTTCGAAGATGTGGACATCGGTCAAACCGTCGCTGGCGCAGCCGATGCACCGGCGCTGCCCTTCGTGGCCATCGACCCACCGACGATTGTCATGCAATTTGCTGTGAATGACGGACCGCTCGCTGGACGCGAGGGCGATCACGTGACCTCACGCAAGATCCGGGATCGACTGGATCGCGAGCAGAAGATGAACGTGACGATCTCCGTGTCTGACACAGACCTCGCCGGTATATTCGACGTGAGTGCCCGTGGTGCGATGCAGATCGCAATCCTTGTTGAGCAAATGCGCCGCGAAGGCTTCGAGGTACTGGTCTCACGCCCGATGGTCATCACCAGAAAAGAAGGGGATGTCCTCATGGAACCCTTCGAAACTCTCTACGTGGACGTGCCCGATGACTACCTGGGCGGCGTGATGAAGACGATCAGCGAGCGCAAAGGCAGAATCGAAGACATGAACGCTCATGGGGGACGCACCAGCTTGCAGGCTTACATCCCGACTCGTGGTCTCATCGGCTTCGAGTTCGAGCTCATGAATTTGACCAGTGGCCACGGCATTCACAGTCACTTGTTCCGCGAGTATGCTCCCCACGCAGGGCACATGCAGACGCGCAACACGGGAACCCTGGTTTCCTCGGAATCCGGGGAAGCGACCAGCTACGCGCTCGATACCATTCAGGAACGTGGCAAGCTCTTCATCACCTCTGGCGACCAAGTCTATGAAGGCATGATCGTGGGAGAAAACCCACGCACCGATGACCTGCCCGTGAACCCTTGCCGCAGCAAGCAGCTCACGAACTTCCGTGCCGCAGGCAGTGACAAAGGCATTCAGCTGACGCCACCCATCAAGTTCGGTCTGGAGCGCGCCATCGAATACATCGCTCCCGATGAACTCGTGGAAGCCACACCGAAGAGCATTCGCCTGCGCAAGCGCATCCTGGACTCCAACGTTCGTCTGCGTGAGCGCAAGCGCCTTGAGGCTGAAATGGAAGCCATGGAAAACGGCAACGCTTAACTCGCTTCTCAGATAACCCCACATGCAGTGCGACTCCCAGACCTCCTGGGGTTGGGAGTCGCCCTAAGTTTTTCAAGCTTAGCAACCAGGGCTTTTCCAGTGACCTCAGTATCAAGAGTTTTGAAATCGTAAGCTCTGGTGTTGTTGTCGAACATGAAAGGTAGCCCTTCGATTGGGGGCACCCTCCTTGATGGATCTGACGACTCTGTGCTTCAGGAAAGCGCAGTTTAACTCAGCTGCTCTGACTCTGCTCTGACTCCAACAGGTGCTTTCATCCAAACAGGCAGGTCAGCAGTTACCCGAGGTATTCTCCCGGCACGATTTCTTCCTCACTTGCATCTTCATGCACACCTTGGGTGATGACACGGTTGGTGACTTCTTCGAGATAGGTTTTGAGCACTTCACTCAACTCCAAGAATTCCGGCCATAGCGTTTCATCCACAAAACTGCGCGGCACACGCACCATGACCGTGTTTCGCCGCTGTCGCGCATAGCGATAGGGCTTCAAATCGTATCGCCTCAGCAGGGCCAAGAAGAGCTTCTTGGCCCAGCCATCCATGAGCGTGAACCGATATTCGATGGGATGCTCGGTCTGAGAGACTTCACCCAGTCGCTGGCGGATGCGCTGCATGGCCTCAGCCGCAGCTTCTTTTTCACCGGGCGTCGAAGCGCCTGCGTAGAGTCGCTCGATCTTCCGTAGCTTTTCCAGCAAATCGCTCTCCTGCATGATCGGTAAATTGAGGGTTTGTTGATGCAGTCGCTCTAAGGTAGGTGCCAGCAGAAAAAAAGGCCGATGCTAGCAAACAAGGCCGTCGCGCAAAGAAAACCCCACTCCGATCCTAGCGCAAAGACAAACAAAGGATTCGACTAGGCAGGTCGATGAACCAACCACTTCATCAGGATACCCTGACGATACGAACTGTAACCAGGACTGTAAATCGAGCTAAACTGAAGCAGTAAGATCGGCTCATGAAACAGATCAGGCGCAGGCGTTGGCACAACCGTTGTCTAGTGTTTGAATTTCACACTGACGACAATCAGATGCCCTGTGCTGAATTCGGCATGAATCTTATCTGGAAACCGCGTCCCACCTCTGCCTGATTGACGGTTCATGGTTGCCAATCCCTCCCCTGAGTCTTCTGACCTCAATTCACTGCCCACGTTACCAAGACGTAATGTGCTTTCCTTGGCGCTGGTGCTGGGTGCGACAGGCTTGAATGCCTTCAACGACAATATCTTGAAAATGATGTTGGTCGGCCTGGCTCCCAAGGTGGCTGAAGGTGCTCTTGGCCAAGAGATCGGAGCTTGGCTTGGGGGCGTGATCTTGCTCCCCTTTGTGCTTTTTGCGCCACTCGCAGGTTGGTTATCGGATCGCTACTCGAAGCGCGGCATGTTGATCGCCATGCTGGTCGCACAGGCTATCATCTTGCTGCTCACCGGGGCTTGTTTTGAGGCAGAGATGGGCACCACGAGTGTGCTGTTGGCACTCGGCACTTTTTTCCTTCTGGCAGCGCAATCCACCTTCTTTAGCCCTGCGAAGATGGGCATCCTGAAGGAACTGGCGGGCTCACGACGGCTTGGCATGGCTTCCGGTTGGATGCAGATGGTCACCATGGTGGGTATCCTGGCTGGTCTTGGCGTGGGAGGAGCTTGGTTTGATAGCCTTTACGAAAGCACAGGCAATGCATGGCAAGCGGCAGCAACTCCGATCTGGATTCTCTTCGCCGTAGCTGTGGTGGCCTTGATCGCAGGCTTGGCGATCCAGCCGACACCGGCTCATCCTGACATGAAATACCGCACGGCGCTGTGGTGGGAGCATTTTCAAAATCTACGCGAATGTCTGGCAGTTCTGCCCATGCGACGCGCCTTTGTGGGAAACTCGACCTACTGGTTCGTGGCCAGCATGGCGGCGGCGATGTTCGTGGACATCGGCTTAGCTCTTCATCCTGACGTGAAAGCTGGGGGGGCGGCTAGTGCTTCTTCACACATGACCCTGATGGTGGGTCTGGGCACAGTGGCTGGTAGCGTTTTAGTCGCCTGGATCAGTCGGCGTGGACTTCAGTTGGGCATCATCCCCCTGGGTGCTGCGGGTCTAGCAGCTGCTTTATTCTGGGCAGGAGCTGTGCCGCTGAATGGGCGCTCCTTTGAGGCTGCTCTGGTCGGCATTGGGCTGCTCGGCGGCTGTTACATGGTACCGATTCAGACCTACATTCAGGATCGTGCAGCCCCTGAGCGGCGAGGACGGGTGCTTTCCTCCATGAACTTGCTCGATAGCATCGCGGGCGTGCTAGCGGTGCTTTTGCTGGTCGGCCTAAAGGCAGCCGGCTTAGGCTTTGCGGGCCAGTTCTTCACGCTGGCCGGACTCATGCTCGTGGCCACTATCTACACCACGAACCTTCTGCCGGAGCATCTGCTGCGCTTTATTCTTCTCGCGATTGTGCGTCTGGTTTACAAGCTTCGCTCCGTGAATCACGAGCGGGTCCCGGAACAAGGTGGGGTATTGATGCTCGCCAATCACGTGAGCTATGTGGATGCCATGATCGTGGGCGCTGCTAGCGGTCGAAAAGTGCGCTTTGTCATGTGGGACGCACTTTACCATAACCCTACAACTCGCTGGTTTTTCGAGCTCATGGGTACGGTGCCGATCTCTGAGACACGAGCCAAGGACGCTGTGCGCACTGTCGCTACTGCACTCAAGCAAGGCCAAGTGGTGGCGCTTTTCCCTGAAGGCCAGATCACACGGCATGGGCTCTTCAATGATCTGCGCAAGGGTTTTGAACTCATGGCACGCCAGGGTGAAGCGACCGTTGTGCCAGTTTACTTGGAGGGCCTGTATGGTTCGATCTTTTCACACGAAGGCGGGCACTGCTTCAAAAAGTGGCCGAAAAAGCTGCGCTACCCCATCGGGGTTCACTTTGGTCATCCCATGAAAGCTCGGGAAGCCACGGCGGAGGCAGTGCGGCGTCAGTGGCTCGACCTAGCCCATGTTGCGCTTCAAGCACGATCGGAAGGCGATGCCGTTCGGCAAAATGCCCTGGTCCTGGCTGAAGTGGAATGGGCTAGGCCTGGCGATACCTTGATCTGCCTAGCCCCAGAAGGCAGCGCGATCCATCGCACCCTGGTCGCTTATGTGCGGCAAAAATCTGGAGTACATCTCACGCTGGACCGAAGGACCCAAGCAGAACCCCGGATCTTCATCGGACGTGCGGCGGATATCTCAACCACCTCCACCGATGGAGCACGCTTGGTGATGTGCTGGGATGATCGAGATGCCGAGACTCCACCCCTAGCCCTGCGAGGTCTCCTGGATCAGGATCGTCTGCTTAGCATTTCCTTGCTAGATCCTGTGATGCCTGCTGGAGAAGAGGGCAACCAGCGTGGCCATCTGCCGGGCTCCTTGGGCCGAATCTTCAACGGTGTGCTGAATGCCAGGGCACTCGATGCCATCCTGGAAAAGCATCGGCTGGAGCTGACCGAGGACGGCTTCCTGAAAAACCAAACGACGGCTGCACACACCCCCAGCGAAGCGGAGACAACGTCCATCAAATGACACGACTATGACGGATTGGGAACAATGCTACCTGGATGGCCAGACGCCATGGGACAAAAATGCCCCCTCGCCGCCACTGCAAGAGTGGGTGCAACGCCAACAGCCTCGTGGCAAGGCCTTGGTGCCTGGATGCGGCGCTGGGCATGATGTGGCCATGCTCGTGGCAGAGGGAGTCGATGCCATTGGGTTGGATCTGGCCCCCAGTGCGATCTCGCGAGCCAACCAGAACTACCCGCTGCTGACGAGTCGCTGGGCTCTCGGTGATCTTTTCGCAACGCCTGAAGCATGGCAGGGCAGTTTTGATTATGTCATCGAGCACACCTGTCTCTGTGCCTTGCCTCCTGCGATGCGAACCGATTATGAAAAAGCTGTCCATGGCCTGCTGCGACCTGCTGGCTGGCTCGCGGGCATTTGGTTCATCAACCCAGAGCTGGAGCCGGGCGAATCGGGCCCACCCTTTGGCATCGCCATGGAAGAGCTGGATGCCCTTTTCCCCAGCATCCGCTGGCAAGTGATCGAAGACCACCAACCCAGCACAGGCTACCCTGGCCGAGTCGGCAGGGAAAGGTTACGCGTGCTGCGCAAACTCTCCTGATTCACATGGGTCAAGTTGCTGGTTCAGCCCTGCTCAGTGCCGTCATGGCCTTTGGCCTGTGGGGCATTTTGCCCGTTTATTGGAAGCAAATCACCCACCTCGGGGCGGATCTCTCCATCGCCCAACGTGTCATCTGGACATTGACCACCGTTCTCGGGCTACTGCTGGCTCGCGGTGAAACCAAGCGCTGGTGGCATGAACTACGTCAACCTTCCGTTTGGTGGACGCACCTGTGGTCCGCCTTGCTGCTCGGCGTGAACTGGGGTGGCTTCATCTGGGGCGCGCAGCATGGCCGCATCTTGGAGTGCAGCCTGGGCTACTTTCTGAATCCCCTGTTCAATGTGCTGATCGGCTGTGTGGTGCTGGGTGAGAGCCTGAATCGCTGGCAGGCAACCAGCATCGCCATCGCGGCGATTGGGGTGGGTGTGCAAATGCTAGCCGTGGGCAGACCACCCTGGATTGCCTTAGCTTTGGCCGTTTCTTTTGGTCTCTATGGTTTGGTTCGCCGTCGATCCAGCCAAGGCCCCCTGGCGGGATTGGCTACCGAATCCCTCATCGCGACACCGTTTGCGGTGGCTTTTTTGAGCTACTGGCACTTGAACGACCGCGCTGTCTTTGGCGATGGCTCCTGGCATGATTGCCTTTACCTCCTGGGACTAGGTGCGGTGACCACGATTCCCCTGTTAGGCTTTGCCCATGCGGCGCGTCAGCTGCCCTTCAGTTTGCTGGGACTCCTGCAATTTCTGGCACCTACCGGTCAGTTCCTCGTGGGCGCTTTTCTTTATCATGAGCCTTTAGCACCAGCATCCATCGTCGCCTTTGTACTGATCTGGTTGGCCGTCGCTGTGTTCTGCTTCAATCTCTGTTTCTCCAAACGAGCGAACGCCTAGGCGGACCCACGGCGTTCGCATTGCAGGGACAATTCTCACTTCGCCGGCAGGACCTGCACGGCATCGAGGTGAACATTGCCCTTAGCGCCTTCGGTGCGGAAGACGACTGCAGCTTCCTCCCCAGCCTTGAAGGTGAAGGTGCCGAGGTCGAACGCTCCCCTCTTGCCAGGAGCAGGTTGAGTCTGATCGACAACCACCGTCTTTTCTCCTTCACCACTCAAAATGGTGACAGGCGCGGCTTTGGCACGATTCGCATGGGGCTGAAAGTAAATCGCGACTCGATAACGGCCAGTCTCTTTCACAGCAAAGCTGAATCGAGCGCTCGAGCCTTTGCTACTGCCATACTGATAGTGATCGCCCACATGCGGCCTTAAACTTTCTCCCTTGCTCCAGCTGCCCGTGAGTTCAGCATCCTCATCGTCGATGACGATGCCATCCAGCTTTTTCGGGTCAATGCTATCCGTGACGATTTCAGGCAGCTTCTTCGCATTCGCAGGTTGGTAGAGGTCAGCTTCCAAGCTATCACGCCGCATGGCTCCTGGCTGATTCATCAGATCCTTCAGGATGTCGAGATACTGCTCATACACCCCCCGTGGGCTGGTGTGGTGACGGACGCAGATCCAGGCGGCTTTACCGACCACCTCTCCCATCATGCCGCAGGTGCGCATGACACGCGTGCTGCCAAGAGAGTTGCGATCCACGCTGATCGTACGTCCTGCCATGAAAAGGTTGCCGATATCCTTGCTGTAGAAGCAGCGATAAGGCACGGGATAACCATTTTTTCGATCCGTATGTTTACCGAACTCGGCACGGCTGATGAACGGATTGTCGGGATATTTCACGGCATACTGCTCTTTGGGATAGTGCAGGTCCTGATCCCAAGTGGTGGGCACGCAACCATCCGGGTGAATGATGCCCTTCACCATGTCCTCGCCATTCAAAATCATATCGCCCACGATACGGCGGCTTTCCCGAGGTCCTCCGATGTAGGCCAGCCACTGCATGTCGTAAGGCACATATTTTTCTCCTCCCTTGGTTTTCAAAGCGCTAACGGCTCCATAAACCGCACGGAGGTTGTGATCCCGAATGAGTTCCAGATCATGCAGCGGATGCTTATCAAAACCGCTCTCCCAGAACCATTCGCCGTGCAGATATTCTTCCATGTTCGGCGTCGGCGTGTAGCCCAGGTCGTAACCCGTGAGGTTGGCTTTGTTCTTCACCCCCACAGGCTCCAGCGCTTTGGGCTCAGGAAAATCTCCCATCTCCAGCGGCAGTGCCCAGGGGGTCGCAGGCCAAGCCATGGGTTGTTTGTGCTTCTTCAGCACCCACATGTTGCTCATGCCCATGCGGCCTTTTTCTTCCATCATGAATTCTGCACCCGCCAGCGCACCGACACTGCCATGACCGGTGCAATCAACGAAAAACTTACCCACAAAACGCGTCTCCTTGCCGCTCTTGGTGTCGAGCCCGACCACACTGCGGATGTTTTTGCCTGCCATCTCGACGCCATACACGTGTGTATTCAGGAACAGGTCGATGCTCTTCTCTGCCTTCACGACCTCCTCTTTCAACTTGTCGTTGTATTCCGCCGGATCAGCGGCTGGACTGTTGCTCGCGCGGTCGGCAAACTCTTCGACGATCTCGCCCAGGTGTGGATACAGCCCGCGTCGTGTGCCGCCCATGGCCCACACTTGGATCTCACTGGAACCATTGCCTCCGAGCACTGGACGGTTTTGCACAAAGGCCACTTTCAGCGCCTGACGTGCGCCTGAGAGCGCTGCTCCCATGCCCGAATAACCTCCCCCGACGACCACCAAGTCGTATTCCTGCGTTTCAGGAGCCTTCTCAGGCAGACCCAGCAGCTTGCGGCGCAGTTGGTTGGTCGCAGCGAACTCCTGGGGCGGCGTGAAACCCTCATCGCTGCTGAGCAAAATCGCATCCACACGGCCATTGAAACCAGTCAGATCATGCAAGGCGATCTTCGCTTTGCCATCCACCTTCACCTGCCCCGCCTTCTCCCACAGCCAATCTTTGCCTTCTGTGCCAAGCACCTTCTTCAGCTTGCTGCCATTGACGCTGACTTGAAACTTGCCCGGTGCATCTGCGGCAACTCCAAAAGGTGCCACCCAGTTCTTCGTGCGCACCCAAACGCTGTATTGACCCGCTGGCGCCGTGATTTCCGTTTCGGCATCCTTCACCACCTTGCCCATGCCGTGAGCCATCAGGTAAGGCGAGCCCATGATGTCGATGAACTGAGTGTCCAGCACCCACCCTCCTGGGTTCGCGAAGGACTCTGCTTCAATCCAGACCTGCTCCGCGTGAACAGAGAGGCTGAGAGCCAAAGCACCAAGGAAGGAAAGCGTTCGTTTCATGAAAGGGTAAGAATTGGAAAGCAACGATCTAAACGAAATCCCCAGGCTAGCGCAATCATTTCACTTCTGTTACAGTAACAGAATGCCATCCGCCAGTCTCGCTCACATCGCTCAGCGTCTCAGCATCTCGAAAATGTCGGTTTCCCGCGCTCTCCGAGGCGAACGCCACGTGAGCTTGGCTTTGCGCGAGCGGGTGCTCCAGGCCGCCGCTGAGATCGGTTACCGTCCTGACCCTGAGATGACGAAGCTGATGAAACACTTGCGCCTGGGTCGCGCGCGCTCCGCTCCAAAAAAAATCGCCTTTGTCTGGACAGATCTGGAAAAGGAAAATCAGAACGCCCACTCCTGGCCCAACCAATTGCTCAAAGGAGCTCACCACCAAGCCAAGCGACTCGGCTATGAAGTGGAGGAATTTGTCCTCGCTCAGCGCGGCATGACAGGCCGTCGTCTCTCCGGAATCTTAGAGGCCCGTGGCATCCAAAGTGTCATCATTTCTCCGCTGATCTCTCGTAGCCGTGGGCACATCTCCATGGCTTGGGAAAAATTCGCCAGCGTCGTCGTGGGCCTCGGTTACGCACGGCCCGCACTGCACCGCGTGCATCATCATCATTACTTCGGCATGATGACCGCCATGCGCATGCTGAAAAAGGAACGCTTCCGACGCATTGGCTTTTACTGCCCCAGCACCATCAATGAACGCATGTTCGGCGCTTGGTCCGCCAGCTTCCTCACGCATCATCCGCTAACTCAGCCCGGAGGCTTGCTCGCTCTAAGAAAGGCCGTCACCCGAGGCGATTTTTTGCAGTGGGTGAAAAAGGAAAAACCGGAGGCCATCATCGACAGCGGACACGCGCTCACCGATTGGCTGCAGGAACTGCCTGCTAGAGCCCGACCGCAGGTCGTGACGCTAGGTTGGCGTGCCGACCGCCCGACGACCGCAGGGATTGACCAGCAGCCAGCCTCCCTCGGCGAAGCTGCCGTGGACTTGCTCGTGGCTCAGATGCAGCAAAATCAGCGCGGACTCCCTGCGGTGCCACGTCTTGTCCTTACGGAAGGGGTATGGCGTCCTGCATCAGCCTCAACAAGCCGTGCCGTTAGCAAACGAGCGCTTGAACCGTAAAACAAGTTTTCCAACTCGTTTGCGCCTATCTGAACCGAATTCGGAAATTCATTTTACGCCACCACGTCAATTCGGCTTGTCCCCCCTGCCCCGCGAATGACTCGCACCTGAGTCGTCAGCCGCTCCTTGAGCAAATCGACATGCGAGATGAGGCCGATGGTCTTCCCCCTGGATCGCAGGTTTTCCAGCGCACTCAGCGCGATCTCCAGCGTCTCCGAATCCAGTGTTCCGAAGCCTTCATCAATGAACAGCGAGTCGATCGGATGATGCCGGCTCGCCAGCTCGCTCAACCCCAAAGCAAGCGCGAGACTCGCCAGGAAGCTCTCGCCACCGGACAAGCTCTCCATCGGTCGGTCCACATTCGCTTGATACAAATCGACGATGCGTAGATCGAGTTCATCTCCTTCCGCTGCCATGAGGCGATACCGCTCCGCCAGCACTTGGAGATGTTCGTTTGCCAGCCCGATGAGCTGTCGCAGCGTGAGCGACTGCGCGAAGCGTGAGAACTTCGCGCCATCCGCCGACCCGATCAATTCCTTCAACCGTCCCCAGCGCAGTGCCTCAACCTCCGCCGCCTGCAATTCCGCTCCGCCGGCCTCGCGACGCTTCTTCGCGTCGTCATCGTCTTTGAGCTGCTGCTCCAGCGAGCCGAGTTCCGTGCGTTTCTTCGCAAAGGCCTCGCCGAGCTGCTTGGTGGTCGCTTCCAACTCGCTCAACGCTGCCGCGCTCAGCACGCTCTGCCCTTCGAAAGGCTTTCGACGCGCTTCAAGCTGCTCCAGCTTCGCCAAGTTGGCCGCGAGCTGCGTTTGCAGCGCGTTCAGCTTCGTCTCTGCCTCCCGCAGCGTCTTCTCGGCCGATGAAACGCGCGTTTCGTACTCCTGTCGATCCTCAGCCAATGTTTTGCCACCGAGCAGCTCGTTGAGTTGCGTTTTCAACTCATCCGCCTTCGCGCGCAGTGACACGCCTTCGGCTTTCAATTCATCGAGACGCTTCGTTTTTGCCACCTCATCCGCCTTCACGAGCTGCACATCACTTTCGAGCTTCTGCCGCTCGCTGCGTTGCTGCGCCGCATCCTGCTGCTTCTTGGTGAAGGTGGTCGAGCGCTTCTCCAAGGTATCGAGCACCTGCTCCATTTGGAGTGGCGACGATTCGTCGCCCAACCCCTTTTCGGAAAGGCGACGACTCGTCGCCACTCCATGTTTCGCCCGCTCTTCAACCTCCAGCGCCACGACATCAGGCACCTCCATCTCTGCCAGCGCCTTCCGAAGCTCCGCCGCCCGCTTCTTCTCCGCGCTGAGTTCTGCCTCCAGCTTCGCCAACTCACGCTCCAGCAACGTCAGCGCCCGCTGCGACTGCTCATGCTGCTTCTCCAAGCCCTCGAGCAGCTTCCGGGCCGCTTGCAGTTGGGATTCAAAGCTCGCCTCAGCGCTAGCGAAAGGATGTTCCGTGGCTCCACACAACAAACAAGGTTCTCCGGCCTTCAAATCATGACGGTGCTCATCAAAACCCGCCATCAGCTCCGACTTCCGCACGATCTCACGCTGCCCCTCGATCTTCTCCGCGAGCCGTTTTTGCTCGTCGCGATCCTTCTCAGCCTTCGCGAGACTTTCAGCGGCTTTTCTCGACCAACCGGATGATTGAGTCTCGGAGTCTTGGAGTCGCTTTTTCAGTATTTCGGCCTCCTCATGACGCTTCCGGCCTTCCGCCAGCTTTTCATGCGCCGCACGCCACTCACGCACGGCGACGCGGAGTTTTGGCAATTGCTCACCCAGCTCGGCATCGGCGGCGTGCTGCTTCAACCACGCTTCGAGTGCCTGCGCGGCCTCTTGATGGGCGGCGAGGGCTTTTTCGGCGGTTTCACGCTTCGTCGCAGCTTCCTTCTGCTGCTTCGCCCAGGTTTGATAGGTCGTGCGACTCTCCGCGAGCTGTTTTTCGAGTTGCTCACTCTGCGCTGCGAGCCCCGCCGCCTGCTCCCATACCGGATCACGCTTCGTGCGCTGGGCTTTGGCCTCATCCGCGATGCCTTTCGCCTTCGAAACCTCCGCCATGGCGGCGGATTGCGAGCTTTGGAACTGCTTCACGCCTTCACCAAGCTGCGTGGTCTCCGCCACGATGGTCGCGTGCTCGCGTTGCGCGTGGAGTTGCTGCGTCCCGGCCTGGCTTTCGCTCTGCAATCGCGTGGCGCTGGTCTGCGCCTCGGCGAACGAGGTCTCCAGTCGCTGCCGCGCTTCGTCATCGAGCACCGACACCGCCCCGAGCGCGGCTTTGAGCCGCTGCACCTGCTCGTCTTTGGCTTTGTAGGTCTCAAAGGCCAGCTTCGAGAGCTCCGTGTAGATCTCCGTGCCGGTGATCTTCTCCAGCAGCTCGGCACGCTCATTCGGCTTCGCCTTCAAAAACGCCGCGAACTGGCCCTGCGCCAGCAGCACGGAGCGCAGGAAGCGCTGCGCATCGAGCCCCGTGCGCTCCTCGATGAGACGATCCATCTCCGCGGACTTCTCCGCGAGGATCTCGCCCGTCACCGCATTCGCCAGGCGACGCTCGACGGGCTGCAATTTACCATCCGCCTTGCCGCGGGCGCGACGCAGCCGCCACGTGGCGCGGAGTTTTTCGCCTTTTGTTTCAAAGTCCACCTCCGCCAGGCACTCGGCCGTGTGGCGGCTCATCATCTCATCCGCCTTGTCATTGCCGTAACGTGCCGCGCGGCCATACAGCGCCAGCGTCATCGCATCCAGCAGCGTCGATTTCCCCGCGCCCGTCGGGCCCGTGATGAGAAACACCCCCGCCGCGCTCAAAGGTTCCACATCAAAGCGCACCTCATGCGCTCCGCTGAGGGAGTTGAGGTTTTGGAGTCGGACGGCAAGGAGGCGCATGGAGCCAACTAGCCTGATGTGGCAATCAAGGCCAGCGTCAACTGTGTCCCTAAGAGCCGGAGGCTCGCAATAAGGTAGCCGGTGGTGCAACCACCGGTTTCGAGATCCCCCCGCCCAAGCCGCCGCGCCCCGAAGGGAGCGCGAGAAGCATCCGATGGCCGTTGGGCATTCGTCCCCTTCTCGCGCCCTTCCAGGGCGCAGCGCAGGGTCGGTGGCACATGGGCGGCGGCAGGTCCGGTGGTTTCACCACCGGCTAATCTCTTTCGAGCCGCCGGCTCGGGGCATCACGCTAATGCCGTCTCCTCCCTCAACGCCAGCAGCTCATCAAACACGGCGCTGAGTTCGTCGCTTGGGAGCTGTTTTTCCTGGAGGAGTTCGCGGAAGACGTCGCGAGGCTGGAGGTCGTGCAGGGCGGGGCCGGTGGGTTGCCAGGGGGTGACGGCGGTGATGGGGAGATCGGCGAGGACTTTGAGGACGTCGAAGCGGCCAGCGGTGGCTTCGCGGACCTGGCGGTCGAGATCGGGCTCGGGAGCGTTGAGCTTCACGGTGATCTCCGCCCAACTCCCGGCGGGCACGGTTTGAAGATCGGCGGCCAGCGTGGCACGGTTCACGGTGGCGCGGATGAGCTGGCGGGTGGTGGGAATAGCGAGCGTTTCGATGTTCATGCCCTGCGTATCGAGCACGACGACGGATTTCTTGTCTGCGGCCTCGGAGAAGCTGAGGGCGATGGGGGAGCCGCTGTAGCGGATGGTTTCGAGGCTGGCGACTTTTTGCGGGCGGTGGAGGTGGCCGAGGGCGGTGTAGTCGAAGCCTTCGAAAAGGTCCGCGCCAACAGCGCCGAGGTTACCGATGTGGATGTCGCGCTCGCTGTCGCTGGTGGTGGCGCCGAGCACGGTGAGGTGGCCCATGGCGATGACGGGGCGGCCTTGCGCGCGCTGGCGACACGCGGCGAGCTGCGCGGCGTAGTGGGCGCGGATGGCGGCGCGGAGCTGCTCGTGCACGGCGGTGATGGTTTCCCCGGCGGTGGCCTGGCGGAGATCGCGTTCACGAAGAAACGGCACGGCGGCCACGACGGCACCGCCGAGATCGACGACGTTGGTTTCGCCCGCGTGGCCGAAGACATGCACGTCGAAGCGCTTCAGCAGCTCACGCGGGGCGTTGAGGTGAGAGGCGGAGTCGTGGTTGCCGCCGGTGATAACGGCCTGCACCGTTTTGAGGTCGGCGAGGCGCTTCAAGAAGTCGAAGTAGAGCGCGACGGCATCCTGCGGAGGATTCGCGGCATCAAAGACATCGCCGCTGACGAGCAGTGCGTCGATTTTTTCGGCGCGAAGCGTGTCGAGGAGCCAGTCGAGAAAGCGTTCATGCTCCAGCAGGCGGTCACGCTCGACGAGTCGAGCGCCGAGATGCCAGTCGGCCGTATGAAGGATGTGCATGAGGTGATACTGTCACGCCCATGGCTTGGCCTCAACCCTGCATGATTCCAGAAATGGCATTCGATCCAGGCATGAGCTCCGCCGTAAGAGAGCACGCCGGAGGTGCCCTCCGCTGGAGGCTCAAAAAAAAGCTGCGACCGGAGAGGTGCGCAGCTTTTGAGAAAAACGAGGGAAAGAATGTCGGCCCATCAGGCTCCAATCATGGCGCGATAGGCAGGAGCATCCTTCAGCGCCGCCGCCTGGGCAGGATCGCTGAGCTTGAGCTTGTAGATCCAGCCTGCGCCATAGGGATCGGTGTTGATCAGACCTGGGTTTGCGCTGAGTTCCTCATTCACCTCGACGATTTCCCCACTGACCGGGCTGTAGATGTCGCTGGCGGCCTTGACGGATTCCACGACACACACCTGCTGTCCTGCGGACACCGAACCTAGCTTGGGCAAATCGACAAAAACGACATCGGTCAGTTCTGCCTGAGCGTGATCCGTGATCCCCACCGCAGAGATAACCTGGGTGGGATCAACCCACTCGTGACTGTCGCGATAGCGGAGATGGTCAGGAACGAGGCTCATGGTCGTTTTTTTGAGGATCAGGCTGTGGCAAAGCCTAGGGCGGTCATGCGGGTGTGAATGGCGTCCTTGGCCTCCAGCAGCTCACCGATGGGGTCCCAGCGTCCGCTAACGAGGGCATCGTGCGCCGTGGCGGGCAGGGTCACGGCGAAGCTTTCGCTGCCGTAGCTAACCTGACCTGCCGCCACATCGACGGTCACGCTCAGTTGGGGATTCGCTTCCACTGCCGCAGCTAGTTTGGCGATGTCCTCTCCCTTCGCGCACACGCAGGGGATACCGAGCGTGGTGCAGTTGCCGAAAAAGATCTCCGCGAAACTTTCCGCGATGACCGCACGGAAGCCGAAGCGGTAGAGTGCCTGCGGCGCGTGCTCGCGCGAGCTACCGCAGCCGAAGTTCGAGCCGCTGAGCAGGATGGAGGCTCCTTTGAAACGTGGGTCGTCGAGTGGATGGCCCTTGGGCTGGCCGTCTTTGTCAAAGCGTACATCGTAAAAGGCAAACTCACCGAGCCCGTCGAACGTGACGCACTTCATGAAGCGTGCAGGGATGATGCGGTCGGTGTCGATGTCGGAACCTGGGACGTGGACGGCAGTGCCGGAAACTTGAGTGATCTTTGCGAGGGCCATGGTAGGCGCGCAGGCATAGCGGGAAATCCTGCCGTAGCAAATGCGGACTCTTGGCTAGCCTATTTTGGCGATGCCCACAGCGTGTTCGGAAAAAGCGGACTCGCCAGATGGCTCAGCCATTCTCATGAGCCCTTCGGCAACATTTTGATCCCATGATCCCCAAGAGTTATCCGAAGCCTCGCCCTTCCCGATCTGCCATCAGGCTGGCCATTTTCTCCTCACTTGAACTTTGCCCAAAAAGCATCGGGTGGGGTGAGGTCACGTCCGTTTTCATCGAACTGAGTGCCGATCTCTTGCACGGGAAGAGTGCGGGCCACATCGAGACCGGCTTTGATGCTAGCTGGCGTGAAGACGAGGCGGGTGAGCGGCAGGCCTTTCAGTGGGGTGAGATCGCTGACAGGGGTTTCCCCAAGGTGAAGGCGCTGAAGTGAGCTGCCGCTGAGGGGGGAAAGGTCCGAAACGCGGGTGCGATGCAGGGTGAGGCTGACGAGTGGAACACCACGCAGCGGGGCGATGCTCTCCACCGGCGTGCCGGTGAGCCAGAGCATCTGGATGGGAGACTTGGCGAGCGGAGAGAGGTCACTGACTTGCGTGTCCACGACATTGACCTCCACCAGCGGTGCGCCCTCCAGGGCACTCAGATCAGCCACGGGAGTGCGGCTGAGGTAGATTTTCTCCAACGGCATGCCGCGCAATGGAGAGAGGTCGGTGACCGGGCTATCCTCCAGGTAGAGCTCGACCAGCTTCATGCCCTTCAGCGGTCGGATGTCGAGGATGGGCGTGCCGCTAAGGTCCAGAGCCATGGGAGACAGGCGCGTGAGAAATTCCAGGCTTTTGATTTTCGCCCCGCGCAGGCTCAGCGCCACGGGCTCGCCCCCCTGCATGTTGAATTCGCCACTGCCGTCATACTCGGGATTGTGATACTTGATCTCGGTGTGCAGCATCTCAGGCGTCCAATAGACACGAGCTGGAGCGGCAGGCTTGGCTGGAGTGGTGGGTGGAGCCGATGAAGCCTGCGCAGGTGTGCTAGTGGATGCGGCGGGTGGAGGTGCAGACGAAGGCACCAAGCCATCTCCACAGGAAGAAAGCAGCGCAGCAAGGCAAAGAGGAAAAAAAGGAGACTTCATGGGCAATCCAATGCGGAAAGTGCAGGTTGAACGCACGTGAGGTTCGCTGTCCATCATCTTTCCACTGGCTGCATGGATGACTGCAAGCAATCTAGGGGCTCGCCCGTTCACTCCAGTCCTCATGTCTCGAATCACTTCCGCTGCGAATTCATCCACTGCACGCACCGCCGCCCTGCTCGCCGCCTTTTTGGGCTGGATGTTTGATGGCTTTGAGATGGGACTGTTTCCTCTTATCGGCAAACCCGCGCTGCAAGATCTGCTGGCGCGATCAGGAGCTGCCCAGACAATGGACCTGGATCGCTGGTTCAGTGTCATCATCGCGACGTTCTTGGTCGGCGCAGCGACAGGGGGCGTGTTCTTCGGCTGGCTGGGCGACCGCATCGGGCGGGTGAAGGCGATGTCGATCTCCATTTTCACGTACGCCATCTTCACTGGCTTGTGCGGCTTTGCCTCCGAGGCTTGGCACATCGCCATCCTGCGCTTCATCGCCTCCCTCGGCATGGGGGGAGAATGGGCGCTGGGCGTGGCCTTGGTGAATGAACTCTGGACGCATGGCAATCGCGCACTGGTGGCGGGAGCCATCGGGGCAGCGGCGAACATCGGCTACCTGCTGGTGGGTGGACTCAGCATCGGCATGAACAACTTCATCGGCGGTGTGCGCTCGCTCATCACCAGCCTGGGGGGCAGCGAAGCACTTGCAGGCTGGCTGCTGGATCATCAGGCCTGGCGCTTCCTCATGATCATCGGCGCACTGCCTGCGCTCATCATTTTTCTGATCCGCATCTTTGTCCCTGAGTCGGACAAGTGGGAGGAGGAAAAAGCCGCTGGCAAGACCAGCCACTGGAACTCCGCCGACCTGAAGGGTGTGTTCATCGGTGCCGTCGCCGCCTTGGTCATCATTTGGTCGTGGTCGCCACTGGGCATTGAGGCAGGCGTCACCACGCCCGTGGCCGCTCTGATCACCGGGGTCGCCTTTGCCATCGTCGCCTGGGGCTTTTTGCTCCCTGTGCGCCGCTACCTGGGCCGAGCCGAGGCAGCAGGCAGCATCAGCAGCGCCAGCCGCGCCACCGTGCGACGCAATCTGATTCTCGGAGCCTCCGTGGCGGGCGTGGCCCTGCTGGGCACCTGGGGCGCGACGCAGCAGGCACCGAAATGGTCCACCTCGGCAGATATCGACGCGAATGGCTGGACGAATGTCGCGCAGTGGACGCAGATCGCGACCTCGCTGGGGGCTTGCCTCTTCGCCTTCATCGCCCCTCTGGTCGCCAACATCCTGAACCGCCGCAGCACTTACCTGCTCATGTGTGTATCGGCCATGGTGTCCGCGCTGTTGTTTTACAAAACAAACACGATCATTGGCGGCTGGTTTTTCACCACGGCCTTCCTCATGGGCGGGCTGACGGCGACCTTCTACGGCTTTTTCCCGCTTTACCTGCCTGAGCTGTTCCCGACGAGCGTGCGCGCCACCGGTCAGGGCTTTTGCTTCAATGTGGGCCGCATCATCGCTGCCATCGGTGGACTGCAAATCGCCAACATGGTGCTGGCCTTTGGTTCCGCAGCGAATGCTTATTCCGCCTTGTGCGTGGTTTATGTTGTTGGCATGGGCATCATTTGGTTCGCACCTGAAACCAAGGGGCGTGAGCTCGACTGAGTCGGCGAAGTTGCTTGCCGAGCTAGCCAAGTTTCCTGAGATATAAGCGAACGGGCCAAGCCTTCGCTCTGTCTTTCGTCCTGCCCTAGGGTCAAACCCAAGCCTTTTGGTCATGAAAACCGCCCGCCTCTTGCTCCTCGCCATGCTTTTGCCTGCCCTCAGCTCCGCTCAAAGTGTAGCGGAGGTCGTGAAGCAAGTCCGAAGTCTGAGCGAACAAGGCAACCACCGCGAAGCCGCCGACCTCGGCAAGGCCACACTAGCGAAACCAGAGGCGACGGGGGAACTGCTTTGGAAAACTCTCGATGCCCTTGGCTCTTTAAACGCAGCTCAGGAGCAGGAAGAGGTCCTCGAAGCCACTGTGAAAGCTCAGCCGAAGAACTGGGACATGCTGCGCAGTGCGGGGAAATACTACCTTGCGCTCCCTCATCAAGGCACTGTCACCGATGGCAAGTTTGTCCGTGGCGAAATACGCAACTGGAACAACCGTAAGACCACGGAACTGAAAGACCGAGTGCGTGCCTTGCAGCTTCTCGAAGCCGCCTGGAAAAACCTACCCGACGAAAATCGCGCATCGGGCATGTTGGAAATCTATCCCTCCTTTGTGGAGGCTCTCACGCAGGGAAACCTCCACAATCCTTCGGCATGGTCGCTCCTCCACCTCACTGACCTCTCGACCCTGCCCGGTTTTGATGACGAAAGTGGACTCGATGAACCCGCTGAAGGCTATCCGGTCGATGGCGAAAGGAGTCCTATCTTCTTCAAAGCTGCTGAGAGCTGGAACAAGGCGAAGAACGATGGCGAACGTCTTCTGTGGGTCTTGGAAGAGATGGCAAAGATCAGCCCCAGCACTGCTCGTGAGGCACGCCAGAAGATCGCTCAACTCACCAAGTCCTGGTTCTCCGTGGAAACCCTCGCCGACTACGGTTTCCGCTTTGATGCGGATGAAGATGAAAGCAGCACGAAGAGCAGCATCGCCACGCTGCACACGCTTAAGGATGACGAAACCGTCGCCAAGCTCGCCACCGGGCCGAAGCGCTTCGCCTTGCCGGAAGGAGCGAACTTTATGCGGCTCTACCACACGCTCGCCGAAGATGCTGAGGCATCGGCGGACACTCGTGTCTCGGCTTGGATGCAGATCGCCGATGAGCTGCGGGACCGGCGGCAGTATCCACGGGCTGCCGAAGCCTTCCGCAAGGCTCTGGCGGTGAGTGAGGAGCCCGATCAGAAAAAAAGCATCCAATCTCAGATCGATCAGATCACCGGCAACTGGGGCCGCTTTGAGCCGCAGGGGGCCATGCCTGCGGGAAAGGAAGCCAAGCTCCAGCTCGTCTTCCGCAACGCCAAGAAGATCAGCCTCATTGCGCGGAAGGTGGATGTCACGAAGCTGCTCGCGGATACGGAGGCTTACCTGCGCAGCGAACCGCAGGAGCAGGACTGGCAGAAGACGAATGTCTCAGCCATCGGTCAGCGGCTTTTAGAGAAGGATGGCGAGAAGTATCTGAGCCAGCCCGTCGCCGAGTGGAAACAAGAGCTTGAACCTCGGGCGAATCATTGGGACAAGCACATGGAGGTGCCGACGCCGCTCAAGGAGGCGGGGGCTTATCTCGTCGAAGGAACCTTTGAAGGCGGGAACAAGACTCGCGCGCTGGTCTGGCTGGAGGGCTTGGTAATCGTGAAGACAATGCAGGCGAACGCGGCGCATTATTTCGTGGCAGATGCGGTCACGGGAGCGCCTGTTCCTGGAGCCACGGTAAAGTTCTTTGGCTACCACATGCAGTGGGGCCGCCCTGGTGTGCTGAATCGCGAGAAACGGCTCTACAGATTCAAAGACATTCAGGCCACCACGGACGAGGACGGCGTCATCCATATGAAGGATGGGAACCTGAATGATTATCAGTGGCTCATCCGCGCCAGCGCTGCCGATGGACGGTTGGCCTTTCTGGGCTTTGAACGCATCTATTTCAATGACGGGCGAGAACGCTTTGATGAGCAGACACGCCTCTACTCCATCACAGATCGTCCGGTGTATCGCCCGAATCAGGAGGTGAAGTGGAAGGCCTGGGCGCGCCTCGTGGGCTACGATCCAAAGCTGAACACGAACAAGTATGCGGGCACTTCCATTGAGGTGAAGATTTATGATCCGCGTGGCGAGGAGTTGCTGAAGAAGACCTACAAGGCGGATGACAGTGGAGCGGTGAATGACTCGATCACGCTCGGCGATGAAGCGACGCTCGGGCAATACAGCATCGACTTCACTTGGAAGCGCGCCATGAAAGGCGACACCCATCTGGGCGTGCACACTTTCCGCGTGGAGGAATACAAGAAACCCGAGTTTGAAGTGAAGGTGGAGGCTCCTGACAAGCCTGTGGCGCTCGGCGATACCTTCGAGGTGAAGGTGAAGGCGGATTACTACTTCGGCGGGCCGGTGAAGCAGGGGAAGGTGAAGTATAAAGTGCAGCGCAGTGCGCACACGGATCGCTGGTTCCCGATGGGGCGCTGGGACTGGCTCTTCGGCAGCGGCTATGGCTGGCGGGCGAGCTATTACGACTGGTATCCCGGCGCGCGGAACTGGTGCTTCTGCATCCCGCGTTATCCATGGATTCGCTGGCACAGTGATCCGCCTGAACTCGTGGCGGAAGGTGAAGCCGCTCTCCAAGAAGACGGCACCTTCAGCGTGAAGATCGACACCACGCTCGCGAAAGAACTGCACGGCAATGAAGATCACCGCTACGAGATCGAGGCCGAAGTCACGGATGCGTCACGGCGCACCATCTTTGGCAAAGGCAGCGTGCTCGCGGCTCGTCGTCCGTTTGAAGTCTATGTCTCGCTGGATCGCGGCTACTACAATGCGGGGGATAGTTGCGAGGTTAGTGTCCACGCCCGCACTCTGGATGGTCGTGAGGTCAAGGCCACGGGTGAGCTGGTGCTGTATCGGGTAACTTATGGCAAAGATGGAACACCCACTGAAGAGGGCGTCAGCAAAGTAGCCATCTCGCTCCGCGAGATGAGCAACAACGCCTCAACCGCACGCCTCACCTTCCCCCGTGGAGGCCAATACCGTGTCTCGGCAAAGCTCAAAGACGAAGCCGGGCACGAGATCGAAGGCACCACCTTCTTCACCGTGCGTGGTGAGGGCTTCGAGGAGGGCAAAAGCTTCCGCTTCAACGACCTCGAACTCATCACCGAGAAGGACGAATACGCGCCCGGCGAGGAAGTGGAGATCACGGTCAATACCAACCGCACCGGCAGCACCGTGGCGCTGTTTGTGCGCACGCAGAACGGCACTTATCCTGAACCGATCTGGCTGAACCTGGAAGGCAAGAGCACCACGCATCGCTTCAAGCTCACGGAGGCAGATCAGCCGAACCTTTTCATCGATGCCTACACCGTCAGTGAGGCGCGGGTGCATCAGGTCACGCGACAGATCGTGGTGCCGCCGAAAAAGCGAATCGCCACCGTGGAGCTGATGCCGGACGCGGAGACTTACCTGCCGGGTCAAGGGTCAAAGGTCAAGGTGCGGGTCAAGGATGCCGATGGCAAACCCTTCACCGGTCAGGTCGTGCTCACGGCCTATGACAAGGCGCTGGAATACATCTCCGGCGGCAGCAATCAGCAGGACATCCGCCCCTTCTTCTGGGGCTGGAAACGGAGCCATTATCCGCAGGTGGCTGACTCGCTGCGTGAGGTGCAGGTAGGAATGCAACGAGAAGGCGAGAGGCGGATGGATGTTCTCGGGGCATTTGGAGATGAGGTCGCCGAAGGCTCTGTCATGGAAATGGCTGGTGGTGGTTTTGGCGGAGGCAGGGAACTCAGAAAATCCGCCATGCCGATGGCTGCAATGGCCGCGCCTGCACCAGCCGCTGCGCCAGCGGACGCATTTGCCGCAGGTGCCCCACCTCCTGCGCCAGAAGCAGCCGGCGGGTCGGAAGACCCCGGCCCCCAGCCCATGATCCGCACGAACCTCGCTGACAGCGCGGTGTGGGTGGCGGACTTCGTCACGGATGCGAAGGGCGAGGGCGAGCTGAATTTCAATCTGCCGGAGAACCTCACTACCTGGAAGCTGCGCTCCTGGGTCATGGGACCGCAGACGCAGGTCGGCGAGGCCACGGTGGAGGTCATCACGCGGAAGAACCTCATGGTCCGCCTGCAAGCCCCGCGCTTCTTTGTGGAGAAGGACGAGGTGGTCATCTCCGCGAACGTCCACAACGAGATGGACGTGGAGCAGGAGGTGAAGGCCGTGCTGGAGCTCGAGGGTGGTGTGCTGGAAAAAGTGGCTTCGGCTTCAGCCGAAGCAGAAAAAGATCTTTCGGCTAAAGCCGAAGTGACTGTGGCCGCCCACTCCGAGCATCGCTTCGACTGGCGTGTGAAGGTCACGGGCGAAGGCGAAGCCAAAATCCGCGTCAAAGCCCTCGCGCAAAAAGACAGCGATGCCATGGAAATGACCTTCCCAGCCTACACACATGGCATTCTGAAAACGGACTCCTGGAGCCTCGCGCTGCGGCCGGATCAGGCGTGCGGCAAGATCACCGTGAAAGTGCCCGCCGAGAGAAAGCCCGAGCAGTCGCGGCTGGAAGTTCGCTATTCACCGACGCTGGCGATGGCTCTCGTGGATGCCCTGCCCTACCTCGTCGATTACCCGTATGGCTGCACCGAGCAGACGCTGAACAAGTTCGTGCCCACGGTCATCACTTTGAACGTGCTCAAGGACCTGGGGGTAGATTTGAAGGACGTGAAGAAACGTGGTGCAGCCGTCCCGGCTGCGGATCAGAAGAAGCCGAGACGGCTGCACCCCACTCAAAACCCCGTCTTCGATGAAGATGAAGTCATGAAGATGGCAAAGAGCGGCCTAAAGAAGCTCGAAGCCATGCGTGGCAGCGATGGCGGCTGGGGATGGTTCCCGGGAGGCCGGAAGTCGTCACCGCACATCACCGCGCTGGTGCTGCATGGGCTCAAAACGGCCGAAAAAGCCGGACTGAACCTCAATGATGGCTTTGTCCGCAACGGACTGGATTTCCTCAAACATCATGAAGCTGAGGAACTGCGTCGTTTGAAGCTGCCAGAGAAGGCCAAGGATCACAAAGGCAGCCCCGACCCTCTTGATGCGCTCATCCACTGCACCCTCGTGGAATATGGCGAGGGCGACAAAGCCATGCGCGGCTTCCTTTTTGAAAAGCGGAACAACCTCTCGCGCTACAACGTGGCCTTGCTCGGCCTCGCCTGCCATGCCGTGGGTGAAAAGGAGCGCTGCGACATGTGCCTGCGGAACCTGCGGCAGTTCCTGAAGCAGGATGACGAAAACCAAACTGCCTGGCTGGAGCTGCCGGAAGGTGGCTGGTGGTATTGGTGGGACGATGCCATCGAGACCCAGGCGGCTTTCCTGAAATTGCTGAGCACCACTGAACCGAAGGGCGAGACGGCAGCGGGGCTGGCGAAGTATCTGATCAACAACCGCCGCCACGGCACCTACTGGAACAGCACGAAGGACACCGCCGCCGTCATTGAGGCGCTGGCGGTTTTCATGAAGGCAAGCGGCGAATCCGAACCGAAGCAGACGGTCGAGTTGCTTGTCGATGGCAAGTCGCAGACGAAGGTGGAGATCACGAAGGAGAACCTCTTCACTTTCAAGGGCAGCTTCACCCTCAGTGGCGAAACTCTGACCACGGGCGAACACATCATCGAGCTGCGCAAGCTGGGCGAATCACCGCTGTATGCGAATGCCTACCTGACCGCGTTTTCCCAAGAAGACATGATCCCCGCCGCCGGGCTGGAAGTGAAGGCACGACGGAAGTTTTACCGCCTCATCGAGGAAAAACCGAACCAGCAGGTGGCGGGCTCGCGAGGTCAGGTGGTCACGCAAACGGGCCTCAAGGATCGCCGCGAAGAAATCACCAGCGATGCTCCAATCAAGAGCGGCGACCTCATCGAGGTGGAGCTGAGCATCGACAGCAAAAACGACTACGAGTACGTGCTGATCGAGGACATGAAGCCTGCCGGATTTGAGCCTGTGGAGGTGCGAAGTGGTTGGAGCTACGACGACAGCCTGCCGAGCTACCAGGAATACCGAGATGAAAAGGTCTGCTTCTTTGCCGAAAGACTGCCCCGAGGCACCCACAACCTCCGCTACCGCGTGAAAGCCGAGATTCCTGGACGCTTCAGCGCCCTGCCCACCAAGATCGAGGCCATGTACGCCCCCGAGCTGAAAGGCAACTCGGAGGAATGGAAGGTGAAGATCGTCGAGTGATGCCCCTGGAGGTCATCCTTCGGCACCTGGCAGACTGCCCCGCAGCAGGCGTGCGCGTGTTTTTTCCCAGAAGGGAAAGAACCCGGATCGAGCTAACGGAAACATCTCTGCGTCCCACGGACGACGGATGAGATGCAGCATGATGTTTTGCTGAGCTAACAGCGTTCGCAGTTGCTTCACCACCTGCGCCACAGGCCCCACCGTCGGTGCCATGGCCACGACATGATTCAACCCACGCTCCACAGCCCAACGCGTCAGAGCCATGGCCGTGCAGGCAGCGTCCTGCATCACGGTTTCACAGGCAAAGTGCTGACCTGCGCGCATGACTCCGTCTTGCAAAGCCTGTGCTAGAGAAGCCTGACGCAGCGGACTCAGGCCGAGGTGGTTGTAAGAGGCTTGGCTGGTGAAGGTAGCGATCGATTCAGGGCGCAAGTGGCGAAGCGGGCTCGTCTCCAGGCTGGCATCTTCCGCGTGCAGCCAAAGGCCGATGCGCCCTGTCAAAATCGGGGACTGAGTGGGTACGGGTTGCAGCTCATGACGAGTCGGCGCGGAAAGATCGTTAGGCAAAACGGCAGTGACACAGTCATCATCCAGCAGCTCCAAGCCCGTCTTGTCTTGATGCAACTCTGGCGCGCACCACCGCTCCAGATTGCTGCGGCGAACAAGGTAGGTTTTGCCTGCGGTCTGAAGGCCAGCGACCCAACGCCAGGACA
This sequence comes from Verrucomicrobiaceae bacterium, assembly GCA_947507875.1. Lineage (GTDB taxonomy): Bacteria > Verrucomicrobiota > Verrucomicrobiia > Verrucomicrobiales > Verrucomicrobiaceae > Prosthecobacter. The sequence continues at coordinate 51,612 of CANNQP010000018.1, read as the reverse complement.
AGGTGTTGCTCGCCGGATCTGCATCCAGCAGATGCTGAAAGAAGAAGTCCGCCCCAAGCTCCCAGGGCAGTTTTTCCACATGAATCCAAAAGCTAGCCCACCACATGCGCGCATGATTGTGCAGGTAGCCGGTCTGCATCAGCTCTCTGGCAAAGCGGTCCATGATCGCGACGCCGCTCTGCCCTGAGGCCACCGCTTGGCAGCGCCTGAGGGTCGGCGCGTCCAGGTGCTGACGCAGATGATGCACACGGGTCCGCCATTCCTGCCAGAGCTGCGGCCGCATCTCCAGCCAGCCTTTCCAGTAGCTGCGCCAGCAGACCTCTTGCAGCCACTTTTCCACAAGCGGAAACTCATGATGCTTCAGCGTCTCGTGGACGATTTCCTCAGGGCGCAGCAAGCCGAAGCGAATCGCAGGCGAAAGCCGGGAAACGCCGCGATGACCTAGCGTCACGGCATTGCGCTGACTGGCATAACGCTGAACCTGAGGTTGAAAATCGCGCCAATGAGACCAAGCGCTATCACGCGTGAGGGGAAAGTCATTCGACATGAAAGCGCAAACGTGCCGCAGGGCGCGCTGGGTGCGACGAGAACTGACCCGCGCGCAAAAGCACCAGCGTGCAGGCCTCTTCTTTCACGATGCCTTGGGCTTGCAGCTTATGAACCAGTTCAAGGTTCTCTGTCCCTGGCTTGATCAGAACGCGGGGTGGAGTCCTCCAGATCACGCTCGGTATCGAGATGAAACACATGCAGCACCCGATGCGCTACCGGAGCGAGCACGATGCCCATGACAGTGATGAACACCAAGCCACTGAACAACGCGTAAAAGCTTGCGAATAGCTTCGCTGCATCGGTTTCGAGACTACCTACAGGTCCCATACCGCCAAGGATCATGGAGGCATTCAAGAGCGAATCCAGCCAACCAAAAGCGGCGATGTAGTGGTAGCCTAGTACTCCCAACGCCAAGGCGCTCAAGGCCACTGTCGCAGCCACGCAGACAAAACGGATCACACGCCAGAGGAAGACGTGTGGACTGGCGAGCGGGTGCTGACGTGATTCAAACATGGCAATTCATGTTTAACGGCAGGCATGTCTCTGAAGCAAGACGAAGCTCCAAACCTAAGCCACACCAGACGAGTCCAATCCGCTTAACGCGGTCGGCTGATGGACTGCTGCATTGAGGTGATGTCTTGATGCAGAGCGATGATCTCACGCTGAAGGTCGGCTGCATGTTCGGGATCAATGCCGGGCTGCTTGAGCTGGGTTTGCAGGCGCTGTTTCATCATTTGTAGTCGGGTCAGATCCAGGGCTCGCAGGGCATGTTCTGCTGCCGGGATGCCACCGTTGGCACGGGCCTCATGCAGAAGCTGATTCAGGGCGGCTTCTTCCTCGGGAGGCAGAGTGGTGAGATAGACGTTCACCGCGACGGAATCGAAGGGATCAAAGCTGCCGCGCCAGACCTGAGACAGCAGTTCGGTGCCGGGCACGTCGTGCAGAATGTCCTGATTGTCCTGCTGCCGCAGCCAATGCAGGACCTCGGCATCGGCCAAGGCGAGACGGGTGAGCAACAGGGCATTGCGATCTTGACTGGCGATGAGCTGTCGCGCGGCGGCCTCGGGACGCTGCACTTCGGGTGGCGTGTTGCCCTTGCTTGCTGCGGCAGGTTTTTTGGCCGCCTTGGCGACCAGCTGATGCAGGGTTTCTTCCGCGATGCCGAGCCGCACGGCCACCCGCTGCATCGCGGTTTCCCGAGCCACGGCACTTTCCAGAAGGGCGATGCTTTCCGCCATGACACTAGCAAAGCGAACACGCTCACGCATTTCCGTCATGTCACGGCGAGACGCAGAGGCATCGATCTGAAAATCGAGATACTCCTGAGCACGCTGGAGCAAGGCTTGAAAAGCATCCGGTCCTTGCTTTCGAATAAGTGAATCTGGATCTTCGCCAGTGGGCAGAGCAGCGACTTTCACCATGAGGCCGGTCGGCGCCAGGATGCGGAAGGCTTTGCCTGCGGCCTCGTAGCCTGCGTTGTCAGAATCGTAGCAGAGCACGACTTCATCCGCCAGGCGCTTGATGGCCTTGGCATGAAACTCGGTGAAAGCGGTGCCCTGTCCGGCGACGGCATTGGGAAACCCGGCCTCATGCAGCATGAGGGTGTCGATCTGGCCTTCGCAGACGATGGCCTGACCTGCTTTGGAGATGTGGCGCTTGGCACGATCAAAGCCGAAGAGCACCCGGCTTTTGCTAAAAATGGCCGTCTCGGGTGAGTTGAGATACTTGGCCATCTTGGCATCGGCCTGAAGCAATCTGCCACTGAAGGCGATGACATCGCCATGGTCATTGCGGATCGGGAACATCAGGCGGTCCCGAAAACCCGGATAGACGCCGCTATCGTTTTGTTTCAGGATGCCGCTGTCGAGCAGAGCCTGGGAGCTGAATTGGCACTGTTGCGCCCACTGGCGCAGAATTTGCCCACTGGCAGGGGCATAACCCAGGAGCCAGTTTTTCGCGACGGCGGAGGTGATGCCTCTGCTTTTCAAATAGTCGCGTGCTCCGGCAGCGAGCGGGCTTTTCATGAGCAACTGATGATACCAGTCGGCAATCTCCTGGTGAAGGCGCAACAGCAGCGCGCGGTGCTTGGCCTCCTTTTCCGCATTGGCGTCCCACACCTCCTCCTGGATGCGGATGCCAGCCGAATCCGCAAGACGCTTCACCGCCTCCATGAAGGTGAGCCCTTCATGATTCATCAGGAAGCGGAAGGCATTTCCACTGGCCTGGCAGCCAAAGCAGTAATAGGAATTCGTTGAAGGACGGACGTTGAAGGACGGGGACTTTTCGTTGTGAAAGGGGCAGAGGCCGACCCAATTGGTGCCCGCACGCCGCAGCTTCACCGAGCGCCCGATGAGATCCACGATATCCGTGGCAGCGAGCACTTGCTGGAGGGTTTCTTCGGGAACGCGGGTCATGGGCAGAAGAAGCAGAGAGGCGCGAAAGCGCACAAACTCAAGTGCCCAATGTCCCTCACCTCGGACGGCAACAAGGGCTCAAGGCGCAGGGATCTCGTTCAGCGTGTAATAACCTACCGCATGCAGGAGGGGCTGCTTTTTGCCAGCGCTGCGAACACCATCCAGATGAAGTTCATGCACATGCCCCTGAGTAAGCGGTGCGATTTTTAGCTGTACGGACTTGCGATCTTCCGACACCTGGGCGCTATCGATGGTAGGCAGGACTTCGTCAATTTCATCACCACCGTATTGTTCGCGGTAAGCATAGGTAAAGGCACGCATGGAGTAGCTCTTCACATCCGCAGCCGTAGCCGCATCCACAGCCTCAGTGAAGGTCAGCTCAAACCCATCGGGCTTGGCACGCATTTCATGCACCTCAAAGGGCATCTTGCCGGTCCATTCACATTTTTCAAAGCAGTAGGGTTTCCCTCCTCGGGCGCCCCAGCCACGATCACTGCCACCCACGAAGATGCGCCCCTCTGCATCCATGCGTCCCCCGATCAGCCCAGAGGCAAAGCCTGAGCGGAAGGGGAAAACGACGCCTTGCTTCACCCCCTTGACGGTTTCCAAGAACACGCGACTCAGGTTGCTATGGCTCTGGTCGGCGATGAAGAGTTGCTTCGCGAAGGGCCCGAACTTTCCATCGCTGGTGTCGCAGAGGATGGCAGAGGCCGAGTTGCCGATTTTCCCATGCACGAGGTAAACTGCGGGCGGCCGCAGCTCTTTGATGCGCTTCCGCTCCAGTACCATTCGGCCAGGATCACCACCTGGACGATTTTCTTGGCGGCTGCGATTGCCTTGGAAAGCCTCCGGAATGGGGTCGAGCGGACGGGGGCCCATGTTAGGTGCGAGGTCATACCAAATGTTTCCTGAAGGATGCCCTTGAAATGAACCCGGCACCAAGTGCTGGAGAGTGCAGGAGCCATGCCACGGTCCCTGATTGTCGCAGTAATAGACCTCTCCCTCGGCATCAAAGCCCATGCCACCTGGACTGCGAATGCCTGAGCAAGTCGGCACCATGCGGCCATCAGGGCGAATGCGCAGCGCCCAGCCGCGGAAGGGCACTTGGCTAGAAAAGGAACCCGTTAGGCAGAGCGTGACCCAGAGATCCCCGGCTTTGTCAAAGCGCGAACCGATGGCGTATTCGTGGTAGTCTCCAGACACGCCCCAGGCATCGCTCACCGTGTCAAAAACATCAGCACGCCCGTCGCCATCCACATCCTTCAGCTTCGTGATTTCATAACGCGTGGTGGCGTAAAGCTGACCTTCTTTGGCATTCCAGGCGAGCCCCAACACCTCATGCAGGCCGCTGGCAAAGCGTTGGTAGCGCACCGCTGTTGAATCCGAACTACCAGCACCACGGACTAGCCAGATTTCCCCACGGCGGGTGCCAAGGGCCATTTGGCCATCGGGCAAAAGCTCAATAGACCCCACCTCTAGCGCAGTCTCTTTGGGCGTCTCAAAAGACGTGATTTTGTAGAAGTCCGATTCGACCGGGTCCGCAGCACTGAGAACCAAACAGGGCAGCAGAGGGAAAAGCAGGCAAAGGCGATTCATGAAGGAAAGAGGGCAGATAAGTACGCTTCAGAAGGCCGACTTTAACGGAAAGAAGTCTTCAAGATCCCTGAAATGCAGAATAGGACTGCTTCTTGCAAAGTTCGCACGAAGAGCTATGCGGAGACTGTCTGTCTTGCTGTAAAGGCTGACGCTTTCCATGTCCGATTCTAAATCTTCGAAAAGTTGGCACCTAGCGCTTGCTTCGCTAGGAGTCGTGTTTGGTGACATCGGCACAAGCCCGCTCTATGCCCTGCGTGAATGCCTTGCCCATGCACATTATGAACATGGGCACCCAGTCGAGATGGTCTATGGCCCCATCTCCCTGATGCTGTGGTCCCTCACGTTGATGGTCGCCGTCAAGTACCTGAGCATGCTTTGCAGCGCCACGGCGCAAGGCGAGGGAGGTATGTTCGCCCTCATGTCCCTGCTTCGTTCGAAAAAAGAGGCGCTGACGCAACACGGCCAAACTGTCATGGTTATGGTCGTGCTTTTTGGGGCCTCCCTGCTCTACGGCGATGGCATGATCACACCTGCTATCTCCGTGCTGTCGGCAGTCGAGGGACTTGAGCAATTGAACCCTGCCCTTCATTCCTGGGTCATCCCAATTTCCGTCGGTATTCTCCTAGCGCTGTTTTTGGTCCAAAAGCATGGCACGGCCAAGATCGGCGTCGCTTTTGGACCGATCACCATGATCTGGTTCCTCGCGTTGGGGGCGCTGGGTCTCTATCGTTTTCTCCAGTATCCTGAGGTGATTCAGGCTCTGTCCCCCCACTGGGGGCTAAGCTACCTCGCTCATCATGGCTACCACGGCATCGTCATCATGGGCATGGTTCTGCTGGCTGTCACGGGCTGTGAGGCACTGTATGCGGACATCGGACACTTTGGCAAAAAACCGCTTCAGCAAGCTTGGTTCTACCTCGTTTGGCCTTGCTTGGTGCTGAATTACTTGGGCCAAGGCGCGCTGGTCATCAGCGATCCCTCTGCCGTGGAGCATCCCTTTTTCAAAATGGTGCCCTCCGCGCTGCTGGTGCCCATGATCATTCTAGCAACTGCGGCGACCATCATCGCCTCTCAGGCCATGATCACGGGGGTTTTCTCCCAAACTCAGCAAGCCGTTCAGCTGGGTTACTTGCCGCGCTTGAAGATCATTCACACGAACCCCGAGGTTCGCGGGCAGATCTACATGCCACAGGTGAATTATTTGCTGATGATCTGCTGCATTGCCCTCGTGGCTGGCTTTCAGACATCGAGCAATCTCGCCTCCGCCTACGGCTTATCCGTGTCGATGGGGATGCTGCTGACCAGCATGCTGTTTTACTTTGTGGCCCGCCGCATCTGGGGCTGGGCTTGGTGGAAAGCCTTTTTCCCCATGCTGCTGTTTGCCGTCATCGAACTGGGCTATGTCTCCGGCAGCTTGGTGAAATTCAAGGACGGAGCTTGGTTCCCGCTCGTCATCGCCACGGGCATCTGGATCGTGATGAAAACCTGGACTGATGGTCGTTCCGTGCTCTTTCAGGCCATGCAGCGTGGCCGTCTGCCCGTGCAGCATCTGGTGGATGAGATTCAAAAAGAGCGCATCATCCGTGTACCCGGTGCCGCCGTGTTCATGTCGGCCAGTGCTGATGGCTTGCCGCTAGCGCTGCTGCATCATTTGAAGCACAACAAGGCGCTGCATCGTCAGGTGATCCTGCTGACCGTTCGTTTCGAAGATACGCCTTACGTTTGTGATGCAACCCGACACACGGTGGAGCAGTATTGTGATGAGTTTTACCGCGTGGTGCTGCGCTATGGTTTCGCTGAATCACCTCTGGTGTTTGAGGATCTCATTCAAGCACTGGAAGATCGCACCAAGCTGAAAAAGGCGGGCATCACCTTCTACCAAAGTCGAGAGATTCTCCTCACCAACGGCCCAGGACGCATGGCCCGCTGGCGGAAGAAGCTGTTTGTCACCCTCAGCCGCATGTCACGCCCTGCCACCGGCTACTTTGACCTCCCCCCCCGTCAGGTATGTGAGCTTGGCATTCAGCTCGAGGTATAACCTTCTCCACCTGACGTAGCGCATCAGATCGGCGGCATCCAGGCTTCCATGGCGAGGCTAGCCGCCCCCAGAGCACCGGCATCATCCCCAAGCGTCGAAGGCACGAAGTGAATGCTCAGCCCTGGCATCTGCGGCAGCAACGCACCGGCAGTGGAGGATACCTCCGAACAAAACCGGTGGCCGAGCGCTGTCAGCGGACCATGCAGAAAAACGATCTGCGGATCAATCAACAGCTGCAAACTGCGGAGTAGGCGCGCAAAATCCAGAACGACCTCTTTCCAGGCTTCAGAGTCAGGATTGACCATCTTGGACAACGCTAACTGCAAATCATTCGGCAAAACCACCGTCGAGGCAAGCCCCGCCAGACGGCGATACACTGCCTGAGCAGAGAGAAAGTCCTGAATCGGCGAACTATCGCTAACATGAGGCCAGGTCCAAAAGCCGATTTCTCCCGCCTGCTCATGTGAGCCACGCAACAGTTCGCCTCGCTGCACAATCCCAAGCCCCAGGCCGCTGCGAGGGCCCAGCACGATGTAATCATTGAGCCCACGGCCCTGCCCAAACCAGCGCTCGGCAAGGGCGATCACACGCAGATTATTTTCGAGTGAAACATGGACGCCCAGACGCTTGCTCAAAATGTCACCCAAAGGGACATCGCGCCAGTTCTTCAGGTGCGTGAAATAACGGGCCATACCCTGCGCACGATCCACTAGACCTGGCACGCCTACACCGACGCCAAGCAATGGCTCCGACGTTGGCGAATTCAGCATTTCCAATGCTTGAAAGAGTCGCTGCACGACTTGAACGGCGTCAGCATCCTCCGGCAGATCCACTTTCTGCGTGGCCACCACGGCACCTGAGAAATCCACCCTTACCGCTTGGATGCGCTGTGCATTGAATTCGAGGCCTGCATACCAGCCGGCCTCAGATCGCAGCCCAAGCACACGCTGGGGCCTACCCACGCTAATCTTTTCGACCCCTATTTCCCTAACAAGGCCTAAAGCCACCAGTTGATCCACATAAAGACCTAGCGTTGATGCTGATGCCCCAAGAGCCTTCGCCAGAGAAGATCGAGACACCGCCCGACGACTGCGCAGGTGCAGAATGGTGTCCGAGAGCAAAGCACGGTGGTCAGTCAGTGTACGACGCATAGTGTATCAAAAAAATGCTAATCCTCTTCCTTGGCAGCTAACTGCCATAACTTCCACCAGTTTTTCTTTCGAAAGAACCATGCCAAACGTACGAGCTCGTATGACGTTTTTGTTATGGACCAAGTCGGCCGCAGTCAAAACAGCCCGAATCGTCACAGCCTGCGCGATGCTCATGGGCTGTCGGCCAGCGGTCGAGACCCCTAAGGTTCATCAATGGGATTTGCTCGATCCTAGATTCCATACTTACTGGGAGAAAGCGAATATCCCTGAGGAGGGGAATTTTTCCATCCAGAACAAGGAGCTGACCCTAATGCCAGGACTTCCCATGAGTGGATGCAAATTCACCGCTTGGGGCACCCTAGGGTTACCTAGCATCCATTACTCGATAGAATATGAAGCCATGCGAGCTGACGGGGATGACATTTTCGGAATGTGCACCTTTCCGGTGTCCAGTCATCAAGCCCATGCTACTTTTGTCATCGGTGGCTGGGGCGGCACCCTCACTGGCATCTCAAGCATCGATTTCAAAGACGCGAGCGAAAACTCCACAAGGGCAGAACAGCGTTTTCAAAATGGCGCATGGCATCATGTAAGAATTGAAGTCCGCGCTGAGGATCTTCGAGTCTGGGTCAATCACAAGCGTGTCGTGAACGTTAGCATTCTAGGCAGGAGGGTCAGCCTACGACCCGGCTACATCGACCACTGCCTGCCCTTTGGCTTTGCGACTTGGAACACGACCGGGAAAATCCGCCATGTTCAGATCCGCAAGCTTTAGGATAGAGCCTGAAGACCAAGGGCTTCAGCAACCGCAAACCAGCTATGAATCAGGCCATCACAAAGGACACAAGGATGGTATCCCCCAACTGGTGCAAATAGCTCGGGAGGCTTCATCTTAGAACAACGGCAGAAATCCTCACAGACTAATCGGGTCAATAACTGGAGGCGGACCCGATGCGCGCCCTGGATCAGTTCCAGAGAAACACCAGCAACGAGAATACCTCTTGCCACCTTAGCGACTCCCCCCTTGGTGAAATCACCCAAGCCGGATGCTTTTCGAAATCAAATCGTGCATATAACACCGTGCTGCTTTGGACATGCCTGAATTCCATCCAACAGCATGTGATCAAGATGAAGTTTAACTTACTTTGCATAAATCTCGATCTCATTTGCTTGAATAATTTTCAGTTCACGAAGTTAACCCCAAGCACGTGGCCAAATATGGCATTCGTTCTTATGCCCACTGCATTCGCATGCAGCTTCCATCAAACTTTTTACACGTCGTAAGTTAGCTCAAATCAAACGGAACACTTAGAAAGGGTTCAGCAAAGAGCTTATTAATTCTAAGCTCGATTCGGAATTACGTAGAGCAAAAGGCTTTATCATAGAAAAAACCCAATGGCACAACAGGTGCTGAAAGCTTTAACCGCCTTAGGAACCCCCATCACCTCAAGGCTGAGCCCCGTAGAATAACAAAAATAAAAAACCAAAATGACACAACGATCAATACTCGCAATTGGACTTGCCTGCACGATCAGCTGGATGCCAATCCAGCCCATCCAAGCAGGCACTGATAGCCCAACACCTGCATCGACGACCGTCAATTCGACAATTCCATTCGGTGCGACCATCACCCTCAACTCCGATACCTTCTTTGGTTTCGTGCCTGCTTTCACGGGTTATTACAACCTAAGTGATACAACGTCCTTAACCGCTTACGGCAACTTCTGGAGTGCCGGCACCCTCGATTCAGGTTTCGGTAATTGGAACGAGTTCGGTCTTGGCCTTAACTACAAACTCACTGACTATCTATCCTTCAACCCACAGATCGGCTTTGTGAGTGGGGGTCTTCTGAGTGGAGGTGGCACTAAAAGTGAGATTAATGATGGTTGGGTGCCGAACTTCACGCTGAACCTCTCCTCAGCGAAATGGGAAGGTCAGGTCTATTTCGGTGCCTACCTTCCCATCGGCGATTACGGCCCCACCTCGTTCAGCTATCTCCATTTTTGGGGAAATGTTGGTTATCGATTCAACAATGTCTTTTCAGCAGGCCTGCATGCTGAGCAATTGTCTGGCGGTGCTGATCTTACAACCGATGTGGGTGATGCCATCTACACTTGGGTTGGCCCTTACATTCAGTTCAGGAACGCTGACAAAGGATTGTTCGTTCGCTTCACTGGCGGTGTAGATGCCGCTGGAGGCGTGAACAACTCCTTCTATAAAATGGCCGTGGGATTCACATTCTGAACCTACGGAGGTCGATAGAGTTGATGTGTTGATGAAGAATTCCTCTCTCAGGGTAACCTGAGGGGGGAATTCCTCTTTTGTGGGTTTTGCTGTAAATCCTCAATGAGATTTAATCCCACTGACTCCCCTTGCTGCCGACATAAGCCATGGTGACTCCGATCAGAGCATGAGCTAGCAGAGCAAAAGCAGCCATTTCAGGAGTCACTAGGCTTGTTTCCGTGACCTTTTTCACAGCCTCATAAAACGCAGTATCGCTCATGCTGCGCAGACTGCCAGACCAAGCCCAGAAAGCCGCTATGAAAGGATTCACAACTCCCTCAATCCAGTCAGGCAAACTCAAGACCGCACCCGACAATGGCAACTGAAAGCCAACCAAATAGATGCTAAGAATCGTCGCTTTTTCTGGAGTCCGGCACAGCGCACTGATGCCAAGACAGACACTGGTCATTGCCGCTGAGACCAAAATCAGCAGCACGAGTTTGACGATCAGGTCACCCGGCAAGCCTCCGGTGATCATATCGACAAAAATGCCCATCCAGATGCTTTGAGCCAGTACAAAGACCCCTAGGAATAGCACTTTGCTAAGCACGTAAGCACTGATGCGCAGTCCTCCCAACTTTTCACGTTCCAAGATTTGACGCTCTCCAGCGATCTCCCGGGCAGCATTGTTGCTGGCCATCAGTGTGACAAGGACAACCTGTAGCATGACAAGTCCGCTGACCAAGCCACCTGCGTTCAGCTGCTCGACTAGATGCTGTGTCGCTTGTGTCAGTTCCTGAAGAATGTTCGATTCTTGTCTGAGGCTAAGTTGGCGCAAAGGCTTGATACCATCGAGAGCGAAGATGACAACCAGAAGAGGAAAACCCAAAAGCATGGCAAGATGCAACCAAACCTGCCCAGCATCTCGGCGAAAAATCATCCATCGACGATGCAGCAAGGTGAAGACCTGACTCAGCATGCTGGGCAATTCTTCGGGAGCCGCAGCTTCATGCTCAGGATCATCAGGCACGGCGACTTCACTGGAGATCTGCTTTGCCGGCTCAGGCTTGATGAGCATCGCCTCGTAATGCTGCCGCTTCTTTAACCAAGATTCATGCCATGCCAGCGGGTCTCGCTGCGACAGTCGCAGGTAAACCTCTTCTGGATGATCCACAGTGAAGTAATGCGTCAGCATGTCCGGAGGCCCATGAAAAACCAAACGTCCCTGCAGCATCACCAACACACTATCGAAGGCCTGCAAGCTGGCCAAACTATGCGTCACATTGATCACTACCCGACGTGGATTTTCACGCGATAATAGATGGAGCAGCTCAGTGATCTCACGCTCTGACTTTGGGTCTAGACCACTGGTGACCTCATCGCATAGCAGCAAGCAAGGATTGGTCACCAATTCCAGAGCCAATCCTAAACGTCGCTTTTGTCCACCGGACAGCACTTTGACCCGACGATCTGCCAGCTCCGTCAGCCCCGTGATGGCCAAAATTTTATCGAGCTTGGGCTCGAAATCTTCCGTACCTGGCAGTTGAGTGCGCAAGGCCATGCTATCAGCCACGCACTCTTCCACGGTGAGCAAATCATGAGCGAGACTGAACTGCGGCACATAACCGAGCTCACCAGGATGCAGATCTTCCTCTTCCTCGAGGTCACGACCTTCCCATTTCAAATCGCCCGAAGTCTGCTCCACAATACCTGCGATCACCTTGAGCAGCGTGCTTTTGCCACAACCCGAGGGGCCGACAATCGCCATCAGGTGTCCATTGGGCACGGAAAAGCTGACCTCATCCAGCAAGCGCAGGACATCGAGTTCAGATCCAGGAGGGGGATCCATTTCCAGGGAAATTTTCTGTGCGTCCAACATGCACTGTGCATAGGCCAGAAAGGTTCGTTTCTGGCAAGCAGGAAGCTGCTTGCTTGCCAGACCGCGAACACGATCTAGGGAACCACGCTGCGATTTCACTCACCTATGCCCTCGTCCTTTCCTGCTTCTCCGCGCTTGCTCATCATCGGCGGCGGCTTGGCAGGCACCTGCCTGGCTTGGCAGGCACAGCGACGCGGCCTTGATTTCCTCGTGGTGGACCGTGACGATGCCAGCACCTCGTCCAAAGTCGCCGCAGGTCTCGTGACACCCATCACTGGCATGAGGCTTAACCTAAGCTGGCGCTATCCGGTGCTCTACCCGGAAGCCATCAACTTTTACCAAAGCCTCGAACGCGAACTGCAAACCCGCTTTTATCATGAGGTTCCCATCGTCCGCCTGCTACGTGACGCAAAAGCCGCTGAGCTATGGCAGAAGCGAGCCGCGCAGGAAGAAATCCGCTCCTACCTCAAACCTGAAGGCGATTTAGCGGTCGATGCGAACTACTTCTCGGCCCCGTTTGGCGGCTTTGAAATGATTCAGTCGGGGTGGCTCGATACTGCTGCCTTTCTCGCAACCACTCGATTGCTTTTCGAACAGCAAGGGCGTTGGCTAACGGGCCAAATCACGCCCGAAGCCATCCAACGAACCTGCTCAGAGATTCGCTGGCAAGGTCACACGTTCTCTCATGCCGTCTTTTGCATCGGCTGGGAAGCAGCGCGCCATCCCTGGTTTGATTGGGTGCCATTCAAGTCCGCTCAAGGCACCGTGCTGAGCATCAGCGCCGACACAGGAGGAGAGCGGCGCATCCTCAATCGTGGCTGCTGGATGCTGCCTGTGCGGCCTGGCCAGCTGCGTGTGGGGCCCACTTACGATCTCGACTTTAACGATCCCGCCACTCCCTCTGCTGAGGCGATCCCCGCTCTGGAAGAAAAGCTACAACGCCTGTTCAAACAACGCTACGAAGTGCTTGGCTCTCAGACAGGAGTCAGGCCCATCCTGCATCGTCGTCAAGCATTGTTAGGCTTTCATCCTTCGTTAACCAACATTGGCTTTCTCAATGGATTGGGCTCCAAAGGTGTGCTCCGCGCGCCTTGGTTATCGCGTCATCTGATTGAGCATTTATTACTGGGCCAGCCTATTGAAGATGAGCTAGACCTGCGAGCGAACCTCTGATTCATCACAGGCGGAAAGTTCCGCAACAAGAGTGGCTGAGCTTCGTTGGGAGGAATGTTCACTCCATGAAGCTGCTCTTTTTCCTACTCCTGATTCCCTCGATGCTCCTCGCGGAGCTGGAGGTACCCCACTTCTTCTCGGATCACATGATTCTCCAACGCGAGCGTGCCGCAGCGATCTGGGGCAAGGCAGACGCGGGCGCCGAGGTGAGGGTTTCCTTCAAAGGGAAGTCGGCGACTGCCCTAGCGGCGGCAGATGGCAAATGGCGGGCACAGATCGAAACCGGCCCGGCCGATGCCAAGGGCGCGGTGTTGACGATCTCAGCGGGTGCGAAAAAGATCGACATTCAGGACGTGCTGGTGGGCGAGGTGTGGTTCGCGTCTGGCCAATCGAACATGGCTTACACGATGAATCGCTCGCCAGAGTATGCGGCGCTCATCGCGGCGTCGAATCATCCCGCCCTGCGCATGTTCAATGCACCGCTGGTGACATCCGAAAAGAATCAGGAAGACATCAAAGGTTCGTGGAAAGCGGCGACGCCACAAACGGTGGCGGATTACTCGGCCGTTGCGTTCTTCTTTGCACGCAAGCTGCATTTGGAGCTTGGCCTTCCGGTCGGCGTCATCAAATCGGCCTGGGGTGGCAAGCCGGTGGAGACGTTCACCAGTCGCGAGGCGCTGAACACGCTGCCGGGCACGAAAGCGCTCGTCGATGCCATGCTGAAGGATGAATCGACCTACGATCAAGCGAAAGCAGATGCGGCTTACGCGACGAAGCTTGCACAATGGAAGGCCACGATGGCCGCGGCGAAGGGCAAAGCGGACGTGGATCGCAAGCGACTGCCGAAGAAGCCAGATGCACCCAAGCGTCCGCTGCTCACCGAGGGCCGACCCGGTGTGCTCTACGCGGCGATGATTCATCCGTTCGTTGGTTACACGATGCGCGGCGCAATTTGGTATCAGGGCGAGGGCAATGCGAGACCCGGCGCGGTGCCTTATGATCAAACCCTGCCGCTCATGATCAATGACTGGCGCAAGCGCTGGAATGATGAATTCTCCTTTTACTACGTGCAGCTCGCCAGCTACCACGCGCCCTCGACAGAGCCTGGCACGCCGGACTCGTGGGCTCTCACGCAGGATCGCATGCGCCTCGTGCTAAGCAGCACACCGAAGACGGGCATGGCGATCATCAATGATGTGGGCGAGGCGAATGACATCCATCCGAAGAACAAAAAAGACCCCGGCGAGCGCCTCGCACGCTGGGCGCTGGCCAAGGACTACGGCAAGGAGCTGATCTACAGTGGCCCGCTCTTCAAAACGAGCGAGGTGAAGGACGGCGTGATTCGCGTGACCTTTGATCAAACTGGTGAAGGTCTCAAAGCACGCGATGGCGGTGCGTTGAAGCGTTTTGAGATCGCTGGAGCCGACAAAAAGTGGAAGTGGGCCGACGCGAAGATCGATGGGAAGGACGCCGTGCTCGTGAGCAACACGGAGGTGAAGCACCCTGTGGCGGTGCGTTATGCCTGGGCTGCGAATCCCGAAGGCGCGAACCTCGTGAACAGCGATGGCTTGCCCGCTTCCGTCTTTCGCACGGATGATTGGGACGATGTGGACATCCAGGTGGATTCATCCGCCCATGAGCGCCGGGCGCTTGCCGATGAAATCAAAGCTCTCGTTGCGGAGCGGAACAAGCACGACAAAAAAAGCGCGGCATACCAAGCGTTGCAAAAAAAGCTCCAGCCTCTGATGGAGAAGTTCAAAGCAACGGCTCCGAAAAAGTAAGACCTAGCATCGGCTTTTGAGCCTATGCCTCTTTACTCCAACCCATCTGAACCCAGGCTCAAAAGCCGCTGCTATCACATGCGCCCTCTTCTTGCTCTCTTCTGGATCGCCCATGCCTCTGCGGCCGAGCTTTCGGTGACTTCGTATCCGTCGATCCAAGCAGCCTTGGAGGCGAACCCGAACCAGATGCTTTTTGTTCCGGCAGGGGATTATCCGATCACAGAAAAAATTCGCATCCGTGGCGAACGCAGCGGGCTTTTTGGCCCAGGGCGAATCGTTCAGCAAAACCAGAACCAACCCATTCTTGAGATCGAGAATGCCAAAGGCATTGAGATTCGTGACCTGACGCTGATGCGGCCAGAAGGCAAAACAGACATCGGGAAGGAGGGCGTCCTTGCCCAAAAATGCAGTGACCTCGTGATCGAGAACGTGAAGGTGATGAACAACCGCACCAAGTCAGGCGCAATCTTGGTCACAGATTCACAAGGCACACGCATCAGTCGCTGCTTAGTGCGAGATTACATGGGCGTAGCGATTGATGATCGGACTCAAGGCAACATTTCAGGTTATGCTTTTC
Organism: Verrucomicrobiaceae bacterium; assembly: GCA_947507875.1. Lineage (GTDB taxonomy): Bacteria > Verrucomicrobiota > Verrucomicrobiia > Verrucomicrobiales > Verrucomicrobiaceae > Prosthecobacter. The sequence continues at coordinate 36,231 of CANNQP010000018.1, read as the reverse complement.
GCTGCACTGACGGCACGGGCATCATGCTTCGCTACTGCACTGATAGCTTGATTGAAGGCAACCGAATCATCGAAACGGTTTTTTCTGCATCCAAAGAGATGAGAGATCGCCACAAGCTGGGGCAATTTGTGAAGAAGAATCCTGAAAAAGGCCCACACCTCAGCCAGCAAGCTTGGGATGCAGGTTACACTGACAATTGGCGTCAAGGCAGTGCCATCCAGGTCACAGCGCCAGAGGTGAGCCAATTCACGCGCATCTTGGGCAACTCCATTGAAAACGCGGCCCAGGGCATTGATCTGCACTGCGACCAAGTCATTGTCTCAAACAACCTCATCAATCATGCCCACATCGGCATGAAAGCGATGCACGGGAGTCGTCATGTCCTGATCAGCAACAATCAGTTTTCTCGCAATGATCTTTGGGCCATTGGGCTGATGCCTGGAGCCGCCTCTCATGCGAAGACCGCCGAGAAGCCGGATAACTCAGACGGTGGATCGATCATCGCCAACAACATCATCTCCGACTTTGGCCATGGCGACGCTCATTGGATGTGGGGACCTGAGCGTTCACCCTTCAAATTTGATGCAGGCCAGGATGCTGATGACCCGCCGCTGACGAATGTTTTGATCCAAGGCAACCTCATCCAAAACCCTGGTCCGCCACGCTACATCTACGATGTCATCATCTCGACAGAAGCCAGTGGCCCTCAAAACCTACACTTCAGCAATAACCTCTTCCCAGCCGGAACACGAGGCGTTTGCAATCAAGAGATGAAACCCTGATCGAGGCTACCTGCGCCACTCTTGGAACTCCACACGGAGTTTTTGGGCGAGGGCGCTGAGCAGGGGTTTCTCCTGCGGTTCAATCAGAGCAAGCGACATGCCCTTGTTGCCCGCACGGGCGGTGCGTCCGCTACGATGGGTGTAGTATTCGAGCTGGTCGGGGAGCTGATGATGAATCACGAAACTTAGACCAGCGACATCAATGCCACGCGCGGCTACATCGGTGGCGATGAGAAAAGGAACACGCTCTTTTTTGAAGGCACGCATCACCTTGTCTCGATCGCGCTGAGCGAGGTCACCCTGGAGAACCTCGACACGGAGACCGGCATCACGCAGTTCCTCACCAAGGCGGATAGCGCCGTATTTCGTGCGGCAGAAGATGAGGCCGCGCTCCTCACGGCGGCGCTTGAGGAAGTTGGTGATGAAGGCGGTCTTTTCATCACGAGCGCAGATCGTGTAACGGTGGTCGATGTCACGGTTCACGACCTGCTCGGTGTCGATCTGGATGCGGTGCGCGCTGGCCGACATGCAGCCTTTGATGAGGTCACCTACCGCACTCGGGAAGGTGGCGGAGAAGAGCCAGGTGCTGCGGCGCATCGCAGCGATCTTCAGGATCTCGACGATGTGCTTCTTGAAGCCCATGCTGAGCATCTCGTCTGCCTCATCGAGCACCGCATAGCGGACGAATTCGAGCGTGAGGGCGTCTTTTTCGAGCAGTTCGGTCAAGCGGCCCGGCGTGGCGACGAGGATGTGCGTGGGGCGGCGCAGGCGCTCGATCTGCGTGTCGATCTTATCACCACCACACGCCACCTCGACGAAGAGTTTGTTCTCGCTGTATTTGGTGTAGCGAAAGAGCTGCTTGCCGATCTGCTTCGCCAGCTCGCGTGTCGGGGCAAGCACCAGACCCTGAATTTCACGCAGCGTCGGATTCATTTTCAGGAGCAGCGGTAAACCAAAAGCGGCGGTCTTGCCTGTGCCTGTTTGTGCCTGCGCGATAAGATCACCTCCATTCTGGATGAGGTAGGGGATGACCTGGTCCTGCACCGGCGTCGGCGTGATGATGCCGAGTTCTTCGAGCCCGCGGGTCAGATCGTGCGGGACGCCGAGTTGGAGAAAAGGATGTGACATGGTCCTCCCCTGCGCCGGGATGGGGTGGATGCCAAGAGGAGAAATCAGCCAGAACTCAACTCGGTTGTTTCATCAAGCACAGACATTGACTGATCCGCGCCCACGTGATGCGAATGGCATGGCAATGAATGATTTGTCGATTAGCGTCTGGTCAGCGTCATATCAGCGGTTTACATTTTATCTGCGCATTTGATGAATCTCCTTTTCTCGAACCTCACCGCCATTCTGCCTGATCGTCTCGTGGAGAATGCGTGGGTGGTTTGTGAGAAGGGAAAGATCGTGTCGGTGTCGAGGAAGAGGCCGAAGATCGCAGCGGAGGTCGAAGTGATCGACGGACGCGGTGGCTATCTCGCGCCAGGGTTCATCGACATCCATGTGCATGGCGGTGACGGAGCGGATTTCATGGACGGGACGAGCGAGGCCGTGCGCATGGCGTGTCGGGCGCATGCACGGCATGGCACGACGACGATTTTCCCGACGACCACCACGGGCTCGCCGGAGCAGATTCACGCGATGCTGGATGCGGTGAAGACAGTGCAAAGCGAGAAGCGGGTAACGAACGGCGCACGAATCGCTGGGGTGCATCTCTACGGGCCGTTTTTCGCGGAGGACAAGGTGGGCTGTCATTCGGCGGCGGGTCGGCGGGAGCCTACGGCAGCGGAGTATCGCGCTTACTTTGAAAGCGGGCTCGTTCGCATCGCCACCTGCGCGGCGGAGCTGCCGGGTGCGGTCGAGTTTTATCGCGAGGCGAAAAAACGGCGCTGCCTGATCACTTGCGGGCACTCGAACGCAAGCTGGCTGGAGATGGCGGCAGCGTTCAAGGTCGGGATGCGGCATGTGGACCACTTTTGGTGCGCGATGAGCAACGTGGCCTCGGTGCGTTCGCGGCTCGGCGTGCCGATGCGTGGCAGCATGCTCGAATTCGTGCTCGGCACAGCGGACATGAGCACGGAGGTGATCGCCGATGGTTGCCACCTCGCGCCGGAACTGCTCGACTTCGCGTTTCGGCTCAAAGGACCGCGCAAGCTGTGCCTCGTGACCGATGCGAACCGCGCATTGGACCTGCCGCCGGGGAATTATCGCTTCGGCGCGGCGGAAGATGGTTCGTGGTTCGAGAGCGATGGTCGCGTGGGCTGGGCTCCAGGCCGCACGAGCCTCGCCAGCAGCATCGTGGGCATGGATCACATGGTGCGACAGATGAAACGCGACACCTCCGCGACGCTGCCGGAGGTGGTGCGCATGGCCAGCCTCACGCCCGCTGAGCTCACCGGCATTTCAAAGCACACCGGGAGCCTCGAAGCAGGCAAAAACGCCGATGTGGTGCTTTTGAGCCGGAAACTCGAGGTGCAACGCGTTTTCATCGGCGGCGCGCAGCTGCCCTGAAAAACACGGGCCGGCAGGAGGCGGATTCAGTTCGCTTGTTCCGCGCGATAGGCTTGGGCCAGCAGGGTCACGGGCTGGGTGACCTCGATGCCGTCCGCTTGCAGCCCCTGGGCGAGTTGGAGATGACAGCCAGGGTTCGAGGTAGCGACGCAGGCCGCGCCCGTGCGGCGGATGTGGCCGACTTTCCGCTCCAGCAGTTTGGCGGATTGCTCAGGCTGGGTGATGTTGTAGATGCCAGCACTGCCACAGCACCAGTTTGACTCAGGCAACTCCTGCAGCTTCAAGCCAGGGATGGCCTGCAAGACTTGTCGGGGCTGGCGGCTGACTTTTTGTCCATGACACAGATGACAGCTCTCGTGATAAGTCACCGACTGAGGCGAGAGCGGCGTGAGAGGCTGCGGTGGGCGGATGCCGATCTGGGCTAACCATTCGTGGATGTCCTTCACCTTGCGATCCCATTGCCGTGCTTTTGCGGCATACAGCGGATCATGGTGCAAGAGATGGCCATACTGCTTCAGATGTGAACCGCAGCCCCCGGCATTGGTGATGATGGCATCCACTTCGTCTAGATCGAAGCTATCGATCTGACGGCGAGCCAGCTCACGAGCCAATTCCAACTCGCCATTGTGGGCATGAAGGGAACCGCAGCAGGGCTGCGAACGTGGCGTGATGACCTCACAGCCATTGGCCAAAAGCACATCCACCGTGTCACGATTGATGTGAGAAAAAGCGAGATCCTGGATGCAGCCTGTGAGCAGGCCGACACGATGCCGAGGGCGAGCACCGGGGGCCGCCAGCGACTCAACCGGCGCGATGAGCGAATCGGAAAAGGCCTCGGCCATGCGTGGGGTTTGCGGTTCAAGCTTGCGGAGCTTGGCTGGCAAAAGGCCCAGGAAATGATAGCGGCGCAGCAGGCGATCGAGACCGCTTTTTTGCCAGAGTCGCAAGCCCCAACCCACCAAACGCAATAGCCGTGGGTGCATGAAAAGAACGTTCAGGGTGAGCCAGCGCCAAAAGTCACGTTCAGGATGACGGGCGACTTCGCTGCGCTCGATCTCAGCGCGTGCCGTCTCGAAAAGCTGGGCATAATCGACCCCTGCCGGGCAGGCGGTCTGGCAGGCGAGGCAGCCGAGGCAGTAGTACATCTCGTCCGCAAATTCAGGCCCAAGTGGCAATGCTCCATCGGCAATGGAACGCATGAGAGAAATGCGCCCCCGTGGACTGCTCCGCTCCCTGCGAGTCTCGACGTAGGTCGGGCAAGTGGGCAGGCACATGCCGCAGTGCATGCACTGCTGTAGCACCGAATAATCAAGGCTCTGGAGAAGATTCATGAGGAGGTGAGGAGGAGACGCAAAAAGACGACCTCTCCTGTCGAGGCCTGCATCCAAACTTGCGCAAAAGCAGGCACCGTCCAGAATGCTTGATGCGAACTTTGGCAATTGGCGACATCCATGGCTGCTCCTCAGCCTTGCGCGCGCTTATTCATGAAGTGCAGCCAGGGCCCGATGATACCCTCATCACCCTCGGAGACTACGTGGATCGTGGTCCTGATTCAAAAGGGGTCTTGGACTTGCTGCTGCAGCTCGAAAAAAAAACGCAGCTCAAACCCCTCACGGGCAATCATGAGATCCTTTTCCTAGAAGCCTTGAACGGGAACATGGAGCCAGAAGGCTGGCTGCGAGTCGGCGGCATGGAGACCATCCAATCCTACTTGCCCGATCCAGGCATTGTCTCATGGGAAAGCGTGACGCCAGGACATCTCAAGCAAAGCGTGACGCTAGAGCATCAGGAATTTTTGAAGCGCTGCCTCCGATACCATGAGGATGCCACAAACCTCTACGTTCATGCGAACGCGAATGCCTACTACAGCCTCGCGGAGCAATCTGACAACTGGCTATTCTGGACTCGATTTGACGATGTCTTCCCACATACTTCAAAAAAACGAATCATCTGTGGGCACACCGCCCAGAAGAGTGGATGGCCCAACGTGAAGCCCTATGCCATCTGTCTCGACACCTGGGTTTATGGCGCGTTGGGTTGGCTGACGTGCATGGATGTCGGAGCAGGCACGTTTGTGCAAGCAAACCAAGCGGGCACGATCCGCCGATTTCCCCTGGAAGAAATCCTGGATCGACCGACCGAGCACGATATTCCCATCCGCCCTACCGTTTCAGAGGGTCGCTAAATTGCGCAAGTGAGGCAGCAACCCACATCTTTGCTTGCGTGAGCCTTTGCTCTCTCCCAAAGATCGCGCCCCATTTCTCGCCCATTCATGTCCACCGTCACTCTCGGACTCATCCAAGGAACCACCTTTGCCACCCAGGCTGAAAGCTTGGCGCGGCATGAGGCGCTGATCCGTGAGGCGGCCTCCCAAGGAGCGCAAATCATCTGCCTGCAGGAGCTGTTCAACATCCCCTACTTCTGCACACGTCAGGACACGGCCTTGTTTGACCTAGCCGAACACGTGCCGGACGGTCCCACGACCCATCACCTAGCAGCGCTAGCGAAAGAACTCGGTGTGGTGCTGATCGTGCCTTTGTTTGAAAAACGCGGTCCCGGTCTGTATCACAACACGGCTTCAGTGATTGATGCGGATGGCACCGTGCTCGGCATTTACCGCAAGATGCATATCCCTCAGGACCCTGGGTTCGAGGAGAAGTTTTACTTCACGCCAGGCGACCTTGGCTATCGCGTCTGGAACACCCGCTTCGGCCGGATCGGGGTGCTGATCTGCTGGGACCAGTGGTATCCTGAAGCGGCACGACTGACGGCACTCGCAGGAGCAGAGATTCTTTTTTACCCCACCGCCATCGGTTGGCTCAGTCGCGAAAAGGCTGAGCTAGGCCAGGCGCAGCACTGCGGCTGGGAAACCGTGCAACGCGGTCATGCCGTGGCGAATGGATGCTATGTCGCCGCCGTGAATCGCACGGGCCACCAAGATGATACTGAATTTTGGGGACAGTCCTTTGTGGCGAATCCCTATGGCGAAATCGTCGCCAAGGCCTCTGTCGAAAAAGAAGAGATTCTCATCGTGCCCGTGGATAAGGGCGCTGTGGAGGACTTTCGTCGCATCTGGCCTTTTTTCCGCGATCGTCGCATTGACACCTATTCCCCTCTGACCAAACGCTATCTCGATGAGTAAAGCCTACCCGAAAAACTACCGCCTTCCTGCCGAATTTGAACCCCAGGAGGCTGTCTGGCTGTCATGGCCCCACAACAAGGAAAGCTGCCCCAAGACCTTTCACCGCATTCAGGACAAGTTTGGTGAAATCGCCAGCTCCATCTCCCGCTACGAGCGTGTGCGCATCAATGCTCCCATGCTCGCCCACATGAACATCCGACTCAGCATCGCCGACAATGAAGGCGATCTCAGCCAGGTGGACATCTACGAGAACCTGACGAACGATGTCTGGTGCCGCGATCACGGCCCCATTTTCATCAAGCATAACGAGACTGGCCAAGTGGCCGTGACGGACTGGAAGTTCAATTCCTGGGGTGGCAAGTTCCCTTATGATCTCGACGATCAAATCCCTGCCAAAGCTGCTGCGGCGCTGAAAATGGAGCGTTTTGAATCGGACTTCACTCTGGAAGGTGGAGCCATTGAGTCGAACGGCAAAGGCCTGCTGCTGACCACGGAGTCGGTGCTGCTGAACCCGAACCGCAATGGCGGCAAAGCACGCACCAAGGCTGAGGTCGAAAAAGAGCTGAAGGCCATGCTCGGAGTCACTGACATCGTGTGGTTCAAGCAAGGCATCGAAGGCGACGACACCGATGGCCACATCGACGACCTCGTCCGTTTCGTTCGCGAAGACGCCGTCATCTGCATGGTCGAATCCAAAGAGAACGACCCGAACTACAAGGTGCTGAAGCAAATCCGCGAGCAACTCGATGACGTGCGCCTGCCCGGCGGGGGCAAACTGGAAATCATCGAGGTCGAGATGCCCAACGCCATCGAAATGAAGGACTGGCGTCTCAATCGTCTGCCTGCCAGCTACGCGAATTTCTTGATCCTCAACAATGCCGTCATGGTCCCCATTTTCGGTCAAAAGAAAAAGGACCAGATGGCGGAAGACAAGATCGCGGAATGCTTCCCTGGCCGCGAAATCATCCCGGTGACCTGCAAAGACCTCGTCACGGAAGGCGGTGCGCTGCACTGCATCGCGATGACGCAGCCGAAGTGATTTGAGGAAGTCTTTTGCCTTCGAGAATGCATGAAGCCTCACGCTTCATGCATTTTTTGTTGGCTCGATGGACACCTGGCCACAACCCGCTGCCACGTAAGTCGCACGCAGCATTTCAAGAAACTCAGCCGCGTCTTGATCTTGAGAGTAGGTTATCGGTGTTCCGGCACAAAGACGCACATGGATGGTCTCCGACGGCAGACGCCAAATCGGCCATCCTTTGCCCAAGTAACCGCTGCTGGTTTGGATGTAGATGGGCCACACCGGGGCACCCGAATTCCGAGCCAGCACGGCCAAGCCACCGCTGAGTGGATTCACGCAACCCTTGGCGAAACAGGTGCGTGTTCCCTCAGGAAAAAACAGAACACGTTCGCCGCTGCGCAGCAGCTCAAGGCAGCGCCGCAACATCTGATGCGCGGGCTCATGTGGGATATAATCTGCCGCTCTGGCCCCCACGACAAGCAGTGGATTGCGCAGCAGCGAAGCCTTGAGCACGCAGGCGGCACGATCCACTTTAGCCAGAATGAACACCGCATCCCAAAGCGCGGGATGATTCGGAGCCAGAATGACCGGGCCAGAGCATGCGAGCAGCGGTTCAAACCCCTGATAAGTCACGGTGATCACGCCGGACTTCTGCAAAAACTCAACCAGGCCGCGAAACACCCCACGAAGCACCCTTTGACCTAGCTCACGGCGGCGCGGCGGTGCCTGGAGCAGCAAGGCGACGTAAATCACGGGCATTGTGAAACAAGCCGCGAGTGTCCATGCGACTAAAATCAACAAGGCCACCCCCAAAGCACGAGCCCTGGCGGCGAATCCATTCATGGGACCTGCCTTGGCTGGCACCGCCGTCATCAGGTAAAAGTTTGGTCGTGGTTGATCTGCCCGTGGTTGTCAGGATGGAACTTCATTGCATCATCTTTTCTCATCATGTCGCAGACCCCCGAGCATTTCCAGGCGCTTTCCGCCCTGCCCCACGGTCCTTCATTTCGATTTCTCGATGCACTCACCGAATTGATCCCTGGCAGCTCTGCCTCCGCACGGTGGACCTTGAAAGGAGACGAAGCCTTTCTGAGTGGACACTTTCCTGGCCATCCCCTTCTGCCCGGTGTCATCATGATCGAGTCGCTCGCTCAGCTCGGAGGCGTGCTTGCGCAAAGCTCACGAGCTAACCATCCCCTGCAAAACGTGCGCCTAACCGCTGTGCGACAGTTCAAAATTCTCGGCAGCATCACGCCAGGTGAAACCATGCTCATTCATGCCAAGCAAGATGCAGTGATGCCAGGCCTCGTGCAAATCAGTGGCGAAATCACAAGGATCGATGGCTCCACACTTGCCACCGGCAGTGTCATCCTGAGCGGTGAAGAATGAAACACGATGGGACAAAACAGCGTTTGCCTCACGACTTCAAACTGGCTAGGCCGTGCTGCTTCGTTTGACCTTGAAATGAATCGCCACTCGCAAGCGCCGACCCCCGGTTGAGTGTCCGTCGTGAAGTGCCTTGACCCTGGGATTGGCCTTTCTACCACTGAAGCTCGATTTCATCTGCATCTCCCGCCCCCATGTCCGCCAAAATCATCTACACCCTCACCGACGAAGCCCCGCTCCTCGCCACGTATTCGCTGCTGCCCATCGTCCAAGCCTTCACCAAGGCGGCGGGCATTGAGGTCGAAACGCGCGACATCTCGCTCGCCGGCCGCATTTTGGCCCAGTTCGGCCAGCAGGACGATGATTTGAGCTACCTCGGCAAACTCTGCCTCGAGCCGACCACGAACATCATCAAGCTGCCGAACATCTCCGCGTCCGTGCCACAGCTCAAGGCCGCCATCGCCGAGCTTCAGGCCAAAGGCTACAAACTGCCCGATCTGCCTGAAAACCCGCAGACCGACGAGGAAAAGGAGATCAAAGCGAAATACGCCAAGGTCATGGGCAGCGCCGTGAATCCCGTGCTGCGTGAAGGCAACAGCGACCGCCGCGCGCCGAAGGCCGTCAAAGACTACGCCAAGAAGCACCCGCACAAAATGGGCGCTTGGTCCGCCGCTTCGAAGACCACCGTCGGCACCATGGGCAAAGACGATTTCTTCTCGAACGAGAAATCCACCACCGTCGCCGCCGCCACTGAGGTCAAAATCGAATTCACCGCCAAAGACGGCAGCACCAAAACGCTCCTCCCCAAACTCGCCCTCAAAGCTGGCGAGATCATGGACGCCACCAAGATGAGCAAGAAGGCCCTCGTCGCCTTCTTCGAGCAGCAGATCGCCAAGGCGAAGGCCGATGGCGTGCTCTTCTCGCTCCACATGAAGGCCACCATGATGAAGGTCAGCGATCCGATCATCTTCGGCCACGCCGTCAGCGTCTTCTTCAAAGACCTCGTCGCCAACCACGCCGCCACGCTCGCCGAGATCGGCGTGAACTTTAACAACGGCTTCGGCGACCTCATCGCGAAGCTCGACAAACTGCCCGCCGACAAAAAGGCCGCGATCGAGGCCGACATCCAGGCCGCCTACGCCAGCGGCCCCGCTTTGGCCATGGTGAACAGCGACAAAGGCATCACCAATCTCCACGTGCCGAGCGATGTCATCGTCGATGCCTCCATGCCCGCCATGATCCGCGGCGGTGGCAAGATGTGGGACGCCGCCGGCAAGGAGCAGGACACGCTCGCCGTCATCCCCGACAGCAGCTACGCCGGCATTTATCAGGCCACGATCGACTTCTGCAAAAAGAACGGCGCCCTCGATCCAAAGACCATGGGCAGCGTGCCCAATGTCGGCCTCATGGCCCAGGCCGCCGAAGAATACGGCAGCCACAACAAGACCTTCGAAGCCCCCGCCGACGGCACCATCAAAGTCACCGACACCGCAGGCAACGTGCTCTTTGAGCACAGCGTCGAGCAGGGCGACATCTGGCGTGCCTGCCAGACCAAGGACGCGCCCGTGCAGGACTGGGTGAAGCTCGCCGTCAACCGCGCCCGCGCCTCGCAGACCCCCGCCGTCTTCTGGCTCGACAAAGCCCGCGCCCACGACGCCCAAATCATCGCCAAGGTCGAAAAATACCTCAAAGATCACGACCTCACCGGGCTCGACATCCGCATCCTCCCGCCCGCCGAGGCCTGTACTTTCAGCCTGGAGCGCATCGCCAAAGGTCTCGACACCATCTCCGTCACCGGCAACGTCCTGCGCGACTACAACACCGACCTTTTCCCCATCCTCGAAGTCGGCACGAGCGCCAAGATGCTCTCCATCGTCCCGCTCATGAACGGCGGCGGCCTCTTTGAAACCGGCGCCGGCGGCTCCGCGCCGAAGCACGTGCAGCAGTTCTGCGAAGAGAACTACCTCCGCTGGGACAGCCTCGGCGAGTTCTTCGCCCTCGCCGCGTCCTTCGAGCACCTCGCCGACACCTTCAAGAATCCGAAGGCCAAGGTCCTCGCCGACACCCTCGACGCCGCCAACGGCAAGTTCCTCGAAAACGACCGCAGCCCCGGCCGCAAACTCGGCACCATCGACAACCGCGGCAGCCACTTCTACCTCTGCCTCTACTGGGCTCAGGCCCTCGCCGCCCAAACCGCCGACGCCGACCTCGCGAAGACCTTCCAACCCATCGCCGAGTCCCTCACCACCAACGAGGCCAAGATCGTCGCCGAACTCCTCGCCGTCCAAGGCCAGAAAGCCGACGTCGGTGGCTACTACAAACCCGACAACGCCAAAGCCGATGCCGCGCTCCGTCCGAGCGCCACGCTGAATGGGATCTTGGCGGGGGTGTGAGGCGATTAAATCACGGAAACGTTTTCACTGACTTGAGGTCACTTGCGTGGACTCCAGTCCATATCTGTTCTAGGCGTTCGAAGTCTTGATTAACCAAGCTTCGCGCCTGTGGGAAGAGCTTCAGAAAATCTCGAAGTATCAAAAGCAGATATGAAGTGGCATATCGAGCCAGCGGTCGAACGTACATCTGCAAGTCAGGACTGTCTTTCGATAAGCCGAGAAGAGTGGAAACTGCGACTGGCTGAGCGTGTGCGTATTGAGAAAGACTCTTGTAGATAATCCAATGCTGGGTGGGATGAATTCCTGAAGCCTTCGCCATTTCAGACTTTGTAGCCAAGAAAGCATCCTTCGGCGGTTTGTTTTTTGTGAAGTCGTCGAACAAACTTTTGCCGTGCTTTGTTGAGGATTGCCGTCCATGCCATGGATGGTTCATCAAAGTGATTTTCAGCTTATCCCGTCGCTTTTTTAACACGCTGAGTTTGGGGGCTTTTGAGCCAATACCTTCAAGCGAATTGATTCGTTCAGACACGTCATGCCAATCCCACCAAAGCAGACGATACTCCCGCTCCTCGGTGCTCACTTGCTGCACACAGACATGGTGGTGAACCAAAAAGGTTTCCAGAACTCCGCGAGTCAATATCGCTAGCGATGGGATATCCACTACCGTGAACTGTTTCGGCAGGTCGCCGAAACCTTCATGAGATACAGGGCGGATCAGACTTCCAATCGTAATGCCAGTGATGGCACACTGTAGAAGCAACTGACTCGACAACATACCGACTCGATCCGTGTCTTTGTCGTTCATGCTGTTTGAGACAGTAACGATGTTGTGGAGCGCGATGTGAAAATCACGATCACTCTCCGCATCCGCCAGCATTGGTCTGTTGGAATTCATATGATGACAGATTCGCTGTAAATCCTGAGATGCAATGTCTGCTGTTAAGTTCCAGCCACGTTCCGTTGATGGTGCTAGCACGTCAAAAGACCAGACCTCTCTGGGCAACCACTTGACTCACAACTTGACTTATGGTTGACTTATTCTCATGGCTTACGAACCGCAATTCACCATCAGCGCCCGCCTGCTTTCGTTGGTGGAGGAGATCGCGGTGCTCCGGGAACGCATTCAGGGCGCGGCGGTATCGGTGTCGTGGATTCCGGCGTTGCAGAAAGACACGCGAACTCGCAACGGCCATGCCTCCACGGCGATTGAGGGCAATCCGCTGACCCTAGAGCAGGTGCGGGCGCTTGAGGAAGGCCGCGAGCTGGCGGCGGCGGACCGCCGATCGAGCCGCGAGGTGCTGAACTACTTCGCCGGGCTGCGGTATGTCGAAAAGAATGCCCGGAAGAAGAAAATCCGGCATGAGGACCTCTTTGAACTGCATCGCCTGCTGGCCGACAGCGTCATGGACCAGGGCGAGGCGGGCCGCTACCGCAGCATCGCCGTGCGCGTGGGCCGTCATGTGCCTCCACCGGCGGCGGATGTTTCCGGGCTGATGTTTGAACTGCTCGACTGGTGGAACACGAAGGCCACCGGGCTGTCTCCGGTGCTCAGCTCGGCGATTCTGCACTACCAGTTCGAGCACATCCATCCCTTCGCCGATGGCAACGGACGCACGGGCCGTGCGCTGGGCCTGTGGGAGCTGTATCGCCGCGGCTTCGACAGCCATCACATCTTCAGCGTGGACGAATACTTCTGGGAAGACCGCCCGGGCTACTATCGTGCCCTCGATGCGGTCCGACTGGCCGGGGAAGACCTCTCCGGCTGGCTGGAATACTGCGCCGTCGGCCTGCGACAGACGCTGGAGCGCACCTGGCTGCGCGTGCAAAGCATCAGCCGCCAGTCACCCGGAAAACTCGTGCTTCGCCCTCGGCAGGAGCAACTGCTCAAACTGCTCGCCGACCACGGCAGCATGGCCCCTTCCGAACTTTGGGAAACCCTCGGCGTCTCCAGGCAAGGTGCCATGGGCCTGCTGCAACCACTCCTCGACGCCGGGTTGATCGAGAGAACCGGAGGCAAGAAGACTGGGCGCTACTCACTGAAGAAGTAGAAGCCAGCTCGTCATTAACACGGTAATAAACCGTCATTAATCGCCTGCTGAAATAGGTCCACACCGACACCGAAGTGCCCGCGCCCATGCACGCGGCGGCGGACCGACGGTCAAGCCGCGAGGTGCTGAACGACTTCACCGGGCTGCGCTATGCTGCTTCAGGGAGCTAGGAGTCGGGCGATGAGGAAATCGGCGAGGGTGCGGTGTTTGACGTCAGGGGCTCCGGGGTAGGCGAGTTCGCATTCGACGCCGAGTTGGCGGCAGTGTGCCTGAAGCGGGAGGCCGTAGTTCGAGGTGTGCGTGGGATCTTTTTGCGGCTGGCCGAGAGCAGGCTGGTCATTGTAACGAAGGTAAACGGGTGGGTCACCTGCGCTGACGTGTTCGTAGGGCGAATACGTTTGAATCCACTTCAGCACGGATTCGCGCTTCGCCAAAAACTCCGCGAAGCGTGTGTCACGCGTTTTGAGATTGTTGGGGTCCATGAAGCCGAAGGCATGACCGCCGTAGCGGCTGTTCGGGGTCCATTCGATGAGCTGCTTGGGATCGAGGGAGGTCTGCGCACCATTGACCGCAGCGCACCAGAGCCGCGTGGATTCGCGGGCGATGGGATCAGGGCTGGTGGGGTCAGCGAGGTCGTCATGAAAAGCGAGGTAAAGGCTGCTGCAGGCACCAGCAGAGCCGCCACTGGCAGCGATGCGTTGCTTATCCAGGTTCCATTCACGAGCTTTGCTGCGGACGAATTGCAGCGCGCGGGCGGCATCTTCCAGCGGCCACTGCACGGGCGGCATGACACCGGCCAGCTGCGCCTGCCAGGCGTAGCGGTAGTTGATGGACACGACGGAGATGCCCGCACGAAGGCAGGTCTCGAGCTCACCCGGGTTGGCTTTGTCTCCTGTGACCCAACCACCCCCATGGATGAAAAAAAGCAGAGGGGTAGGCTTGGCCGAGCTGGCTTGATAAAAGTCGAGCACCTGACGCTCGTGAGCGCCATAGGCGACATTCGCGTGAGTGGGAGGACGGCTGACCTTGGGCTTGGCCGGAGCCGGGACTGTTACTCGGGACGGTGGGGTCTGAGCAAGGGCAAGCGAGGTGCCGATGAGTGCGAGCAACAGATGGCCAAAAGGAGGGAATTTCACAGCAGCTCGAACGCGCAGGAGCGCCCCTTTCTTCCATGACCCCCGAACTGGCAGTAGCTGAAGTGGACGGAGCGGACAGCGGATTTTTGATCAAGACCGATTGCCCGCTCTTCCCAAAGGGAGTTCTTTGCGCTTCTTCTAGACGGCTCCAATCCAACCACCGCCCTTCATGAATCCGACCGGTCTTCCTCCTCTGCGCAGTCCCCTGGACCTTGAACGCTTGCTTGAGTTTGAATTCGTGCGCGCCACGGAGAATGCAGCGCTTCAGGCGGTACATTGGCTTGGTCGTGGGGAAAAAGAACTGGCCGATGCAGCCGCCTGCGAGGCGATCTATGGCGTCTTTGATATACTCGACATCTGCGGCAAAGTGGTCATTGGCGAGGGCATCAAGGACAACGCGCCGGGCATCTTTGTCGGCGAACACCTGGGCACTTGGAAGCCAGGAGCGCCGCGTTTTGACATCGCGCTTGATCCCATCGACGGCACCACCAACATCGCCAAAGGCACACCGAACAGCATCTCCGTGATGGCAGCGGCTCAGGTGCCTGAGGGCGCACCGTGTGGGATGAAAAACATCCCGAGCTTTTACAGCCACAAGCTGGCTTATGGGCCTGCGGTGCGAAAAGCCATCCAAGGCAGCGGGGGGGATCCCCTGCTGGATCGTCCGCTGGGAGAGGTCATCAAGCTCGTGGCAGAGGTCTTGGACAAGCACGTGCGGGATGTGGTGGTGGTCACGATGGACCGTCCCCGTCACGCAGGCATCATTCAGCAGGTCAGACAAACCGGAGCCGCGCTGCGCATGATTACCGATGGCGACATCACCGCAGCGGTCGCCCCTTCCCTGCCGCAGAGCGGAGTGGATCTGTACGTCGGCATGGGCGGCAGCCCAGAAGCCGTGCTAGCCGCTGCCGCACTGAAGTGCCTGGGAGGCGACATGGACGTGCGCATGTGGTTCCATGATGAAACGCACCGCGCCCAAGTCGCGTCTGAGGTCGGGCCCGAGGAAATGTCCGCGCTGTGGCGCAGCGATGACCTCGTGCAGGGCGAGAGTGCCCTCTTTTGTGCGACGGGCATTAGCGATAGCCCGCTGCTGCCTGGCGTGCGCATGATCGGACGCCGGGTCGAGACCTGGAGCATCCTCATGCGGGCACGCAGCGGCACGGTGCGGCGGATTCATGCCAGTCATGACCTAGATCGCAAAGTGGTGCCTTTGCGTGGCGATTCGCAACCGCCATGCTGATGGCTCCAGGCCAACTCACACGCCCTTGGTCTGTTGGGCCAGTTCCCTGGCTCGACGCCACTTTTCCCGATAGAGCTCGACCCATTCGGTCAGGGCACGTTCGAAGCCGACATCGCGTCCTTCTTTCTCACTGACGAGCCACTTGTGGCGGTGGATTTCCGCCAATTCTGCCTGGAATTCGGCATAAGGCGTGGAGGGCGGGGTCAGAAAAAGCATGGTGGATCCAGCATGAATAACGCTTTGTCTAAAGCCAAAATTCCACCACGGCGCCTAACCAGCCGGGAAAAAAATCCGGTTTTGCAGAAAGCGTATGACAAAGCTTGGCGGGCAGATATAGAGCAAATCCGGCGTTTTTCCTTCGCAAAGGCCGAAGTAGCTCAGCGGTAGAGCAGCGCATTCGTAATGCGCGGGTCGCGGGTTCGATTCCCGCCTTCGGCTCCAGCAGACTGACCCACGGCCATGAGTGCTCACACCATCAAGCCCCTCTCCGCACGCCTCAGGCGGCGACATAAGATTTTAGCGCTAGCCGCGAAATTCACGGGATGCATGACTTTGGTCTTGACCGTTGCGTCCGTCATCTATGTGCTCATCACTGAAGTGGACCAGATCGGTCCGCGCACTGCACCTCAGCATTTCGAAGGAAATGCCGAGGGCACGAGCGGACCAGGAAGGCAGGCTGAGCATCCAATACCCGGGAGGAACCCTACGTGAGCAAAAGCAAAACCCAGAACAAAAAGGCCAAGGCTGCCGCAAAGACAGCTTCACGCAAACCCGCCGCGAAACCGGCTCCGAAGCCGAAAGGCAAATCTGCGGCTAAAGCCCCGGTGAAAAAAACAATCCCAGTGGCCAAGAAAAAGCCCAGGACTGTCGCGAAGCCCGCTCCTGCGAAAAAGGCACCTCAAAAGAAGCCCGCGGCCAAAGGAGGCACGAAAGCACCGGTGAAAAAGGCAGCCCCGAGTCAGGCCGTCAAAAAAAAGCCAACTCCGGCATCCAAAAGCGTGCCCCCCCTTCCCCCGACGAAGAAGCCTCCTGCTCAGCCAGTGAAAAAGGCAGTGGCTCCCGCCCCGGCAGCACCTGCCAAAAAAGTCGCCACCCCAAAACCAAACCCGGTCGCCCCTAACCCCGTTCCCGCTGGGGTTGCAGCTGCCGAAAAAGGGGTCGCGCCTTCAACCAAATCTGTCCCAGCTCCTTCGACGAAAGCTGCTGCCAAATCCGCTGCTGCCAAGTCCGTGCTGGCCGTCACCGCAGGAGAGCCGATTGCCCCGCCCAAGCCGCCCGTCATCTCCACCGAGAAACCCGTGGCAACCAAATCAGGTGCGCTTTACTACGACTCTCACATGCACACCCCGCTGTGCAAGCATGCCTGGGGTGAGCCTGAAGAATACTGTGCCCAGGGTGTCAAAGCAGGGCTGAAGGGCATCATCTTCACCTGCCATTGCCCGATGCCAGATGGCTTTTGGCCTACCGTGCGCATGGCAGAGGGCGAATTCGATCTCTACCTATCCCTCGTTCAGCGAGCAAAAGAAGCCTACGCCGGCAAGCTGGATGTCTGCCTCGGTATCGAGAGCGAGTTCTTTCCTGGCTATGAAAAATACATCGAAGGCCTGCATCAGCGGGCTGAGTTCGACTACTGCCTAGGCGGGCTACACTGGCAGGCTAAGGAGTACCTGAATAAGTTTGAGCAGGGCACCATTGAGGGCTTCCGCCGCACTTACTTTGACCATCTGGCGGTCAGCGCAGAAACCGGTCTTTATGACTGCGTCGCTCACCCGGATCTGGTGAAAAACTATCACCCAGACAGCTGGTGCTTTGCCATCATCAAAAACACGGTCGCCTCGGTCCTGGACCGTATCGCAAAGACCGGTGTGGCCATGGAGCTGAATACCTCGGGCCTGAACAAGAGCTACAGCGAGATGAACCCTGGCAATGAAATGCTGCGCATGATGGCGGAGCGTAAAATCCCGGTTGTCATTGGTAGCGATGCCCACAAAGCCCCGCGCGTGGGAGAGCATTTTGTCACGGCGCTGAACAATCTAGTCGAAGCCGGCTACGAAGAAGTCAGCTACTTCAAGAAGCGTCAGCGTATCGATCTAAAAATCAGCGACGTGATCTCAAGCATCAAAAAGGCAGCCGATGCGAATGCCTGACGGTCAACCGACATCAGCTCAGTCTTCCCAGACTTTCAACAACTCCACTTCGAAGATCAGCGTCTCGTCTGGGCCGATGTCCAGACCCGCGCCCCTAGAGCCGTAGGCTAGGTTTGAAGGAATGAAAAATCGGAACTTGGCACCTTCCTTCATGAGTTGCAGGCCCTCTGTCCACCCCTTGATCACACGGTTCAGCGGAAACTCCGCCGGTTCACGCCCAGCAAGATAGCTGCTGTCAAACTCGACCCCGTTCAGGAGAGTGCCGCGGTAGTTCACCACAACGGTGTCTGTTTTTCTCGGATGTTTGCCCGAACCCTCCTGCAGCACGAGGTATTGCAAGCCACTAGCTGTGGTCATGACACCAGGCTTTGTGGCATTTTCCTGAAGAAAGGCTTGGCCGAGAAGGAAGGCTTGAGAAGGCATGGCGGGCCTTATGGAACGGCTCAAAGCTCCAGGCAAGAAAGAACTCAGACGAGGCACCGCTCGCCCTTTCTCAACAGCAACTTGGGGGCATTGATGATCGCAACCTGCGCTTTTTTATCGACGCATTCGATGATGACTCAGGACAACGGTTTACACCGGCCGAAGGAAGGCCGTAGCCATTAACACTGCGGCAAACGCACCCAAAAGCTAGCTCCGCCCGTGACTCGGTTCATCACCCCGACGCTGCCTCCATGGGACATCGCAATGGCACGAACGAGGCTGAGCCCAAGCCCAATCCCCGGGTGACGGGTGAAAATCGAAGAGCCACGATTGTAGCGCTCCCAGATCATCTCCATTTCTTCGGGATGCACCCCAGGGCCCGTGTCTTCGACAAAGAGCACAGCCCCCGTGCCCTCAGCCTGCCAGCGCAAGGTGATGCGCCCTCCACGCGGCGTATAGGCCAAGGCATTGTCCAGCAGGTTTGAGATCGCCTGATTGATCAATTCACGGTCAATGTTAAGCACCAAATCCAAGCCCTGCTTGATGCCCAAGGTCAGCCCTCGATCCTCGGCCGCAGGGGTAAAAAGCTCGACCAAGTTGTATAGCAAATCATGAACGGAGGTCTGTTGCTTGTAGAGCCGAAGGGCACCATGGTCGCCCGCACGAATGGTTAGAATGCTCTGCACGAGCTGCGCGGCACGGTCAATCTCCTCCAGGCTGCGGGCGGCAGCGTCTTGGGCCTCTGCGTTATCACTTTTGTCCAGCAGACTTTCTAGATTGCCCCGGATGCGTGCCAGAGGCGTACGCAGCTCATGCGCCAGCTGGTCATTGGTGCCCTGAAGCTCGCGGGATAGACTGAGAATTTGATCTAGCCCGGCGTTCACCACGGAAGCGAGGGTTTTGAGCTCAGGAATCGCACGCGGTGCCATGAGCCGGGCCGTACCTTCGGGCAGATGCAGGTGCCGTGCACTGTTCGTAAAGGCTCGGATGGGCATCAGCACCTCGTGGGAATACCAAACCACAGGCAAGAGGGCCACCGCCGCAGCAAGGATGCCTGCCAGCCATAGATAAATGGTGATGTTGTGTTGGTAGCGGCGACTTTCCTCATCCGTGCGACCGAACCAAAGGTAGTTTCCATCATGAAGACGAGTCGTGCCCACCGTCAGCAAGGTATCTTTGCCAGACGTCACTGGCTGCTGCAGAACGGTGGGGTTGCTTTGCCACTCATTGGCGTGTGGCAGTTTGGGCCAGGACAAGTCACGCATCGACTTCGGCATGTTTTCGTAAAGCAGCTCACCCGTGGCAGCCGTGATGCGTAGACCGTTGCTATCACCGTGCTGACCTGCGGGAAAGACATCCGCCACGCCTTCGATGCCGTTGGCCGCATAGATGGCCGCATACTCGACAAGATCGTCCACGATGATGCGCGAAGTCAGGTGCTGCAGATCACGACTGACCGTGCTGCGCACCAGCGCCAACGTCAGGGCGATGGAAGTCCCAACAAAAAGCGCCAGCAAAACCGCCAAACGCCATTGCGAGGGGATGCGATCAAACAAGGTCTTTTTGAAAGGCATACCCTTTTCCTCGGATCGTTTCGATGCTCAGGTTACTTCCAGCAGACTCTAGCTTTCGGCGCAGGCGGCAGATCATCGCATCCACCACATTGGTTCCAGGATCGAAGTGAATGTCCCAAACCTGCTCTAGCAAAAATTGTTTCGGTACGATGCGCCCTTCGTGTTTCATCAGCACGTCCAGCAGGGTCCATTCTCGGGGCTGCAGATCCACCACCTCCTCCCCACAACTGATGCGGCGGCGCACTGGGTCGAGAACTGAATTGCCCACCCATCGACGATCTGGCAGGGACTGCGATTGGGCCGCACGGCGATAAAGCGCATCTAGCCGAGCCAGCAACTCCTCTGCCGCGAAGGGTTTCGTGAGATAATCATCCGCCCCGGCAGCCAAGCCACGCACGCGATCAGGCACACCCGCCCGTGCCGTGAGAAAGATGACCGGCAACTGCATGCCACGTTTTCTGAGCGACTCCACCATCGCAAAACCATCAAGATCCGGCAGGCCTACGTCCAGGATTGCCGCATCACAGGAATGGTTGCAGATCCAATCCACAGCGGCTGCGCCCTGCTCAAGCCAGGTCAGGTGATGCCCAGCATCAGCCATCCAGGCCGTCATTTGGCGACCCAGTTCGGGATCATCTTCGACAAGAACAAGACGCATAGAGGAAAGAAGGAGTGCGCCGCTATTCCGACGGCAGGCCTACACATCACGCGAAAAACCCTAACCACATTTCAAAGTTGGCGCAGGTAACCATTGCAGCGGTTATGCCAACCCTGCAGCCAGCGTTTTTCTTGACGGGCTGGTGGAGCATTTTCCACACGGCGCGTCAGCACCGCTTTGGCCGCAACGGCAAAGCCAGCGGGAGTCGGTGCCGTCATGCCTTCCAACACCTGCAGCAGGCCCCAGCCCTGCCCCCGGTAGCGCTCGGTAGCCACCGTGCCCTCGCCTTTAAAATTCACGTAATCGATCAGGCAAAAGGCACCCTCAGGGCTCTGGGATAACGCTTCAAAATGCCCCTGCACGCGTTTCTTCTGCTTCGTCTGGGCCAGCATCTTCGGCAACGCACGCTCCAGCCTTTCCAAAATGAAGCTCGTCTGCTGGGGCACCGTTGTGGACAAGAGCCCCCTGAGCTGAACCTGACGCCCTCCCTTGGCCTCCGCCTCAAAAGTGGTCTTGCTCTGCCAGGGGCAAGGGCCATGGGTCCAGGCAGGGACGGAGACCCCCTGAGCTTCGAGGTAGGCCACCAGCGCGGGAAAACTTTCTTCAAACGGGCCACGCTGGCCGGCCGGATACCAGATAAAATGGCCAATGCCGAGCGAGGCAAAGTCCTCTCCCGCATTCCAACTTGTCAGTCCCGCCACAGTGCCCGCGCATTCGTTTTGCCAGATGCGCTTACCCACCCGCTGGAGCTGGTCGGGCGTTAGAGACACCTCAGCTGAGCAGAGCTGGGGGCAAAGGAGCAGCAAGAGGGTGAAGTGGCAGAGGGTGCGCATCCCCCACCATCCTAGAAGCATCCCGCGCTTCAACCCCGATTCCGCAACCGTCAGGCGAGCGCATGATTCTCGCTGGATGATCCATGGCGTCCACCCGGCACAGGTAGGCAGGAACAGGAATGAGATAGCCCAAGCAGTTCCGGCCTTGCCAGCCGCGCATCACGGCCTAAGTCAGGCTCCCCTTTTTCCCAATCATGTCCGTCAAACTGCGTCTCGATACTGCCACGGCCACCCGGCTGGTTCTCGCCAAAATCGGCCATCCTCAGCGCGGTGAGCCGCTGCAGGTGTCCCGGAAGGTTCACACGATCCCGGAGGACCAGCAGGAGCGACTGACAGCACTGTTTTTGAAGCCTTTCAAGAACCTGCCTGCGCACCGATTTACCCACCATGCCACGCTAGATCAGCATGAGCTCAATACCTGCGCCAAGGCCATTTTTGCGAATCCCGACAGCCTGCTGACCCGCGCCTCGGAGATTGCCAGTCGACTTTACGCGAAGTCCAACCACCCAAACATCAAATCCGGCGACTTGTGCATCGTCAACCTAAAGGAACTGCACATCGAAGGCGAGTTGGTGCACGGCATCTGTATCCTGAAGTCAGAGAGCATCGTGCCCTTCCTCACCATCACAGCGAATGATGGTGACTTGGAAATCAATACCGTGGAAGGCATCCATCCGGAAAAAATCGACAAAGGCTGCCTGATCGTGAACCACTGGGGCACCAAAGGCTACTACGTGCTCACCTTCGACCGCAGCGGCAGCGACACGCGCTTTTGGGCACGCGATTTTCTCGGGGTAGAAGCGGTTCCTGATTCAGCCTTCCTGACCAATGCCTACGCAAAGATGGCAGTGTCCTTCATTGAGGAATCCCAGCCACCCAGCGAAGAAACCCCGCCCTGGGAGACCGCTCAGGCTGCCCGCGAAGCGCTGGATTTCTTCGAGGAACGCGAACGCTTTGACCTGCAAGACTTCGAACAAGCCGTGCTGAAAAAACCGGAGACGATTGAGCGCTTCCAAGAGCACCGTGCGCGGGTGGAAAAAGAAGAGGGCATGCCGCTGGAGACCCACTTTGAGATCTCCAAAAAGGATGTGGGCAAGGCGCTGAAAAAGATCCACGCCGTGCTGAAGCTAGACACTGGCGTCGAGATCCACGTGAAGCCTGCGATCGGCGAGTCGGCGCCACTGCTAGAACGCGGCTACGATGAAAAGAAAGCCATGCGCTACATCAAGGTCTTCTATCACCGTGACCTCGGAGCTGAATAAGACGGATGCGCCAGAGGTGGGATGCCCTCCCACCTCGACACCATTCAATCGCTCACTTCACTTCCTTTGCAGGCTGATCACCCAGTTGCAAGGTTGGCACCTTGGCATCGGCACTGACGTTTAGCGCGACCCAGTGCCCTGCCACGGCGTGGGAAGGAAAGCCACAGGCCAGGGCATATTCACCCGCTTCATCCGCCGTAAAAGAAAACTCGGATTTGCCCATCGTTTGCCCCGTCAGATGCTTCGGCGAAGCGCCACCAGGGAACCAAGGCTCCGGCATTTGCAGCTTCTTCGTGTCGGGTTTGTCGATAACGATCGCACTGTGCGGCACTGGGCTGGGATTGATGAAGGTGACATGGACCTTGGTGCCCACCGGCACGGTCAGGACCGCTTTGCCGTGGGAATAGCCATTGAAGTTCATGCCGTAATTCGCGGCATTAAAGGTCGCGACGAGAGTGACGCTCACCGATCCAGCCTCCGCACCTGGTTTGAGCAGATCCGCCGCCGTGATGCCAGCAAAGAGCTCCTTTTTCAGCCCCGGAATCTCCATGCTATGATCATGCCCTGGTGGAGGCGTGGGATTCTGAGCAAGGCCGGACACGGTGAGGCAAGCAAGGGCAAGAGATGAAATCAGGGGGCGCATGGTTCCAATAAACACAGGAAACGCGATCACGGAAGAAAACCTCTCTTCACGCAAGGTTTGTCACAAACGAGGGCAGAGATTTCCTAGCCGAAGTTCCTTCTGCAAGGGGCGCTCTTGCGCTCACGTTCAGCTCCACATCATGCGTTTGCTTTCTCTTGCCACCACGTGGGCCATCCTTTCCTCGACTGTCCTTCTGGCGGACTGGCCTCAGTGGCGTGGACCAAACCGTGATGGAATCTCCACCGACACCACCCCCATCGCGGAAACCTTTCCTGAATCAGGGCTGCGCAAGGTATGGGAAAGCGGCACCATTCCGAGCGATCACTACGGCGGTCATGGCAGCCCGGTGGTGTCCGGGGAACGCGTGATCCTGTCCGTGGTCTGGCATGAACGCGTGGCCTCCGAGCAGAGGGAAATCGATAGCGAAGTCATGCAACAGCTGAACTACCGCGGCACCAGCCCCGAGCTGATGAAAAAGCTGGAGGAGGCTCGCCTAAATCTACCCAAGCTGCGCGGTGCCAAGATGGACGAATGGATGCTGGAATGGCGGAAGGCCAACCTAACGCCAAAGGAAGACGTGAGCCTAGGCAAATGGGTAGAATCCCGGTTCAAAGCCGGAACCACGGCGCTGCCGCTGGAGGAAATCGCTCGCGTGGCGAAGCGAGAAGGCAAGCCCTTCGCCTCTGCGGATGCCTTCAAGCAATGGATGGCAGAGGAAAAGCTCTCCACTCCCGTGCAAGACAAGCTACTGGCAGCAGTGCCCAATACCATCAAGGTAGCCAAGGACGTGGTGCTCTGTCTCGACCTGATCACAGGAAAGGAAATCTGGAAGTTCGAAGCGGTGGGCAAACCCACGGGCCGCAGCTCCAGCAGCACCGCCGCCGTTTGGGATGGTCGTGTCGTGGCCGCCTGCAGCACGCACCTGTATTGCTTGGATGAACAAAAAGGCACGCTGCTGTGGAAGGCTGAACTCCCCTCCGGCGGCCCTGCTGCATCGCCCCTGGTTCAGGATGGGGTCGTGTACATGGCGGCAGGCCCCGCACTAGCCTATGCCTTGAAGGATGGGAACCTGCTCTGGGAGCAAAAGAAGGCCCGTAGCAACATGGGTAGCCCCACTTGGTGGCAACCTACTTCAGGTCACCCTTTGCTCTTGATCGTGGGGAACAACAGCTTGCAAGGCCTGAACCCCAAAGATGGCAACATCCTCTGGGAGGCAGAGGGCGGCGGGCAATCCACCCCTGTGACTCAGGGAGACTGGCTAGTCATCTACAGCGGAGCCAAAGATGTCGGTTTGCGTGCCTATCAATGGCAAAAAGAAGGCCCGCCCAAAACCGCGTGGTCACACTTTTGGGTCACCATGCGCTACAGTGGCAGCCCGATTCTACACGAAGGTCATGTTTACCTAACCTGTGGAGGCAAAAATCAATGCGTTGAGCTGGCGACCGGTAAAGTTTGCTGGGTGGAAAATGAGGTGCAGAGCACCATCACGTCCCCGATTCTTGCCGATGGCAAGCTGATGGTTTTCGAGAACAACGGCACGCACCTCAGGATGCTGAAGGCCACCAACGGTGGCAGTCATGCCATCGCACGGCCCAAAATTGAAGGACTCGGTTGCAGCTCTCCTGCGCTGAGCCATGGCCGACTGATCGTGCGACAAAAAGACAAAATCGTCTGCTTTGACCTGCGCCCGGAAAAATAAATCCATCAGGGTTCCACCACACGGATCCAGCGCTCGCGAAAGCCACGATTTTCCTCCATGAGCTGAGCCGCCACCATGGCAGAAAGTTCATCCAAACCAAAGACGCGCGCAAAAGCAGCCGTTTCTTCCTGCCTCTGGTAGTATTCCGTACTATCCGTCGTCTGTTCCGTAAAATGCCGGGCCGCATCCAGCAGCGTCTGGGGCGCAAGATCACTCAATGGCACAAGGATGGTTCCGCGCTCTGTCATCAAGCGGGCTTCTTTGAGGCTAGAAGCCACCAAGGTTCCTGGTAGCGGCGAACCGTGACGACGATCCAACCGCCCGGCATAGCCGCCGCGGGTACTCAGGTCTTCAAAAAGACGCTTCAGAAAGGCTGCTGCCTGCTGATGAAGGTAAAGTCTGCCTTCCAAAGCGGTCTGCACCTCCGCAGAGTCAAAGCTCATGCCCGAAATCATTTCAATCACACGTGAATTGTCGTAGCCATCGATCAAGCCAGGCAAGCAAGCAAGCACCTCAGCCCACTGCGCCAAGTCACGCTGACGCGCCGCCTGGTCCATCTTCAGTTGGGCCTGTTTTTCAGCGAGCACCCATTTGCCGAGATCAAGCCGCACCGCGGCGATCTGAGATTGGATCTGCTCACGCAGGCGCGGAGCCTCCTTCAGGCTGTCTTTCTGATCTTGCAGTTGCTTCAGCAGGTCTCTAGCCTGCTGAGCCGTTTGAATCGTGGGTGGTTTTGCAGAGATTTCCTGGGCCTTCTTCAGTGTCGCTTCCAGGGGATTCACCAAAGTGAGCGCATAATTCGGAATCCAGTCCAGAGAGATCAGGGTGCGGTCATCGCGCAGGTCGGCTAGATGATCACGAAAGTAGAAAAGACACTGCGCGCCAAGCTGCGGGTTGCCGAAATTCCACTCCACCAAACCATGCACCAGATAGCCAAGCAACGACTCGTCCTGCGTGTTGTAGCCTAGCTGATCCAGCGGAATACCTGGAGGAAAGGCAGCCTGACAGCGATCGCCAAGTTTATCGAAAAAGCTAACCAACTGCGGGGTCAAAAGGGGGCTTTCTCCTGTCGGCAGATCACGTCCCAAAGCCGCAAGATGCCTGACTGCATCCTCTTTTTTCCCTAGTACAGTCGCGCACAGCGCGGCATTCACACGCGCCCAGTTTTGCGTTGGCTGACGCAGGCCATCATTCAACAAACGCTCAAACTGATGCTTGGCCTCTGCAAACTGACGCTTCTGCAGCATCAGATCACGCGCGGCAATGAAGCGTTCGGCCACGGTGCGACGATCCCCAGCCTGAATCGTCACACCATCACCCGCCAAATCCTGACGACTGGTGTCCACCGATTGAGTCACCGCAGCGGCCTTGCGTGTACTCACGGACTGGATGGCCCAGCCGACAAGAAAGGCCACCACCATGGCTGCCGCAGCCGCCAAAGACCAGCGTACGCGACGACTGGTCAAGCGCCAACGTGCAGCGTAACCTTGATTGAGCAAACCCTCCGCAAGACGTAGCTCATCAACCGTTTCATCGTAGTTGGCACAGCGTTCCTGGGGACGGAAGGCCAGCATTCGATTGATGACATGCAAGGTGCGCGGAGCGAAGCGCATGCCGCTGTCCTCCAGAGCCACTCGACGACACTTGACCATGCGCAATTGCTCGATGCTGTCCGACTCTGCCTTATGCGGCGGCTTCCCGGTTAGAGCATGGTAAAGGGTTGCTCCAAGACTAAAGATGTCACTTCGGTAATCCTCGCGGTTATCGAGAACCTTCTCTGGAGCCACATAATAGGGCGTGGCCCAAATTTCTCCGGAATGGTCCCCTCCGCGGTCCACAAAAAGAGCGAGGCCAAAGTCCACCACCTTGGCCGTGCCTGCCTCGGTAAAGAGAATGTTTGCAGGCTTTACGTCGCGGTGAATCAGCCCCATCTGCTGCGCCGCGCGCAAGCCTTCGGCGACTTCCAGCCCAATTTTCAACACTTCAGCCTCTTTGACGCGATCATCCCGGCGAATGCGCTGCTCCAGGCTGCCCCCATTCACCAGCTCCATGGCGATGTAAAAATACCCCTGATCGTAGCCCACGGAGTAGAGCTTGATGACGTTGGGGTGATTCACGTTGGCCGTGATCAGGGCCTCTTGGCGGAATTGCTCCACGCGATTTGCATCACGGCTGTAACGCTGATTCAGAATCTTCAGGGCCACCCGGCGACCGAGCGTCTCGTCTTCCGCCTCAAACACCCGGCTCATGCCGCCTTCTCCGATCTGGCGCACAATCATGAAATGATCAAACTTCCGCCGCACGCGCACCATCTGCCCACAAAAAGGACATTTCAATTTGGTAAAGGGATCCAGCGAAGTCACATCGATCTGGTTTTGACAAACCGGACAGGTGCTGAGGTAGGACTGCTGCGGGGAGACGGGAGACACGAAGAAAGAGAAGGATGCGATCGGGAAAAGAGAGTCGTCAGTCTTTTAGAGGTAGATGTGCTGAGGGGGAGGAGAAATCTGTGTCACTTTTGGAAACACACTTTGACTCGCATGTGGCCATTTTGTTCACGCTTACCGCATGCCAAAAATTACAGTTTGCTAAATTAATTCGAATATCGACTTTAGGAGGTGGAATGGAATCTTACCAAAACAGATGATCTTGGCACCCGACTCGATAAGCATATTACCAACCGATTTCCCGAACTTTCCCGTGCTCGCGTCCAGGATTTGATCCGTGACGGTCACGTAAGCCTGAATGGACGACCAGCCAAGGCAAGTGCCGTGCTCAGAGATGGGGATCTGGTCTCCATGGTCATTCCCGAGGCAGCGCCCGTCGAGGTGGTCGCCCAGGACATCCCCTTGGACGTACTTTTTGAAGACAAAGACATCCTGGTGCTAAACAAGTCCCCTGGACTGGTCGTGCACCCTGCCGCAGGCAATCCCGACGGCACTCTGGTGAATGCACTGCTGCATCACTGCGATGACCTCAGCGGTATCGGTGGAGAGATGCGCCCCGGCATTGTCCACCGCTTGGACAAGGACACCTCCGGCTGCATGGTCGTGGCGAAAAATGACATCGCCCACCGGCGACTCACCGAGGCCTTTGCCGAGCGCCGACTGAGCAAAATCTACCTCGCGGCGATCAATGGCCTCCCCAAGGAAAAGAGCGGTCGCATCCAGAACATGATGGGCCGCCACCCCGTGGACCGGAAGCGCATGGCGGTGCTTTTTGACGGGGCGGGAAAGGAAGCGGTGACGGAGTGGGAGCACCTGAGCACGCATCAGTCCAGCGCGCTGATCCGCTGCAAGCTACTCACCGGCCGCACACACCAGATCCGTGTTCACATGCGGGAATGCCTGGGGCACCCCATCCTGGGTGATCCGATCTATGGAAATCCGAAGCGCCAAGTGGTTCCTGTCACACGCCTCATGCTCCACGCCTGGAAATTGAGCCTAAACCACCCCATCCACGATCAACCGCTGAGCTTCGAAGCACCACTGCCGCCCGAGTTTGAACCCTGGATGAAGTCCGCCTGCTAAGAGCCTGCCTGCTTCAGGATTTCCCGCACATCAAATGGCGCACCTTCAGTAGGGCAACCCTAAGAGTAAAGTGGGCTAGATCAGGGCAAAGAAAAAATTTTCTTGCTATTCCCGCGTAGATTTGGTGAAACCTACATACATGTCTCAGCGCCAACGGCAGCCGTGAATGCCGAAAACGCTGGGATGTTTTTCCGATTCTATTGCTTTCACTCCCAGCTGGCATGAAAAATTCTCTATTTCTCTCACGGTACCGTCGCTCCCGGCTCTGTGTCTGGGCACAACTGACGGCGCATTGTTTCTGGATTTTTGGCATGCCCGCACTCCAGGCCATCCACGCGCCTGACCCTACAATTCACGTCCCAGGACAGCCCGCGAGCTTTGTTCCCATCTGGCAGGGAACCGAGCCAGAGCCGCCAGAGGGCGCGAACTTGGGTGACTTGGACCTAGACGGGCTACCAGTTTGGTATGAGCTTTGGCTAGGCACGAATCCCGGCGATCCTGACACGGATGACGATGGCGCTACTGACCTGGAAGAGCTACAGCACATGAGCACGGACCCCCGGCTCTGGGACAGCAACGGCAATGACGTAGGCGACCTGCAAGAGTGGCAAATGCGCCATGCCGACGGCGACGAAGACGGCCTTTCCGATTGGGATGAAATCCAAATCCATGGCACGGACCCGACCATTTTTGACATGGATGGAGATAGCCTGGGAGATGGCTATGAGGTGGCCACCACACGGCAGGTGCCGATGCCGGAGGCAAAGGCGGCATCCAATCCACACCAAGCAGACTCTGACCAAGATGGGCTGATGGACGCGATGGAGGGAGACTGCTATTTCCCCTCGGACTGGCAGCCGACCCTGTCCATTCAGCCTCTACCGCCGGAGGGTTTGCCAGTTAGCTATTCCGGCCACGCCATTTCACATAGCTTTAGCCTCATGCCACGCACTCTTGCTGCGGCCTGGGGGCCATATTCATGGGAGTGTTTGGGGATGTTGCCACCAGGACTAGCACTTTATCCGTCCGAAGACGGGCTGATGTGCTGGCTCTCAGGAACATTAGAAACAGATTTCACCGGCTCGGACAGCTTTTGGATTAAAGTTACTGATGGCTACGGTAACTCAGATCAAATCATGGTTCCATTTCATGTTTATGAATCGATTCGCCCTCCAGTCGAATTGCAAATCGAAACAGAATCCGAGATGCCTAGCTTATTGATTCCCGGAGAATCCTATTCGCTTCAATTTCATTCAACACCAGAAACAGCTTCGTCCTGGTCGCTTTCTGGAGATTCAGTGGCCGGACTCAGCATCAATAACGATGGTGTGCTATCTGTATCTGGGGTGCTATTAGCGTACATCTATCCTGGCACATATAACATCACGTTAAACGCACATCTGCGTGGCGGCACTTCTTCCAAGACCATTCCTTTCACCATACCTCCATTTGAGATCTTGGATTTAGATCAACCCCTACCAGCAGCGACTCTTGAAATGCCTTACGAGGCACAACTGATCACCAACTACTCAAACCAAGTCGTAAGCTGGTCTTTGCTTAGCCAACTGCAGAAGGACTATCGCTGAATTCTGCCACAGGCGTGATATCTGGAACGGTGACGCAAATGCCTCCGGGTGACTATCTTGAATTTACCGTCAGTGCTTCGACACCGTTATGGTCCGAAACGAGTCATGTCATCCTTCCAGTTCAGTATGCTCCTTCCCCAGCATTGAGCGTTTATGCGTCCGAAACTTCCGTGGATGTTTTTCAAGGAGATTCGTGTCGTGTGATTTTCAGCGCTTCACCGATAGCAGCAGAGCAGTGGCAAATCTCCTCAGGAGAACTACCCTCAGGTTTATCACTTGGAAACGATGGCATTCTATCTGGGATGGTGGCAGCAGACGCTACCCCCGGTAATTATTTTTTGACCGTCACTGGAATTGCCAGCGGGATGGATCCCGGACACATAAGCTTTAGCCTACAAGTTTTACCCTCCACGTTACATCCAACGCGTGACCTAGATGGCGATGGCCTCTCCGCTGGATTGGAGCACGAACTCTCTCAAGAAGCTGGTTTTGAACTATCCGATTCGAATCCTACCACGCAGGGCTACCACGACTGGCTGGTCTATTATTTTTTCCGTTTGGCACCTTCTGATACGGATGCTGATGGCGACGGCGTGGGCGACCAGCTGGAGCAGATGTTTTTCCAAACGGATCCACAGAGCCCCATCACCGCCCCTAGCCACACGCCAGATGTCATCCGTCTCTGGCTAGCCTACGGCCAATTTGTCTGGGACACCGCCACAGACTCAGATGGAGATGGCCTGCCTGATAGCCTGGAAAACCTACTGGGCCTGAACACATCCCAGGCCGACACAGATGGCGATGGCCTGGATGACACGGCCGAGGCCAACCTAGGCGGCTGGTTCGCTTTTGGTACCGACCCCAACGTAGCGGACACCGACTTGGACGGCCTGCCGGACGGCTACGAGCACACCATCGGCACCGACCCGCGCCGGGTGGATACGGATGGCGACCACCTCACCGACTACGAGGAGGCTCAGGGCATCTTCGGCCTTTTCAATCCGCAGCTCTACGACACGGACGATGACGGCATTCCTGACTTTGCCGAAGCGGACCTGACCGACAGTGACGGCGGTGGCATCCCTGATCGCTTGGAACTCCACTGGGGCATGGACCCACAAGATGCTCGTGACGAGGCCTGGGACGTGGACAGCAATGGGGTCAGCAATCGCGACTCCTACCTCAACGGCTGGGATATCTACGCCCAGTGGACACCCCAGTTTGACGATGACAACGACGGCATGACCAACGTCTATGAGACCGCCCGCGGCCTGAACCCCGCCGACCCCACGGATGGCGCGGATGACCCAGATGGCGACTTCCTGACCAATGCGGAGGAGGCGCGCGCCCACACCAGCCCCTTCCAGGCCATGACGCCCGGTTTTGAAAACACCACGATCAACGAGCTGGACGTTTATGGAAACACCACCAGCACACGCCAAGCACAGAACGACTACGAGGCCGCCACCAGCCACAGTCTGCGACCGCCCCTTCCCGGCCTACCCGCCCTGGCGCGCGACAACGGGCCGCTGTCCGGACGCCAGCACGAGGACGATTGGGACGGCGACAGCATCAGCAACTTGGACGAACTCTACCCCACCTCTGGCCCAGCCAAGGACCCCCGTGTCTATAATGCGCAGGAAAATCCCTTGAGCATCAGCCTGGGTTCAGGCAGCACCCAGGTCATACAAGGCGGCGAGGTCAGCCTCAGCTTCACGGCCCAGGGCGGCGCTCCCCCTTATCACAGTTGGGGACTAGACTGGCAGGGCACCGCGCCGGAGGGGTTGTTCTGGGACAGCGCTAGCCTGACCCTCACTGGCCAAGCCCTGGTGGAAGGCACGCACGCTTTCACCATCTATGCCAGTGATACCCTGGGCAGCACGGCCAGCCTGCCCCTCACCCTGACCGTGGTGCAGCCGCCCCCGCCGCCTGAGCTGCAGATCACGACCAGCGGCCTGCCCACCGCCGTGCTAGGCCGGGCTTATGGGACCAGCCTACAAACCACAGGAGCGCAGGATGGGATCGCCGGATGGACCGTGAGCGACGGGCAGCTGCCACCAGGACTCACTTTGAGCGACTGGGGAGGGATCTCCGGCACAGCAGATGGGGAGCCCGGAAGCTACAGCTTCAGCGTCCAGGTCACAGACGGCGCAGGACGTAGTGCGGCTGTCTCTCTGGCCATCACCGTGGTGCAGCCCGAGGAGCCTCCACCACCTCCTCCCCCGCCACCTACTCCGCTCGCCATTCAGACCAGCAGGCTACCCATTCTGAACGCAGGAACACCTTACAGATTTACGCCGACTGCCACCGGTGGAAGTGGCACCTACCAGTGGCAAATTAGCAGCGGAAACCTGCCAATGGGGCTGGTGATGTCCTCGCAAACTGGCGAAATTTCAGGCCGGGTGGAAATTAGGGAAGGCGAACCCAATCGTGAAATTCAAATGGACCTCCGGGTGATCGACAGCAGCGGAGCTATGGCTCAACAAACTCTTGTGCTGCCCATACAGCACCAAGCCCCCTCCGTGATATCCCCGGTTCGTTTTTACTGGCCAGTCGGCACAGAGGCTAGCAGCATTAGTTTTCAAGGCATCGGCGGGTTCCAGCCTTACACTTGGAAACTGGAAGGCGGCCAGCTTCCGCCAGGAGTTCAACTGCTACCAAGTGGTGCCTTGAGTGGCCCCCGACCTGCAACAGGTGCGTTTGGATTTTCTGTCAGCCTGACAGACCAATACGGACAGGAGGCAACCTCTTCACAAGCTCACCAAATCATCCTCAATACCGACACTCCGCCACCCACTGAAAATGACCCAGATACTCCTGACAATCCAGGAAATCCGGGAAGCGGCGGTGACAACCCACCTGAAAGACTGCGCATCACCACCACGAGTTTGCCGCAAGTTAAAGTAGGAGAGAGCATCAACACGACCATCACAGCAACAGGCGGGAAAGGAACTTATCGCTTTTCAGGAAGTGGCCGTGGCTTCTCAGGTCTCGATGTCGCAACAAATGGCCTTTTGACTTACACCGCTACCCATTCAGGAAACTTTAGCGCCACAGTCTCTGTTACCGACAGTAGTGGTGAGGGGGCCAGTCAGATTTTGAGCTTTACGGTCGAGGAAGCCGAAGACGAGGATGAGGAGTCCGAAGGACCGGGTGTGACCGGCCCAGGAAATGGATCCAACGACGGAGATTCCAACTGCATGCCAGATGATCCTCCAGACGACAACACTCCAGAGCCTGAAGAAACCGAGGATAAGAAACGCGATGTATCAATTAGCCTCAAAACTGAGCCAGTCGGGAGGGATTACATGATTTACAGCAAGCCCAATGGACAGACCGAATGGAGGGCTACACTGGACCTTAAGGGTGAAATCCAAGTCGAGGGAACCGAAGAACCAGATGAGCCGCCTGAACCTTATTCTTTCTGGATCGAAGAAGCCATACCTGGAACTGCCATCACTTGGACAACTCCAAACAACCTGCCCTTTCGCCAAGGAAATACACTCAACGTAAAGCTAGTGCTCACAGGCAAACCCCAAAACCCCGAAGACTACGGTGAAAAAACCATCCGCGTCCGAGGCCCCGGTGGCGAAGCATCTCTGAAATTCCGCCTCCTCCCGGTTGACTTAGACATCGTTCATCCTGCCACAGGAGAACTTGATGAGGGGAAGCAACACGATGCGAGCAAAGGCGGCTATGTTGCCATCCGACGTGACGACAAGACACCCGTTACCAAGCTTTTGCTTCGTGCAGGTGGCGGCGTGTCCGGGATGAAATACAAGGTGAAGTTCAACGGTGCCGACAAGTTCAAGCTCTGGAAGGATGAAGCCAGAACGCAGGCAGTGGTGAGCCAGCAAACCGAGTTCGATCCAACGCAAGAAACCACGCTCTACTTTGAAGGACTGAAAAAGAGCGCGTCGGTGGGTGGTGAAACCCTGACACTTCAGGCGGTCATCAACGGCACTTCTACCGATGCTGAAATGATTTATGCCACCGTCGTTGAAGCCGAGTTCGATGTCTGGCTCAACGTCTTCATTCCGCCTCAATGGGTGGACGTGCCACCTGGGCCTATTACGGGCAACCCGGTTCCAGAGCTTTCCTCGACGATCGCTTCCGGTGACGATCGAAGTTTTGTGAACACGTTCTTGGATAACCCCTCTGCAGATGTTGATAAGGTGGCGACCTCTTCGCGCTCGCATACGCAAGTGACCATCATCCCGTTCAAAGATTTGGATGCCGATGGCATAAAAGATCAGACAGAAAAGCACGCAATGGGCATCTCTCACAACTATGTCAAAGTTTGGAGTGTGCCACACCCAGGCGACCCATACTCTGCCGCTAATCGACTACTTCCCCAACCCTGGACAGTCTCAACTGGCCGTGGTTTGACCACTGGAATGCATGTGACTCCCGGAACAAGAGACGATTACTCAATGAAGTTCCGGTTTAATGGCACAGCAGACAATCCGATAGTGACTCCATCCGCTGCTATTGATTGGGACTTCGAGCTTCAAGTCTTTGTTGACGCGGCGAACGTCACACAGCCGAAGTGGAAGTTGCTGGGACAGTGGCAGGATGGGTTCCCAGGATACGAGATTTATGTCCGCGACTCAGATGGCACAGGAGGCAACAACAAGGGCCATCCAATCTACCAATTTGATCCGATAGCGGTGGGCAACTCGCCCTTCGACTTGTTCCCCGTATTTGGCGATGAAACGATCACCCCAGCTAATGGAACTATACCATGAAACGCTTAATTTTCGCTGCCATTGGCGTTGCTTGTGTCTTCGCTGTAGCTCAATCGAACCTCGTGGGAGACCCTGTGAGTAGCGAGGTGACCAAGCTTCTTGACTCCAGGTCATCGGCTGCTGAGCAGCCGTTTGATTTGGAGAGGCTTAAGGCTCTGCATCACGCCCTTGCTGGAGGACGTCCCAACGTCTGGATCATGCCTCCTGAAATGCTTCGCTCCACACAAGAATCTGTCGAACCCTTGCGTGACATCGCAAAGCAGCTCGCTGAATCACCAGCAAGCGCAGAGCGATATTACGGTGCAGTCTTGAACTCGTATTTGAAGCAAACAGATGGCACGAAATCACTTTTGCTGAAGCTCGCGCATGATGACCGCGCTGAGACGGCAGGAACCGCAATGGACGCCCTTTTTGGCCTCAAGATCGAGACTCCAGAGCTTCGGCAAGAGCTTGTGGCAGCGATGCAAGAGGACAAGGCTCCCCGTGAACATTCCACATTGTATTCGATGGCAGTCACCAATGTTGGCAGATGGGGAGTGATTGAAGCTCTGCCCATCTTGTTAAAGCAGCTCGAATCATCTTCTGATGGAACGACTCCAGTCGATAGAGATGTGGTGCGGCAAATCAAGGCTCTGGGCACAAATGCAGCAAGTGCTTTGCCCCTTCTGCGGCGGCTCGCAGAGAAGCGCCGAGCAGCAGGTGACGCCGACTTCAAAGAACTGGAGGACCTGGAGCATGCAGTTCTTGTTGTGAGCGGTGAATACAAAGCTCCTCAAGGCTTCCCCAGCCAACTGCCACCTTCGCCGCAGGCACTGCCGCCAACTGTGCAACCACCGGCACCGAAGAAGGCACCCGAAGCAAAGCCCACATCGACAACGAGCGAAGAACCAGCCTCAACAACGCCGTGGGCCATCATCGTTGTGTTGATCGTGGCGGCGCTTGGTCTGTTGTGGTTGCTGCTCAAGCGGCGTTCGTGAGCGTGGGGCGAGTGCAACGCTGCTCCGGCCTGCGGTGCGCAAGAAAGGGTCAGTAAGAAAGGGTCAGGAGTCAATTCTTGACAGAAGAAGGGTGGCGGCTAGTCGTGCTATCATGCCCAGGCAGCTTCGCATTCACAAGAAGGGGTCAGGAGTCAATTCTTGACAGATCAACTTTAGCAACTTTAGCGGCTAGCCTCGCAGCTATGCCCAGGCAGCTTCGCATTCAGTATCCAGGTGCTCTTTATCATATCACGGCACGCGGAGATCGGCGTGAGGACATCGTGCAGGATGATGCGGACCGGGAAATGCTGCTCGCGACGCTAGCGGAGGCATGAAGAAAACGGGCTGGGAGGTGCTGGCCTGGGTGATCATGGACAATCACTATCACTGGCTGCTGCGCACGCCGAAGCCCAATCTCGTGGCAGGCATGTCTTGGTTTCAAGGCACCTACACCCAGCGCTACAATGCCCGTCATCGTGTCTGGGGACACTT
>CANNQP010000017.1 GCA_947507875.1 Verrucomicrobiaceae bacterium | reverse complement strand
CTAGGACTGAATGTCAATGAAGCCTTGCCCGCGAATAGTCCTCTCGTTCTGGGCACAACAACGACTTCTGGAATCTTACAAGCGTCCGGAACGTTTGCTCGAACTCTCGCTGTGACACCAGTTGCAGGATCTGGCACCATCACTTGGGGTGGCACGACGGGCGGGGGTGGTTTTGCGGCTCTCGCGGGTCCACTGACCGTGACTTTGGATAGCGATGCGCAACTGACTTGGGGCAGCGGTGGCTTTGTGCCGACGGGTGCCTCCCTCATTTTTGGATCTGCAAGCGCCCTTTCTGATGTCACCTTCACCAACCCGATCGCTTTAGGCGGTTCCATTCGCACCGTTAACGTGAACTCAAATACCAATACGGGTTCGGATTATGCAACCTTGAGTGGGGTGCTGTCTGGCGCAGGCGGCGGTCTTCTTAAGTTGGGAACAGGTCAACTTCAGCTTACCGGTGCCAATACGTATTCGGGAACGACAACGGTGGAAGCTGGAACTCTTGTCGTTTCCTCGTTGGGAAGCACCACGGGAGGCACCGTAGCCTCAAGTGTCGGTCTCAGTGGTGCCACGATGGACGATACAAACGCAGTGGTGCTCGGGAATGCTACAACCACAGGTGCTATCTTGCAGTACGTTGGCTTAGGCGAGACCAGCAATCGCAAAATTCGTCTGCGTGGTACCACGGCTGGCAATCAGATTCACGCGGATGGTACGGGACCACTCATCCTGACTAATGTGGCTCATGATACGACGGAGACTGGCAACAAAACCCTATCACTCCGCGGTAGCAACACTGCGGGAAATATGATCACCAGTGCCCTGACCAACAATGGAGCAGGCGTACTGTCTGTCACAGTGGATGGTGGAGCAACTTGGATTTTGACCAATGCCGGTAACTCTTACACGGGAACGACCACGGCCGGTTCCGGTGCTTTGGGGATCGGTCATAACAATGCTTTAGGAACAGGGACGCTCGTCATGTCCAACGCCAATATCTTCGCCTTTGGGGGTGACCGCGTCATCAGCAACCCGATTGACCACAACAACAACACATCGATTGGCTTCTTTGGAATTCATAACCTGACGTTCACGCAGCCACTCAATTGGCGAGCAGCAGCCAACAACATCACGATGACCAATAGTGTCATCCCTGGCAAAACCGTCACTTTTGCGGGTGGTGTGAACAACACGGAGATGACCGCTAATCGCGCATGGGTCGTCGAAGGAACGGGTGAAACCATCTTCAATGGTAACATCACGACCACCACAGGTTACGGCCTTCGCTTCGATGTGGGCGGGGGAGCCATTTTGAACCTTGGTACAAATGGATCCACCTCCAACTGGAACCAGGGCATCACCGCTGTGGATCTCGATCGTGGCACCTTGAAGTTTACGAACAACAACGCAATCCCAACCACATTCACAGCGACTAGTACTACGAGTTCGGGAAGCATCAGCACCACCAGCTTCACTGTAGCGTCCACCACCGGTTTGGTGGTCGGACAGCCATTCAGTGGCACGAATGTTCCTGCGGGTAGCCGCATTGTCAGCATTGATGGACCCACCAGTTTCACCAGCTCTATCGCTCCTACCACGGCGGTCGCTAATGGAACCAGTCTCAGTTTCTTGGCGAGTGGGGGCATTACTCTGAGTCCAGAGTTAGCCACAGCAGACACTGCGATCCTTGATCTCAACGGAACAACGCAGACGATCACAGCTTTGACTGCCACCACGGACGGCACGGTCATCATCAACAATACCTCACCGACAGCGGCCGCTTTCCGCTTCGGTATCAACAACAGCGCAGTCGCTTTCGGCGCGGGAACAGCCAATTACAGCATCCAGAACACCGGTGACGGAAGGCTGGATATCGTCAAGCTAGGGAACGCGAGTACCACCTTTGGAGCGGGTGTCTCGGTCGGTAACAAAGGAACCATTGCCAGTGAGGGGGGCGGTAGCTTCATCCTTGCGGGTCCAGTCACCGCAACAACAGCTCTCAGAGCCATTGAGTCTTCCACGCTTTCTCTGACGGGAAGTTTAACGAGTCCAAACTTGATCACAAGCGTCGAAGTCGGAGGTGGCTCAACTCTAGGTCTCATCAATGGAGCGGGTAGTGCCATCACCAATCTCACGGCGCTCCGCCTAGGTAACTCGGGTTCAGGAACAGCGACCTTGAATCTCAACGTTGGGGATTTGAATTCAGCGGGTGACAACCAGAACACCGACACGCTCGCGTTGCTGACGGGCGGAACCCTGAGTTTGGGTAACTCGATCACCTTCAACATGACCGATGCCGGTTTGAACCCTGGTCAGACTTACACTCTCCTGAATCTTGTGGATGGGGGATTGACCGCTTTTGGTTCTGGCAACATTCTTCAGGGAGCGACCCCCGGTGGCTTCACGAGCATGACCTGGACTGTCACCGACAACATGGTTCAGCTCACGACAGGTAGCCTGATTGTGGGTGATGTTTATTGGCGCGGCCTGACCAACACGACCTGGAATGGCAACGCCAACAACTGGTCCACAGACAAAGCCGGAGCGATTCCAGCAGCCTCGATTCCTGGACAAGGCAATACGGTTCGTTTTGCCTGGGATGGCGTTGGCACCACGGCCCTTACGACCACACTGGAACAGAATTTTAAGGTCAATGCTCTGGTTTTTGAATCGGGCACCACAACCCCAAGTGCGGTTACGATCAACCCAGGTGCGCTTGCGACGGCTCGTCTGGAAGTAGCTCCTCAGGTCAACACCGATGGCATCAATCTTACCGCGGGAGGTCCAAGCTCGGTGACGATTGCCACCGGCCTACGCCTTGGAGCTAACCAAACCTGGAACACAGCCGATGCAGGTTCACTCTTGACGATTTCAGGCAGTTTATCGGGTGAGAAAAATGTCACGAAAACTGGAGCCGGCCGGGTGGTTTTGTCTGCGGCTGCAGACACGAGCTTTAACACTGGCCGCACTGCCGTTGTTACGGTGAATGAAGGTAATCTAGAATTCACCAACTCGGCGGCTTTGGGCACTACGGCTAGCAACAACGTGGTGAGTGTTGTGGTCAATGGCGGCGCATACTACTACAACAATGCGACTGCTGGCACTGCGGCCACTCTGCCTCATGCGATTAACCTTAACGGCGGCACCCTGTCCGGTGGTAGTGCGAACCATGTTTACGGAGGCGCTACCTCGATCAACGGCTCCTCCCGCATCAACATGGCAGATTCCAATGGGCCTGCCACGAATGCGGCCCGTAACATCACCCTTTCTGGTATTGTCAGTGGCACCGGCAATCTTACCATCGACAGCAACAACACCGATTCTGGAGGCAACCAACTGGGAGGAACTCTGACCATCAGCAACGCCGCTAGTTCCTGGGCAGGTAATCTGGCCTTCAATCGTGGAACGGTGACCATTGCCGCTGCCGCCAGCCCGACGGTTACACCTGCCGATGTCACCTTCAATAGCTTTGGCCGTTTCATCTTGCAGGGGGTTGATGGGCAGACCATCAACCGAGCCGGTGCTTTGAACTACGCTGCCGGAGCGGTTGCTGAGTTTCAGGTGGACAATACCACAGGCACCCAAGCCACGAATTTCACCCTCAACCAGAATGGTTTGGTCACGTTGGGGGCAGGTGGTGTTGGTGCCTCAATGCGGGTTGCTCTGCCAGATGCCTTCGCCACGATGAATATCACGGGTGGTATCAATCTTGGCGGCAATAGCAGCATTTCCGTTTCGAACGCAGCAGCCCGTTTGCTCACCATCTCTGGCATCATTGATGATGGCGCCAATAGCTACAGTCTCGCCATCAATGATGATGCAGGCGGTTGGGGGCAGACCAACGGAACCGTGAGGTTAGAGGGTGCCAATACTTATGATGGTGGAACCATTCTCGGTTCGGGCACTCTCATTCTAGGAAATAAAAATGTGATTGGAACAGGCGCGCTTACAGTTTCTGCTGCAAGTATCATCAACAGCCTCGTTGATCTGACTGGGGTTGATGCCGTGACGAATAATTTGAATCTCGGTGCGGTTCTAACGTTTGGTGGGAGCAATGGTTTTACCTTTAACGGTCTCACTTCCAATACTGGCGCAGGTGGCATTACCAATAGCTTGACCGCGGGTAATCTGCTGTTCAGCCAGGTCAATATCGCCGAACCTGCGGCCGTCGCAGCGCGCACGTTGACCGTCGCTGGTGCGAGCACCGGCGCTACAGCCATCACGGCAGTGGTGAACAATCTGCAAAACAACATCCTCAACAACAACCTGACCGGCGCACCGCTGACGATTGACTCCATCGCGCTGTCAGAAAGTGCCGGCACGGGACGAACATTGACTCTCGGCGGT
This sequence comes from Verrucomicrobiaceae bacterium, assembly GCA_947507875.1. Taxonomy (GTDB): domain Bacteria; phylum Verrucomicrobiota; class Verrucomicrobiia; order Verrucomicrobiales; family Verrucomicrobiaceae; genus Prosthecobacter. Next base: position 79,203 of record CANNQP010000017.1, on the reverse strand, counting down.
TCGGGAACCACGATTGTTACGGGGATTATTGAGAACGTCCTGGGTGGTGGCGGCACGGCGGGAACGCTTGCCAAAGCCGATGCAGGCGTGCTGTCTCTTCAGGCTGCCAACACCTTCACGGGGCCGGTCAATGTGAATGGTGGTAACTTGGATTTCTCCACCGTCACCAACATTGGAGGTGGTGCGAGCAACTTGGGGGCTGGCAGTGTGATCAATTTGGGTGGCGGAACGCTTCGTTTCATTGGCAGCAGCAATCAAACCACGGATCGCTCGATGAACGTGACCGCTGCGTCGACGCTAAACACTTCGGGCACAGGCGGTGCAGAAATCAGCTACACAGGTCCGATCAGCTTGGGAGGCTCACAGCTCTCTCTCATCGGTGCAGCATCTTCCAACATCGGTAACATCTCAGGTGCAATCACCCAGACCGGCGCGACTGCTGATCTCTTGGTCAATTCTGGCACTTGGAATCTTACCGGCGCCAATGTCTTCGCAGACGATGTCATCGTTACCGGCGCCAATGCGATACTGAACTTGAATGCAGTCGGTACAGTTGGCTTTACCGCTGGAACCAGCAATGGCCTTTACGTGCGTGATGGTGGGTTGATTAACATCAACACTTCCAACGTGAGCGGTGTTGCGAATAGCGGAAGCCTCGACTTTATCCTGATCGCCGATACACCGAGCGGTGCGCCAGCCACCATGAACATGGCCTCTGGCAGTAGCGTCGAGACACCACGCTTGGACGTGGGGTCAACCATCAATCCTGGCAGAACGGGTTATGTCACCGGCACCGGAGTGGTCAACGTGACTAGCACGGGAACGGATTACGCCAACGGCATTCGTTTGTTTGATGGATCCGTTTCCGCTAACCTGTCGGGTGTGGCTAGCATGCTCAAGCAAGGAACCGCGGACTTCACCCTCAGCGGGAATAACAGTGGATTGACGGGCACCGTCGCGGCAACCCGCATTGATGCCGGTAATTTGATCCTCGATTACACGACTGATAACAACAACAAGATCAGTTCCGTTGCTGCACTCGACATGCGTGGTGGGCGATTGACGCTCAACGGCAATAGCAGTGCCGCGACTGCTCAATCTGTCGGAAGCTTTACCTTGGCCAACGGCGGAGCCAACACCATCGCCATGAATCCAGGCGCTGGACAAGCATTGGTTCTGAACTTGGGCACTATCACTCGTGCGGCTTCTGCGGGAACCCTCCGCGTGTTGTTGTCCTCGGGGACACAGGATGCCACGAACGGGGTGACCACCACATCCGCGGTAAACTCTAATGGATCCCTGGGGGGCTTCCTCACGGTCACCGATGCCTCTGGTACCTACTTTGCTACCAAGAGTGGAAACAACATCATCCCCTTAGTGCCGACCATTGCATCGGATGCTAGCACTTGGACAAGCGGTCAAAACATTACCGATACCGGCGCTGCGTTCTTCGGTGTTACTGGCATGAACAGGATCAACTCACTGAGTTTCAACCACACCTCAGGGGGAACAGTGACGATCGCCAACACAGCCACTGTCGATCTTTTTAACGGTGGTGCTCTCGTTACCAGCAATGTTACCTCAGGTGCGCCGACCATCACTGGGGGACGTCTAAATTCCTCCATCGCTGACATCATCGTGACTCATGACAGCTCTAGGGTGATGTCGATCAATTCGCAAATTGGCCTGAACAATGGTGTCACCAAGACGGGGAATGGCGTGTTAAGAATCAGCAATGCCATCAACAATTACACGGGGGCTACGCAGATTTTAGCTGGTACGCTCCAAGTTTCCGGTGGCAATGCGATTGGAAATGCCTCTTCCGTCGTTTTGTCGGATGATCGTGCTTCCACTCTTGAATTGCTGGCTACGGAGACCATCGGTAACCTCTCAGGTGGCAATGCGGGCACGAGCCAGATCTTCGGCACCGTCGCCTTGGGTTCCAATACCCTGAACATCAATTCAACAAGCAATGCGACGTACGCGGGCGTCTTTACAGGAACGGGAAGCATTGTTCGCAATGGTGCCAGTGGTCAGGGTAATCTTTTCTTTACGGGGAATTCAGGTGCTGGTTTTACCGGGGCAATCGTCGTGAACGGTGGCCTGGTCTATGTCGAAGGATCGGCAACCATGAATGCTTCTAGCCTCACCATCAACAAAGGCGGCTCCTTCTTGATCAGCAACAATGGTACCACGCGTTCGGGAACACGCTTCTTGGACACCATGCCCATCATTCTTAATTCGGCGGATGGTGCGTGGAACTCGGAAACTAGACCTAGCGGACTCGCTGTTCGCACGGATCAGAATGCGACGACGAATGAGACCGTTGGAGTGCTAAGCCTCGCCTCGGGGGCCAGCTACTTCCGTGGGGATGCTGGCGGCACCACTGGGGTGGCTGGTATCATCACCAGTGACATCATCCGTAGCAATTCATCCACGATCAATGCGCGTGGACGCGCTCTTGGTGCTGTCTCTGGCGATCGTAACTTCTTGAGGATTGCCACTGGTACCACGAGTGAGACTGCTTTTGCAGCAGCTCTGGTGGGTGGTGCTGGTGCCGCAGGATCAAAGAACATCTCCATTGTGCCATGGGGTATGGGTGAGGTGACAACGGCTGGGTTGGCCGATGGCAACATGGGGAATTCTCTGCTGACGTATGTCGTCAATGCTACGAGCGGAGCAGGTCTGCGACCACTCGACCTGGCGACAGAGTACAATACCTTTGCCTCCAAGACGGCCAACACGGATAACATCCGGGAATCGCTTGCTGCTGATCTGACGGGAATCGTCGGCCAGAGCATCAATGCGCTCGTGCTGAATAACAGCAACACGACTGCAAGCACGATCAATGTGACAGGGACAGGGGCAGCGCAGGCTTTGGCCGTTACATCCGGCACCATGCTCTTCACTGCAACGGGGGCCGTGACGGGAACACCCGCCATGGCAATCAACTTGGGTGGTTTTGATGGTGGCATCACCGTGGGTGGAACCAATGAGTATGTCTTCTTTGTGCAGAATCCGACATCCGCTGCAGCTAGTGGCAACGTGACCGCAACGGTCTCCTCTCCTCTTGCCTCGACGGCTGACATCACCAAGTCGGGTCGTGGAACATTGATTCTGACCTCACCGAACACCGCAGGCGGTGGAACGAGAAGAACCACGTTGAACGAAGGCATTCTTGAGATTGCCGATCTTGATAACATCGGCGGAAACACGGGTGCTCTCGTTTTCGCGGGCGGCACTCTACGCCTTGGTTCGACCCTGACGGATGACATCTCCACGCGTAGCATCACGTTCCTCAATGCAGGTGGCACCATCGACACGAACAACGTCAATTTGACCCTCGCCAACTCCGTCGGTTCGGGCGTTGGTGGCTTGACTAAAGTTGGATTGGGCACTCTGACGCTAGGAGCCGCATCCACCTACACAGGTGCCACAACGGTCACTGGTGGAACGCTGGCTGTGACTGCCAACAACGCCACAGGCGGCGGTGGTGCTTTGACTGTCGGCGCTGGAGCCACGCTGAGCCTCGGTAGCAGCTCCATTTCCCATGTCACGGTCACCACAACGGGGGCTAGCCCGATCATTACCGGTTCAGGCACCATCTCTTCGAGTGGAGGATTCAATTTTAACCACACGGGCGACACCTCGATTGATGCGATCTTGGCCGGCGTGGGTGGAGTATTGAAAACCCAAACCAACGTCCTCACGTTGAACGGGGCCAGCACCTACACGGGCGGCACCGAGATTCAAAATGGAACGATTGCGGTCAATATCCTCGCCAACGCGGGTGTGGCGAGTTCGCTGGGTGCTCCTGCTGCAGGCACGGATGCTTCCGTGATCCGCTTGGGGCTGACCACAGCAACAACAGGACTGAACTACGTCGGAGCCACCAACTCTAGCACCAACCGTATCCTGGCCATGCAGGGCACCACGGGTGGTGTGATTTTGAACGGAAATGGGGTTGGATCCGTTGATTTTGTTGGCGGTGCGTCTGGCTACACCACTGGCGCGAAAACGCTCACGCTTTCGGGTACTTCTATCGGTTCTGTGGTGAACCGGATGAATACCGTAACAGATGGTATCGCGGCCAGTATCACCCTCGCCAAGTCAGGCGCAAACTTGTGGGAAGTTTATGGGGCTAGCACATACACAGGGAGCACCCAAATCAACGAGGGCACGCTCCAAATCGGTAACGACAATGCTCTTCCAATCGCTACCACAGTTCGCCTCGGAACGGGAACAACAGCGGGTACTTTTAACCTCAATGGATTCAATCAGGCGATTGGTTCTTTGCTGGTGCAGACCAATAGCAATGCGGTGACAAACAACATTCTGATTGGTTCGGGCAAGACGCTGACGGTCAATGGTGCCGTGACGATTGGGGTCAATGCAGACAATTCGGACACGAATCTGACGGCCTCAGGTGGTGGTTCTATCGTCGTGAATAGTGGTGGTGCGGGCTTCCAAATTGGTGGAGCCACAGGTACGGCCAACGAAAACCGCGTGGATGTGGATTTCAGTGGTCTGTCCAATTTCACCGCCAACCTCGGGGCTGGAAGCTTCCGATTGGGCGACGTCAATTCCTCCTCCGGCACATCAGGGCAATCTACGCTTAAGCTTGCGATCAATAACACGATCACATCTGCGGACATTCGTATCGGTGATGGAAGTGGACCTTCTGACACCCACTTCCTGACTTTGGGTAGCGGCACGAATCTCTTCAATACGAATTCCCTTAATGTCGGCTCTGCAGGCGCTTCGATTCGCTCCGGTGGCTCGATCGTCTTTGATGCAGCCGATAGCACCGGTCAGTTTACGCTACGTGCATCTGATGGAACGTCACGTGCTCTGCTGAACATGATCAACACCAGCGGCAACACGGCGGGCAATATGGATTCCATCCTGAATCTGGGTGGTCATACAGCGGACATTCTTGCTTCGACCGTCACGCTTGCCACACGCTCTCTTGGAACCGGTGCTGCGACGGCCACGCTTACCTTTGACCAAGGTACACTCGACATCACAACACTTAACATGGCGAATCGAAGCAGCACTGGCACAGGTGGAGCCACTGCAACTGTCAACTTGGGCGATAGCGCCGCTGCCGGAACACCCACAGTGACCATTGGAACGGTCAATATGGCTGTGAATACTTCAGCCGGTGGAACGGTGGATGCAAACCTCAACATCTCCGGTGGAAACGTCACTATCGGCACAGGCACCGGAACGGCCATCAACATGGCAAACGCCTCAGCTGGCCGGACTGCTACCGCAAACATCAATCTCACTGGTGGCAGCCTCGAAGTGATGGGTAACATCATTCACTCTGGTGGGGCTGGTGTGGAGAATACAACGATCACTCTCAATGGAGCCACACTCGATCTGAATGGAAACTCGATCGGTAGTGCTAGTGCATTGATTAGCCTGGTCGCCCAGTCTGGAACGCTCAGCAACTTGGCTGAACTCAATGGGGGTGGTTTGTTGACCAAGACCACGACAGGAGTGCTGGTCATGGGCAATGGCAATGCCTACACGGGTGGCACCAATGTCACCGAAGGCACGGTCAGATTGGCCAATACCTCAGGTTCTGCGACGGGTTCAGGAGCGTTCACTAGTGCGGCGAGCACCCTGGTGACCGGGGCCGGTAGCATCCTAGCGGCGGTGAATAAGAACATCACCTTCGGTGGCTCCGTGAACGTCGGTAATCCTTCCGACACATCTGGCAGCCAGATCGCTGTGTCGACATCGGGGACGGGAACTCTGGCCCTCAATGGAGATATCTTCTTCGATCTCTTTGGTGGTTTCAACACAGGGAGTCTCAACGCATCGACCAACCATGATGCGCTTGCTGTTGCCGGCGCGAATGGCTTCACGATTGGCGCAGGTGCAAACCTTCGTGTAGCCTCTTCCGTCACACCTGATGCTAGCTGGGTGGCTGGTAGCTCCTGGAGACTTTTTGACTGGAGCAATTTGACGGGAGGAGTCACCGGCACCTTCAGCAACCTGCCAACCCTGGATGGCAACTTCACCAACCTGCCAGATTTGAGCAGCTTCAATCTGGCTTGGGATGTGAGCCAACTTTATACCTTGGGAACCATCACGATCGTTCCAGAGCCCGGGCGTGCTCTGCTAGTCTGGCTCGGTTTGATGCTCTGCTTCTTCCGTCGTCGTCGGCAGGGCTTCTGATCTCACCGACTTGGGTGGAATCTCGAGACGGTTCCTTTGATTTCATCAACACCAAGCGCCTCAGCCTAACCGCTGGGGCGCTTTTTTATGAATTGAAAACGCTGACCTTTTCCCATGGATGGAACGATGGATTGGCTTGCCGTTGATTCGGTGTGCGAGACTTCCCGATTCACTCAGGTCTTCTTTGCGCAAGAATGGTCATGATATTCGCAAAATCTAAGGAGTTGTGCTTTGTTGCGTTTCAGGCGACACCCCCGCTGATTTTATGATGATTTGCCGCTTTCTCCCATGGTTTCTGGTTCCCGCTGCTGCATTTGCCGCAGAGTTCCAAAAGGACATTGTGCCGATTTTGGAAAAGCATTGCTATGAGTGCCACAGCGAGAAGATGAAGAAAAAGAAGGCAGGTTATGTGTTCGATGATTTGGAGACCTTGAAGCTCGATATCAATCCCAAGGGGGCCATCGTGCCTGGCAATCCGGCGGAAAGTCATTTTTTCGTTGTCATCGCGGATGCGAATCATGAAGCCCACATGCCGCCCGATGATAATGTGCCGAGTGCGGATGTGGAAAAAATCCGAGAGTGGATCACGCAGGGGGCTTCTCTGGATGGCAAAGGCAAGATGACGGGTTTGGAAAACAAGGGAAAAGCAAAGCCTGGCCTGCCGCCGATCATGACCTGGATCAATTTCGAAGGGAAGAAGATCAAGGCAGGCTTTGTGCGGCTCGACGGCGAGAACGTGATCCTGCGCATGCCCCAAGATGGCAAAGAAGTGCCTTATCCTTTGAGTAAGCTGGATACGACCAGCCAACAGCAGGCGCGTGATTCAGCTCAATAACAACTCCGAAGGCCCTAGCACGAAAGGCTAAGAAGAGTTGGAGATGATGGGATGGATGGTTCGGGATGGACGTGCTGCTTCAGAAATCCAAGAAGATTTCAGCCCGGCGATTTTTGGAGCGTCCTTCAGGGTCATCTGTGCCATCTGCTTTTTGGTTAGGGCTCAACGGCTGGGCTTTGCCGAGTCCTTTGGTGAGGATTTGTGCTTCAGACACACCGAGTGCGGTGAGTTGCTGTTTCACTGTATTCGCTCTCATGCTGGAGAGGCGCAGGTTGTAGTCATCGGTGCCTTTGGCGTCAGTATGACCTGCGATGTGGAGTTTTTTGCCTGGATCGGATTTCAACAATCCAGCCACGATTTCGAGTTGTTTCTGGGCGCGAGGGTGGAGCTGGGCTTGGTCGTATTCAAAGTAGAGCGCGAGAGATTCACCTCCGGAGGGATTTTTCACGATGGGTGTGTAAGGCACTCCGAGTTTGGCTGAGCTTGCGGCAAAGGATCCCAAGATCTCCGAAAGGTTGAGCCCGACGACTCTCCATGGACGATCTGTGCCGGCTCGTTGTAGCTCCAAACCGAATTCTGTACTTTGCTGCAGGGCAGGGGATTGGATTTGGGCGATGACCCATGACACTTCGGGATTGGCTACGGTGATGATGAGAGGTTTCGTTGGCTTGAACTCGTACTGGCCTTCTTCGAATACAATGCAGAGACCGGCGAGCCGCTCGGCGGGTACTTTCGATTCATCCACGAATTTCCGAGCTTCGGCGAAATCATGCCGAAGCAAGGCACGAACGAAGTCGCTAGCGAAAGCGAGGGCGTCATCGCCTGCGGAGATGGTGAAAAGAGCAGACTTGGCAGGGGCCGAGGGGAGGGACGATGGTGCTGCTGTCGCAGAGGCGGCTGCGGTTGCCGCCATGCTTGCGGGAGGCGGAAGGACGCTGGCAAGTTCCTTCGGCAGCTCGACTTTGGTGACTTTCCAGCCCATCCGATCATCACGCTCGACGTCGATTTGCAAGCGAAGGGGACTGCTGTGGCCCGGTAGCCTCAGAGGCAGGGCGAGACGCGTTTTGTTTTCAACCACGCCAAGGATCTCGACTTTATCTTCGGGGCCGATGATTGCACCGAGGGTTTTGATGATCTTCTCCAGGGTGCTTGCAGCGCTGGCGGCTTGACTAGGATCGTTCGCCGCTAGCAAGCTGCCCGCGCGGGCAAAATCCCCAGCGGCAAGGCTACGGGCCATTTCTTTTCCCAAATCGAGCGGGCGGGCAAACCCGAAGGAAGGAGGTGGGGGTGGCACGGGAGAAGGGGCGGAGGGTGCCTGAGCGGGGGGCGTTGCTGGCATGGTCGCTTTGGCAGCGGCGCCTGCCACGGTGGAATCAGCTGTCGATGCTGGAGTGGCGATTCGAGCTGCCTCCGGCTGCGTTGCTTTTTCCATCTGAGGCTTGGTGATGAAAAAGAACACCAGTGTCGAAATCAGCAAGGCCGTCACGACCAAGAGGATCGGAGCGGCGCGTCCCGATTCACGGAAGATCATTCGAGGCGGAAGAGAGAGACGTGGAATCAGCATTTTTGAGCAGGCTGAGAGTGAGCAGTTAGAATGCCATGGGCTGTTGGCTATGTCCAAGCCGCTTTCCAGCTTTGGTGGGAAGATTTCTATTCAGCTTCAGATCTCAAGGCGGCATGAAATCCTGATTCAAAATGAGCGCTGAGTCGATGCGGATCTTTTGTTCTTGGTTGACGAAGGTGAGCTGTAGCCGCCGCTGCATGGGGAAAGTTTCAGTCAAAACTGCTTCGGGCTGGCTCAGGGCCTCGTCGATGGCCTGCTGAATCTCTGGCTCCGATAGGCCTCGATGCAGGAGCACGGACCGTTCACGGGTTTGCAGTTGGAAAGAGCGGCCCTGGGATGTCAGTCGCACTAGGCTGGCCCATGCGGCAAGGTTCAGGTGTGGCAAAATCGTGCCTGGTGGTAAAGGCCGTGGGTCCACGCACCAAGTCATCGGGATCTGAGAATGCAGTGCGGTGAGATGGTTCGTGCGCAGTGCCGTGGCCCAAAATGAACGCAGAGCAGGTAGATGCAGCCAGGCTCGCCACCAAGCATCGCCAAGCCAATTCATTTGCTCTGGCGTTAACTGCCAGCCTTGCTGAGTTTCCTGCATGGTCAGACAGAGGCTTTTTCCTGGCTGAATCGTGCTGGGAGCAGTCGAGGGCTTCCAAGCCTGGAGCCAGGATGATAGAGCTTCGGGTAGGCGATCAGCAGTTAAGCGATCCAGCAGCCGCTGTGCGGCTTCAGCCCAGCATGAAAGGTGATGCCCCAGAGGCTGGAGCTGCTTCAGCGCTGCCCGGCTTAAAGCGGGATCGATGCGTGAGGAAAGAGTCATGCCCTCACGCAAACAGAAGAAACACGAAACGAAAAGTGAAAAGCCGCAGCAGAACCGCAGGGTTTGGATCGTGAGCCGTGCGGACTTATTTTCTGCGTTCCAGGACGATTCGGAAACCAATGGTTGGCCGTCGAGTGTCGGGTGGTACGGGCGTGCGGGTGGAGGAAAGCAGTTCCTCCGCTGAGGCGCTGCGCCAGTGACCGCCACGAACGGTGGCAATGACCGATTTGTTATCGCTGTTTTTGGCAGCCTCGTAATCCGTGTCCACCCACTCGCTAGCATTCCCAGCTAGGCAGTGAATGCCGCGTTCATTCGGGGGAAAGGCAGCGGCTGGCGCGAGTTGGGGAAACTTGTCTTGGTAGTTGGGAATGAAGGCTTGCAGGTTCGCTTTTCGTGCTCCTGCGGCATCGGCGAGATTGTCTGTGTTTGGCGGCGGTGGCCAATCAAAACCCCAGGGGTAAATGCCACGAATGCGCCCATTTCTCTCGTTGGGGCGGGTGCCACGCTCCAGGGGCAGTCCGACCGCGCGGCTCCATTCGTCATCGCTAGGTAAGCGATAGACATCCTTGGGGCCGATCAGGCCGGCGTTGCGTTCACGTTCGGTCAGCCATGCGCAGAAGGCGCGGGCTTCTTCACGATCCACTCCGACCACAGGTTGTGTGCCACCTTTTCCCTCCGTATCCAGGTTTCCTGGCCGCCTGGCATTCGCCGCTTTCGTGTATTCAATGTAGTCGCGTCTGCGTGTTTCGGTGGCAGCGATCATCACGGCTTCTGTCAGCGGGACAAAGCGGATGCCGAGCCCGTTGGCTTTCCATTCCCGGCCAAAGGTCACCGCCTGCCTCGCCTGCATGTCAGCAAAAAGTTCCAAAAGCTCACCGGCGCGCACATCACCATCGAGGATGATGTCAGAGAAACCTTCTTCGCGCAGATCATACTCCACCAACCCGCTGCGCACGCGGGGTAGCTCGAGCGGCGTGTAGCCCAGGAACTGTTCGTGCTGGAAGACGCGGACGTTGTCTGGGGTCGAACGGATCACGATGCTTCCATATGTCTGCCGCGCTAGGCGCAGGTGAAACGCCTGCCAATCCGCGCTCTCGGCCCCAGGTGAGCCCGCCGTTTCATTGTCGCGATCCTCAGGCATGTCCTCCGCTGCGGTGTCTGGTGAATCGACATAATAGAAGGGCTCGACCTCATAATGATGCTCCTGGCTGAGCAAGCCTGCCTCCCGATCCCGATCGGTCAGCCAGAATCGAAAAGCCTCTGAATCTCCGACGGGGGCCACGACATAGTAGGCGGTATCTTTGCCCTGATTGGCGCGCACGACCCGTCCTTCGAAGGAGCGACCGGTGGCTTCAAGGAACCGTTTGAAGTGGCGGATCTCGACGGGCTGTACCGAGAGATGCCCTCCTGGTGCGGGTTTGAACCCCATGCCCAGGCTATTCGTCCAGCGTTCTCCCATCTGGGGTAGCCGGGTGGCTTCCAGCGTTAGGTCAAATTCGGCTGGCTTGGCGTGGGTGGCCGTGTGTTCGATTTCCAGGTGCTTGTAGCCGGGCAGCCTCAACTGGTAGATCACGGGCAGCCCTTCTTCGGGATTGAGCGCGATCGGCGTGACCCCGAGGTCGTCTTCACCCGCATAGACATGGGCACCGGGCGGTGTGCTTTTGATCAGCAGGGCAGGGGTATTGCGCTGCACCTGAACGGTGACACCTGTGGCCTCTCGTTTCGCCAACCACATGCCAAAGATGACCGCTGAGCCTAGAACAAAAAAGGCTGCGGCAGCCCCGTGCCATGCGGCTCGGCGATTGGAGGGCAGCGGCTGTCCCCGCAGGTCCAGTGCCATCTCATGCGCGCTTGCGTAGCGGTCCTTGGCCTTCGGTGCACAGGCGGTGCAGATCACTCGATGCAGCCGCTGCCAGGAGTCCAGGTCGTCGCCACTGTCGCTGCAGGAGGGGATGTCGGGAAAGTCGAGTCGGTCTTTGCCCGTGCTCGCCTCGTAAAGCACCATGCCGAGGGAAAAGATATCGGAAGCTGGTGAACCAGGTCCTTCCGGCGCGACAAAACCCTCCGTGCCGACAAAACTGCGCTGCCCTAGCAAGGCGACGAGCCCAATGTCAGCGAGGCGGCACTGGCCTTCGATGAAAATCAGGTTCGACGGTTTGACATCGCGGTGGATCAGTTTGTGGCCGTGCAGGTGATGCAGACCGTCGGCCACAGTGGTTCCGATTTCTAGGCAGCGCTGTGCCTTGAGTTGCTTGTGCCGCCGCATCTCCAGCCCCAGGGTGTGTGGCTTGTAGGAATCAGCAGAAATGTCGCGGCCTGTTTCCAGGTCGTCTGCCAGCTCCATCACATAATAATAAAAGCCCTGCGCATCGCTGCGACCGACCTGCAAGATAGGCACCAGCCCCGGATGGCGGCGGGAGATGGGTTCGTAGCGTTTGATGGCCTCAAATTCACGCTCAAAGGAGTCGGCATGATCGTAGTCCTCACGCCAGACCACCTTGACTGCCCGCAAGGCACCTGTCACGGAACGCGCCATCCATACCTCGCCATAGGCACCGCGGCCAATGAGACGCAGCGTCTCATGGTCACGTATCTCAGGAGCCTGACGGGGGGGGGCGGACATGGGAAAGAAGAGGATACTAGGTGGTAGGCCATGAACCCGTCAATCCATCAGCGGGTGCGCATGATTTTTTCTCAGAGCCACCCCATGCTGTCCCCGCCGCGACTCACCACCTGTATTTGGCCCGCAGGCGACGGCGCATCCAGATCGAGGTCGCAGCTAGAGAGGCGACGAGGAGTAGGAAAACAAAGACACTACCATACTGAGCGCGCTCGGAGTATTCATTGTGGGGGATCCGTGCCGCCAGAGTGTAAATGTGGTAGGGCAGTGCCTGTACGGATTCGGTGAAGATGCCCAGAAAGCGCTCGACGTTTTGCTCCCAATGGGCAAACCAACCCGCATCTGACGGCAGCGCGGGCAGGTCCTTTTGCCAAGGCAGCTTGTCTTTAAAAGCGAGCGCGGCGGTGAACATGATCGGCGCGGTTTCCCCCGCTGCACGCGCGATTCCGAGAATGCTGCTGGTCAGGATGCCGGGGGTGGCAAAGGGCAGCACCGCGCGCCAGATGGTCTGCCAGCGGGTCGCACCGAGGGCCATGCTCGTTTCACGAAAGCCCTGTGGCACGGCCTGAAGGCACTGCTCACTCGCGGTGATGATCACCGGCAGGATGACGAAAGCCAGGGTAAAGCCCCCACTGAGCACGCACGTGTCCCAGCCTTGAAAGCTCAGCTTGGTAAACAGAAGCGGGATGACCAGCAGACTACGCTCGTGTGGTGCATCAGTCAGCACCGGTGCGGTCAAAACGAAGGCCCCCAACCCGAACAGGCCAAAGACCACCGACGGCACACCAGCAAGGTTCAGGATGGCTAGGCGGATCATCTCCACCCGCTTCCCATGGCTGGCGTATTCGCTGAGGTAGATGGCGCTGGCCACACCCAGGAAGAGGGCTACCACGACGCTGACGACCACAAGCAAGGCTGTCCCGACGATGGGGCCGAGGATACCACCGCCCGAGTAGGAGATGGTTTTTTCCTCACGAAACTGATCTCCCAGCTGCTTCTTGATGGCATCAGCTCCATTCACATCGGTCTCAATGGCGCGACCTTGTTTGTCCATGATGACATGCAGCGTCGCTGGTAGCTCCGTCAGAAACTTCACGTTCACGAAAGGGAATTCAGTGCGGAAGGTGATGGGAGCTCCCTTGATGAAAATGTGACCGACGATGGCCAACGTCACCATCACAATGAGTGTCGTGCTGAGGCGTAAAAACCAACGCACAACTCCTTCCTGGCGTCGTGAAGACGTCGTGTCTCCTGCGAAGGGGTTCAGGTTCGGCTCACTCATGGGGCTCAGGCTTTTGGAAGTTCAAAACGGCGGACCACAGCGCGGGCGCAGGCATTGACACCCAGTGAAATGACAAACAACACAATGCCCACCATGAACAAGGCCTGCCAGTGGGCGCTGCCGCGAGAGACCTCGCCGAGCTCTTGGGCAATGATGCCCGTCAGCGTATGGGCGGGCTGAAAGATGACGCCAGGCCCTGCACTGAAGTCAGGAATCGCAATGCGATTGCCTGCGACCAGCAGCACCACCATGGTTTCCCCGATCACACGCCCGAGACCCAACAGCACGGCCGCGGCGATGCCCGACAGCGCAGCAGGCACGATGACACGAAAAACGGTTTGTAGTTTCGTCGCCCCCAGAGCATCCGAGGCATCCACGTAAGCCTGTGGCACATTGTTCAGAGCATCTTCGGCCAGGCTAAACATCGTCGGAACGGCCATCAGAGCGAGCAGGCAGCCTGCATTGAACATGTTCAGGCGCTCCTGTACCGGAAAGCCTGGTAGCCAGCTCAGCCAGGCCCAGCCGCTCATTTCTTTGATCAAATCTCCCACCAGAGAGATGCCAATGAAGCCAAGCACGACGGAGGGAATCGCCTGAATGAATTCAATCACCGGCTTGATGAATTCCTTCTCACGATCCGAGGCGAATTGGTTCGTGTAAATGGCTGCGGCTACACTCAACGGAGTGGCGATGACAATCGCGATGAGCGCGATCACCATGGAACCCGCAAGCAAGGGCACGAAACCGAAAAAGTCCTGCCAGGAGGAGTTCGTCAGCCAGTTTGTGCCAAAGAAAAAGGCCGTGATGACGCTGAAGATCGAGACCGTTTTGTCCTGACGCCAAGCTTTCAATTGCTCGATGCTGGCACGCATTTCAGCGGCGTGTTCAGGCAGTTGCTGGCGCACCTGGGCAAGCATCTTTTTGGCTGCTTCCGTGCCAGTGTCTAGGTGCAGGCCTGCCGCAGCAATCTCGATGTCTTTGGCATACTTGGCCACGGCCTGGATGAGTTCATCACGACGCTCGATCACGGGTTTGATGCTTTCCACGTAGTCTGGCTCGGGCGTCTTGGAGGCTTCGGCTTCTTTGCGCAGATCAGCTTTTTCTTCAGGGTCATGCGTCGATTCGGCTGCTTGTAGCAGCTTTTGCCTGCCCTCTTCGAGCGTGAAGTGCTCCACCGCCGCTTCTTTGGTAGCCAGGACTTCTTCCTTCAGTTCGTCCAAAAGCTCGCGCAGAGGTTCCGGCGTTTCTTCCAGCGTATCGGAGGCCTCCACGAGTTCGGCGAACTGCTTTTTGGCCTCTTTGTCACGGGCTGAAAAGACAGAACCTAGCTCCGTTAGCATCGGCGGGAGCGCGTTGATCTCCGGGCTGAGCTTGGCCATCTCTTGGCGCAGGCGATTGGCTTCCTCAGACGAGAACAGGAGGCTTACGGAAACTTCATTGGCTGCCTTTTGCGTAGCTTGGGTCAGCTGCTGGCGCAGAGCCTTCAGAGCCTCCGGCGTTGTCGGTGGCTCTTTTTCTAGTGCGGATTCCAGGGCTTCGCGGGGCAGCTTCGTTTGCTCCTCGATTTCTCGTTTGAGCAAAAAGGCCGCGTCACGGCGGGCACGCGCTTCCTGGATGATTGGATCCATGGAGGCCGTCAAAGCGCGCCGTAGCTTGCTCGACAGCTCCTGTTGCTTCGATAGAGGGCGATCCACGAGGTCACAGTATTCCAGCCCTGACCGACGATAGATCTCCAGTTCGTGCTTGTAGGTGCTCAAAAAGCCCGCGCCTTCACGCAGCAAAAATAGCATGATCATCGCGAGCACGACGATGGTGATGCTCGCGTTTGAAGCGAAGAAGAATCGGATGGCGCGCTGAAGGTCCAGTCCCAGAAAGTGACCTTTCTGTTTCTTCAAAAGCAGTTGGTGGAGCGGTGGACGTTCGGTGGACACGCGGCGGGTGGAGTGTGTGGGGGTGAGCGGGCCTTGTGTCAACGTGCTCGTTGAGCACTTCAGTGGTCTTTCGGAGTAACCGCCACGACACACTGAAGGTGATTCAATGGAAAACGGCTCCAGAATTCTGGAGCCGATAGGATTCACCACAGGGGCACAAAGGCCAGGGAAGGATTATTTGGCCTGGGAGTTCGGTACAAAGCCCACTTTGCCGACGATGCTTTCGCCTTCCGCACTCTGGCAATAGTCGATGAATTCTTTGGTCGTGCCCGTAGGCTCACCGCTGGTGTAGAGGTAGGTTGGGCGTGAATAAGGATAGTCCTTCACTGAGGCCACACTCGGTGTCACACCGCCGATGGTGACGACTTTGCAGCCTTTGGAGCCTGAGTAGGCTAGGCCAACATAGCCAATCCCGTTTGCATTGGAGCCGACTTCGGAAGCAATTTGTTCATTGCCGGCCATTTTCTGACTGTTTTTGCCATACTCACGGCCTTTCATGGCGAGTCCAATGAAGTCCTTGTAGGTGCCTGAGGAAGTATTTCGGGTGTAAATCGAGATCGGTCCTGGTGTGCCACCCACCTCGCTCCAGTCGGTGATGTCACCGGAGAAGATCTGCAGCACCTGCTTTTTGCTCAAGTCGGAGACGGGGTTGTTTTTGTTCACCACAATCACGATCATGTCCCAAGCGACTTCGAACTCGGTGAGCGTGACGCCTTTGCTGCGGCACAGGGCGCGTTCATCAGCCTTCACCTTGCGGGAAGACATGCCGATCTCGGCGGTACCAGCGGCCAGGTTCGTGAAGGCGGTTGATGAGCCTTCAGCAGCGATGTCGAAGCTGACGCTTCCACCTTTCTTTTTAAAGGCCTCAGCCAACTGAGGCACAAGTTTTGCACCGAGTGTGTCCGAGCCACGGATGCGAAGGGTGCTTTGCGCATGAAGGCTGGAGGCGGCGATGAGGCTACCAAGAATGAAGGCAATCAGAGATGTTTTCATCGGGAATAGGCTGGAGGCTAAGGTGAGAGTTTGTGTTTAGAGTTGAGTGACAAATATGACAAAATCTCCTCTGTGACGAGTTTGTCACAAAGCGGCGTTTCGTGACAAAAGCATCAGGAAAGTAAAGGCTTTTGATCTTTGTGACACGGTTTGTTGCATTCGCATAACATTGATATTCATATATTTAATTATGAAATCCATGAGTGCCATCGTCCTCTGTGACGGTTTTGTAACAATTCGACGCTCGTCAGATGTGTGACGTTATTGATACATGAGGTTGTTGTTGAATCGCTCAAAGGGGCAATGAAGCCCCATGCTCTCGTTTCAACGTCTAGTTCAACGCCATCCTCCATGTTCCCGATTCGTCCTACTCATCCTACGGGGAGATTTCTAGGTCTCCTCACAGCCGCATTGATCGCGGTGACTCCAGCCTCTCCAGCCCTGGCCAGTCAGGCCATGGAGCAGCTCTTTGGTATTTTGAAAGCCAAAGGCAGTATTTCGCAGTCGGAGTATGACCTGCTCATCAGCGCAATGCGTGCGGACGAGGCCAAGGCAGCCACAAATCCAGGGTCACCTGCCCCTGCGCCTAGTTCAGCTGTTGCCAAGGCACCTGCGGTCGCTCCCCAGCCGGAGCTCGAAAAAAAGATCGCGACTCAAGAGGTGCGGATCAAGCAGCTGGAAAATACCCTGAATGGCACCCAGTCGAAGATAGAGCAGATTGCCCAATCGACCGGACCGGCCGATGCCATCGTCGGGAAGGTTGAAAAGTTGGAAGACATCCTCATGGGCACCAAAGGCCAGGTGGAAGAGCTTTCTCGCATCACCGACAACACTTCCCCTTCGACCATCAATAAAGCTGAGCTGGACGACCTCTTGGCTGACAAATGGTATGAGCGAATGAAGCCTCGCGGTTACATCCAGTTCCGCGGTTATTCGATGTTTGAAGGCAACGGTGCTGACTACCACCAGCCAAATGACTCGAACATCGCAAATGACGACTCTTTTTTTGGCATTCGGCGTGGCCGTTTTATCTGGAGTGGCGACTTGACCAGTCACCTTTACCTCTACATGCAGGCAGACTACATGGCCTCGGTCAGTGGATCGAATGTTTTGCAGGCGCGTGATGTTTATGCGGACATTTCCCTCGATCCTGCGCGTGAATTTCGCGCACGCATCGGTTTGTCCAAAGTGCCTTATGGTTGGTCGAACTTGCAGTCTTCCCAGAACCGGCTCGCTCTGGAGCGTACCGATTCGATCAATAGCGCTGTGGAAGGTGAGCGTGATTTAGGAGCCTACCTGATGTGGGCACCGTTTGAGATCCGCAACCGCTTCAAAGATCTGGTCAAGATGGGCCTACGGGGTTCGGGTGACTACGGCCTTATCTCAGTTGGTGCCTACAACGGGCAGGGCATCAACCGTAATGATGTGAATGGCCAGCCTCACTTCGTGGCTCGTGCGACTTATCCTTTTGAATTGGAGAATGGCCAGTTCCTTGAATTCTCCGTCAACGGCTACACGGGGCGCTACGTGCCTTCAGTGGCTAAGATTGGGGGAGTGACGCCTGCCTATGAAGCGCGTGGAGTTCGGGATGAGCGCGTGGGCGTGAGTGCCATTCTTTATCCACAACCTTTTGGCATTGAGGCAGAGTGGAACTGGGGCAATGGTCCTGTCCTGAACAACGACATGAGCGAGATTGAATCAGGTAAGCTGATGGGTGGCTATGTGCAGGCCTCTTACCGCCACATCTTCGGCAACCAAGCGGAGCTGATTCCTTTCGTTCGTTATCAATACAACGACGGAGGTCGTAAGTTTGCCACAAATGCACCTCGCAATCAGGTGGATGAGTGGGCGGTTGGTCTGCGCTACATTCCTTATCCCGAGCTGGAGCTCACGCTTCAATACATGCACGGCGACCGCACCAACACGGCGGTGGCTCCTTACGATCAGCACGATGGCAACTACATCGGTTTGCAGGCGCAGATTAACTTTTAATCGTTACTCCAATCTCTCTAGCCGTTCGGGCATCGCCTGAAAGCTGGATGAGGTATCTTCCACCCCATGCGCTGGTTTCAGTGCATGGGGTTTTTGTTGGGGTCGGGTCGTGCGGAAGGGCTGAGGTGTTCCGGTGGTGTATTGCAGCAGCTGGCTCAGGAAATGAACTTGCGCGTGATGGTCAATCGGATCAGCCAAGCAACAGCACAAAAGAAAACCCCGCCTTGCTGGGCGGGGTTTTCAGCATCGGACACAAAGCCCGAACAAAAACACAAGATGAGATTAACGCTTGGAGAACTGGAAGCGCTTGCGAGCACCTGGGCGACCTGGCTTTTTACGCTCCTTGGCGCGAGAATCGCGGGTCAAAAGGCCAGCCTTCTTGAGAGCACCACGAAGTTCTGGATTCACGGTGATCAGAGCGCGGGAAATGCCAAGAAGAACGGCACCCATCTGACCGGAAACACCGCCGCCGTGGGCGTTGATCTTGAAATCATAGCTCTGGCGGCTGTTGGTCAGGGCTAGAGGAACGATGATTTGGTTCTGAAGAGTGACCGTAGGGAAGTATTCTTCGAAGTCACGGCCATTCACAGTGATGGAACCGGAACCGGGGAGGATGCTCACACGGGCGATGCTGGTCTTGCGGCGGCCGGTGGTGGTGGTGAGGGGCTTGCTCATGATCGTTTCAGTCAGAGAAGGGTTCAGGCGATGGCGAAGGACTTCGGATTCTGTGCGGTGTGAGGATGCTCTTCACCGGCATAGACCTTCAGTTTGGTCACGATCTTGTCGCCAAGACGATTGTGAGGCACCATGCCTTTGACTGCACGGTGGATCAGAAGCTCTGGGCGGCGCTGGCGCACTTTCTCGGCGGTTTCGCGCTTTTGATTGCCAATGTAAACGGCTGTTTTGCTGGTGTAAACCTTCTGAAGTTCTTTCTTGCCGGTCAGCTTCACTTTGTCCGCATTGATCACCACCACAAAGTCACCCGTGTCCACGTTGGGCGTGAAGGTGGGGCGGGTCTTGCCGCGAATCAGGTTGGCGGCGGCGACAGCGACCTGGCCCAGGACCTGATCTTTGGCGTCGATGATCCACCACTGGCGGTTCACGTTTTCTGCTTTCGCGGAGAATGTCTTCATAAAGGTGCTTTGGGGGAGTGGCTGGCACACAGAAACTACGTGACAAGCCGGGGGAAAGAGGGCCGCGAGGATAGAAGCCGAAGACAGGGTGTCAACCGGAAACTCGGTCTATTCACAATCAATTCCCGAAGTGGATTGCTGAATTCATCGG
The DNA here is from genome assembly GCA_947507875.1 of Verrucomicrobiaceae bacterium. Lineage (GTDB taxonomy): Bacteria > Verrucomicrobiota > Verrucomicrobiia > Verrucomicrobiales > Verrucomicrobiaceae > Prosthecobacter. The sequence continues at coordinate 59,702 of CANNQP010000017.1, read as the reverse complement.
GCTGCGCGACGAGCGAGGAATTCTTGGGCAAGGGCACGATAGGCTGTCGCCCCCCGTCCGTTGGGTTCATATTCAATGATGCTTTTGCCAAAGCTGGGTGCCTCGCCAAGCCTCACGCTTCGAGGGATCACCGCGCTGTAGATGATTTCGGCAAAGTAACTTTTGACATCGCTGACGACTTGTTGCGCAAGGTTGGCGCGAGAGTCGTACATCGTCATCACGATACCTTCGAGAATTAGGTTTGGGTTGGCTCCACTGTCGCGGATTTGCTGCACGACGCCAACGATCTTGCCTAGGCCCTCCAGGCCAAAGTATTCGCACTGAAGCGGAACCAGGAGCTCGTCTGCCGCAGCGAGAGCAGAGGTCATCAGCACGCCCAGAGAGGGTGGGCAATCCAGCAGCACATAGTCGAATTGCTCTGAGGCACGCAGGGGTTCGAGAACCTCGCGCAAGCGTCCAAGATGGTTTCCGCTCTGTGCTAGCTCGATTTCACAGCCTGCCAGTTCTTGGTTGCTGCGGATGATGGAAAGATTCGGCAGCCGCGTGCTGCGGATGACGGTCTGCGGATCAGTACCCAAGACTAGAGCCGTGTACAGACTCCCCCCTTCTTCCTGTGCGAGTCCGAGGCCACTGGTGGCGTTTGCCTGGGGATCTAGGTCGATCAGCAGAGTGCGCATGCCCAACTGTGCCAGGCAGGCGGAGAGGTTGATGGCCGTTGTGGTTTTACCCACACCTCCCTTTTGATTGGTGATCGCTACGATTCGCATAAGTCAGTTGACCCGAGTTTGAAGTGGAACCATCCAGCGCGCTAGAAAGAAAATGGAACTTACCGAGAAATGGCTAGGCGAGATTGGCGGCTGGCAGGCGATGAAAGCCGCACGCGGCCTCGTGGACGGCGGTTTTGTCACCCTGCAAAGCGCCGAGACAGGTCGCGTCCGCGGTCTGGCGGGTGCGGGAAAAACCAAATTTGCCTGTGGCCTCGCTTTCACCTCGCGGACAGACGTCACCAATCTCTGCACCTGCCCCGCTTCCCGCCGTGGCCTGATTTGCGAGCATTCTCTGGCGGTCGTCTTGGCGCATCTTCGAGGTGGGGCTGGCCCGGCTGCCAGTTCCCAGGGACGTGCTCTGACGAGCACGCCGACTTCTGTCGGTTCAAACGCTAGTTCGCGCTCTGCTCAGCCCTCCACCGGGCCTCAAGCTCGCGCTTTGGCAAGTGCGCCCACGCCAGCCACGCAGCCCCTTCGTGTTCCAGGCTTCTACACGCTGTATTTGCCGGAGAACCTACTCACCGGTCAGATGCGTGAGCCCGTGGGGGTCTATGTCCGCTACAATCCGAACGATAAGGAGCCCGAGGAATCCCTGCTCGCCGCTTGGTTGGCGGAGAAAGGGGTCAAAGGGCAAAGCGTGCCACTTTCTCTACCTGCCGCTGCGCTCGATGACTTCTTCCGCGCCGCGGCTGAGCATCCGCGCGTCATCGCGGGCAAGCCCAATGGCGGTGGCTCGCCGCTCAGCATTGCTCGCGAGCCCGTGCGTTTGTTGCTGACCGCTGAATCCAGGCCCGGGGAGAAGGATGTGACCTTCCGCCTAGCCAGTGAGGACCAGCGCCCGCTCTTTCCACAGCGCCCTACGGCCGCTTGGTTTTGCCGCGAGACGCAGAGCCTTTTTCCTGTCCCCAAGCTCACCTCCGAAGCGGAGCAGCTGCTGCGTGAGCTGCCGGCCAAGCGCCCGCTGAAATGGCTCATCCAGCACCGCGAGGCCCTCAACGATGCCTTCCAGCTCGAACTGCGTGGCTCAGGCTTGGAGCACTTCCACTGCGCGCCTGTGCCCTGCCGTTTCACGCTGCATCTTGAGGGCTCGCTTCAAGCCGTCGAGGCCACTCTGCGCGCTGACTTTGGGGGCAAAGAATGGCTCGTGGGAGAAAGCGGCCCGCGTTGTGCGGCCGAGACTCTCTTCCCGTTCGAAGACAGCACCACCCCTGGTCTTTTCTACCTTCGCAACGAGGCTGAAGAAGCCCGTCTCATGGCCCTCATGGAGTCGCTCGGTTTCCAGATCAGCATGAAGGTCGAGGCAAGCGGACACCGCCTCGTGTGGAAGCTGACGAAGCCCGAGTCTGTGCTGGAACTCTACGCCACCGAGCTGCCCCGGTTGCGCCGTGAAATGAAGGTGATCGAAGGCGAACGCTGGCGTGCCGCCACGCGTGGTGTCGCGCGCATAGCTCCGCAGATTCATCGTCGGGAAGGCGAGAATGAAGGCCGCAGCGGCGGGGGGCAGGATTGGCTGGCCATGGAGTTCGCCTACGAGGCCCCTGATGGCTTCCGCCTGCCACGTGCCGAGGTTCTCCGCCTCGTCCGCAGTGGCCAGCGCAGCGTCACGGCGAAGAATGGCAAGCGCTACCTGCTCGACCTCGCCGGTGTCGAAGAATTTGAAGACACGCTGCGTGACGTGCCGCTCCAGCTCACCGCGGATGGTGCCCGCATCAGCAGCCTGCATGCCGACTACTTCTTGGGGGGCGAGGACACCACGCCTGCGAAGCTCACCGAAGAAGCTGCCCTCTTTGCGAAGTTGGGCGATCTTGGGCCCAAGCTGCGGCCTTACCAACTTTTAGGCACGCGTTGGCTAGTGACCCTCGCCGAAAGCGGTCGCGGCGGCGTCCTTGGTGACGAAATGGGCCTTGGCAAAACGGTGCAAAGCATCGCGGCGATTTGTGCGCTGCGTAGCCCGACTTTCCAAAGTCGGGACTCGTCCGCATCGACCACCTCAGAAACCCATTCTGGAGAATCGGTTTACGCTCCCGTCCTCATCGTTTGTCCCAAGAGCCTCACTGGCAACTGGCGCTCGGAATTGGAGAAATTCGCCCCGCATCTGAAGGTGGCCGTGTCCCAGGGCAGCAACCGCGCTGGCCTGCTTTCCCGCCTCGCGGAGCAGGATGTCATCATCACCACCTACCAGCTCGCTGTGCGCGATCAGGATGTGCTGCAAAAGCAACCCTGGCAGCTCATCCTGCTGGATGAGGCCAGCTACATTCGCAATCCCGACACCGATGCCGCCAAGGCGCTGCGCTCGCTGAAAAGCCGCGCCCGCCTCGCCCTCACCGGCACTCCGGTGGAAAACAGCACGCGTGACCTTTGGTCCATCTACCAGTTCGCCCTGCCTGGTTACCTCGGCAGCCGCGACAACTTCAAGGAACGCTTCGAGCAGCCCATTCAAAACGGCCTCGATAGTCCGGCTGGACTCGCAGCCAGCGACCGCCTGAAAAAACTGCTGCGCCCCTATTTCCTGCGCCGCGCTAAGCGCGAGGTGCTGAAGGATCTGCCCGAGAAAATCGAGCAAGTCCTCTGGTGCGAACCTTCCGCCGCCCAGGCCGAGGTGTACCGCCGCGTCCTGGAGGAAGGTCGTGAGGAGATCAAAGCCGCGCGCAAGCGCAGCGGCCAGGGCGGAGCGAAGATGACCATGTTCACCGTCCTGCTGCGCCTCCGCCAGACCTGCTGCGACCTCCGCCTCACTGGCCTCACGGGAGATGCCTTGAAGGGGCTAGAACCCGATGACCTTTCTGGCAAATGGCCAATGCTTCAGGACAAGCTGGACGCCATCCTTGATGCGGACGGCAAAGTGCTCATCTTCAGTCAGTTCGTGCAGTACTTGAAACTCGTGCGCGCCAAGCTGGATGCCGATGGCATCGATTACGGCTACATCGACGGCTCCAGCAATGACCGCGAAGCGCAGGTCAAAGCCTTTCAGGCCGATCCGAAGCGCAAAGTTTTCCTCATCAGCCTCAAGGCCGGTGGTTACGGACTCAACCTCACGGCGGCTGACCACGTCATCCTGCTCGACCCTTGGTGGAACCCGGCCGTCGAAGCTCAAGCCATCGACCGCGCCCACCGCATCGGCCAGCAGCGCGTCGTCACCGCCTATCGCCTGGCCCTGCGCGGCACCGTGGAGGAACGCATCCTGGCCTTGCAGGCCAAAAAGCGCGGTCTCATTGAAGCTACGCTCGATGAACACAGCCCCCTCATGGCCGGCTTGGCGGAAGGTGAGCTGGAGGAGCTTTTGGGCTGAGGCCTTTTCCGCCTCGGCGATCGTGGCTGCGTGAGTTTCCCCAGGCCTGATGTCCTAGGGCACCTGGCCCAGGTCGAGCTGGGCGCGTCTTGGCTGTTCGGGCTTAGATTTCGTCCATGGAGACAAGGATCTCGCGGGGCTTGGCTCCATCGCCCGGGCCAATGATGCCGCGCATCTCCAGGATGTCCATCATGCGGGCAGCGCGGCCATAACCGAGGCGAAGCCGGCGCTGGAAGAGGCTGGTGCTGGCCTTTTTCTCCTGGCGAATGACTTCCAGGCACTTCTCCAGGGTCTCTTCCTCTTCGGTGCTGATGCCACTGTCGCTGTCACCTTCGCCGTCACCTATAAAGTCGCCGTTTTCGTCATCGACCCGCACGTCATAGACGGGACGACCTTGTGCCACACAATGCTCGACGATGGCATGGATCTCATCATCCGTCACGAGGGCTCCCTGGCTCCGGATGGGCTGGGCTCCACCCGGGGGGACATAAAGCATGTCGCCCTTGCCCACGAGGTTCTCAGCCCCTTTGCGATCGAGGATGACTCGACTGTCGAGCGCGGAGGCAACCTGGAAGGCAATGCGGGTGGGGATGTTCGCCTTGATGACCCCAGTGATGACGTCCGCACGGGGCGTCTGGGTGGCCACGATGAGGTGAATGCCGGCCGCGCGCGCCATCTGGGTGATGCGGGCGATGGCCCCCTCAATGTCGGCAGGCGCGGTCTGCATGAGGTCCGCGAGCTCGTCGATGATGACGACGATGTAGGGCAGGGTATCGGGGATGACGAGCTCTTGGCGGCGTGGGGGAGGTGGCTCGGAATCACCAGTCCAGAGACCGCCTTCGTCGATGGGGAGGCTGTCATCTTCGTCGGTTTCTTCACCGAGCTCCACCGCGTGCCGACTTTCCATTTCTTCATCTTCCCACGGAGGCGGCTCGGGCACGTAGTCCAGGCGCACCTGCTCGGGATGCAGGCCTTCCTGAGCGGCGTCTGCCAGGGCAGCGGCGCGGGCAAAGGCATCTGACTTGCGCACAGGGCGGCGTGTCTCGGTGGCCAACTCCTCGGCCGCGGCGATGCTGTGGCCGAAGGGTACGTCAGGGATCGGTGAATCAGCAGCTGCGGCCGAGATGATTCGGGGGGAGGCGGACGCCTTTGCGCCTGGCATGCCGAGGGGGCGTCGCTGATTGAGTTGGCTGCGCTTGGCGGCGGCCGTTGGCTCCTCAGTGGTCGAGCTGGAGCCAGGTGCTGCAGGGCTGGCACCGACAGGGGCTTGGCCCGCCGCGGCTGCGGCCAGGCGTTTCCGGTTTCGGTTGTTAAAGGCCTCGAAATTTCGGCAGGCTTCGCTGGCGAACATTTGATAGCGATTTTCCATTTCCTTCACCACCCAGCGCAGGGCCATGAGAGCCTTTTTCGGGTCCGTCACCACGGGGAGGGCTAGGTGGGGAAGATTGGCGTAATTTTGCATCTCCACGACCTTCGGGTCGATCATGATGAAGCGCAGTTCATCGGGGGCAAAACGGCACAACAGGCTGGTGATGATGCCATTGATGCAGACGGATTTTCCAGAGCCCGTGGCTCCCGCCACGAGCAAGTGAGGCATGGCTGCCAGGTCACCGATAATGGTTTTGCCATACACGTCTTTGCCAAGGGCGATGGGGATCTTCGCCTTGCCGTTGGTGAAGACCTCGTCCTCCAGCAGCTCACGAATCGGTACAATGACTTTATCTTTGTTCGCCAATTCAATGCCGACGGTGTCTTTGCCTGGAATGGGGGCTAAGATGTTGATGCGCTCAGCTCGGGTGGCTCGCGCAATGTCATCATCCAGAGCCGCGATGCGGGCGACGCGCAGGCCATCGACCGGACGCACTTCGTAGCGAGTGATGGCGGGGCCGCGGGTGATGTCGCCCGGTTCCACTTTTACTCCAAAGGACGCTAGGGCGCGCACGATGGTATCCTGAACGCCCAGCATTTCCTTTTTATCTGCCGGGCGGCTTGCCTCTTCTGGCCAGTGCAACAGATCTAGTTCAGGCAATTGGTAGTCTTTGAACAACACTGTTAGGCTGCCGAGCGTGCCATGCGGTGCTTGCTCCAGTTTTTGTGCACGTTTTTTCTGCCAAACGTCAGAGAGCTTGGGCTTGCTCTCATCCTCAACCGGATGAGCTTTTGGAACGGAGGCGTCGATGATCTTGGGTTCAAAGGTCAGTCCAAGCTCAGGCGTGATCATCGGTCCTCCTTGGCCAGCCGTGGCCTCCGACCCAAAGGCTCCGCGTCCTAGTTTTTTCTTGCCCATTGAACGGGAGGATAGGGCTCCTGAGGCAAGTTCTTCCTCTGCCAAAGCCCGTCGCAGCCGTGCTTCTTCACGCCAGCGCTCTATCTCCTGGCGCAGTTCTTCGAGGATGACGAGTGGATGCATGCCGCTGGCCAGCAAAAAGCCGATCCCATAAATGCACACCAGCACCACAGAGGAGCCCACCGTGCCCAGTAGGCTAGCCAAAAGACTACCCCCGATCAGGTAGCCGAGTCCGCCGCCCCCGCCGTGAGGCGTGATGTCATCGCGATGATTCAGGATGCCTTGCACGGCCATGATGGCGGACGTGCTGATGACCATCAGGGCCACGCCTAGCCAAGAGCGTCCGGTAATTTTGAGGCCTGAGGCGAGTTTGCAAACGCCGAACCACGTCATGGTGATAGGCACCAGGTAAATGGCCCAGCCTGTCATCCAGAGTCCGGCCCAGGCCAAGATGGCCCCCACCACTCCCACGAAGTTCCGCGTCATCCGGTCTTCCTCCAAAGCGACACTGCCGGGAATCCAGCTCGGCAGGTCGCGTGGGTCATAAGAAATGAGCGCCAGCATGAGCAAGGCCGATAGGACCAGCAGGGCGATGCCGATGGGCACATTCCAAGCACCCGCAGGCTTTTGGTCGCGGGCACGTGGCGGACGGACAGCAGAGGCAGCCTGAGACATAGCGTCGGGAAGAAAGAGATTAAAACGGCAGAATGATTTAATAAGCCAAATTATCTGACAAACTCAATCAAGAACTGGTCTGCTATGCATTGACGATCTCGAATTAGATTAAGCTGAGGTCATGCCTAAGTAGCGCGCTACCCTCCAAAAACTGCATTTTGCTGGCCTAAAAGCACTTAAAATTTTACCCCAGCAGCCAGCGCACCCAGGTTTCGGCCTGGCTTTGCACGGCCCAGGTGAGCAGCAGGGCGAGCAGGACGGCGGTGGTGGTGATGAGGGTGATCTCTAGCGCGCGGGTGAGGCGCAGGGCAGCGGGGGAGATGCCGAGGTCGGACAGGGTGCGGAATTCGCGACTGCGGAGGCGGAAGGAAAGGGCAAAGACAAGGGCCGAGATGGCCAGGGCGGCTGTGAGGGTGACGCCAAGCACGATGAAAACGAGGCGCTCCACCTGAAACAGGGTGCTCATGAGGCTCTCGAAGACATCGCGAGGCCGGATGAGCTGCACGGGCAGGCTGTCCTTCAGGTAGCGTCCGGCCAGCAGCGCCTCGGCCTTGGCATCGCGCGGAAGGACGAGGATGGCGCTCAGCGGGTAGCTGTCCTCCGCGCCGTGGAAGTGGAAGGTGTTGAGGTTTTTGTCCGTGACCTCGTGATACATGCGCACGCTGGCATTGGCGACGGTGTTGGCGGTTTCTTGCTTCAGCACGGTGTCGGCCTGGGCGGCGACGTCGTCATGTCCATGCGCGGCGCCAGAGATGAGCCAGGCGGTTTTCAGATCGACAAAAACCGCGTCGTCATCGGCCGTGCCGCTGGGGGCCAAGACGCCAGTGACGCGCATCTTCAGCGGATAGACGCCTGCCATGTCGAAGACCTGCTCTTGGGAGGAAAAGAGAGAGCCGCCCGGCGCAAGACCGCGCTCGCGGGCCACTCGGGCGCCGAGCACGCAGTCGCCCAGGCGGGTGATCATGCGGCCTTCGGCCACTTGGAGATGGCGAAAGGCGAAGTACTCGAGTTGGGTGCCGATGATGGGGGCACCTTGGGCATGAAAACGAGCATCGAGGGGGATGGCCTCGGCCAGTGCGGTGGCGCGTATTTCGCGGAGATGCTGGGCCGAGAGCTCTGGCAGGGCCTGGCGCTTGAAGTAGAGCGCCTTGAGCATGAGATCGAGCGCGCTGCCTCGGGGACCGAGGAGGAGCGGGGTGGATTGGGCGCGGGTGCGCATGACTTTTTCCACCGCATGAGCCAGGACCTTCAGGCAGAGGGGCAGCGCCACGACGAGCGCTAGGGCCGCGGCCAGCAGCAGGGATTGCGCGCGGTGTCGGGCGACGTAGCAGCGGGCGAGGTGGAAGGCGGCGGCGATCATGGCACCCAGTCCTCCACGCGGGCATGTTGGGGAAAGCGCGGCAGCAGGGCGGCATCGTGCGTGACGATGACGAGGCTGGCGGAAGTGCGTGCGGCACACTCAAAGAGCAGATCCATGACGAGGTCACGGCGTCCGGTGTCCAGAGAAGCGGTGGGTTCGTCGGCGAACAAAAAGCGTGGCTCGTGCGCGAGAGCGCGGGCGATGGCCACGCGTTGGCGCTCGCCCTGGGAGAGTTGGCTGGTGGGCTGGTGCCAGTGGCGGTCGATTTCCAATCGTTCGGCGAGCGTGCGCGCGGTTGGGGTAGCATCGGTTCCGGTGAAGCGCTGGGGCAGTAGGATGTTCTCGGCGACGGTGAGGTAGTCCAGCAAGGCAAAGTCCTGAAACACCAGCCCGACCTGGCTGAGGCGAAAAGCGCGGCGCTGAGCCTCAGTCAGGGTGGTGAGGTCTGTGGTGCCGAGCGTGATCTGGCCTCGCTCCGGTGGCAGCAGTCCGGCCATGAGGCGGAGCAAAGTGGTCTTGCCCGTGCCGCTGGGCCCGAGCAGGCCAAAGGCGGAGCCGGCGGGCACCGACAGATGATCCACGTGCAGGCGGAACTGCCCGCTGGGATAGCTAAACGAGAGGTCGGTGAGGGTGATGCCCGCCATGGGTACGGTAGTAAACGCGCAGGTGGTGCGCTGGCAATCAGGGCTTTGGGCGGAGCAGGAAGTTACGCTCCGCGCAGCTTGGAGACATCGTACAGGCTCATCATGGCCGCCAGCACTTCGTCCCGACGGCCTTGCTTCAGCGCGTCAAAGCTGGTGTGGTTGCCTTCCTTGAAGGTGAAGTGACCGCTGCGGGTCCGGCGCAGGGCCGTCAGGTGCGCGCCGCAGCCGAGCTTTTGCCCGATGTCATGGGCATAGGTGCGAACGTAGAAGCCCTTGCTGCACACGATGCGGAAGTCCACCTCTGGCACGGCGATGCGGTTGATCTGGTGGGCATAGACGCGGACGAAGCGCGGCTCGCGCTCCACTTCCTGCCCTTTGCGCGCGAGCTTGTGCAGCGGCACGCCATTCACCTTGATGGCGCTGACCATGGGCGGCGTCTGGTAAAAGTCGCCCTGGAAGTTCGCAAAGGCGGCGCGGACTTCGTCTTCGGTGAAGGCCGGCACGGGCTTTTCCTCGATGACTTCCCCTTCGCGATCTTGGGTGTTGGTCACTTGGCCGAGTTTTAGCGTGCCGGTGTATTCTTTGTCCTCGCTCATGAGCAGGTCGGACAGCTTCGTGCCAGTGCCGATGACCAGGATGAGCATGCCAGTGGCCATGGGGTCGAGCGTGCCGCAGTGGCCGATCTTCTTGGTGTTTAGGCAGCGGCGGGCCACGGCCACGACATCGTGAGAGGTCATGTCGGGTCCTTTGTCCACCAGGAGGACACCGTTAAGCGAGTCGTCGGACTTCATGTTCGAGGGCATTCAAAAAGGTTTCAGCGGCCGCTTCGATGGGGCCTTTCATGCGGGCTCCGGCAGCCATGCGGTGGCCACCGCCGCCGAATTGACCGCAGATGGCGGAGACATCCAGGCGGCTGTCTTTGGAGCGTGAGGAGACGCGGATTTTGCCATCCGGCAGCTCTTCGAAAATAACAGCGCTGATGACGCTGTCGATCATGCGCAGGGTGTCGATGATGCCCTCGGTATCGCCGGCTTCCATGCTGACTTCCTGCATGAGCTTTTGGGTGAGGTTCCAGCTGACCACCCGGCCTTCGGCCCGGAATTGCATCTCATTCAGCATGGAGCGCATGAGCGCGAGTCGGCGCGCGGGGTAAGTCTGGTAGAGCTTCTGAGCCAGCCACGCGGTGTCGAGACCTGCGCGCATCATCTCGGCAGCGATCTCGTGGCTACGCGCGGTTGTGCAGGAGAACTGGAAGGAGCCGGTGTCTGTGCTGAGGGCGGTGAAGAGATGCTGCAGCACCTCGTTCGTGAGGGGAAAGCCGCCTGTTTTTAGCAGTTCATAGACGATCTGGCCCACGGCGGGCTGGCTGCTGTCCACATGGTTCAGGTGGCCGTAGCCGGGATTCGTGCCGTGGTGGTCGATGTTCAGCAGCAGCGGAGCCACGCCCAGGGCGGCCTTGGTGGCATCGCCCACACGCTCATGCGTGGCGGTGTCCAGGGCCACGGCGCAGTCGATGTCGAGCGCGGCATAGGGCGGGCTGAGCACGGTGTCGGTCTGCGGCAGAAAGGTCAGGTTCGAGGGCACGCCATCCTCCAGAAGGGCATAGACCGTTTTGCCCATCGCCCTCAGGCTTAGCGCAAGACCAAGCACGGAGCCCACGGCATCGCCGTCAGGACGCACGTGCGCGGCGATGGCGATCCGCTGCGCCGAACGCAGGGCATCGGCGATTTCAGAGAGAGAGTTGGCCGGGCTGGACATGGGGGCGCAGGAGAAAGCACTTCGGGAAGACATCGCAAGGAGGAAGATGCCACGCCTGGACCGATGGCTTGACTCTTCTGCCCAGAATTGTGAAGCTCTGCGCTGATGTGGCGCTCCTTTTTTTCTCGACTTGGGTTTGGTATCCTGTTTCTGCCGACGGTGGGGCAGGCGGCCGATGCACCGCTGCTGGCTGCGGAAGCCATGGATTGCCTGCGCCACTACCCGGAGATCCACGCGATGCAGACGGGGCTGGGACCGCCGGAAACACCCGCACAGCGGGAAAGTCAGGCCATGCGTTTGCTCGCGCAACGGCTAGGACTGATGCCGGAGCGTGTGGAGCAGTCGCTGAAACCTAGCGCGCAGCAGTTGTTGGAGGCCAAGACCAGTTCCAAGGTGGATCGCGCGCGGGCCAAGTTTGCGCTCGGTCGCTACGATGAGTCGCGCCTGCTGGCTCTGGAGGCGGGTGATGAAGCTCATCGGGCTGCCGAGCGGAAGCCAATGGACGTGGTCGCTGCGCTGCAATTGGCGGCCTTTGCGGCGATGGAAAGTGGCGCCTTTGAAGAGGTGGTGCGCTACATCACGGTCGCGTCGGGTGAGGTGCCGCCAGAGCGCGATTTGGCGCTCTGGAGTCAGCTCCAGGCGGTGACCGCCCGTGCCTACGAAGGGCTGAAGATGCCGCTAGATCAGGAGCAGATGCATCGGCACATCTTGCGGGAGTACGAGCGCCGTCGGGGGGAAGGGCATGCTGACACGGTGCGCGTCCGTAGTGAGCTGGCGGGGCTGCTTTACCAGCATGGCAAGGATGAGGAAGCCGAGCGCCAGAGCCGCCAGGTGCTGCAGCAAACGCTGAGGCTACATGGCCACCACGCTGTCCCCACGCAGGTCGCCAAGAAAAATCTAGCTCGGGTGCTGGAGGGCATGGGCCGACCAGCGGAGGCGGAGTCGCTGCGTCGTGAAGTTTTTCAGCAAATGATGGCCGATGGCTCGGGGGCGAGTGACAGCGAGGTGATCGCCGCGCATACGTTGTGGGTGAAAAATCTCATGGCTCAAGGCCGGCAAGTCGAAGCTGAGCCCGAAGCTCGGAAGCTGGTGGATCTGGCTGTCAAAGCTGTCGGAGCGGATGCGCTGCTTGCGCTGGAGGCACGCCTGCTTCACGCGCGCCTGCTCGTGCAGTTGCCGCCTTCGATCGCGGCGGCGAGTCAACTGGAGTCGTTGTTGCGGGATGGTCAGCGTGTGCTCGGGCCGGAGCATCGATTGTGCCTGACTAGCTCGCTGCTGCTGGGCCAGATTTTGAATCCCTTGGGCCGTCACGAGCAGGCGCGGGATCTTTTAGAAAAGACCCTTGCCATCCAGCGGCGCACCCTGCCGACGGATGATCTGGAGACGCTGGAAACTAGGCATCAATTGGGGGTCGCCCTCTTGGGCCTGGGCCAACATCAAGAAGCCCTGGCCGAGATCCGCATCGCCCTCGTGGCCTTCACCAGGCTGCTCAAGGAGACGGATCCAAGGCGCATCGCTTGCAGCCAATCGGCGCAAAAGCTTGCCAGTCTGGAAGAGGGAAAGACCCTGCTGATTGAGGAGCAGCGAGCCCTTTTTCGCCAAGTCTGCCAGAGCTTCCCGGAAAGTGATCCAGCGCGGCTGAATGCCCATGTCTCGCTGGCGAGTTACATCGAGACCACAGGGCGCTATGAAGAGGCTCTGCGTGAGTATGAAACCTTGATGGCCAACTGTCTCCGCTTGTTTGGGCCGGAGGCAGAGTCCACCTGCACGGTTGCCGATAAGATGGCCCTATGTGAACTTTCGGCGGCACGCATGGACGCTGCTATCCAACGTCTGGAAAAGATCTTGGCCATTCGGTCAAAGCGATACCCCAATGCCACCGCTGCCCTGGAAGAGGTGCGGTTTCACCTGGGCTATGCGCTGGGGCGCAATCGCCAATACGAAGAGGCCGTGCGCTGCCTGAGTCGTAGCTATGAGGCCTGCAAGAACTTGCCGAATGCAAATCCAGGCTATCTCGAATGGATGCAGCGCACCCTGGCTGAATTTCAGCAAAAACAGAAGCAACCGACAGCCACGAGTCTCGGTGGAGTGATCGCACCCACGCCAAGCACGGCTTTGCCGGAAGTCGGTACTCTGAATCAGGCACCTCGATTTTGAGCCTAAGGTGAGGCTAGTTCGACTTCGCTTGATCGACCGCAGTTTCAGCGTTGGTTTGTTTCCATTCGTGCGTGCCTTGCACCTCGGTCTTGCCGTCGATGTCATTGTTGGAAAGCCGAGCGGGTGCAGCTGTAGCAGAGATGTGCAGGGCCAGATTATTGAGGTGGGCCAAGTGGTTGTGGGAAAGCTCATGACCGCTGGGTTGGTCGGCAGCTTTCACGGTTGCAGTGCCGCGAATGCGAATGCCGTCTTGCCCTTGAAGGATTTCATTGCCGATGAAGCGTCCGCTTGCTGAATCCACGATCTCCAAGGCCAAGCCACAGCGGATGAACCAGCATCCTAGTACGTGCACGGCTTGGCTTTGACGATCCATCCGCACTGCGGTGCCTCCGATTTCACGGAAGCTGCATCGTTCCACCGCTGCATCGTGTGTGTCGGAGAGGTGGATGGCTGTGCTAGGCCAGTTTTGAAAAATGCAGTCACGTATGGTGACGCCGCGTGGGCCGTTGCTTTGGCCTGCCGTGGTCATGGCGTCTCCTGGACCACAGCGAATGGCAAGGGGTAGCTCGCTACGGCGTCGCGAAGAATCGGCAGCTGTTTCCAGGACAAGGTTGGCGATCTCGACCGTCTCGATTTGTGCGCCTATGGTGATCAGGGCCTCACTGCGAACGGTGTCGGCGAGGCGCAGCACGCAGCGCTCACGCTCCATGCCGCGTAGAGCTAGTTTTTTGACTCCATGCAGCAGCAAACCGCTCGGTAGTTCATGCACGCCAGGTGGGATCGTGACCACCCCGCCACCGGATTGGGCCGCTTGGTTGATCCATTCCTGGATTGGGGCCTGGGCTTGGGTCGCCTTCGTGGCACAGCTCAGCAGCAGGCCAGTACAGGCCAAGACGGGAAGGGCAGGAAAGCGCATGACAGAGGGCAATTTGGCAGCCTGCGGTAGGTCTGTCTGCCAAAAAGAACCCCCGCTGGGCAGCGGGGGTTCGGAAGCTAGATTTCTGGTTGGATGTATTAAGCGAGCACTTCGGTGAGGATGCGTCCGCCATTGACGATGTCGATCGGCCGTGCGCCATCGGACATGATGCGCTTCTCGCCATTGATGCCAAGGGCGCGATACATGGTCTTGGCCAGATCCTCTGGACCGACGGCGTCACGATCAGGCTCACCGCCGAGAGCATCGGAGGCTCCGTGGATGTAACCTTCTTTGACCCCGCCACCTGCCATCGCCACGGAGAAAACGCGCGGCCAGTGGTCGCGTCCGTTGGTGCCATTGATTTTGGGCGTGCGGCCGAACTCCGAGCTGACCATGACGAGTGTTTTCTTCAACATGCCACGCTCATCGAGGTCGCGAATCAGACGAGCGAAGGCTTGGTCAAAATTCGGAGCCTGTTGATCGAAGGCGCTCTTGATGTTGCTGTGGTGATCCCAACCGCCATAGGTCACGGACACCATGCGGACTCCAGCCTCGACCAAACGACGAGCTAGGAGGAAGCGCTGTCCCGCTTGGTTGCGGCCGTATTCGTCGCGGAGTTTAGCGGACTCTTTGTCCAAGTTGAAGGCCTCGCGTGCTTGGGTGCTGCTGATCAAACCGTAGGCCGCTTGATAGAAGCTATCCATGGCATTGATGGAATCAGCCTTTTCGACCATACGGAAGTGTTCGTCCACTGTGCCAAGCAGGTTGCGACGGCGCTCGAAGCGTTTGTCGTCGATGTCTTTCGGCGTGAGAAGATCGCGTACGGAGAAGCTTTTGTCGGCTGGATCACTGCCCAGGGCAAAGGGGCCGAAGGCGCTGCTCATGTAGCCGGTGCCTTGCTCAGGAGCGATGACATTCGGCACCACCACATAAGGCGGCAGATTGTTTCGGCTGCCGAGCTCGTGGGAGACGATAGAGCCAAAGCTTGGGAACTTGATGGCGGGGCTAGGGCGATAGCCCGTGAACATGTTGTGGGTGCCACGCTCGTGAGCTGCCTCACCGTGCGTCATGCTTCGGATGACCGACAGCTTGTGCATGATTTTGGCGATGTTCTGGAATTTTTCACCCACGTATTCGCCAGGAATGCTCGTTTTGATCGGCGTGTAGGGTCCACGATAGTCGGGGCTGGCGAAAGGCTTCGGATCCCAAGATTCATGCTGGGCCATGCCGCCTGGCAGATAAATATGAATCACGGAGTCTGCGATCGGCTTGTAGCTCTCGACATCTGGGATCACGGGAGCGGCTTGAAGGCGCAGGAGATCAGGCAAGGATAGGCCGATACCACCCAGCATACCGACATACATGAAGTCGCGGCGGCTGGCACCAGCGCGTAGGTCGAGGTGGTTACCCTGGCAGTTGGGATGCATTTTCATGGGAACGAGGGGGTAGAGATGCGCAATTCAGGAGGACAGTAGCGCAATACGCGGCTGGATCGCCTCCTTCTTGCAAATGACCCCAATTTTTTTGCAGATCGAAAAATACCCCCATCCAGTCACTGGCGGCTCATTGAGCGGAGCGGAGGCGCTAGAGGCGGCTTAAAGGCTGATTTTCCTCTAGCATCGTAGGTCATTCCGTCCATAGCTCGGCGAGTGGAAGACAAAGATTATAAGGTCAAACTGGAAATTTTCGAAGGTCCTTTGGACCTACTGCTGTACCTGATCAAAAAGGACGAAATCGACATTTATGATGTGTCGATCGAGCGCATCACGAAGCAATACCTGGATTATGTGAACACGTTCAAGATGTTGAACGTGGAGCTGGCCAGTGAGTTTATCGTGATGGCGGCCAACCTGATGTACCTGAAGAGCCGTGAGTTGCTGCCGCAGAGTCAGCAGCCACCTGAGGACGATGCCGAAGAGGAAGATCCACGTTGGGAGCTGATCCGCCAGTTGGTGGAATACAAGAAGTTCAAGGATGCAGCCCAGTTCCTGGGACATCAGGAGATGAAAGCGGATGAATTCTTCGCGACGAGTCCTGAGCTGATCGATCTGGAAGCACCGGTCACGACCGTGGCAGGAGTGGGTATCTTCGACCTCATCCGTGCATTCCAAAAGGTGCTGAAGCGTTTCGAAAACAGCACCGACATTCGTGAAATCGTCAGCGACCGCTACACCGTCGCGGACAAAATCGAGCATCTCCTGGAAATTATCCCGCTCGGAGGTCGGATGCGCTTTGAGACATTATTTAGCGACGCTGCCAGCCGTGTAGAAGTCATCGTAACTTTCCTCGCGATGTTGGAGCTGATGAAATTGAATCATCTCCAGGTCGAGCAAGAGAACATCCTTGGCGAGATCGTCGTGGTTCGGCCCACATTCAGCGAAACCGCGCGTCCTTTGGACTTCGGTGGTTGATGGCTGAGGCTCCCGCCGAAGCGGGTTTAGGTGTCTCCGAGACTGGTTTTGTCCGAAATCTGGCGGCTGGCACGCTCCAGTGTGCGGCGTTCATCGTCCGTCAGGCTGGAGAATCCCAATTCGTTGATTTTATCTAAAATGGGGTCCACTTCGTCCTTGATCAGATCGACCGAAGGAGCCGCATTTCCGGCGCGAGTGCTGGTTTCTTTAGCCAATTCCAGGAATGAGTTTTGACCATCCAGGCGACGGGATGAGTGAGCTTGTTGCGCAGCTAGCGCTCGTCGGCGTAAACGACTACGGAAGTTCGATGCCTGCATGGGCAGTAGCGACACCATGTCACCTTGGCCAAGAGTTCGTGCATAATACCAGCCTGCGAGTGCACCCCCGAAGTGAGCCAAATAGGCCACGGCGGCTCCATCGCCCGCTAACCAGCCAGGCAGAGCGCCCAGCATCTCCAGCACGCCCATGCCCAAATTGAAAAACAGCAGCACCTTCGCCAGAGTCCAGAGGCGAAAGCGAACGGGAATGATAAACATGACCAGGAGATAAATTTCCTCCGCAGGCATGGCGATTGCCAGCGCCAGCATCAGGCCCATGATGGACGCCGACGCCCCCATCAGGTAGGCGTCGCCCATCGGTGTGGTGGAGGCGACTGCGAGCTGTAGGGCGGCTCCGGCAAGGCCCGAGACGACATAGATCATCACGAAATGCCTCTGGCCGTAGAGGTCCTGTACCCGCTTCCCAGCGAACCAGAGCATGATCATGTTAAGCAAGATGTGACCCACGCTGCCATGCACGAACATGTAGGTGAAAGGTGTCCATAGCTTGCCATCGGAGAGCGCACTCAGGCTGACCCCACCCGCAGGGATGTAGGTGCGTGCGGAGCCAGCTTCTGCGAGGAAAAGCCACTGCACGACAAAGACAGCGATGTTTGCGCCGAAGAACCAATGAAATGCCTGGATGCGCTGAAGCCTCTCCAGGAAGCTGGGGGCATCATCCCGCATGTAGTCGCGATCGTAGAGAGACATGACGGCGGAGTGTACGGCACGGAGGCCGCTTCGCGAGAGGAAAAATCCCTCGTGATTCGGCTCTGGTGAATCTTTGCGCAAAGATGCACGCGAGATGCGCGTCTTAGCATGTGCTATGAAATACCATCTGCTAGCTCTCTCCCTGTTCCTGGCCCCTGCGACTCAGGCCGAAGTCACTGTGACGCTGGAAGGCGTGCACAATTGCTGCAAAAGCTGCACCAACGGCATCACGAAAGCCGTGACAAGTGTTAAAGATGTGACTGCGGCTGCGGATGGAACCACTGTAACCATCACGGCGAAGTCAAAAAGCTCTGCGAAAAAAGCCGTCCAGGCGCTCATGGCCGCTGGATATTATGGCACGGGGGCCGAGTCGGAGAAAAGCAGTCTTTCCAACACTGCTGCCGCGAAGAAATTGACCGAGGCTACCGTCACTGGTGCGCATCTTTGCTGTCAAAAATGTGCCAATGCGATGGCTGACGCCGTGAAATCCGTTCCTGGAGTCACCGAGCACACCGTCGCCTCCAAGGCTAGCACCTTCACGGTGAAAGGCGAATTCACCGAAGCTGACTTGATCGCCGCGATGAACAAAGCCGGCTTCCATGGTGCGGTGAAGTAAGCCCCGCCCCCATCGAGACTTTCCCGACGCCCCGGTTGGCTACTTGCCTTCCGGGGCGTTTTGCAGTGGCAGGGCTCGTTTTTCCCTCCAAGAATGGACACCCATGAAAATTTTGGTCACAGGCAAAGGCGGCCGCGAACACGCCCTCATCACTGCGCTTAGCGAATCTCCAGGCAAACCCCAGATCTTTGCCTACCCAGGTAGCGATGCCATCGCTGAGCTTGCCACTCGGGTTGAGGTGCCCAGCTTGGTGGCGCTGATCGAATGGATGAAGCAAGAGGGCATCGATCTCTGTGTGGCCGGGGAAGAGGCACTGTTGGTGAAGGATGAAGGATTGGCCAATCTCTGTGAGCAGGCAGGCATCCCTTGCTGGGGGCCGCGTCGTGAATCTGCTCAATTGGAGGCCTCCAAGGCCTTTGCCAAAGCTTTCCTGAAAAAACACCGTATTCCGACGGCCGATTACACGGTCTGCCAAACGGCCGAAGAAGCCCGGGCAGCGCTGAATCGCTTCCCCATCGTACTGAAATTCGATGGCCTTGCTGCCGGCAAAGGGGTGGCTGTCTGCCCGACCCGTGCTGAGGCCGAAAGCTTTATCACTGAGGTCATGGAGCAGCGCGTTTTCGGTCCAGGAAATCTCGTGGTGGAATCTTGTCTGACGGGCCCAGAGTTGTCAGTTTTTGCTTCGATCTGCGACGATCAGTACCACATCCTCATGCCCGCGCGCGATTACAAGCGCATCCGCGATCGGGATGAAGGCCCGAACACAGGCGGCATGGGGGCGGTGGCAAGTCGTGAGATCGTTTCGCCCGAGGTGCTCGCTCGCATCGAGAGGGAGATCGTCATTCCTACTGTGCAGGGCCTTATTCAGGATGGCCTACGCTACCGTGGCTTCCTTTATTTTGGACTGATGCTCACGCCTGACGGGCCGAAGGTGATCGAATACAACTGCCGATTCGGTGACCCTGAAGCAGAAGCGGTCATGCCCCTCGTGCGTGGTGATTTCGTGGGCTACGTCGCTGCCGCAGCATCAGGTAAGTTGCAGCCAGAGCGCATCGATTTTGCGGATGGCTGGAGCATTTGCGTGATCTCTGCATCCGCAGGTTACCCCGCCAGCTCCCGCAGCGGCGATGTCATTTCAGGACTGGAGCAAGTCGAAGGCGCTCGCGTCTATCACTGCGGAACGCGCAAGAACCCTGACAATCTTTTTGAGACAAATGGTGGGCGCGTCCTGGCTGTTGTAGCCACGGCCATGACACGGGTCGAGGCTCGTGAAAAAGCCTATGCCGAGTCGGCGAAGATCCACTTCGACGGCTTGCAGCGCCGCACCGACATTGGGCAGATGCACTTCGATTGATGCTGCTGCCGATCTCGCAGCGTCGTAAGCTGGGAAAATGGTTGAAAACCAGCCTCGCTCCTGTCCGATTAATCTCCCCCCCCCTCAACTACCCATGAAAAAAGCCACCCTACTCACCTCCGTTCTTGCGATTTTCGCCTCCGTCGCCCTGGCACAGGATGCTGATGTCGCTGTCATCGAGCTGAAGCCTCATGCCAGCAACCCCCTGGGTTACGACAAAACCGACCTGTCTGTCAAAGCCGGCCAGAAGGTCAAGTTGACCCTCAACAACACAGGCAGCATCGCTCCTCAGCCACACAACTTCCTGCTCATCAAGCCCGGCAAAGATCAGGCCGTGGGTGCCCAGGCCAATGCCATGATGACCGATCCCCAGGCGATGTCCAAAAGCTACATCCCTGATGCCTCGAAGGATGATATCATCGCCCATACCAAACTGGTGCAGCCCAATGGTACGGAGACCATCGAGTTCACCGCCCCTGCTGAAGCCGGTGACTATCCGTTCATGTGCACCTTCCCCGGCCACTGGTTGCTGATGAAGGGAGTGATGCACGTCACCAAGTAAGTTTTTTTAAATCAGGAAGGCGGGCCTCGGTCCGCCTTCCGTTTTCTCTTCCCACGCTATCCATCCACTCACCATGAAACGCATACTCACGCTCTTCACCTTGGCCTCGCTCAGTTTTTCGGCGCTAGCTGAAGATGGCAAACTCGCCGTCGCAGGTCTGAACTTCGCCTATCCTAGCACCTGGGCATCCATCCCACCGACCAGCCCCATGCGCGCTGGCACCTTGCAGGTGACCGTCGAAGGCGCAGAGAAGCCTCTGGAGGCCGTGTTTTATTACTTCGGCGCAGGGCAGGGTGGCGATGCCAAGGCGAATGTGGATCGTTGGTTGGGGCAGTTTGCAAGCCCGCCGGAGTCGAAGACAGAGGAGTTGGATGCGAATGGCACCAAGGTCACCCTAGTCACTGCCACCGGAACCTACAATGACGGAGCTATGTTTGGCCCGAAGACGCCCAAGGATAACTACACGCTTTTGGGGGCGATCGTGCCAGGTCAAGATGCGCCTGTGTTCATCAAGCTGACGGGTCCGAAAGATGCCGTGGCCAAGATTTCCGATGCTTTCCGCGCGCTCATCAAGAGCCCTTTTGCGGCGAAGTGATTGAGATCACCTAACGTTCTCCTTTTTTTCTAGCGCCCGGAAGTTTCCGGGCGCTTTTTTGTTACTCGTGGAATGTAGGCTTCACCCTACCCCGATCAAAGGCAGACCTGCAGACGGGTCTTCATTGAGGCCTCACCTGCTTCAGCGGGCCGCAAAACGATTGGCTAGGGAAGGTCCTGTGCGTTGTGTCTCAGATACGATCTCAAAAAGCTTCGTTTTTTCTCATGGAATCCATCGGACTCCCTTTTCCGCACGCTTACAACGGTCCCAAATGCCGATGAAGAGCGATCGATTCGCCGATTTCATCCAAACTTTGAAAACGTGGGTTCAATATCAGGGGCTCATGACGTGCCAACATGAGTCAGAACCTTGGTCATTCATCAATCCATGCGATTCATTTCGTTGTTGGAATACATGTAGTTGGTTAGGCTTGGTGTTAAGTTCTAAAGTGAAGTGAGTGTAACCAATGATTATGAATATGAAAAATCAGGAACTGATTCGGGTTCGGCATGAACTAAATCCAAGCCCTCTTTCAGTTCGGCTGGCCTCAGGTCTCCGTGGAGTGATGATGGTAGCAATGCTTCTGATGCTTTTGGGCGGGTTCGCCCAGGCTCAGCTCACGTTGGACCTTGCGCCTGAGTATTATTATTGGCACGAAAAAGACCCTCAGACCGGTCAAAAGTTCCTAGATGAAAGTGGCTTTCGAATGGCTTTGGAGGCCTCCTACAAGCAGCCTAAAGAGCAAGGTTGGCTTTGGGCTGCCAGAGCTAAGGTCTATTATGGATCGGTAGATTACAATGGTGGAGCACCAGACTCTTCAGGCGCCATGAGTCCTTTCAAAGCAACGACTCGTTACAGAGGGGCCTTAGCAGAAGCACGTTATGGCTATCGTGCGAAGCTAGGACAGCAGTATGTGATCGATACCATGTTTGGCGCTGGGGTGGACTATTGGTTTCGTGACCTTCCTTCATCTTCGGATCCCAGCATTTTAAGCTATGACGAATATTTTCTACCGATTTACCTAAAAGCGGGTTTTGATATCAATCCAAGGGTAGAAAAAGGATGGATTGCGTCTGTTGGGATAAAGGCGCCTGTTTATACCAAACAATGGATTAAGTCAGATCTCGGGAGTGTGACTTTGAACCCCACCATGAGGTTAAGTGGATATGCACAAGCGGGCTACCAATTCACCAGACATATGTCAGCGATTGCCTTTATTGATAGCTACTGGTTTGGTAAATCTGATCAAGTGGATGCAGGCTTTACATCTATTCAACAGCCCGAAAGTTATACTTATTCCATAGGCCTCAAGCTGGGTTGGACGTTTTAGGTGGGTTGGTTGATCTCAAAACAGACCACCGCGTTGACGGCCTAGGTCTTTGTTTCTTCGCTGAATGTCACAAAAACGGCTTCAATAAAAACTCAGGAGGGGCACTCAAACATGCTTTCAAAACCTCCTAGGAGGCTAGCAAGGATAAGCAGAGGCTTGGCTCCCCCCATGCTTTCGCTGACGCATTTTTTGCTCTTCCCCACGCGGTAGTGATAACAAACAACGAAAGGAGAAGCGGAAGTTAGAGTTTCATGGCGTGTCGGTAATCCGACCTGCGTCACAATCTGTTGCATCCGACCATGCGCTCTCTGCTTCTCCTCTCCTTTCTTGCTACCGCGGCTCTGGCTCAGCAGCCCAAACCTCTTCCCACCAAGTTAGCGCCCGAGCTCACGGCTTCACTCGAAGCGCATTTGGGCCTTGTTTATGCCCGCTATGGCCAACGCGAGATGCAACTGGATCTTTGGAAGCTCCATACGGCCTCGCAGCCATTGCCCGCCATCATCTGCATCCATGGCGGCGGTTGGTTCAAAGGCGAGCGCTCGTCGATGGCCAATCTCGCGCAAGCCTTGGCCGCGAAAGGTTTTGTCACGGCGACCATCAGCTATCGCCTGAGTGGCGAAGCCAAGTTTCCTGCGGCCATTCAAGATTGCAAAGCCGCCGTTCGCTTCCTTCGCGCCAACGCGGCCAAGTTTGGCATCAACCCCAATGCCATCGGCGTCACCGGTCTTTCCGCAGGCGGTCATCTTGCTGCGCTGCTCACCACCAGCGGTGGCGTGAAGGAACTCGAAGGGGAAGGTGGCCACGCCGAATACTCCAGCGCCGTGCAGGCTGGCATCGCCATGGGCGCCCAGAGTGATCTCGAAAGCGCCCGCATCGGGGAACTCAGCAGCAAGCCTGACGATCCCTTCTACCGCACCTTTCTGGGCGATTCACAAGCCAAGGCTGCCCAGATCTACGCCCTCGCTTCTCCCCGTCATCACCTCGACAAAATCGACCCGCCCCTGCTTTTCATGACCGGCGAACTCGACGACCCCAGTACCCAGGCCGACGCAGCGCGTGCCGATCTCACGAAGCTCGCCATCCCCACTGGCCTCGAAGTCATCCCCCAGGCTCCGCATGCCTTCCTCGGTCAGCAGAAAGCCTTCGACGCGTGCGTGAATGCCTCCGTGGAATTCTTCGCTAGGCATTTTAGACCTTGAGGAAGGCTGCTCCATTCGCCCAACTGGATCACAACGGGGCCATGGCGCTGTCTAGGTGCGTTTTGATCCCTGCGAGTTGGTTCAGCATTCATGGCAAAGCAGCGTGACCTGAGAAGTGAGGGGGAGAAGGTGCGAAAATTTTGAGCGTTAGCTTCGTTTCCACACCATGACTCCGCGTGTTCTCGGGATCTTTTTGGCGACTACCTACGCCCTGCATGCGGAGGATGGCGAATCATTGTTCGTGCGGCGTGTGTGGCCGTTGTTTCAGGAAAAATGCCTCGCTTGTCATGGGAACGACGAAAAGAAGATCAAGGCGAACTACGACATGCGCACGCTCGCAAGCGCGACCCAAGGCGGTGAGAGCGGCGTGAAGGCCCTTGTGCCCGGCAAGCCGGACGAAAGCCCGCTCTACCTCGCCTCGACACGCCAGCACGACGATTGGGAGCCGATGCCGCCGAAGGAGGCGGATCAACTGAAGTCCGAGCAGCTCGCGTGGATCAAGGAATGGATCGCTGGCGGCGCTCCGTGGCCCGGTGAGGCGAAACGAAATGCCATCGCGAAGGCGAGCGCGGACAAGTGGAGTGCGGAAGATGGCATCACGGTGAAGGTGAAAGGTGCTTTGACACCGGAATGGGCCAATCGGCGCTACAAGCCGGAGTCGCTTTGGGGTTACCAGCCCGTTCGGAAACCGGAAATCCGAATGACGAAGGACGAACACCCGGTGGATGCGCTGCTCGCGGTGAAGGAGCCTGCGTCGGAGGCGGATGCGCGGACTTTGATCCGCCGCGCCACGTTTGATCTCACGGGGCTACCGCCGACACCCGAAGAAGTGGCCGCGTTTGAGTCCGACTGGTCGGACGTGTCGGACCGGTCCGACGCGTGGCTGCGTTTGATCAATCGACTGCTCGAATCCCCGCACTACGGCGAACGCATGGCCCGGCACTGGCTGGATGTCGTGCGCTACGCGGACAGCAGCGGCTTCGCGAACGACTACGAACGCGGCAATGCCTGGCGCTATCGCGATTACGTCGTGCGCAGCTTCCATGCGGACAAACCCTTCGATCAGTTCATCGTCGAGCAGATCGCGGGAGATGAGATGGTCGATGACCCAAATCATAAATCACAAATCACAAATCATAAATCAGAGCTCCTCATCGCCACCGGTTTTCTTCGCATGGGGCCGTGGGAGCTCACGGGCATGGAGGTGGCGAAAGTCGCACGTCAGCGGTTTCTCGACGATGTGACAAATTCGGTCGGCGAGACCTTCCTCGCGCACTCGCTGCAATGCGCGCGTTGCCATGATCACAAGTTCGATCCGGTGCCAACGCATGATTACTACTCGATCCAGGCCTGCTTCGCGACGACGCAGCTTACCGAGCGTGAAGCGCTGTTTTTGAAGTCGGAGAACACGAGTGGCTTTGAGGAGAAAAAGTATCTCGAAGCTCGCCGCGCCGAGCATCTGGCCGTGTTGAAGGCGCTCGACGAAAAACTGCTCCAAAATGCGGCGAACTGGTTCGCCGAGAAAAAGGTCGATCCGGCGAAATGGAACGCTGCGGTGGCTCAAGCGAAGCAAGGGGGCGGCAAGAACGCCAAAAAGGGCTTCTCCGATGTGTTTGGTGCCGCACGGCAGATCCTCACCAAGCAAGGCGTGCCGGAGGATCAGTATCCGCCGAAGCTCGTCGGCTTTGAGCCGCAGGACTTCGGCAACGAACGCGTGGCCCGCAAAGGCCTCGAACGCCTGAAGTGGGAGATGGAGCGCTACGAGCCCTATGCCTTCAGCGTGTACAATGGCGTCACCCTCCCGATGGTGAACGTTTACCAGCCGCTGCGCATGCCCGGCGACCGCATGAAGAACGGTGAACTCGAACAAACCGCCATTCTTGGAGGCGGTGATCCGTTTTCACCGACGACGAAAGTGAAGCCCGGTGTGCTTTCCATCCTCGGCAGCATCGAGTTCCCCGAAGCGGTCGAAGGCCGCCGCACCGCGCTCGCGAAGTGGATCGCCAGCAAGGACAACCCGCTCACCACGCGCACCTTCGTGAACCGCTTGTGGCTCTGGCATTTCGGGCAGGCCATCGCGGGCAACCCCAACAACTTTGGCAGCACCGGCAAAAAGCCCACACATCCCGAACTGCTCGATTTTCTCGCTGCAACGCTCGTGGAGAAGGGTTGGAGTGTGAAGGACATGCACCGGCTGATCATGACGAGCGCGGCGTATCGTAGAACGAGCTTCCAAGCTCGTTCATCTGACGAACTTGGAAGTTCGTCCTACGCCACCTTCAAACCCCGCCGTCTCATGGCGGAGGAGCTTCGCGATGCGATGCTAAGCATCACCGGCGAGCTCAATCCGACGCTGGGCGGCATTCCGAACCGGCCGGAGATCAACATCGAGGTGGCGATGCAGCCGCGCATGGTCATGGGCACGTTTGCCGCCGCGTGGGTGCCGAATCCGCTGCCACAGCAGCGACATCGCCGCAGTTTGTATGCGCTCAAGATTCGCGGTCTGCGAGATCCCTTCATGGAGGTCTTCAACGAGCCTGCGCCGGACTTTTCCTGCGAAGCCCGTGAGGTCTCCACCGTCACGCCGCAGGTCTTCAGCCTCTTCAACGGCCAGGCGAGCTATGATCGGGCCCTGGCGCTCGCGAATCGCATCTTGAAGGAAAAAGCCGCCGATCCGATCTCGCGAGTGTTTGAGCTCACGTTCGGCCGCAAGCCTGTTGCGGACGAAAAGGCCAGTTGTGAAGCTCACTGGCAGCAAATGGAGGCCAAGCAGGCGAAATTGACGTTTTCAAAGCCCAAGCCGCCGCTCGAAGTGCGCCGCGAAGCCGTCGAAGAGAACACCGGCGAGAAATTCAGCTTCCAAGAAAAGCTCCCCGGTTACGCCGACTTCGTCCCTGACCTTCAACCAGCGGATTGCGATGCCAAAACACGTGCGCTGGCCGATGTCTGCCTTGTGCTGCTGAACTCGAACGAATTCGCCTACCTCTACTGAGTCATGAACGCCTCCTTCTTTCCTTGTGCTGGTTCGCGGGCGCTGCATGCACCCACACGGCGTGAATTTGTCTATGGCCTCGGCACCTCGCTCGGCAGCGTGGCCTTGACCTCCTTGCTTGCTGAGGAGCAGAAAGGGCCGCTCGCGCCGAAACCGCAGATGGTGCCCGCGAAAGCCAAGAACTGCATCTTTCTCATGATGGAGGGCGGTCCAAGCCACATCGACTGCTTTGACCCGAAGCCCGCGCTCGAAAAGCTCCATCTGAAGGAGTTCGTGCGTGAGGGAAAGATGAAGTCGGCGATGGAGAGCGGAAAACGCTACTACGTGAAATCGCCGTTCGCCTTTGCGCAGCACGGCCAGAGCGGCGCCTGGATGAGCGAGCCGTGGCAGCACCTCGCGAAAGTAGCGGACGAACTTTGCTTTTATCGCGGTTGTCAGGTCGATTCGGTGAATCATCCCACCGCCATGTACCAAATGAACTGCGGCAACCGCTTCGGCGGTGATCCAGCCATCGGCTCTTGGGTGACGTATGGCCTCGGCTCGGTGAATCAGGATCTGCCTGGCTTTATCGTATTACCGGAGATCAGCTACCCGCAGGGCGGCAGCGCCAACTGGGGCAATGGCTTCCTGCCCGCGCACTTTCAGGGCACCGCGCTGCGGGCCAAAGGATCGCCCATTCTCGATCTGCAACCGCCGCCGGGCATCACACCGGAGCATCAGCGGGCGAATCTCGATCTGCTGGGCAAATTGAATGCCAAACACGCCGAGGAGCATCCCTGGCACGACGAACTGAAGGCTCGCATGAACAACTACGAGCTGGCCTTTCGCATGCAGATGCAGGTGCCGGAGGTCATTGATCTCGATAAGGAGGATGCGAAGACCAAGGAGCTTTACGGCATCGGCAAGGACACCACGGACGCGTTTGGGCGCAAATGCCTGCTCGCCCGAAAGCTCGTCGAGAAGGGCGTGCGCTTTGTACAGCTCTACAACGGCACCTGGGACAGCCACGACTACATCGAGCGGGCCCACGGCAATCTCATCCGCGGCGTGGATCAGCCCATCGCGGCGCTCATCACCGATTTGAAACAGCGCGGCCTGCTCGATGACACGCTGATCGTGTGGTGCGGTGAATTCGGCCGCACGCCGGACAATGGCGTGCGCGGCGGCACCGCCTACGGCCGCGATCACAATCCCAAGGCGATGACCATCTGGATGGCTGGCGGTGGCTGCAAGGCCGGCCACAGCATCGGCGCCACAGATGATCGCGGCATGGAGGCCATCGAGGAGGTTCACCACGTTCGCGATTTGCACGTCACCCTGCTGCGCCTGCTCGGACTGGATGACAACAAGCTCACCTTTTACCACGGTGGCCGCTTCAAGCAGCTCTCGCAGATCGGTGGGCAGGTCATTGAGAAGCTGATCGCCTAAAGCGCGAGCTGCACTAAAGCCCAGTGACTTCGCGCAGGTAACGCATGCTCTCGCGTGCGATGTGCTGGGCGCCGGGACGGTAGTCAAAGACCTCGACGGAAAGGAATCCGCGATAGTCCACCTCACGCAGAGCGGAGATGATGGGCTCAAATTTCACCTCGCCCATGCCAGGTCCTAGGAGGTTGGGATCGTTGGCGTGGAAATGCACGAACCAGTCCTTGCTATCCCGAATGATGTCCGGGATGGACTTTTCTTCATCACTCATCGCTTTCACATCCAGATGCAGCTTGCAGCTGGGGTGATCGACCGCCTGGCAGAGGCGGATGGTTTCCTCCGCCGTGTTCAGGAAGTTCGTCTCCTTCCGTCCCAGTGGCTCCATGGCAATGACGACGCCATATTGACCGCATTCTTCAGCGACCTCACGCACGGTGTCTGCCGCGCGTTTAAAGGCATCTTCATAGGCCCACTCGGGCTGGAGGCTACGGGCCTTCGGGCTGCCCCAGACCATGATGCGTCCGCCCGTCATGGCGCAGACGCGGGCTAGGTGGCGACCGAACTTCGCCGTTTCTCGGCGCTGGAGAGCATCGGGCGTGGTGATGTGGAACCAGGCGGGCTTGGTCAGCAGCCAGTGCAGGCCCAGGATTTCCAGGCCAAAGGAGGTCGCGATGTGGCTCAGGCGCAGCGCATCGGCTTCACTGATCTGGCGGGGATCTTCCTTGAGGGTGAAAGGGGCCAACTCCAGGGCTTGGTAGCCCGCCGAGGCCACGTCTTCGCACACTTTTTCAAAAGACCAGTCAGCAGGGTAGGTTTCGTTGCAAATCGCAAATCTCATGGGGACGCGAGGCTGGCGTGAAGGCGGAGAACCGTCAACTCTCGAATCTCTGCGAGGCTTGTCTCAGGATTCAGCCTTGCCAGGGCCGGGGGCTGCTGCTAAATGCCCGCCCTGCTATGGCAAAAATCCAATTTACCACCCCCGAAGGCCAGACAGGCGAAGCGGAGCTTGTTTCCGAACGCGTCGCCCTGGGTCGGGCTGCTGACAATGCGCTGGTCATTGCCCACGACTCCATCTCGAGTCATCACGGTGAATTCATCTTTGACGGCAGTGCCTGGATTTTCACCGATCTCGGTTCGACCAATGGCACCTTCCTCACGGGCCAGCGCGTCGAGAGCCTGGAAATGGCCCACGGCGGCGTTTTCACCATTGGTCACGTTGAGGTTGTTTTCATCGGCGACGAGGAACCTGCTGAAGAAGATTCCTACATTGCCCCGCAGAGCATGACTCACACGGGCTACGGCGCCACGCCCATCGATAAATCCCGTCGCAGCGGCTTTGGGCCGAAGCCCAAGCCGAAAAGTCACGGCTATGGCCCGCTCTATGGACTGGCATTTTTGATGCTCGCCGGATGTGCTTACGCGATCTACAGCGCCATGAACCTCTCCGCCTGATGCGCTAACAAGGCCGGATTTTTCGCTGTCGGCCCGATGAGGTCGGCAGCTTTCTTTTTCTCCCCCAAACCCCAATCCCTGCGGCCTGAGCCGCGATTTTCAGAAATGTCCAATACCATTGTTGTCGGCGCCCAGTGGGGCGATGAAGGAAAAGGTAAGATCGTTGATTTCCTGACGGAAAAGACGGATGTCGTCGTGCGTGCTGCGGGCGGCAGCAACGCCGGTCATACCGTGATCAGCAATGGTCAAAAATACATCCTCCACCTGATCCCCAGTGGCATTCTTTGGGCAGAAAAACTCTGCGTCATCGGCAACGGTGTCGTCTTGGACCCCATCGGACTTCTGGAAGAAATGGCCAAGC
Source organism: Verrucomicrobiaceae bacterium (assembly GCA_947507875.1). Lineage (GTDB taxonomy): Bacteria > Verrucomicrobiota > Verrucomicrobiia > Verrucomicrobiales > Verrucomicrobiaceae > Prosthecobacter. Next base: position 30,527 of record CANNQP010000017.1, on the reverse strand, counting down.
TCCGTGGCCAAGGCGTGAAGATCACTGCCGAGAACCTGAAGATCAGTGAGACTTGCCACCTGGTCATGCCCTACCACCGGGCTCTGGACCGTGCCCGCGAGGCACGGCGCGGTGCCAAAGCCATCGGCACGACGGGGCGCGGCATCGGCCCAGCCTACGCAGATAAAGTCGAGCGCAATGGCCTGCGTGCCATTTTGCTGACTCGCCCAGAAAAGCTCGCCGTGGAATTGCGCGAACGCATCCTCTCCAACAACGAGTTCATCGTCGCTTCTGGCATCGAGGCTCTGCCCGTCGAAGAGACCGTGGAAAAGATTCTCGCGGCGGCCAAAGAACTGGCCCCGCACATCACGAACACTGCCGTGGTTTGCCACGAGGCTATCCAAGCCGGCAAGAGCCTGCTTTTCGAAGGTGCTCAGGGCACTTACCTGGACATCGACCACGGCACCTATCCCTTCGTCACCAGCTCGAACACCACGACGGGTGGTGCCTGCACCGGTTCTGGCGTGCCTCCCCGCATGATCGACAAAGTGGTGGCGGTTTGCAAAGCTTACACCACCCGCGTCGGCAGTGGTCCTTTCGTCACGGAGAATGATTCCATCGGCGACATGCTGCACAACATGGGCCGCGAGTTCGGTGCCACGACGGGGCGTGCCCGGCGCTGTGGCTGGCTGGATGCGGTGCTCGTCCGCTACGCCGTCATGATCAATGGTGCTGACGAACTGGCCATCACCAACCTGGATGGTCTGGACGGGCTCGATGAAGTGCAGATCTGTACCGCTTACAAGCTGCGTGGAGAAGTCATCCAGTATCCGCCAAGCACGGTGGAAGACATCGAGGCCTGCGAGCCGATCTATGAAACCCATCAGGGCTGGAAACAAGACCTCAGCGGCATCACTCGCTTTGAGGATCTGCCTCCGCTCGCCAAGGCCTACCTCAAGCGTGTCGAAGAACTGACCGGAGCCCGCGTCAGCCTCCTCGGTGTCGGCCCCGCCCGCGAACAGACCCTGGTGGCGTAAGCTTAGGCTTTCGCCTTTTCCTCCCTTCGCGACCATGCCAGTCTCCTCCCACGCTGCACCCCGCACCATCCACATCGGCCTCGCCGGTCTGGGTAATGTCGGCGCTGGCGTTTATAAAAATCTCGACAAAAACCGTGACATCATCGTCCAGCGCACCGGGGCGGACATTCGGGTGAAGCGGGTTGTGGTTCGGGATGTGGCGAGAGCCCGAGATGTCAGCCTACCGGTGGAGATGGTGAGCACGCGCTGGCAGGACCTCATCGAAGACGCTGAGATCCAGGTTGTCGTCGAACTGATCGGTGGCACCACCACCGCTTATGACCTCGTGTGCGCCGCCCTGCGGGCGAAAAAAATCGTCGTCACGGGCAACAAAGCGCTTTTGGCTGAGCGTGGCCAAGAGCTCTTCGCCCTCGCCGAGCAATGCGGCGTGCCGATTTACTTTGAAGCAGCCGTCGCGGGTGGCATTCCCATCATTCAGGTCTTGCAGGAAGGGCTGGTGGGCAACCGCATCCTCTCCATTCACGGCATCATCAATGGCACCTGCAATTACATCCTGACCCGCATGAGTCAGGCAGGATTGAGCTATGCTGATGCCCTTCGCGAGGCTCAAGAAAAAGGCTACGCGGAGGCTGACCCCACCCTGGACGTTAGCGGCTGGGATGCGGCGCACAAAGCCATCATCCTCGCCTCCCTCAGCTACGGCTTTTGGATTCCCCAGAGCTGCGTCCATGTCGAGGGCGTGGACAAGATCGACATCGCTGATTTCAAGTTCGCTCGCCGTCTCGGCTACACGATCAAGCTCCTCTCTGTCATCCGCGCGGATGACCAGGGCCTCGTTGAGGTACGCACCCAGCCCACGCTGGTGCCTTTGAGCCATGTGCTGGCCAGTGTCAGCGGCAGCTTCAATGCCGTGCTGGTGAATGGTGACATTGTGGGCGAGACGCTTTTTTATGGCCGCGGTGCTGGTCAGGACCCGACCAGCAGTTCCGTCATCAGTGACCTGTGTGAGGCCGCTGCCACGCTGGTCTATGGCGCACGTCACAGCGGCTTTGTTCCGCATGGCCTCTATGGCAAGAGCAAGCCGGTGGATGACACCGTCTCCCACTACTACCTGCGCATTACTGTGGCGGATGAGCCTGGCGTGCTCGCTCAGGTGGCGGCCGAACTCGGCAAGCGCAGCATCGGCATTTCCTCCATGATCCAGCCGGAAGACCTGGAGGACACCAGTGGCCAGACCTTCCTTGTGCTCATGATTCACGATGCCAAGCTCGGTGACATGAAGGACGCCCTGTCGGCCATCCGCGCGCTGGACTGCGTGCGCGGTGAACCAAGCTGGATGCGGGTCGAGACCCTGCAGAGCTGAGTTTTCCCCAGTTCGGTCGTGTCCAAGAGACGCGATCTTCAGTCGCAACGCAGCACGCCATCGCTGAGCACTTTGGCGCGCAGACCGCCGTGTCCTTTCATCGCCTCCTCCGCGCCAGGCGCGAAGGCCTCGTTCATCCAGTAGCAGGGACGACTTTCCTCGGTGCCGAGAAAGCGGATGCCCTGGATCTCGAATTCTTGGCCGATGAGCGCATTCAGGTCGGCCCCTTGCACGATGATGTTCCGGCGGAAGACGGAGGGGGGGAGGTCATGCACGCTGAACCGTGCGCAGAGAGATTCATAGACCTCCAGGGAGAAGAAGGTGGCCTGCCCCTTGTAGTTCTCTTTCCAGCCAAAGAAGCGGTCGCCTTTCAGCCCTTTGCCCGCGACGCATTCCACCTCCGGCACCGCGATCATTGGGGCTTGGCCAGCGGGTTGGCCATGGTGGCCGAAAAAGTTGTGCTCGGGGGAGATGAAGAGGTGTTTCACGTTCATGCCTTGCAGTGATGGCTGTCTGCCTGAAAAAGCAAGCGTGTCCTCCATGTCGCCGCGCTGCATGGGTCGCCCCTTCAGGGCTCAAGAGGTCTCGTCTCGCCCCCGTTCCCCAGGGCGTTGCCCTGGGCTGAAATGGCTCGCGCCTTTGGCGCTGGAGTGGGCATTCGGGCACGGCGAGGGTGATGGTCCTTCTTGAGGGCAGTGCCTCGTGCGCGATCCTTGGAAGAGGCCATGTACTGGGATGGCTCGCGCCTTTGGCGCTGGAGTGGGCTGGGTTGGCTTGCTGCTTCAGGTATCCACGATTCGGCTCATTTTCAGGGCCAACGGCCTGGCCCATCTCAGCCTGGGACAAAGTCCCAGGGCAGTCAGAGCCGTCACGAAGCCCTGAAGGGGCGATCCGGCGCGGCGCCGCGAGGCGACCTTCATGGGGAGATGCCACCGCGATATTCGCCAGGAGCAATGCCGACCCAGCGGCGGAAGACGCGAGAAAAGATGGCGGCATTCGCATAGCCCACGCGTTCGGCCACGGTTTCCAGTTTGTCCGAATCCTGTTCCAGCAGTCGGCGAGCGTATTCCATGCGCAGGCAGGTCAGGTGCTGCATGGGGCTGCGGCCTAGCTCCTTCAGGCAGAGGCGGCGTAAATGCTCCGGGCTGCAGTGGCTGCGGTGCGCCAGTTCGGCCAGCGTCCAGTCGTGCTGCAGGTCCTGCTCCACATCTGCCCAGAGGCGGGCCACGCGGGGTTCTTTGCTGCGCCAAGGCTGAGCGATGCGTCGCAGGGTGGCGTGCAGCAGCTCCAGCCAATGATGCAGCAGGCGGGGCTCACGTTCACCTTCCCACTCGGCACGCAGTCCGGTGACGAGTCGCAGGACGTCCTCGGCCGCAGTGCCTGGAATCACGGGGGAGGCCGCCCCGACCAGCGGCACGACAAAGCTGGGCTCCTCATAGCGAACCCAGGCAAAGCGCCATTTGCTGGGACCCCTGGCCTCGAAGGCATTTAACACACGTGGCGGAGCCAGGCAGACCATGCCAGGCCGCACCCGTTGCCAGCGACCATCCAACAGGATCGAGCCCTCCCCGCTGGCACAGGCAAGCACAAAGCTGCCTGTTGGGCTCATGCGCACCCGGCGGTAGGGAGGCAACGCTTCATCAAAACCCAGACGGGCGATGCGGTGCGTGCGCATCTCGGCGCATTCATGAGCCTCCACGACCCAGCGACGGGTCTTGGGGCCATCTAAGGTGGTTTCGGTCAAATCATGCGGCAGGGCGGCCATGGGGGTGATCTTGCCGCCCGAGCCACTGCTTTTCCACGAAGTTTTCCCATCGGCCTTCGTTCCCGGGGCACACCATGTTTCGCTTCCTTTTCCTTGTCTTGATTTGCCCGCTGCTCACTCTTCTCGGCGCGGAGCGGCCGAACCTTTTGTTTTTGCTCTCCGATGACCACAGCGTGCCCTACCTGGGTTGCTACGGAAATCCGGACGTGCGCACCCCCACGCTGGATCGGCTAGCGGCGGAGGGCATCTGCTTCGACCGCTTTTTCACCTCCTGTCCGCAGTGCGTACCGTCCCGCGCCGCTCTCATGACCGGCCGCAGTCCAGTGGCGGTGCGCATGGTGCGTTTCACTTCGCCCTTGCCCGCGGATGTGCCAGCGCTGCCTGATCTCTTGCGGGAGAAAGGCGGCTATTACACGGGCATCGCAGGCCGCAGCTACCATCTGGATGGCCCCTCGACGGGAAAGCCGGGCATGAAGCGTGCTTCTCCGGTGATGGGCGGTCTCATGGATCGTGAAAACCTGCGCACCTTCAAGCAGCGCGCCGATTACGTGGAGGAAAAGGGCGGCATGAAGGACTTCGGCGGCAAGCTGGCCTCCTTTTTGGATCGAGTGCCGAAAGAAAAGTCCTGGTTCTTTTGGCTTGGTTTCAGCGATCCTCACCATCCTTGGGACACCGTTTCATCCAAAGGTCGGCTCGATCCCGCCAAGATCACTCTGCCGCCGCATCTGCCGGATTTGCCCGGCGTGCGTGAGGACTTGGCGAAGTATCTTCAAGAGGTGGAGCACCTGGACGAGGATGTGAAAGCCGTGCTCGATGTGCTGGAGCAGCGCGGTCTTGCCCAGAACACGCTTGTTATTTTCATCGGCGACAACGGCATGGCCATGCCACACGGCAAAGGCTACCTCACCGATCCCGGCCTCAACACGCCCTGCATCATCCGCTGGCCGGGTGTCGTGAAGCCGGGGCAAAAAGCCCACAACCTGCTTTCGGGCGAAGACTTCACCCCGACGATGCTGGACGCAGCGGGCATCCCACCGCTGCCTAGCATGAGTGGCGTCAGCTTCCTGAAGCAACTGCGTGGCCAGCCCTTTGCGCCGCGCCAGCACATCTTTGCGGAGCGTGGCCCGCACGGCGGCGATGGTGGCATGAAGCCCGACATCAGTGCGAACGTTTTTGACCTCGCCCGCTGCGTGCGCAGCGACCGCTACAAGCTCATCTACAACTGCACGCCCCACGGGGCGATCAAGCCCGTGGACAGTGCCGGGGATCCTTCCTGGCAGCAGATCGAAGCCGCGCACGCCGAGTCACGGTTGAGTACTGAGCACACCAAGACCTACTTCACCTCTCCTCGGCCTACCTTTGAGCTCTACGATCTGGAAAAAGACCCCGGAGAGCTGCACAACCTCGCCGGCGATCCCGCATTGAAGCAGGTTGAGTTCCAGCTGAAAAAGGCCCTGACGGAAAAAATGGTGCTCGACTGGGATTTCCTGCCCGCCCCACTACGGTGAGCCGTGCTGATGGGTTCTTGACTGCATTGGGCGGATTGGTGCGTATTAACACTGCTCTTTCACCCATGCGCCTGACCTTTGCCTTTTGCCTGACTGCTGCTCTTGCTGCCTCTGCCCAGTCGGAGTCGAATTTCCTGAACAACATCCGTCAGCTTACCTTCGAAGGCCGCCGGGCCGGGGAGGGTTACTTCAGCGCGGATGGCACGAAGATGGTCTTTCAGTCGGAGCGCGAACCAAGGAATCCTTTTTACCAGATCTACCTGATGGACTTGGAGACAGGCGACCAGGAGCGCATCTCCCCCGGTATGGGAAAGACCACCTGCGCGTGGATCCACCCGGATGGAAAGCGCATCCTCTTCGCCAGCACCCACACGGACCCGAAGTCCAAGGAGCTGCAGGCTGCCGAATACAAGGACCGCGAGACCAGCCGCGTGCGAAAGTACTCGTGGGACTACGATGAGAGCTACGAGGTCTGGGAATACAGTTTGGTGGACAAGTCGCTGAAAAACCTCACCCAGACGCGCGGCTACGATGCGGAAGGGGGATGGTCGCCGGATGGCACGAAGATGGTGTTCGCCAGCAACCGTCGGGCTTATGAAAAGGAGCTGTCCAAGGAGGACCAGGAGCGACTGAAGATCGACAAGCAGTACTTCATGGACCTCTACCTGGCCGATGCGGATGGCTCCAACGTCAAGCAACTGACCGACGTGCCCGGCTACGATGGTGGGCCGTTTTTCAGCGCGGACGGGAAGCGCATCTGCTGGCGGCGCTTCACGCCCAAAGGCGATGTGGCCGAGGTCTGGAGCATGAACACGGACGGCAGCGACCCGCGTCAGCTGACGAAGCTGGGCGCGATGAGCTGGGCACCCTACTTTCACCCCAGCGGGGAGTATTTGATCTTCACGACGAACCTGAACGGCTTCGCCAATTTCGAGCTCTACCTGGTGGATGCGAAGGGGGAAAAAGCGCCGGTGCGGGTGACGACGACCGATGGCTTTGACGGCCTGCCAGTCTTCACGCCAGATGGGAAAAAACTCTCCTGGACCAGTGGCCGCACGGCGAACGGACAGAGTCAGATTTTCATGGCGGATTGGGATCATGACCATGCGCGAGCGGCGCTTGGAATCGGGTCAACGGCCAATCAACGCAAGCAGGTCAAGACGCCGGATGTGTCTCTCACCAAGGCGGACATTAACCCCGCCGATCTCCGCCAGCACGTGACCTACCTGGCCAGTGATGAGCTCGAAGGCCGTCTCACAGGCACCAACGGCGAAAAGCTGGCCACGCAGTATGTGGCAGATGTTTTTCAAGGCCTCGGCCTTCAGCCTTATGGAGATGAGGGCTGGTTCGAGCCCTTTGACTTCACCGCCGGTGTGGCGCTCGGAGACAAGAACGCGCTGAAGTTGGGCGAGACTTCCTTCAAGGCCGATCTGGAGTGGCGTCCGCTGTCCTTCAGCCAGCTCGGTGAGGTGCAGGCGGCGCCAATTGTCTTTGCCGGATACGGCATCGAGACGCCCGATGAAGCCACGGGTGCCGATGGCAAAAGCCTGGAGCCTTACAGCAGCTACGCGCACTTGGAGGTGAAGGACAAATGGGTGCTGGTGCTGCGCTACATGCCGGAGGGTATCGCCAAGGAACGCCGCGATGATCTGACGCGCTACGCCAGCCTGCGGCACAAGGCGCTCGTGGCGCGGCAAAAGGGAGCCAAGGGGCTGATCATCGCCAGCGGCCCGAACAGCAAGGTCGTGGACCAGCTCGTGCCGATGAGCTTTGACGCCTCGCTGGCCACCTCGGGCATCGCAGCCATCAGCGTCACCGATGCGCTAGCTAACCAACTTTTGAAACCTGCGGGCAAGACCCTGAAGGAACTCCAAGATAAGCTGGACACCGGCAACCTCATGGGCGGCATCGAGTGCGGCAAGCTCCAGCTGGCGGCCACGATTGACATTCGTCAGGAGAAAAAAACAGGCCGCAATGTGCTCGGGGTGCTGCCTGCCAAGGCGAACCCGGACCCGCACGTGGCTCCGCTGATCGTCTGCGCGCACATCGATCACTTAGGCAACAAAGGCGGCGGCAACTCGCGCGCCAAGGGAGATGACCTGAACAAGATCCACCACGGCGCGGATGATAACGCTAGCGGCGTGGCTGGCGTGATCGAGATCGCCCAGTATCTGGCGGACCTGAAGAAGCAGGGCAAAATCCAGCTCACGCGTGATGTCATCTTCGCGGCCTGGAGCGGTGAAGAGCTCGGCCTGCTGGGCAGCAATCACTTTGTCGAGTCCCTGGCCAAGATGTTCCGTGGCGATCCAAACGGCAAGCTGACGGGCATGTTCGCCGCCTGCCTGAACATGGACATGATCGGGCGTTTCCAAAAGACGCTGGTCCTTCAGGGCGTGGGTTCCAGCTCCTGGTGGGCCAAGGAGATCGAGAAGCGCAATGCGCCCATCGGCCTGCCCATCACGACGCAGAACGACGCGCATCTTCCCACCGACAGCACCACCTTTTACCTGCGCGGCATTCCGACACTGAACGCCTTCACCGGCAGCCACGCGGACTACCACATGCCCAGCGACACGGCGGAAAAGATCGACTACGAAAACGCGGCGAAGATCGCCAAGCTCATGGGCCTGATCGCCCGCAGCATCGCTACGGCGGACAGCAATCCCGATTACGTGGCCATGGAGGCTCCGAAAAGCCAAGGCACGCGCGGGGGGCTACGCGCCTACCTGGGCACCATCCCGGACTATGCGCAGGGCGATACCAAGGGCGTGAAGCTCAGCGGCGTCTCGCCCATCGGCCCGGCGGCCAAAGGCGGCGTGAAGGGCGGCGACATCATCATCAAGCTCGGCGGCAAAGACGTGCTGAACATCTATGACTACACGAGCCTGATGGGAGAGCTGAAGATCGGCATGCCCACCAGCATCACGGTGCTGAGGGAGGGCAAGGCGCTGGAGCTGAAGATCACACCAGGGTCACGCGAATGACCCCAGGGGTCAGGGCTTCGGCACCTTCTTGAATTCGCGAGTCAGGTTCGTCAGGGAATCCTCGACGCCCATGCGCTCCAGGCTGGAAGCTCCGACAAAGCCATCCGCCGTGGTTTTGCTGAGGATGTATTCCACGTCCTTTGGCGTGTTGATCGGGCCGCCGTGAGTCAGGGTGAAGATGTTCGGGTTTACGCTCTTCGCGGCATCAATGATGTCCTGCGAGACTTTGACCGTGTGATCCCAGTCCACCACGGCCTTCACCACGCCGATGCTGCCACCGACCGTGGTGCCGACGTGGGCGATGACCGCATCCGCGCCGTTTTTCGCCATCTCGATGGCTTCTTCTGGTGTGGCGACATACACGATGGAAAAGAGGTCCATGCGGCTGGCGAGCCCGACCATCTCAAATTCCTTTTTCACGCTCATGCCGGTCTCCTCCAGCACGCCGCGGAAGTGGCCGTCCACGATGGTGTGCGTGGGGAAGTTGTTCACGCCGGAGAAGCCCATCTCTTTCACCCGGCCCAGCCAATGCCACATGCGGCGGCGAGGATCGGTGGCATGCACGCCGCAGATGACGGGGATCTCTTTCACCACGGGCAGTACCTCATACTCACCGATTTCCATGGCCACGGCGTTGGCATCGCCATAAGCCATGAGCCCGCAGGTGCTGCCGTGGCCCATCATGCGGTAGCGTCCGCTGTTGTAGATGATGATGAGGTCTGCGCCGCCTTTTTCGATGAACTTGGCGCTGATGCCCGTGCCTGCTCCGGCGGCGATGATGGGCTCACCTTTCGCGAGAGTCGCCTTCAAGCGGTCCACGACTTCTTGTTTGGTGTAGGGGTTTCCGATTCCGGTCCAAGGGTTGGGCATGGTGATTTATGATTTGCGATTTTGGATTTATGATTTGGCCTCGTCGCGAAGCGTGACTCGTGTTTGAAATCATAAATCGTGAGTCATTAATCATCAATCCAGCCGTCATGCACGCTCCAGCTGCCATCCAGGAACTATCCGAAACGCACACCCTCGGCGCAGGCACGGAATATCGCGTGGTCCGCGTGAGTGCTGAAGACAATCGCTCCTGGATTCGTGGCGCGCCGGTCTGTGCTACGCTGAAAACGCATCGCATCTGCCACGCGGGTATCATGACGGCGCAGGCCCCCTACCGCATCGTGCGGATGCACCAAAGCGGGCTGTATTTCCTGGCCTGCCTGAGTGGGGAAGGGCGGGTGCTGGTGGATGGGCGCTGGCAGAAGTGCGGCGCGGGCATGGCCGTGGCGCTTCCGCCCTTCATGGTGAATGCCTTTGAGGCAGTGAAAGGCAAACCCTGGCGCTGCTGTTGGGTTCGCTATGAGCATGCGGTGGGTCAGCAGCCGATCCTGAGCAGCAGCTCTCCGCTCATGGCGGCTTTCCAGGGGCATGCCCTGTATGCGGCGGTGGAGGGACTGATCGAGGAGGCGGCGCACGAGGCCAAACCCGCCGCGATGTTTCACTGGGTGGAGCTGGTGCAGAATTACGTGGAGCGCTTTGCCCAGCCGTGGCAGCAGGATGACCGCCTCTGGCGTCTTTGGGAAACCGTGGCGGCGGATGTGGGGCACGACTGGACGCTGGATGAGCTGGCTCATCAGGCTCATGTCAGCGCGGAGCATTTGCGTCGCCTATGTCGAAAGGCGCTGGGCCGCACGCCCATGCACCATGTGACCTGGCTGCGCATGAGAAAGGCCTGCGAGCTGCTGAGCACGACGAACCTGAAGATCGAGACCGTGTCCCATGCGGTGGGGTATCAAAACCCCTTTGTCTTCAGCAACACCTTCAAGAAATGGATCGGCTGGCGACCCAGTGAGCATCGCAGCCGCTCTGGCGAGGCCTGAGGTTCAGCCTTGGCCTGGGCGCTGGATGCGGGCGGGCACGTCGTTCACCGAGTATCCTGCCGAGCGAAGGGCATCCCAGATTTGCATCAGCAGCCCCAGCGGGGTCTCGGTGTCGGCTTGTAGTTCGAGCTTGGTGTTGGGGTTCGTCTCCTTCAGGCGAATCAGCGCCTCTCCCAGCTTCTCGGGCGTGGTGGAATTGCCGTCGAGAAACACTTCTTTGTTCGGGGTGACCATGATGGACTTGCGGACTTCCTCGGACGGAGCGGCGGCACCCATGCTCTTGGATTCGGGCAGGTTGATCTTCACCTCCATTTTCTTTTCACGGAAGGTGGTCGTGGCGATGAAGAAAATCAGCAGGATGACCATGATGTCGATCAGCGACACGATGGGAATGGCGGGGACCGGACGGCGGCGGGGACGGAGGTTCAGCTGCATGGGCGGTGCGGTGCTGACAAATCAAGGGCGCTCGCTGCTGGAGCCGCCACGTTTTACCTCGAAGTGGGCGAAGAAAGTCTGGATCGTCTCGTGCATGATGGATTCCAGCCGCACGCCGATAGTATCGAGTCGGCGCACGAAGTAGGTGTGGGCGACAACCGAAGGCACAGCCACAAACAGTCCCGCGATGGTACACCGTAGCGCTACACCAATTTCGCGCGCGACCTCAGTGGTGTCAGGCCCCGCCTCACTGCCGAAGGCGGAGAACATTCCCACCAGACCTGCCGTGGTGCCTAGCAGGCCTAGCAGCGGAGCCACGGTGACCATGACCTCCAGCATCGGGATGCCGCGCTCCAGATGGTGAAGTTCTTCCTTGGCCCGTGCGGTCAGGGTATCCACGCACTCTTGGCGCGAAGAAAAGGTGCCGCTGATGGCGAGTGAGCCTAGCTTGGCCACCAGAGAATCATCGCGCTCCAAGAACTCTTGAAGGGGCTTGATATCACCTTTGGTCGCATAGCTGGGCAGGGATCTGAGCTGGCTCATCACATTGATCGGCAGCACCAAATGATCCCGCAGCCGTAGCCAAGCGGAAATCATGATCGTGACGGAGAGGAACGAGCAGAGCACAATCATGAGCATGACGTAGCCTCCGGTGGCGAGGAATTCTCCGATGGCGGCGAGTCCTGTAGGGGAGGGTGGGGCAGCAGCGAGCAGCATAGGAAAAACGGCAATCATGAGGGGCTAGCGGCCCGGAGAGTTCCGCATCCCAGCAGACAAGCAAGATCAAATCCAGGGGGAAGTGACTCCATCGTGCAGGCCAAGTCTGCCTACCCTGGGTGTCCCTGCACTGGCCTGAACGGTGGATCGAGTGGAAGGTAAAGGAAGATGTTGAGGTGATCTCGAACCCTCCCCAAAGCTAGCCCGATTCTCAAAGTGTCTGTCAGACGAGGCATCGAGTGAGGAGCCTGAATTTGAGTTGGACACTCCCGCAATCCCCTGTAATTCCTTCGGCGTGATTCTTTCGGGGCTATAGCTCAGTTGGTAGAGCGTCTCGTTCGCAATGAGAAGGTCAGGGGTTCGAATCCCCTTAGCTCCACCACGACGTAAGTCGTCCACATCAAGCTTGGCGCGACTTCACGTAAGCGATGATCTTGGCATCATCGTCACCTGCCGCCCACACATGGCGGAGGAAGTCAGCAGGGTGAATGTCATACTTCGAGAGGAACGCGCGATCGCCGCCACAGCCATACATGGTGTCGGGGTCCATCTCTCCGCGTAGCTTGGCACGTGCCTTCACGATCAGTCGTGGCAACCAAGCGATGCCTTCGACCTCTGCGGTTTTGGCAGGCAATTCTGTGGGAGGGATGATGCGTGTGCTTGGCACCCCTTTCTGAATGGTCAGGAAGTAGTCACGACGCACGGCGGTGATGAGCAGGGCGGTCGTGGCGGTGGGATCTTGGCCATCGGACACGCAGTGGTCTTCAACGAAGTCGAAAAGCTCACGCTCACGGCAGCCAATCGCTTGCAGGTACTCTACATCTTCATCGGTGAACCAGGCCGTGTAGTCCTTGTTGCCATCGTCATACTCCTGCACGCAGGAATCGAAGAGTTCAGCGAAATAGGCGTCCCAGATGTAATGCTTGTCCATGGCGGTGATAAGTGGCGTTTGCATAGTTCGGTCAGAGCAAGAAGGCAACGCCATCCTCAATGGCGACCACGATCGTTGAATCTAGCGACAACTCTTTGCGCTTCACGTTTGGCTTCTTTTTCCTTCAATGCCTCGCGCTGATCACCTTTGTCCCGACCACGTCCGAGGCCGAGTTCGATTTTCACACGAGCGTCTTTCCAGTAGGCGCGCAGCACCGGCAGGGCTAGCCCCTTTTGCTGGGTTTCTCCGGCGAGTTTGAGGATTTCTCGTTTGTTCAGCAGCAGGCGTCGAGTGCGGCGTGGTTCGTGTTGGGTGAATCCGTTGGCACGATCGTAAGGTTGGATGTCTAGGTTGTACATCCAGGCTTCGCCGCGCTCAATACGGGCGAAGGCATCACTGATGTTGAGGCGACCCTCGCGAATGGATTTAACCTCCGTGCCTCTCAGTTCCACTCCAGCTTCGTAGTGCTGCAAGATGTTGTAATCTCTCAGCGCCTTGCGGTTGGTGGCGATCTCCTGGATGTTGCTACTGCTCATAAGGCGGCGGTCAGTGGGCCGCCCAGCGGATCATTAGTCTCCCTGCAGGTCTTCGAGCTTGATCTTGCCCTGGATGATTTCCAGCAAGGCAAGGTCAGCATCCCGTAGGCCTGGACGACGCTCCACGAGGGGTGAGCGGCCGCTATTCAGCTGCTTCACGCGCTTGGAGACCATGTTGATCAGGATCGGGGGATCTTTGACGATCTGGGCGGCTTGTTCGACGAGTTCAGCTTTCATCGGCTTTTGTGGGGACGGGCTGCTCCAGCAGGCGAGCCGGAGCGGGTGGAATGGCTCTTTAAAACCTGCGAATGGTGGCTTGGGACGGAATCGAACCGCCGACACGGGGATTTTCAATCCCCTGCTCTACCGACTGAGCTACCAAGCCTTGCCATGTCGAAGGGGCGCGGATGATGGCAGGACTTCGACGATGCGCAAAAGGTTTTTTCATCTTCCTCAACTTCTTTATTCAAAAGCCAGGGATGGCTTTGTGGAAAACCTCTCGAGCGCAAAGATTCTGCCCACCCAAATCCTTCGGATTCCTTTGCGAAAAACCGATTTACCCTGGAAGCAGCCCACGTTTATAACCGATCATGCACGACCCCCGCATCGACCAACTTGCACGCACGCTCGTCAGCTATTCCACACAGGTCAAAAAAGGAGACTATGTGTGGATCGATTGCTTTGATGTCCCTGCCTCCGTCGCCCAGGCTATGATTCGAGCTGTCGTCCACGCCAAGGCGCATCCCCTCATTCATCTGCATGATACCACGGTGACTCGCGAAATGATGCTGCACGCCACGGGGGCTCAGTATGATGTCATCGCCGAGCATCAGCTGGAACTGATGAAAAAAATGGATTGCTACATCGCCGTGCGCGGCAGCAATAACATCACGGAAAACAGTGATGTCCCAGCAGAGAAGATGAAGATGGTGATGGCGAGGATGCGGCCCTTCATGAATGAGCGGGTGAACAACACACGCTGGTGCGTGCTGCGCTGGCCCACGAGTGCGATGGCCCAGCAGGCAGGCATGAGCACGCAGAGCTTTGAGGATTTCTTTTTCAAAGTCTGCCTGCTCGACTACGCCGCGCTCATCCCTGCCATGAATCAGCTGAAGAAGCTGATGGATCGCACCAAGGACGTGCACATCCTTGGCCCTGGAACTGACCTCCGCTTTAGCCTGAAAGGCTTGAAGTCCATCGTCTGTGGCGGGCGGCATAACATTCCCGATGGTGAGGTCTTCAGTGCTCCTGTGAAAGACAGCGTCGAAGGAGTGATTAGCTACAATGCCCCGACGATTTACCAGGGAATAGCTTTCGATCAGGTTAAGCTTGAGTTTTCCAAAGGCAAGATCATCAACGCCACTTCGAATAACACGGCGGCGATTAACAAAATCTTCGATAGTGATGAGGGTGCTCGTTACATCGGCGAATTCGCGATTGGCTTCAATCGGGAGATTCGCGAGCCGATGCGCGACATTCTCTTCGATGAAAAGATCGCAGGCAGCTTCCACTTCACGCCAGGTCAGGCCTACGAAGGCATCGCGGACAATGGCAATCGGAGTCAAGTGCACTGGGATTTGGTCAATATCCAACGCCCTGACTATGGCGGTGGTGAGATTTGGTTCGACGGTAAACTGATCCGCAAAGACGGTATCTTCTTGCTGCCCGAGTTGGAGCCGCTGAATTAGAACCTCATTCCACCTTGTTTGTGTGGCCCATGTTTTTTCAGAGATTTCATTTTTTCTACTTCTTTTGGCTGGCCTTTTTGCCCACCGTCTCTGCCATGGCTGATAATCTTCGCATTGGCCTTATCGGGCTGGATACTTCCCATAGCGAGCAGTTTACTCTGCGCTTGAATGATCCTGCCAACCCCAACCATGTGCCAGGAGCGCGTGTCGTGGCCGCCTTTCCCTGCGCCAGCCCTGATTTGCCAGAGAGTAGCTCGCGCATCGAAGGCTTTACTGCCACGTTGCGGGATAAGTTTGGCGTTAAGATGCTGGGCAGCATCGCCGAGGTCTGTGCCGCGACAGATGCTGTGATGATCCTTAGCGTTGATGGTCGCCCGCATTTGGACCAGGCCAAGCAGGTCATCGTCTGCGGCAAGCCTTTGTTCCTCGACAAGCCTGTCGCCGCAAGCCTGAAGGACGCCGTGGAGATCTACAAGCTGGCTGAGGCTGCCAAGGTCCCGCTTCTGAGTGCCTCAGCGACCCGCTGGTGGCCTGGAGTCGTCGAGGTGGCTAACTCGGAGAAACTAGCGGCGCGTGCCGCATTGTCTTATGGGCCTGCGCCCGTGCTACCTCATCATCCCGATCTCTTTTTTTATGGGATTCACAGCGCAGAGGCTCTCTTCACCGTCATGGGCTCGGGATGCCTTTCCGTCGAGCGCACCTCAGCGCCGGATGTCTCCGTGGTGACGGGACTGTGGGAAGGTGGTCGCCTCGGTACGCTTTATGCCCTGCACACGCTGCCCATGGGCTCGACGGACTACAAGTTGATCCGCTTCGGCCAAGAAAAGATCACCGAGCAGGCCAGCCAAGGCGATTACACCCCGCTTCTGCGTGAGATTATCAAATTCTTCCAAACGCGCCAGCCTCCTCTCACGGCACGTCAGACGCTGGAAATCTATGCCTTCATGGAAGCTGCCCAGGAAAGTAAACGTCAGCAAGGCCGCCCGATCATCTTGAGAGATGTCCTGCAGAAAGCAGGTGCTCCCGAAGCTTGGCTGCCGCCCGCGCCTCCCAAGAAGTGAGTCTGCGGCATGAGTGCCTGGCGATTCTATGGAGACATATTTTTTGTCTTGTCTGCCGCGCGGTGATCTGAGAACTAGCCCAGACGGACGACAGTCACACCGCCTTTTCATGAAACCCTGCGTCATCGCCTTTTGCCTTTTTGCCATGTCCCTCCTTTCCAGCCATGCCACCATTACCTCCGAGCCCTGGGGAAAATCTCCGATGGGTGAGCCCGTCATGCTTCATACGCTGCGCAACCGTCGCGGCATGGAGGCACGCATCACGGACTGGGGTGGCATCATCGTCTCGCTGAAGGTGCCGGATCGGGCAGGAAAGCTCTCGGATATCGTGCTCGGTTTTGATTCTCTGGAGCCTTACTTGGGCAAGCATCCTCATTTTGGCTGTATCACCGGACGCTATGCCAATCGCATCGGCGGTGCTGCATTCATGCTGGATGGGGCAGAGTATCAGGTGACTGCTAATTCTGGGAAAAACCATATCCACGGAGGTCGAGTTGCCTTTGATCAAAAAGTCTGGAAGCCTCGGATTGATCAAACGGCACAGGCTCTGGAGCTGAGCTATACCAGTGAGGATGGTGAAGAGGGCTTTCCAGGGAAGCTTGATTGCACCGTCACTTACACCCTTACGGAGGAAGGTGCCTTGCGCATCGATTACCGAGCCACCACAGATAAACCGACGGTGGTGAACTTGACGAATCACAGTTACTTTAATCTAGCGGGTGAGGGCAGTGGTGATGTGTTGGGGCATGAGGTCATGATTCCTGCAGATCGTTTCACAGCGACGGATAACGACCTCATTCCCACGGGGGAACTGGAAAATCTTGTGGGAACGGCATTGGATTTCACCCAACCACATCTGATCGGAGATCGCATCGAAGCTCCCTTTAAGCCTTTGCAGCAAGGTCTCGGTTACGATCACAACTATGTGTTGAATGGTTCGGGCATGAAACTCGCCGCCCGTGTCCGCGAGCCGAAAAGTGGCCGCATCATGGAAGTGCACACGACGGATCCTGGCGTTCAGCTTTACACAGGCAATCACCTGAAAGGTACGGTAGGTAAATCGGGCCATGTGTATGCCAAGCGGCATGGCTTTTGTCTAGAGACCCAAAAGTTTCCCGATAGCCCCAATAAACCGCAGTTCCCCAGCGCTACTTTGCGTCCCGGTGAGACTTATCTACACACCACCATCTTTCGATTTTCCTACGAATGACCTCATGCTAGGATTTCGCTGCCATGCCTGATGCTGCCATCTACTCTCCGCCTTTTGTGCAGGAGCAAGATTTCTCTGCTAGGCAGTATCGGGGCAAAAGGGAAAATCAAGAGGACTACTACGCTTACGCTGATGCTGCCGAACCAGGAGAGCCCTCGCTTCAGCGGTTGCTTTTGGTGGTTGGGGATGGGCTTGGGGCTCATGCCGGAGGTAATGTGGCGAGTTACATCGCCGTGAATGCCTTCGTGCGTGCTTTTCATGAACAGCAGGGCAGTCCGGCTTTTCGCCTGCGAAGTGCTCTTGATGCAGCGAATGAAACCATCGGCCTCATTACAGCCCGCATGCCCAGTGTCGCTCCACCGATGGGTACCACGATGCTATCGGTGCGCATCTCGCATCGACGGATGGAATGGATCAGCGTGGGGGATTCGCCGCTCTTTCTGCATCGCAACGGCCAGCTCATGCGTCTCAATGCAGATCATTCCCTGACCCCCATTTTAGAAAATCGCGTGCGCCAAGGCCTCATGACGCCAGAAGAGGCAGCTCGTCATCCCGAGCGCCACACGCTTCAAAGTGCAGTGCTAGGCTATCCTCTTGCTCTCGTGGATTTGCCCGAGCACCCGACCGAGCTACAACCCGGAGACATCATCATCGCTGCGAGCGATGGCATTTTTACCTTAGAGCACAAGGCTCTCGAAGAACTGCTTAGTTTTGGTTGCCAGACCACGGCGGATAACATTGCGGAAGCGATTCTCTTTGCCATTCGTCGAGTGAATAACGAACGTCAGGATAATGTTACCGTCGGCGTCGTAAAGATAGCTTAAACCCGCATCAACCTCCATTCAGAGACCGAGCAGGGAGGGAAGATGTGATTTCACCGCTTCGAAGCCAGCATCCACGAGAAGAGAAGATCCTTGAGCCGCAGCAACAGCCAATTGATCGCAACGATTGTTGCCTTCGTTGTCGGCATGGCCTTTGACCCACACCAGTCGCACCTGATGTCGAGCTAGAAGCTCAAGCGCCTCAGCCCAAAGGTCTGAATTCTGCGCGCGCTGCTTGTCTGCCTTGATCCAGCCACGTGAGCGCCAATTGTGTGCCCAGCCTTTCTCGATCGCATCGACGACATACCTGGAGTCAGAATAAAGCACGATCTGGCATGTCCGATTTAGCACACGCAGAGCAGCGATGACGGCCATCAATTCCATGCGATTGTTCGTGGTGCGTCGATAACCCGCGGACAACTCTTTGCAGTGCCGACCACTCTGAAGCAGTGCTCCATAGCCTCCTGGACCTGGGTTTCCAGAGCACGCGCCATCCGTGTAAATGGTCACCTGCGTCATGTAGGGAGGAAGAGAAGGCTTGAAGTCCAAAGCTCAGATGCCGTGGCGAGGTACAAGTCCATCATTCGCGCCAGAAGTGTTTGTTTCCAGGATCACGAAAAGCTCCTTCAAGGCTATCGAAGAGAGAGTTCAGGCGACTTTCCTGACGGAGCACGAATTCAACCGTATGTGCATGGGTCGAGCTGGGGTAAGTTTTGACCACCTTGGGCTCAGTCAACGTTGGGGAGATCCGGCTAGCCGCCTCTTGCACCATCTGTCGTGCCTTGTCGATCGCCTGCTGCCCAGCCGCGATGGTTCCACCGCCTTCCAGTCGTACGGGCTCGAGGAAGTAAAAGCGCACGGATGTATTGGAGCTTAGCGTCAGATTCACTTCAACGACACGGGCTGCCCCATCGGCCACGTATTCATGCTTGGATAGGGCGATGATTTGTGAGCATTTTACCATGTAACGCCCGCCACGAAGGGAGCCTGTCCAGACCCCATTTTGATAAAACTCTTCTGGGACAGCCTTGGTCTGTGTCGGCCCCGTCGTTCCGCCGCCATTGTTATTGTTTTGTGCGTGTCCTATCTGGCAAGAAAGTACAGCGAGTAGCGACGCTAGAAAGATGAGTTTCATGGATGTGCGAGCCTGCCTAGTTCAAGCAGAAGTGTCAAGACCACCCCAAGCTTTGGATCGCTATGGGAGACCGGCCTGCTTTGGGGCACTAAGTTTCAGATTAACAAAAAGCCCTTGTAAATCAAAGATTTACAAGGGCTTGAAATTGGTAGCGGGGGCACGATTTGAACGTGCGACCTTCAGGTTATGAGCCTGACGAGCTACCGGGCTGCTCCACCCCGCGATTTATTGGGAGCTCACTCTGCCCCAGGCTGACGCGCTTGCAACCGCGAATTGTTTTTTCTTCAGCTTGGCGTCGGAGAGTTCCATGAATGAGGCATGGCGTCGATTTCATGGTAGGGACGCCTTCATGAAATCAAGGGCACCGGGCACTTCGTGACAGTCTGTGGGGCCGTTCTGCTCAAGATGAAGTCAATAAGCGCAACCTTTGGTTATTCTAGCTGTTGTCATCAAAAGGATTGCTATCCAAAGTAAAGGGCGAATGAGTCAATGCAACGGTTGTGCTCGAAGCTATCGCCATCAGCCACTCTGGGGGGTGGATTGGTGTTTGGTGTCAATGCCCTGATGGGCTTCTGCTTCAATTTCATCTGTGCAAGTGCTTCATTTGATGCAAAATCGCTGAATGCACCGGACTCTGGTTTCTTGGATGATCATGGCTGCGGCTTCGGCCAGCAGTGCGGAAAAGCCTATACCTGCCGCACCTCAAGGAAACTCCACGGCACCAGCTTTGAAGCCGACCCAACCTGGTTCAAGTGTGGCCAATACCACGCTGGCTAGCCCAGCTGCAGCAGCTTTGCCTCAGGATGCTTATCGGCAGATGGAGCTATTCACCCGAGTGATGGAAACCATCCGGCAGAGTTATGTCGATGAGTCCCAGATTAGTTACGAAAAGCTAGTGGAGGGAGCTCTTGAAGGGATGCTCAGGAAGCTTGATCCACACTGCGAATACATGGGGAAGATCTTATTTGAGGACATGCAGCGCGAGCAGGCCGATGAGTCCGAGGGAGTGGGCATCGGGGTGGTGCTGCGTGAGGGGGTGTTGACCATCGTGAGTGCCCGTGAAGATGGACCAGCGGCCAGGGCAGGGATACTGCCGGGGGATCAAATGGTGAGGATCAATGAGGTGTTGACGGAAAGTGTGGGTGTGGCGGAGGTGATCCAGTTGCTGTCTGGTCGAGCGGGAGAGACGCTGAAGTTGACGGTGCGTCGGCCTTCGACTCGCCAGTTTCTTGAGTTCAAGCTAGTGCGTGAGACACTCACCGAGACCTCGGTGCATGATGCGCTGCTTTTTACCCCCAAACTGGCAGGTAACTTCAAAATAGGCTATGTGCGCATATCTCAGTTCACGCAGGCGACTCCACGGGATTTGAGTCAAGAACTAGATCAGTTGGAAAAACAAGGGATGCAGGCTCTTGTGCTGGATGTGCGGAACAACCCTGGCGGGTTACTGGACAGTGCCGTGGCGGTTTGTGGTGAATTTTTGCCGGAAGGGACCATGGTGGTGACCACGGAAGGGCGCCAGGCTGCCCAAAATCCGCCGCCCTATCGAACGCCGCCTCGGGAAGGTAAGCGGCATCGGCGCTACCCGATGGCGGTCCTCATCAATCATGCCAGTGCGAGTGCTGCCGAGATCACGGCGGGTGCCTTGCAAGATCTAAGACGCGCGATTGTTGTGGGCACGACCAGCTTTGGGAAGGGCAGTGTGCAAAGCATCATGCCGATGCAAAATGGCGCAGCCATGAGGCTCACCATCGCTAAATATTACACCCCGAGCCACCGCACGATCCATGAGCAGGGGGTCGTGCCGGACATTGTTTCCTCGTTGGAAATCGAAGACGAACAGCGCATCAGCCGATGGCGAGCTCAGCATGGGACGGGTGAAGCAGCAGCCCTTGAGCTTGCAACGCTGGGCGATAAGCAGCTGGAGCGTGCAGTCGATGCGCTAAAAGGTGCGCTGCTTTTTGAGTCTTTTCAGGCAACATCCAAATCCACGACTTCACAAGAACCAGCTTCTCAAGCTTCTCATGCGCCCGAGGCCGCACCTCAGGCCATGCCACCAAAAGCGAAACAATAGACTGTCCGTTGATGCTAAGATGTCTTGAACGTCACCTGCGCTCACTCTTCACTGACCGTTGTTTTGCATCAGCATATTGCCCATGCGGTAGCCAGATTCGGTATCCATGAGGATTCTCTCTTGGTAGTTTTTTAGGGCTTTGAGTTGGTTCTCACGCAAGAAGCTCGCTGCCTTTTGAAGAGTCTGCTCGTTGGCTGCTCTTTGGACGTCGAGCATGGTTTTGATGTTCGTCTCATTCAATTCGGAGGGGTTCTGGATCCTGCGCATCAACTCCAGCTGCTGGGGCGTCGGGGATTGTCGGGATTGCGCCATCACCTGAATGAGCTGCTGCTCTTGCTGTTGATTCAGGGGTTCTCCTGTCGAGTTGAATAACGTACGTCCGACCGTCTCGTAATGTGTGCGCTCTGGTTTAGTGTTCTCCCAGCTTTGAAAGGCCTTCCAGTCGCTGTCGTTGTTGAGGAACTGACGAATCGTTTCATCGTAGGCTTTGCGTCCTTTTTCCAGTTCTGCGATGATGCTTTGACGCTCAGCAGAACTGACCTTTCCATCCAAGAGACGAAGGGCGAGATCAGCTTCCATCTTCGCCCGTTGGGTAAGCAGGTTCTTGAAGTGAGCTTTTTCTTCGTTGTTCAGATTCAGGTATTCGATCAGACCGGCGTAGCTTGTTTCGACCTGCATGGCTTGTTGTTTGGTGAGCAGTTCGCGCATGGTCGGGTCCTTGAGTACTTGCCGCAATGCTGCGGGTCCCGCTGAGGCTGCAGGTGTGACAGCAGGTGTTGGTTCCACCGAGGTGCTTGCGCTGACGGCGGGCGATGTCATGGCGGTTGTCACAGGGGTTACAGGTTTGACCTCTAGCTGTTTTTTGAGCTGGGAGATCGTCTCCTTCGCGGTTTTTAACTCGGCCTCCAGCTGAGCGACCCGATGGTCCTCGGCGGGTGGCGTGCCGAGAAACCAGGCCAGTGTGATCAGGCATCCAATGGTGATGCCCGTTAGGGAAAGGAGTAGGGTCTTCATGATGAAATGCTAGTCTGCTCTGACCGCCGGTGAGCAGGGATGTGCAATGATTGATGCAAAGATGAGGGCTAGGGCGTTGGCGAGACGCGATAGGGATCAATGTTTCGAAGCCATGAAGATCAGCAGGATCAGTAGAGCGATGAGGATGGCGATGCTGATTTTGGCCCAGCTTAGTGGATACTCGCCCGTTATCTTGCCGGTGGCTCCGTTCACGGCGACTTGATAGGTCTTGGATCCATAGGTGTAGCTCAGGAGCCAGACCGGTAGGAGGGCGTGCTTGAAGGTCTGCCCGCTAAATGAGGGCTCTATGCGCAGCCCCCGATGGGTATCTCCTGGGACCTGCCGGGTGCAAAGATCGCGCAGGCGTTGCACCATACGTTCACGCGATTCTTGAGCGGCGTGAACGAGGTCAATTTGATATTGTTCCACTACCCAGCCGCTAAGATAACCAGGATCGTAAGGCACAAGATCGCTCGTGGTAGGAAAAGGGGCCAGACCCTCCAGTAGGCCTGGGTGGATGCCCTTTGAGGCTGGCACTAGCACATCATCAAAATTTTGGCTCACATGACCACTGACGTATTGCCAACGCACTTGCTGTTGGGTGCGTCCTTGGCTATCCGTGGTGATGTAATAATACCCTGCCTGCGCTTCCCAAGCGCATTCGGCGTGGGCATCGAAGGTCCAATACGGAACATAAAGACCATGAAGGGTATCGGTCAGAGCCTTTTCACCGACATCGTTTTTTGCCCAAAAATGGCTGCCATACCAACGGCGAATTTCTTCGCGCACTTGAGACTCTGCGACTTTGAAGGGGAGCACGCTGCCAGGGCGGATTGGAGCTTGGATGTCTTCCACGCTTAGCAGAGAAGGGGATCCGCAGAAGTCGCAGCGCTGCGCTACCCGCTTCGCATCGAAGATGGAGATGGCTTGGCAACTCTGGCAGCGCACGGTTTTGCGCTCGGCAGCCCAGCCACGTTGTTCTTCAGGAATCGAGCGCAGCGCGGTGACGAGGTCATTTTCTTCCACCAATGAGCCATCGATTTTCAGCTCAGCAGGAGATTCCGTGCCGCAGTACGGACAGACTAAGGCGTGTTTGGAGGGGGTCCAAAGGGCCTCTGCCCCACAGGCAGGACAGCCAAACTTAGAGAGCGAAGTGACTTCCGACATAGCCGGGGGAAATCCACTCAGCCCAGCTTGGCACCTAGGCGATGGAGCATGGCTTCGAGCATACGACCGTATTTAATGTAACTGTCGTATTGCTCCTTTGCCTTCTGTTCGGGGCTAAGATAATCGGCTGCACCTGCGCCGTGGAAGACGACTGCCACGTGCGGTTCAATGCTGATGTAGCCCGAATAGCCGGTTTCGACGAGGTCCTTCATGATGCGTTCCGTCTGGCCTTCTCCTTCCCCGGGATAGGTGTAGGTGGCATCATTTTTAGCCTTGTCCCAGATGCCGTCTTTGACGTGTACGTGGGCCATGAAGGGCTTGATAGCCTGGTACATTTCCCAGGCGTCTTGCTTCTGGCCAGGGCGGTCGCGGTCGTCGATAAAAACAGGATTGCCAGTGTCAAAGACCCACTTCATGCCGGGCACAGTCTCGGCCATCCGCTGCACATACGTTGCGCTCATGCCACCCCAGTTCATGCAGTTTTCGTGCACGACGGTCAGGCCAGCATCGGTGAAGCGCTTGTTGATCTCGATCATGCGACGGATGCGTTCCGGGGCGAATTGCTCTTCGTCGTCCTTGCCGTCGGTTTTACACACGGCATAGCTCATCACACGGATGAGCTTAGCGCCAAGCCGCTGCATGCGCGGAATAGCTCGGCTGATTTCAGCTTCGGTGATGGAAAAGTCATCGGTGATCTTTTTGGCCCAATTGCCGATCAGGGATCCGAAGCCGCTCACCTTCATGCCTTTTTCGTCCAGGTGGGCCACGACTTTATTGAACACGGCATCGGGAATCTCGTGCAGATTGCCCTTCACGCCGTCGAATTCGACGATGCGGGACTCAATGCTGTCCCAGCCGAGTTCCTGGTGGGCCTGGATTTGCACGTCGAGAGACGCGCCTGCTTCATCTGCGATGCCGGTGAGCTTGATCATGGTGGAGTGGGTGGGAATAAGAGACAGCGCTCAGATACTGAGGGCCGCGCTCTGGGTCAAGAAATCAAGCTCCTGCCTCCAGCTGCTCCCAGAATAGTTTCAGGATCATACAAAACACCACTGCCAAAAACATGAAGCGAATGAAGCCTGCTCCATGCTTGATGGCCATCCCCGCGCCAAGCCGACCTCCGATCAATTGTCCGGCAATCATGGACATGGCGATCGGGTAGTGGATGCGGTCCGAGATCAGAAAAACGCCCAAGGCGGCGAGGTTGCTGGAAAGGTTCACAACCTTGGTGTAAGCCGCAGCCTGAGGCAGAGCTAGGCCTAGCAGGGACACGCCGGCGACTGTCCAAAAGGTGCCTGTGCCGGGGCCAAAAAAACCATCGTAAAACCCGAGTGTAACACCCATGATCCCGGCAAAAGCAGTGGCTGAAAGCTTAGCCTTGCCGGCTTGAACGCCCAGTTTCGGCGAGAGAACCACATAAATCGCAATGGCCAACAGCAGCCAAGGCACGATCAATTTCAGGACTTCGTTGCTGATCTGCGTGACCACCCAAGTGCCTATGCTGGCCGCAACGAAGGTAACGACAGCAGCGCCTTGAACATCCTTCCAGCGCACCAGCCCGGCTTTCATATACTTCCGTACCGCCATGGCGGTGCCCCAGGTGGATTGCATCTTGTTCGTACCCAAAGCCATCTGCGGGGTGAGGCCAGCCCACAGCAGTGACGGGATCGAAATCAGACCGCCACCCCCGGCCACAGCGTCGACGAAGCCCGCGCTGAGGCCAGCGAGGAATAGCAGGACAAGGGTTTCCAGCGACATGAATGGCCTTTCGATTAACTCGCTCCCTAGGAGGCGGCAAGACATTGTCCATGCGCTCCTCTAGCCAGCTGGAAAAAATCAAAACAGCAGTTGCATCCGAATCTGACCCGCTATAATGCGCGCCCCTGCAAAACGCAGCCCTGCTCGGGTGGCGGAATTGGTATACGCGCAAGACTAAGGATCTTGTGCCGAAAGGCTTAAGGGTTCGAGTCCCTTCCCGAGCACCACCAGCCAGCTGATTTAGCTGGCCTTTTTTTGGGTTGGTCGGCTGCCAAGGCCCCTCCAAACTCACTTTTTCCGCCTGTGACACCTGAACTTTCTTGGCTCTATTCTACCCAGCTTTTTGGCATCAAGCTCGGTCTCGACAATGTGCATCGTTTGCTTGCCGCGATGGATCACCCAGAACGCGGGTTAAAGTTCATTCATGTTGCTGGCACGAATGGTAAAGGTAGCACCTGTGCTTTCATCCATTCCATGCTGAAGACGGCAGGTCTGACGGCAGGTCTTTTCACCTCACCGCATCTCATTCGTTTCAACGAACGGATCTGTGATACAGAGCGCCAGATTAGCCATGATGAACTGGAGGCTGGTCTGGCTAGACTCCGTGAAAAGGTGACCGGCTGGGACCCACATCCCACGTTCTTTGAGCTCGCCTTTGTCCTCGCTCTAGACTGGTTCAGGCAGAGAGGTGTCGAGTGGGTGGTTCTGGAGACTGGCTTAGGCGGGCGCTTGGATGCCACGAATGCCATCTTGCCTGAGATTTGTGTGATTACCCGCATTGGCATGGATCACATGGACCAGTTGGGCGATACGCTTGCGTCCATTGCGGCGGAAAAAGCAGGTATCATCAAACCACAGGTGCCTGTTGTGACGGGGCTGCAAGATCCAATCGCACTCAAGGTACTAAAGGAAACGGCAGCGCGCCAAAAAGCTCCTTTCCTTCATGTCGATGGCCCAATCGAAGGTGTCGATGTCGGACTCACTGGCCCGCATCAGGCATGGAATGCAGCCTTGGCGTTGGAAGCTGTGCGTGAACTGGGCGTGCGCTTGCCGGCGGTGAGGCTCGAGGCAGCGCTGCAAGCGGTGCGTTGGCCTGGGCGATTCCAGCGCATGCAGGACGGTAACATCATCTTGGATGGAGCGCACAATAACGAAGCTGCCATGGTCTTGGCCGGCACTTGGCAGCAAGAGTACCCGCGTGAAAGGGCGGCCGTGATTTTTGCTGCCGCAAAGGACAAAGACATCGTGGGTATCATGGAAGCGCTTGTTCCCGTCGCTTCGTCTTGGCATCTCACCACCTTCTCTTCGGCCCGAGCGATGCCAACCGTAGAGCTAAAAGCCATTCTTCGAAGCCTCGAAACACCTCCACCAAGTTCAAGCATTTTCGAACATGCCCATCTCGCAGAAGCGCTGAACCACGGCACCTCTTCCAGAAAACTTGTGTGCGGTTCGCTTTACCTTGTTGGGGAGGCGCTGGCCATGTTGGAGCAGCAGCCTGAGTCTTTTCAGACGAGCCTGCAATGAGTTGGTAAGGGGAAGACGTGCAAGACGCCCCAGGGCAAGGGTGTTCTCAGTTCATGTCCAAGACCACACGTCGTTATTTTATTGCAGAATCCACGGCCTTTGTGGCAGGTAGCCTTCTGCCAATCGACGCCGCTAATGCGGTGGCCTCTGTCTCCTTTGCCAGCCGCTGGCATGAGGATCTGGATCGTGTTTGGTTAGGGCCAGATTACTGGGCGAATCCCTTGCAAGATTGGCAAGTGCGTGAGGGGCGTGCTGAATGCATTGCCGCCAAACCGAATCGCAACGTGCATTCGCTGGTTTGTCAGTTGGCGGATCGTCGTGGTGACCTTCAGATGAGTGTGGTTGTCTCACGCATCGGAGGGAATGCGTTTTCTGGAAATGGCAAAGGCAGTGCTGGCTTCAAAATTGGCATACTCGGCACGCTCCGCGATGAGCCCCATCTGCGCGATTACCGGAACAACCTGGCTTTTTCCTCAGGACTGGACATTGGCGTCATGGCGAATGGCGATTTGTTTATTGGCGATCTCAATCGACCCCTGGCACGCGCTGAACTGGATGGCATCCAGAGCTTGCGTCTTATGTTGAGTGTCGAAGAAAAAGCCAAGACGTATACTTTGCAGTTTGCGGTTCATGATGCCGAGACAGGGCGTTTGTTAGGCGCCATCACCCAGGAAGATCTGCATCCCAAGGCCCTGGTGGGCAATGTTGCCATTGGCTGCAATTTTGCGCCGGAGAGTCAACGTGCCCAGGCTAAAAAGAAAGCGCCCGAAAATGCCTTCAATATGGGTTCAGGCCTCTTTGCCTTCAGTGACTGGACGATTCGTGGTAGCAAAATCGATGTTCAGGAATCGCATCGTTGGGGGCCGATCCTTTTCAATCAATACACACTCAGTGGAGACATCATGAAGATGACTGCACAGCTGCCACCCATGGGTGCCGAAGATCATCGTGAGGTGAGATTTGAGGTGGAAGATGGCCCTGCCTGGAAGGTCATCGCCACGGCCCAGATTCATGCACAAGCGAGAACCGCCAGCTTTCGCCTTACGCAGTGGGATTCCTCGCAGGATATCCCGTATCGGCTAAGCTACGTGTTGAAATCAAAAATAGGAAGCCACACACATCATCTGCAGGGCATCATTCGTCGTGACCCTTGGCACCTCGCTGAGCTCAAGGTCGCTGACATCTCCTGCAACATTCACACAGCGTTTCCGAACGCACCTTTTGTGAGCGCTGTCGCTAAACTCGACCCAGATCTACTAGCATTTGTCGGGGATCAATTTTACGAAAGCACAGCAGGTTATGGTGTGCAGCGTGATCCTCTAGAACCCGCGGTGCTCGATTACTTGAGAAAGTGGTATTTTCATGGTTGGACTTGGCGTGAACTTACCAAAGATCGTCCCAGTGTCTCATTACCCGACGATCATGATGTTTATCAGGGAAATCTCTGGGGTGTCGGAGGGGAAAAGCAGACTCGAAGTCAGGAAGCGGGTGGCTACCAAATGCCAGCCGAGTGGGTCAATGTGGTGCATCGCACACAGACCTCTCATCATCCCGACCCTTACGACACCAAGCCCTGCAAGCAAGGCATCAGCAATTACTACGGTGCAATGACATATGGTGGCATCAGTTTCGCCATCTTGGCAGACCGTCAGTTTAAATCCGCGCCTGAGGGTAATGTGCCGCCCACGGATGAACGGCCAGATCATATGATAAATCCAGATGCAGACCCGAAGCTCTCGGACATCGAGGGCTTGGAGCTTCTGGGTGGCGAGCAGATGCAGTTTTTGCAAAAGTGGGTTCGGGACTGGAAGGGAGCGCAGATGAAGGCCGTGATTTCGCAAACCATCTTTGCAGGCATGGCCACGACGCATGGGGGAGATCGCCAAGTGCTCAGAATGGACTATGACCAAAATGGCTGGCCCCAAAAGGCGCGGAATGCGGCCTTGCGTCTCATCCGCAAGGCTCATGCCTTTCATCTCGCGGGCGACCAGCATTTGCCTGCTGTGGTTCATTATGGGATTGAGGAAGCACGGGATGCGGGGGTTGCTTTCGCTGGGCCTGCTGTGAATGTTGGTTATCCTCGTTGGTGGGAACCGACAGAGAAGGTGAATGGTCGTAAGCCCGGTCAGGGAATTACAGGCGATTTCATGGATCACTTTGGGCACCCTTTGGCTGTGCTTGCTGTGAAAAATGGACCGTTTCAGCCCCCGAAACCTATCCTTGAAAATTTGCGTGCGAAGACCTCAGGCTTTGGCTGGGTTCGCTTCGATAAACAAAACCGTAGGGTGACTTGTGAATGTTGGCCTTTGGATGATATCGGTGGTCAGCAGATGGAAACTTGGCCTGTTACCGTGAGTGAGCGTGACCAGTACGGCAAACAAGCAAAAGCCTACCTACCACGACTCAAGTTCACGAACACGAGCTCTGCGGTGGTGGAGGTCATGGATGCGAAGCGTGCAGAGCTTTTGTATGTCTTGCGACTGAACACAGACAATTGGCAGCCTCATGTTTTTGCTGAGGGCGAATACAATCTGGTGATTTCTGAACCGGAAGCAGGGGTGACCAAAGAGATCACAGGGGTTCGTGCTCTTTTAGTCAACCCTGAGGTTCTGGAGATTACCCTGGGTTAGCTGAGCTTTTGATCAGCTCAGCGATCAAAGAAGCTCGCTTCATCGCGGTCAGCCACCTTCAGGTAGCGGTAGTAAACCTCAAGCATCAGCGTGCACATTGTCTGGCGGTAAACTGGGTCAGGAGTATCACCTGATGGCCAGTTGGCCCTACCTTTTTTGAAGCTACCATCTGGGTTTTGGGCGCTGAGTAGCTGCGGGAGCAGTTGCTGGTTGTAGAATTTCCAGTCATCGGCACCTGCTTGGAAGAAGGTCTGCGTGTAATAATACCAGCAGTAAGGGTTGCAGTTCTTGTTCCAATCCAAGGGCTCTGCTTCCAAGAAGCGTCGCAAGAATTTTAAGCCTTCGTTGGTGGCCTTGGTTTTGCCTTTAGCCGCAGTTTGGAGGGCCAAGGTTCCCACCCCAGTAAGGCTCCACTGATTGTAATGCTGGTCGCGATTGGCGTTTCCAAAACCACCATCCTTGGTTTGTTTGGCCAGAACATAATCTACCATTTTATCCAAAGCGGCGTGCAGGCCGTCGATTTTCAGGCTGCTGTTTTTGGCCGCCTTGAGGGCTTGGAACTGCCAACCTGCAACCGACAGGTCTTCGCCTTTGCTGTCTTTGTTGTAGCCGTAGGGTTTGCCGGCTTCAATGCCACCATAAGTCCAAGAACCACGTTGGTTTTGGTTTTCGATGATCAATTTCACGCCTTTGACGAAGGCATCCTTCATGCCTGGTAACTCTTTGTTGCCCAGACGAGCCAGCGTGTACATCTCGCCCAAAGCATAGGTCGCGATGCCATGAGCGTAGGTGCTTCCGCCACTCTTGATCTCTTCGCCGATATAACCGTATGGGTTCTTGTTGGATAGCTCGATCAGATAATTGATACCTTTGAGCACCGTGTCGCCATAGAAAGGAGAATCCGGCGTTTCGCAGCGGCCTAGGTAACAAAGAAGTGCTAGACCCGTCATGCCTGCCTTGTTGGGACCAGGCCAGGAACCGTCTGGGTTTTGCTTCGATTTTAGCCATTCCAGCGAGTTCGATACCGCGCGCTCGCACTCGGGCGTGCCGCCACTTTCAGCCAGCTTCTTCAAGCGCTCCTGGGGAGAACAACGGCTTCTCATCGAGGGGGGCAAGCTCACGAAGCCTTGCATGGCTCCCATGCCCATGCCCGTGCCGAAGCCGCCTCCAGCGCCGCCTTTGCCAAAACCTCCGCCACCCAGCGAACCGCCACCGAGCATCGAGCTCACATCAGGCACGTCCAGCAAGTCGGGCGGTGCGTCGGGTAGTGTCACCGCCGAGTTGCTGCTCGTGCTGACGATTTTCTTCATCGGCATCGTTTT
>CANNQP010000016.1 GCA_947507875.1 Verrucomicrobiaceae bacterium | reverse complement strand
TCAGCACTTTGACCATGTGCTGGATGCGGCGGCGGTGGCGCAGGACCAGGGCTGCCCGGTGTATGCCTGGGCTGCGTTTTCTCATGACTTGACGCTGGAGCGCCTCTACGGAGCCGTTTCAGGTTCTTCTTTTTCGGTGCCTGATTTCACCGTGCAGCAGGTGCTCCAGGGGCTTTCGGTCGTTGAAATCGGCGCGATGAAGCTTTCGCTGTTTCACATCCCCGGTCACTCGCCGGACAGCGTGTGTTTTTATCTGCCTGAGGAAGGTCTGCTTTTTGGCGGCGATGTGCTTTTCCTGGAGGGGGTGGGACGCACGGATTTCCCCGGCGGTTCATTCCCTCAACTCGCCACCGGCATTTCCCGAGATCTGTGGCCGCTTCCCGATGCCACCGTCGTTTATCCGGGCCATGGCGATGACACCACGATCGGATATGAACGTGAAGAAAATCCCTTCGTGGGTGCAGCGGCCTGATTCCCATGAGTGACTCTCTTCTTTCCATCGACCCACCGCTGATCCTGAACTCGGATGAGCACTTCATGCGCGAGGCCCTGCGCTTGGCCCGCAAGGCCGCTCGTCTCGATGAAGTGCCCATTGGGGCTGTGATCGTGCATCAGGGGCGTGTCATTGCCCGCGCCTGGAATCAGGTGGAAACCCTCAAGGATGCCACCGCTCACGCCGAAATGCTGGCGCTGACGCAGGCAGAGAGTGCCCTGGAGGATTGGCGGCTGGCGGACTGCGATCTTTACGTGACCAAAGAGCCCTGCCCGATGTGCGCGGGGGCCATCGTCCACTGCCGCGTGCGGCGGGTCATCTTTGGCTGCCCGGATGTCAAAGGCGGAGCGGCGGGCGGATTTTGGAACTTGCTGCAAGCGCCCAACCTGAACCACCGCTGCGAGATCACCCAGGGGGTGCTGGGCGATGAATGCGTGGGCATCCTGAAGGAGTTCTTTGCTGAGGCAAGACGACGCAAGGCAGAAGGTCTGCCGCACAAAAAGGGAGCCGCGATCGATGCCACCTCGAACTCGCCTAGCTTTGACGGGCCGTGAGTGAATCAGGCCTGGATCGGCCAGGTCTCGGGCAGGGGCACGACGCGGCGCTGCCTTTGTTCAAAGCGGATCGTCGTGTCGTAACCGACGCTGCGCACCAGCTCCAGCGCCTTGGCAAAGTCAGCCCCGACATCGGTCGGTGTGTGGGCATCGGAATTGATGACGATGGGCACCTGAGCCGCATAGGCCATCTCCAGCATCTCCCGCGCGGGATAGATCTCGCGCACATCTTTGCGCAGGCCGGCGGTGCTGACCTCCAGCACGCCCTGAGTATCGACCAGCGCCTGAATGACGGGCTCGTAGTAGCGACGCAAATCCCCCGCGGGACGGAGGCCGAAACGCTTGGCGAGATCAGGATGGGCATAGAAGTCAAACTGGCGCGTACGGATCATCTGCGCGTAGAGCTTCCAGTACATGCCCCACATGTGCTCAATGTCCGCCGCCGTCTGCCAGCGGGAGACGTGCTTGGGGTCATCCACGGCCACGCCATCGTGGATGTAGTGAACGCTGCCGATCAGGTAATCCCAGGGAGCCATGGCGCTGGTCTGCTCGATCCAGCGTTCTCCACCTTCCAGGTAGTCGCACTCCAAGGCTAGGCGAATGGGAAAGCCAGGCAAGGCGGCGCGTGCTTCCTCGACGAGTTCGAGGTAGCGCGGCAGATCGCTGATGAGCATTCGCCAGTCGTCATATTTCTCTGCCATCGGGTTGTGGTCCGAGAGCCCCAGTTCCGCGAGGCCGATCGACTGCGCGTGGCGGGCGTAATCGACCGGATTGCCCTCGGCATGAAGACAGAGCGGGGTGTGGGTGTGATAGTCGGTGAGCATGAGCGCTGCTCCTGTGCCACGCCTTCCCCCACACGCAAGCGAGTCGCGCGGGGTCAGCTTCACTCAGCAGGGCGCACGGCATCCAGCGTGAGCTGCCATTGCTCTTCACCACGCCAGACATTGCGCTGCACACGCATGGCGATGTCCCAGGGCGGTTTGGGCAGATTTTGCAGCGGGGCATTGAACCAGCGGGCCTCCATGCTGGCGCCATCTTGGGCAAGCATGACACGCAGGTGCTTTTCCTTCATCGTTCGGCCGGGCAGACGCGGCATGACGCGACGGCAAAGGAAAACAGGCTCATGATTTTGCTGCCCGAAGGGCTCCATGAGCCGGAAGTTTTGGAGGAAATCATAGGTCAAATCAGCCAGCTTGACCTCCGCATCCATCTCCAGGACGGGAGTCAATGCCTCTTCGGACAGGACACGCTTGGCGGCCTCGCAAAACGCCGAGCGGAAGACCTCCAGCTTGTCTTCGGTGATGGAAACTCCGGCTGCCATGGCATGCCCCCCCCCGCGAATGATGTGATCGCGGCAGATGTCGATAGCCTCGACCAAGGAAAAACCGGGGATGCTGCGTCCGCTGCCCTTGCCCATGCCATTTTCATCAAAGGAAAACAGGATCGTAGGACGGTTGGCGATGCGGGAAATGCGCGAGGCGACGATGCCGACGACACCGGGATGCCAATTGCGCGAGCCCAGCACAATCGCGTGATGCGCCTCCAGGTCGCCCATGGCCAAGAGCATCTGCTCCGCCTCGGCATAGACATTCTGCTCCACGGCCTGACGGTCGCGATTGTGGCTTTCCAGCAGGGCGGCGAACTCAGAGGCCAGCAGTGGATCCTCAGCCAGCAGCAGTTGCAGGGAGGTGAACGCGGTATCGAGACGACCTGCCGCATTCAAGCGTGGTCCTAGGCGGAAGCTGACGTGGTGCGTTTGCAGGAAACCTTCGACGCCTGCGGCTTCCTTGAGCGCCCGAATGCCGATGCGCTCCGTCTGCGCCAAGGCTTCCAACCCCCGACGAACGAGCAGTCGATTTTCTTCCACCAAAGGCACGAGGTCCGCGACCGTACCGAGCGCGACGAGATCCAGGGCGCTTTTGAGATCAAAGTCAGGCAGGCGGCGCGCCTTCAGCAGGGCATGCGCTGTCTTGAAGACCAAGCCTGCGGTGCAGAAGTAGTGGTATTTGTCCCCGAGCTTCGGATTGACCAAGGCGATGCACTCCGGTCGGCCCTGCGGGGAGAGCTCGTGGTGGTCGATGATGACGCAATCGACGCCCTGCTCATGGAGCCAGCGCAGTTCTTGAATGGAGGTGGTGCCGCAATCCAGCGCGATGAGCAGGTCTGGCTTGCCAAATTCCTCAAACAAGCGAGCGAAGCCGTCCTTGCTAAGGCCATAGCCTTCATCCATGCGAGAGGGCAGGAAAAGATGCGGTTGCACGCCATAGGCCCGCAAGGTCAGACACATCAGTGACATGGAGGTGACTCCGTCCACGTCATAATCGCCATAGAGCGCCACTTTTTGGCCTTGATCCACTGCCTTCAGGATGCGGGCCACGGCGGCCTCCATCTCTGGCAGTTCGTTGGGATCGCCCAAAGAAGCGAGCTTGGGTACGAGAAAGTCACGCACCTGCGCTGGCGAAGTAAAACCCCGCTGGGCTAAAAGCAGGCAAAGCAGCTTAGGGAGCCCCGTGTCGGTAGCCAACTGCTCGGCGACCTCTGGCACTGGCTTAACAAGCCAGCGCGGTTGGCGCGCATTGGGCAGCGGGAGTTCGGAGGCGAGGGCCATGAAGGTGCGGAAGAAAAGGTAACTTGCTTGTATGCAGCACGCGAGTCGGCTAGTCAAAGCATCCCTCGGAATCATGACACACGTCTCCTCTCCCATGCCTGCCTCTTCTGCTTCAGGCCGCCTGTGGATGGCGAGCTTGGGTCTCAGCCTTGCCCTCGCAGGCAGTGTTTTCACCTGGGTGCTCTGGGTCGCTTGGCAACGAGCTGAAGAAACGCGCCGCTGGCCGGAGGTGCCGTGCCGGATCGTGGTATCACGAGTGGTTAGCGAACGGCCCACCCCCAACTCGAATCCAGCCTATCGCTCCGAAATCCGCTACCAGTATGTGTTTCAGAACAAGGCCTACACCAGCACCCGCCTGAAACGCGTGGATAGCCCCAGTCAGCATGAAGATGTCATTCGCAAAAAGATCAGCATCTGGAAATCGGGAACGGACACGGTTTGCTACGTGAACCCAGCCCAGCCTGAGATCGCGGTGCTGAAGCATGATTCACGAGCGCCACTCTATTCGATCTGGTTTCCTCTACTTTTCGTCTTCGGTGGTTTGCGCATCACCTGGGGAACGCTGAAGAAGGCTTGAGAAAACAAAAAGAGGTGCCGCCATGGGCAGCACCTCTTGGAGAAAGAAGCGTCTCGAGGAGCTTCTGAAACAGAGATTACTCCTCATCGCTGCGTCCGCCCATGATCAGCGGCAGCACGTAGTGAAGGAAGCTGGCCAGGGCACTCAAGAAAGCAGCCACGTAGGTCAGCGCAGCAGCATCCAGCACCTTGCTCATGGCATTGAATTCCTGACCTGAAGCGACAGCTCCGGTGCTGGCGAGAATCTTCTTTGCGCGAGCGGTTGCATCAAACTCGACAGGGAGCGTCACCAGTTGGAACAACATCACAATCCCAAACGCAGCTGCTAGGAAGGGCAGCACCACTTTGGGAGCCAAAAACATGCCGCCGATGGCCAAAACGGGGATGATGTTCCCTGCCATGGTGGTGATGCCAACGGCCGCCATGCGCCACTGAAGAGGAGCATACGCCACGGCATGCTGAATCGCGTGCCCGCATTCATGTGCCGCGATGCCGAGGGCCGCGACGGATTGGCCGTAGTAGTTTTCTTCCGAAAGGACCAAGCGACGATTGCTCGGATCGTAATGATCCACCAGATGCCCCGGCGAGGCGTGCACGGTGACGTCATGAATGCCATTCAGATCCAGGATGCGCTGGGCGATGGCTGCGCCCGTGAAGCCCGAGGATGCCGGAACCTCAGAGTAGCGACGGTAATTCGAAGAGACCTTCCACTGTGCGTACAAGGACAGCAGCATGGCGGCAACGATCAGGAGGAGTGTCATAGGCGAATAGAATAGCGAGGGTGTTGAAGGTTACGAGCCCCGTTTGAAAGCGGAGGCAAGCGCTCTGTTGAGTAGAAAGATGGGATTTTTTTCCATCCGCATGCCCTCCGTTGAGCGACCCGCACGCAGCATTTGCGCTTCATTGAGCAGAAATTGCTTCCTTCTTGGCGCGGCATGGGGTGGTTCGTTACGCTGGTTGCATGAATCCTAAAATTTGCCGCACCTTAAGCACGCTGTGCTTTCAGGCTGGCATGATGTCCATCCTGCTTTCTATCTGGATCTGGTGGTTTCTCAACGGAGAAGACCCGCTGGAGCAAGCGCATGCCGAGCGCTTTGGCATCTTTGTCGGCCTTTGGGCACCGACCTTGCTCATTCTTTCGAATCGCTTTGATCGCTACGCAGACAAGGCACAGCTCGTCCCTGGTCTCGAAGATACCAATCAGGCCCAAGAGGCGGTCTGAATCAGATCAAGGCCACCGACACGCCTGGCCCTTGCCCAAGGACGTTTTTTGCGCCACATCCGGCGGCCATGTTTTCCCTACTGACTGACAAACTCGAAGATGCCTTCCGCAAACTCCGCGGCCTGGGCAAAATCAGCGAATCCAACGTCGCCGATGCGATGAAGGACATCCGCATGGCGCTCCTGGAAGCTGATGTGGATTTCAAGGTGACCAAGGATCTGCTGGAGGCGGTCAAGCAACGTGCTCTGGGCGAGGAAGTGCTGCGCACGGTAAGCCCCGGCCAGATGATCGTGAAAATCTTCCACGATGAGCTGACCAAGATTTTAGGCAGTGAGGCCTCGGAACTGAACCTGGCTTCGACTCAGCGCATCCTGATGGTCGGTCTGAACGGTGCGGGCAAAACGACCACCTCGGCCAAACTGGCGGCTTGGCTGAAGAAGCAGGGCAAGCGCCCGCTGCTCATCGCGCTCGACCTTTATCGCCCGGCTGCGATCAAGCAGCTAGAGGTGCTGGGCCAGCAGCTCAGTGTGCCCGTGTGCGTGCCGCCAGAAGGCGAAACCGACCCCGTGAAGGCCACCCGCGCGGCGCTGCAATGGCTCGAAAAGCAAGGCGGAGGCGTGGCGATCTTTGACACCGCCGGACGCCAGGAGGTCGATGAAGAACTGCTCAGCCAGTTGAAGCAAGTGCGCGATCTCGTGCGCCCCGACGACACCCTGCTGGTGGCCGATGCGGCAACCGGTCAGCAAGCCGTCAGCGTGGCAGGCAAGTTCCATGAGACCGTCGGCATCACCGGCCTGGTGATGACCAAGCTGGATGGCGACGCCCGCGGTGGTGCCCTGCTTTCCATGCGCCAAGTCACGGGCTGCCCGGTCAAGTTCCTGGGCGTGGGTGAGAAAGTGGAGCAGCTCGAGGTCTTCCACCCCGACCGGATGGCTCAACGCATCCTGGGCATGGGCGATGTCGTCAGCTTGGTCGAAAAGGCCGCCGAAGAGATCGACGAAAAAGAGGCGATGAACATGATGCGCCGCTTTGAGGAGAACAAATTCGACTTCAATGACTTCCTCAAGCAGCTGAAGTTCATGAAGCGGCTTGGACCGCTGGAGGGCATCCTGGGCATGTTGCCTGGCATGGGAGCTCTGAAAAACATGCCTGGCGTGGATGACAAAAAACTGAAGCACACCGAGGCCATCATCCTCTCCATGACGCCGAAAGAGCGAGCCAAGCCTGACCTCCTGAACGGCAGCCGCCGCAAGCGAATCGCCCAAGGCAGTGGACGTCCCGTCATGGAGGTCAATCAACTCGTCCAGCAATACGAGATGATGCGGAAATTGATGAGCAACAAAGGCATGATGGCCGCGCTGGCCGGAGGCATGATGGGAGGCGGCGGTATGCCCGGCATGCCGGGTATGCCTGGCATGGGAGGGCTTCCAGGCATGAAAGGCGGTCTGGCCGGCCTGATGAAAGGCGGAGCCCCGAAGTCCAAACTCCTGCGCCGGATCTCAGCCGGCGGCGGTGGCGGCGGTGGCAAACCGAAATTCCCCAAAGGCTTTGGGTTTTGATTCCCCCGATCTCTTTTTTGCCGCATGAAAATCCTAGCCGCCATGTCGGGAGGCGTGGACAGCAGCTTAGCCACCGCGCTGCTCGTCCGCGAAGGGCATGACGTGACCGGGGCCTACATGAAAAACTGGATCAATGAGGAGGGCATCATCGGCCACTGCCCGTGGGAAGAAGACATCACGGATGCTCGCGCGGTGGCGGAGCAGCTGAACATCGACTTTCAAGTCGTGAATCTCATGCGCGACTACCGCGAGCGGGTGGTGAAGTATCTGCTCGAAGGTTACGAAGCAGGCATCACCCCGAACCCGGATGTGATGTGCAACCGCGAGATGAAATTCGGTGTGCTCTGGGACTGGGCCAAGGAACGCGGCTTTGAAGCCATCGCGACTGGCCACTACGCTCGCAAAGAAGGCACGCAGGTCATCCGACGCGGTGCCGATCCGAACAAGGATCAAACCTACTTCCTGGCCATGATGCGGCCCGAGCAGACGCAAATCGCCCTTTTCCCCATCGGGCACATGCTCAAGCCAGAACTGCGGGACGAGGCACGTCGCCTGGGCCTGAAAACCGCCGACAAAAAGGACAGCCAGGGCATCTGCTTCATCGGCCAAGTGAAGATGGAGGACTTTCTGCGTGCCTTTGTGCCAGACTCGCCCGGCCCCATCGTGAACTTAGAAGGCAAGATGCTTGGCCAGCACAAAGGGCTGCACCTTTACACGCTCGGCCAACGCAAAGGCATCGGCGTCGCCAGTCCTCTGCACAAGCAGGCCTATGTCGTTGTGGCGAAACGGCCTGAATCGAATGAACTGGTCATCGCCATTGAGCGAGAAGATACTCCCCTGCTCTGGGCGCGGCGCTGCACGCTCTCCGGCCTCTCGACAACAGGTCTGCCACTGAACGAAGCACGCACCGTCAATGCCCAGCCGCGTTACCGCTGCCCTGCCGGCCTGGCCGACTTTGTGCCGCTGGGAGAGGGCCGAGCTTCTTTGCTTTATCATGAGCCACAACGTGCGCTCACCCCTGGCCAAATCTGCGCCCTCTACGAGGGCGATCAACTCCTCGGAGGTGCTTTTTTTGAAAGTATCGCCTATGACTGAGCCATCGATTGCGTTACTTAGCCGCCTTTCCAAATTTTCCATGAACCCAACCTTGACCCGACTCCTGCTGCCTCTGCTTGGCTCACTGAATTTATATGCCGCAGAACCCATCTCGCTTTTTGATGGCAAATCGCTCTCTGGCTGGACCGGCAGCGATGGCAAAGCGCCAGGCGCAGGGTGGGTCATCGACAATGGCACCCTGCATCTGAACGGCACAGGCGGCGGCAATCTCCTCAGTGACAAAGAGTATCAAGATTTCGAACTCGAATGGGAATGGAAGATCGAGGACGGTGGCAACAATGGCGTGAAGTATTGGGTCACCAAAGTCGGCGGCAAGGAGTGGCTCGGCATCGAGTATCAGATGATTGATGACTCCAAGCACCCAGACGGCAAAAAAGGTGGCAGCCACGTGACCGCAAGCATTTACGACATCAAAGCACCTGACGCGAAGAAACCGCTGAATGCGCCCGGCCAATGGAATCAGAGCAAAGTCGTGGTCAAATCAGGTAAGCTCGAACACTGGCTGAATGGCAAATTGGTCTGCCAAGCCGACACCGCCCAGCCGGAGTGGCAAAAGATGATCGCCGCGAGCAAATTCAAGAACAAGGCGGGCTTCGCCCCTGGTCGTGGTCGCATCATGCTGACCGATCACCACGACAAGGTGTGGTATCGCAACATCCGCGTGCGGGAACTGTAATCCGCTCAAACCGCCGCCTGAAGACCTGCGCGCATCACCTCCAGCGGAGCCGGACGGTTGAACCAATGCTCAAACGAGACTGCGCCCTGATGCAGCAGCAGGGACATGCCATCCGTGCATCTCGCCCCAGCCTCGCGGGCCTGGCGAATCAGCGGTGTCTCCCCACCCGCCCGATACACCATGTCATAGATCAGGTGACGACTTAGGATCGCTCCCTCCGGCAAAGCAGGTGCATCCGTCTCCTTCATGCCCAGGGAGGTGGCATTGATCAGCAAATCGGTCTCCATCAGCGCGGTCCTGATCGTCGAGTCCTTCCAGTCTTCGCCCATCAACAACGTAAGCTCCAAATCCGGATAAAGGGGCCTGAGGTCAGCCGCTAGACTTTGTAATTTTTCGCTGGATCGGTTCACCAGCGTCAGGTGGCGACAGCCAGCCATGGCACTCTGCTGCAGCACAGCCTTTCCTGCACCTCCACCCGCTCCTAAAATCAGCACACGCAGGTCCTTCACCTCCACCTGAAACGCCTCCTTCAAGCTGCGCAAAAAACCAGGACCGTCCGTGTTGTAACCGAACAAGCGCCCGTCTCGAATGGCCACCGTATTGACGGCTCCGAGCCTTTCGGCCAGTGGGTCGAGCTCATCGACCGCTTCCAAAGCTTCAAATTTGTGAGGGATGGTCACATTGATGCCCAGAAAACCAGCCTCACGAAAACGGCGAAAAGCCTCCGCCACACTGCCCACCGGCACCTGCACCCTCACGTATTGCGCGTCGATGCCACGGTCCATCAGCGCAGGGTTGTGCATCTGCGGAGACTTGGAGTGGGAGATCGGATCGCCGATCACCGCCAGTCGAGCGGGAGGCGTCAGAACCGGAAAATCGAGCAGTTGGTCAAAGGTGTAAAAGGGGGATGCCACGTCCAAGATTTGGCACGCGAGGCCAAGGATGAAAAGCCTAGACTTGAGGACTGCCCGCTGAAACGATTGGAGCGCCTACGGCGCATCAGTTCCTCAGCTTCTTTTTGGCGCTGACCTTGCGCGTGCGTTGCTTCTTCGGCGCAGCATCGAGCTCATCGAGGGTCTTTTGCAGATCCGCCGCGCGCTGTTCCAGGGCAGCGATTTTTTTCTGCTTCTCTTGCCGACGCTTCAAGATCACGCCGAGTCGTTTCCAGTACTTTTGGTCCAGAATGTAGCCCACGCAGCTGGGCTTACCACAACGGCAGGGATGCTCTTCCCAGGTCTCCAGGCCAAAGCCATAGTTGAAGGTCAATTCCTCACCTTGATCAATGTCACGCATGGCATGAAGCCAGATGCGCCCACGAGAGATGAACGCCTCGCAGTTCGGCTCACAGGAATGATTCATCAACCGCGCAGGATTGTTTGCCCCGGCGCCATCCAGATCGTAGCGACTGTTCAGGGTGAAGATGTAAACCGCCGCTCCACCTGTCTTCTTGGCCTTGGCTTCGAGCGCCAGCCCACGGCGCGTGCTTTCCGCCTTGGTGATTTTTTCCCCCACGTATTCAATAATGGCCGCGTCCTTCGGGATGTCGGTGCGGGCAAAAAGGCCGCGGTGGTGGATGGATGAGCCGCGGACGACCCAGTATTTTTTCGCGGAAGCTTCAGGCATGAGGAAACGGTAAAGCGAATGTCATGCCGTCGCCGCCCCTAAAGTCAAGACAGGCCACGCAAAAGTCAGCGCGGGGAGGTAAGCTCGGCCTTCCCGGTGAGGTGCGGATACTTGTCCGGCCAGTCTTCGGGCAGTCGCAGCGGTCGCCCCTGCGGCATCTGCACGAGGGCCAAGCTCTGACGGCAACTGATCAGCAGCACCTCTTCCCCTTCACGACGGATTTCAAAAGCCACCCAGAAGCGCGCCCGCTCCACACGCTCCAGCCGTCCCCGAATGACCAACACATCGCCCAAAGTCGCGGGCTTCCGGTAATCGATCTCCGTCCGCACCACGACCGGATAGACCTGGGTGCGGGCCATCTCGCGCAGCTGCATGCCCAACTGAGCCGCCAGACGCGTGCGGGCTGTCTCGATCATCCGCAGGTAGGCGATGTTGTGCACGACACCGCCGATGTCGGTGTCGAAAAACATGACCTCCTCACGGGTCTCAATGACTGGGGTATCGTCTGCCATGAGGCTCTGCTAGGCTGCGTTCGCCAGCACGCAAGCCCTGGATGCTTCAAAGCTTCGGCGGCGGGGGCTTGATCGGCGGTTGCTGGCCGCTGACGATGCCTTTGGCCTTGGTGGCACGTTTGTAAATCTTACCACCAGAGGCGATGAGAAGCTCGCTGAGGTCTTTGCCGCCGAAGCAGACGTCGAGCGCGGGCTTCGGGGTGGGGAGGATGAAGTTCACGCGGCCTGCTTGGTCGAGGACTTGGATGCCGAGCGAGGTGGCGACGTAGAGCCAACCGTTCGTGTCCACGCACATCGAGTTTGCGTGGAGCGGATACTCGAAGCCTTGTGGGTCATCCATGAGATAAAAAGACTGCGGATGCTGAAACAAAGGCGGTTCTTCACGAAGCTGCACGACATCAATCCGCTGATGGCGGTCGCCAATGTAAAGCTGGGTTTGATCAGGCGAGAGGCAGATCAAACCGGCTGATGATCCGAGCACGTTGGAATTCAGTAGTTTTTCACCATGAAGATACTCATACCTGCCATCCAAGCCGACTCTGCCGATCAAGGCATCATTGCCACCGGCAAAATAAAAGCGGCCTGTGCTGTCGCAGCAGAGGCTTGGATGTGAGGTGAAGGGTTGATCGTAGCCGTTGTCTTTGTCACCAAAACGCACTTCACGCTGCACCTCACCCTTTGGAGAAACATCCACGAATCTGGCAAACCTCTCGGGATGCACCGGATTGAAGTAAAGGCGTAGCGCGCCATGGGGGCCTGCTTTGAAGCCATTCAAGGCACCGGATGCTTTGATTGAGACCACGTGCTCTTCCCCAGAAGCATCCAGCCGAATGAATCGAAGCAGGTCTGTGCCATTTTCTTGGCTCTTGGCCTGCACGTAAACCGACCCATCTGCCATGGCTGCGATTTCCGAATCAAGGTTTCCATGGCTTTGCAGGAGGTGTTCCCACTTCCCTGCCCCCACGACCTCATCCCCCTTCCACTTCGACT
Source organism: Verrucomicrobiaceae bacterium (assembly GCA_947507875.1). Classification (GTDB taxonomy): domain Bacteria; phylum Verrucomicrobiota; class Verrucomicrobiia; order Verrucomicrobiales; family Verrucomicrobiaceae; genus Prosthecobacter. The sequence continues at coordinate 72,615 of CANNQP010000016.1, read as the reverse complement.
CGCCCTTCGGATTCGCCTTCACCTCCATGTCCGTCTGCCAATCGCGCCAGAGCCAGCGCATCACCTCTGGGAAAATTTGGCTGGCGTGCTTCTGGTTGTGGCCGCCTTCGCCCCAGGCGTGGTTCAGGTCGTAGCCGGCCCAGCTGAGGCTGCGTTCCATCATCTGGTTGGCCATCCACCAGTCGCCACAGTAAAGGTTGTTATCGCCGGTGCCGCTTTGCAGAAAGATCCGCAGTGGCTTGGGCTCGAACTTGCGAACAAGCACGGGCAGTTGGTCCGCGCCGTGGATGCCGACGTAGGTGCCCACGCCGGTGAACACACGACGAAAACGATCCGGCCGGTGCCAGGCAACCATGAACGCGCAGATGCCACCGCTGCTGTTGCCAGAGATAGCGGCATGATTGGGATCAGTGCTCAGCTTGAGGCCATGTTTGGCCTCCAGGGCAGGCAGGAACTCGTCAATCAGGAACTCGGAGTAGGTCGGCGTGATGCTGTCATACTCGTAGCTGCGATTGAATCGCGGCAGGGCGTTCTCATTCGCGGCGGGGACGACGCCAGGTTTGATGAAGATGCCGACGAGTGGGGGAATCTCTTTCTTAGCGATCAGATTGTCGAACACGACCGGTGCCTGATAAATGACCCCATCCTGAAACACCATGAAGGTGGATGGCTTGTCCCGATCATGACCGGCAGGCAGGTAGATCTGATACTCGCGCTGCGTGCCAGGGAAGACACTGCCCTCCCGGGCGGTGTAGGTATCCTTCAGCATCGTGCCCTTCGCCACGCCATCGTGCGGCTTGGAATCTTCAGTCAGCGGAAAGTCCGGTTCGGCGGCGAAGGAGCAGGCGAACCCAAGGGCAAACGGAAGAGCGACGAGGCGGCGGAGGATCATGAGGACTTGCGGTAGAATGGCTTCTTGACGATTTCCGCCGGGAAACAACGCCCGCGAATCTCGATCTCGATGGATTGGCCGACCTTGGCCACTTCCGCAGGCAGATACGCCATGCCAATGCCGATGCCAAGGCTGGGGGATTGCGTTCCGCTCGCCACCTCGCCCACAGGGCTGCCTTGCACCACCACCGGATAATGCGGTCGCGGCGGAGGTGTCGCCCCTTTCATCTGAAAGGCGACCAAGCGGCTGGGCAAGCCTTGCGCCTTTTGGCTGACCAGCGCCGCTTTGCCGACGAAGTCAGGCTTGTCCATCGCCACGAAAAAGCCCAACCCAGCCTGCAGCGGCGTCTTGTCTGGCGCGAGGTCATTGCCATTCAGCGGATACCCCATTTCCAAGCGCAGGGTATCGCGAGCCCCGAGTCCACAAACCGTACCGCCTTCCTCACGAACGGCGGCGATGATTTTCTCAAACCACGCCCTGCCCTCGGTCGCGGGCATGAAGAACTCGAAGCCCTCCTCTCCCGTGTAACCCGTGCCGCATAGCCAAAAGGTGCCCGAGGCATCTGCCGACACGACGATGGTGTTGTGCTCAGGAAACACCAACGATGTACCAAAGACACGATCAAACACCGCACGGCTGCGGGGGCCCTGAATGGCGAGACCAGCACTCAGATCGCTCAAGTTCGCCAGCGTCACGCTTTCCTCGTTGTGTTTCAGCTGCGTCAACTGCCCCCAGTCCTCGGCGATTTTGGAAGCATTGACGACCAGGAAAAACTCATCGTCACGCGTGCGGTAAAGAATGAGGTCATCCATGACACCGCCTGCCTCATTCAAAAGCAGGCTGTATTGGCCTTGACCCACCTCAAGCTTCGCCACGTCATTGGTTAGCGCACGATTCAGGAAGCTCGCGGCATCAGCTCCACGCACGAGGAATTGCCCCATGTGGGAAATATCAAACACCCCCACCGCTTTGCGCACCGCGTGGTGTTCCTGGACAATGCCCGTGTATTGCACAGGCATTTCCCATCCGGCGAAAGGAATCATTTTCGCCCCCAGAACGAGGTGACTGTCATTCAGAGGCGAGCGAAGCAGAGGAGATTCAGGGCTGGACATGCTCCAGGGTGGCAGGTCACACCGAGAAGTCAAAGTAGGGCCCATCGCTGAAATCATGCAGCATTCTCGGCATGGCCCTGCAAAAGCAGGCTTGCCTACAAAGACTCGTTTTCATATGCCCAGGGGTGGCATCGCCATCGACCTCGCCATGAAAACCACCGATCGGCCAGCTTGGCCCTTTCTCCTGTCTTGGCAGTTCCTCTGCTTGGGCCTTTTGCCACCTTGCGTCCAAGCCACAACGCCCCAGGAAATCTCCACGGCCATGGTGAAAGCCGTCACCTTCTACCACGACCACGCGGCGGCCCACGGCGGCTACGTTTACCGCTACAGCGCTGACTTCACGCTGCGCGAGGCCGAAGGCATCCCCGGCCCCGACACGATCTGGATTCAGCCGCCGGGGACGCCCGCGGTCGGGATGGCGATGCTGGATGCTTACGAGGCCACGAAGGACGAAACCTGCCTCGCCGCTGCCGTGGAGGCCGCGCGCTGCGTTTCGCGCACGCAGCTTGCTTCGGGTGGTTGGGACTACTCGGGTCATTTCGATGCCAAAGGCCGCGAATCGAAGAACTACTGCCGCCAGGCCGATGGCACGGCCATTCCACGCACGCAGACCGCCACGCGCGAGGCGGGCTGGCACAACTGGCGTCGTCAGGACAAGAAAAACTACGCCACCTACGACGACGATGTCTCCCAGGCTGCTACGCGCTTGCTCGTGCGCGTCGATCACGCGCTCGGTGGCAAGGACGCCGAGATCAAAGACGCCGCCGACTTCGCGCTACGCACGATCCTCATGACGCAGTATCCCGCCGGTGGTTGGAGCGCGAATTTCGACGACGCGCCCACCTTTCCGCCGCCCGTCGAAAAGTATCCCATCAAGCCCGCGAACTACCCCGCCGACTGGCCGCGCAAGTGGCCGAAGGATTTTTCCGGCTGCTACGTGCTCAATGACAACACGCACGCCACCTTGATGAGCACATTGCTGCTCGCCTGGCAGCTCCGTGGCGATGCCCAATGCCTCGACGCTGCCAAACGCGGCGGCGACTTCCTCTTGCTCGCGCAGATGCCTGATCCTCAGCCCGCCTGGGCGCAGCAATACAACGCCGACATGGAGCCCGTGTGGAGTCGTCAGTTCGAGCCCACCGCCATCAGCGGTCGCGAAAGCCAGGCTGCCATGTGGGCTTTGCTAAAACTCGCCGCCGTCACCGGCGACAAAAGATACCTCGCGACCGTCGCCAAGGCCATCCCTTACCTCCGCACCGTACTCCTGCCCGGCAACAAGCTCGCCCGCTTCTACGAACTGAACACCAACAAGCCTCTCTACTTCCAGCGCGGCCCCGGTGGCAAAGGCTTCGAGCTCACCGACTCCGACAAAAACGCCTCCTCGAACTACGGCTGGGTCTGGGACAGCGAACTCGACGCCCTGCAAGCCGCCAGCAGCCAGATCGCCCGTGGCGAGCCCGTCACCTTCCCCCGCACCGAAAAAGAACGCTGGTCCTCCCCGCCCACCGACGCCGACATCGCCACCATCCTGAAAGAACAAGCCCCCAACGGCTCCTGGCCTGTCACCGACGGCGACCGCGCCCTCATGCGCGATGCGAACGGCAAAAAGCAAAAGCCCGCCGGAGGCGTGATCTACAGCCTCGATTTCGTCCAAAACATCCATGCGATGAGCGCCTGGCTGAAAGCCAAGCCACTTTAAAAGACGAGCCCTCAGGGCGCGTCTCGACCCGCAGGACGCACGGCCTTTCCCTTCACCCCGGTCAGCGAATCGCCCAACTCCAGACGCCAAGCTTCGGCATAGGCCTTCAGCTTGGCGACCACCTCCGGGTGCTGCGCCCTGACATCGACGGACTCGGCAGGATCTTGCGTCAGATCGTAGAGCGCCTCGGCCTGCTGCGCGACTTGGTAGCCGTGTCGTGTGGCGATGCCGGCGATGCCACTTTGAGTGATGGCGGCTGGCTTCATGCTTTCCCATTGAGAAGGTTTGCCATCGCGTCCCGGTTCTCCCGTGACCGTGATGTAGGGGTGAGCGAAATGCAGCTTCCAGGAACCCCTACGGATCGCTTGCAGCTCATCGCCTGCATAAAACACGATCGATTCGTGCGGCGAGGTCGCCCCGACTTGCCCCAGCAGCAGAGGGCCGATGTCTCGACCATCCAACCTTCGGTCAGGCAGCGGCGCGCCGAGCCAGCCTGCCAGCGTTGGCAGCAAATCCATGGCCGTGACCGGTTCATCGCAGACGCGCGCGGCGGGGATTTTGCCCGGCCATTGGATCAGGAAAGGCACCCGCACCCCGCCCTCATAGCTGGTGAGTTTGCCCTCGCGCAGCGGCTTGGCACTGCCCGCGTGATGGCCATAGCTGAGGAAGGGGCCGTTGTCGGAAAAGAACATCACCACGGTGTTCTCCGCCACACCCGCCTGCTGCACGGCGGCCAAGATCAGGCCGACGCTCCAGTCGAGTTCTTCGACGACATCGGCATACAGGCCATGAGGCGACTGCCCCTTGAAGCGCGCGGAGGCAAAGATGGGCACATGCGGCATCACGTGCGGCACATAGAGAAAGAAGGGCTTCTTCTCATGACGGCGGATGAAGCTCACGGCCTTCTCGGTGATTCGGCGCGTGAACTGGGATTGATCGGGATCGCTCTCCACGACCTTTTCGTCTTCATACAGTGGCAGCGGCGGCATCTCTGCCGCGAGACTCGGGTGGAACTTGCTGTTGTCGTTCGAGTAAGGGATGCCCCAGAATTCATCGAAGCCATGCTTCAGCGGGGAAAACATCGGCGTCGTCCCGAGGTGCCACTTGCCCAAAACCCCACAGACGTAGCCCTGCGCCTTCAGCAGCTCAGGCAGCAAAACCTCGTCCGGATGAATGCCTTCCCGACTCGTGTGATTCAGCGCGCCCTGCATCGACACTCGATTGGCCTGACATCCTGTCAGAAACGCAGCGCGCGAGGCACTGCACACGGCCTGAGAGACATAAAAGGAGGTCATCCGCGTGCCCCCACGGGCCAGGGTGTCAAGGTTCGGCGTTCGATGCACCTGGCTCCCCTGACAGCCAAGATCCGCATAGCCCAAGTCATCCGCGACGATCATGATGATGTTCGGCTTGGCTGGCGCGGGCGCCTGCCCTTGCGCCGCACAATCCCGTGAAACGCAGAAGGCAGCGAGCGCGGCAAAGAATGACAAAAATCGGAGCATACCCTGCTGCATAGCGGCAGCTCGACCGAGATTCCAGACCAGAATGCTTGGCCTTGAGAGAACCGGCAGCGCCAGCAAGACGCGCGCGGGCTGCCTCGTCAGCCACAAAAAAAACGATCCAAGCATCCAACGCCATCGACAACACGATCCCAGGATTGGCGATGAAGCCGCTTGACGCTAGGCTGAGGGCATTTACCCCATGCGCCCGCTCCCAAGCCCCTGACAAAAATCGACATGAACGAACACCCAGAGACCCAATGGCTATCGCAATACGTGCTCGGCAATTATGGCCGATATGACGTGTGGCCAGTACGCGGCGAGGGACCTTACGTCTGGGATCGCGAGGGCAAAAAGTACCTCGACTTCGCCGGCGGCGTGGCGGTCTGCCCCCTGGGCCACTGCCCACCGTCCGTGGTGCAGGCCATCACCGCCCAGGCCGCCCAGCTCATCCATGTCTCAAACTGGTACTGCATCGACAAACAGGCCGAACTTGCTCGGCTGATCGTCGAAGACTGCGTCGGCATCGCGGGCAAATGCTTCTTCTGCAACAGCGGAGCCGAGGCCAACGAAGGCCTGATCAAGCTTGCCCGCAAGTACGGCCAAGCCTCCGGCGGACGCTACGAGATCATCACCTTCACCGGCAGCTTCCATGGCCGGACCCTGGGGGCCATGACTGCCACGGCTCAAGAGAAGATCCACGGCGGCTTCGGTCCCCTGCCCCCTGGCTTTGTCTATTCGACCTTCAATGACCTCGCCGCGCTGGAAGCCAAGATCACGGACAAAACCGTGGCCATCCTGATGGAACCCGTGCAGGGCGAGAGCGGCGTGCATCCCGCCACGCCCGAATTCCTGCGCGGCGCTCAGGCCCTGTGTCGGAAGCATGACCTCCTGCTCCTGCTCGATGAAGTCCAGGTCGGCTTTGGTCGGGCCGGGGAAATGGCAGGCTGGAAAGCCATCGTGCCGGGCGATGAGATCCAGCCGGATGGCATCAGCTGGGCCAAGGCCATTGGCAGCGGCTTCCCGCTCGGTTCATTCTGGCTGAACGACCGTCTTTCGCCCAACCAACTGCTAGGTCCCGGCACCCACGGCACCACCTACGGCGGCTCCCCGCTCGCCTGCGCGGTCGGCTTGGCCACCCTGCATACCATCTTGGCAGAAAAGCTGTGCGACAACGCCAAGCAGCAAGGAGCCACCATCTCCCAGATCGGACGCGGCTGGAAGCATCCGCTGCTCAAGGAAGTGCGTCAGCTCGGCTTGTTCATTGGCTGGGAACTGAACGCCGACGCCATCCAACCCCACGCCGGCAGCAAAGCGCCCTCCATTTACCTTGCGCAAAAGCTGCTCGACGCCGGCCTCATGGTCACCCCCGCCGGCCCCAATGTCGTGCGCTGGCTCTCCCCGCTAAACATCACCGAAGCCCACGTGAACGAAGGCCTCCGGATCTTCAAAGAGGTTTTGGATCGCATCTAACCCCTCCGCCCCTGCGCGCCCCGCCCTGTTCCCCAGGGATCATGGCGGCTGCTCATGCATCCACCGCCCCTTGGATCCGCCTCTCAAAGCGCTGATTTTCAGCAAAGCCACGACACCACGGATCGGCATTCAGATTCTGCCTCAAGGCCTTGGCCGACCAAAGCCAGGAAACCACGTTCGACCAGGAGCACCGTCTTCCTGGTTTCGATGAAAAGGGCAGCAGTAAGTCACACAGGAGCTTAAATTAAACCGCGATGAGCCATGCCTCTTGCCGTAAGCACCGGCCTCTGCTTGGATAGGTGAAATTCTTTGTCCGTTTTTCACCCTGCATGTCCAACCCCTTCTTCGACCACCCGATCCTCAACTCGCCTTATGAGTATCCTCAGCGGCACTGGGAATTGGATACTTCAGGGCAGCCGACGCAGAAAGTTATCGAGTCGCGTCGTCGTGCGGAGTTCATCACGCCGATTCCGAAGCCAAAAAAAAGGAAGGGCGCGGGGGACCAGACGGAGCTGATCTTCGATGAAGGCAAAGGCCTTTCCACCAAGGATCAGCAATACGACCCGACTTCGATCATCAATGAAGTGCGCAGCCATGTGGACGCATGGCGCACACTCCCTGCTTCAAATCAATGGCAGGTCACGCCCGAGACGGCTCGCCTGCTCCAGCACTGGCGGCATCACAAGTTTAGCAACCAGCGCCCTTTCTTCTGCCAAGTGGAAGCCGTGGAGACGGCCATCTGGCTGACCGAAGTCGCGCCGCAAACGCAGGCCGGAAAGCGTCTCCTGGGCCATCTGAACAACGCCAACAAGGAGGCCAATCCCGAACTCAGCCGTCTCGCGCTCAAGCTCGCCACCGGCGCGGGCAAGACCACGGTCATGGCCATGCTCATTGCGTGGCAGACGATCAATGCCGTTCGTCGCTCGGGCAGCAAATTCTCCCGTGGCTTCCTCATCGTCGCGCCGGGCCTCACCATTCGCGACCGTCTGCGCGTGCTCCAGCCGAACGATCCCGACAACTACTACAGCACTCGCGAGCTGGTGCCGAACGACCTGCTCGAAGACGTGCGTCGGGCAAAGCTGGTCATCACCAACTACCACTCCTTCAAGCTGCGCGAGCGTATCGAGATTTCCAAGGGGGGCCGCCAGCTTCTCAAAGGCCGCACAGGTGAAGACATCCTCACCACCGAGACCGAGGGCCAGATGCTCCAGCGTGTCATGCCTGATCTCATGGGCATGAAGAACATCCTCGTCATCAATGACGAAGCGCATCACTGCTACCGCGAGAAACCCGGTGCGAGCGATGAAGACGAGGAAGACCTCAAGGGCGACGAGAAGAAGGAAGCCGAGAAGAACAAGGAAGCCGCGCGATTGTGGATTTCGGGCCTGGAATCGGTGAATCGAAAACTCGGCGTGTCCCGCGTGATGGATCTTTCCGCCACGCCGTTCTTCCTCGCCGGTTCCGGCTACGTGGAAGGCACCATGTTCCCCTGGACCATGAGCGACTTCTCTCTCATGGACGCCATCGAGTGCGGCATTGTGAAGCTGCCACGTGTGCCCGTGGCGCAGAACCTCCCCGGAGCCTCGGACGATGAGATGCCCATGTTCCGCGATCTCTGGAAGCACATCCGCACGAAGATGCCCAAGAAGGGCCGAGGCGCGGGCGAGGAGTTGGACCCGCTGAAACTGCCCACGTTGTTGAAGACCGCGCTCGAAGCACTCTACGGACATTACGAGAAGACTTACAAGTTGTGGGAAGACGCAGGCATTCGCGTGCCTCCCTGTTTCATCGTCGTGTGCAACAACACCGCCACGTCCAAGCTCGTCTATGACTACGTTTCGGGCTTCGTGCGGCAGAATGGCGATGGCACCAGCAGCACGGAGAACGGACGTCTGAAGCTGTTCGACAACTTCGACGAGCACGGCAACGCCCTGCCACGTCCGAACACCCTGCTTATCGACAGCGAGCAGCTCGAATCCGGCGACGCTCTCGACGACTCCTTCCGTCACATGGCAGCCGATGAGATCGAGCGCTTCCGTCGTGAACTCGTGGAGCGCAGTGGCGATGCCCGCTCAGGCGAGAAGCTCACCGATCAAGAGCTGCTCCGCGAAGTGATGAACACCGTGGGCAAGCATGGCAGCCTCGGCGGTTCCATCCGCTGCGTGGTTTCCGTCTCCATGCTCACCGAGGGCTGGGATGCGAACACCGTCACTCACGTTCTCGGCGTTCGCGCCTTCGGCACGCAGTTGCTCTGTGAGCAGGTCATTGGCCGTGCGCTGCGTCGCCAGTCGTATGACCTCAATGACGAGGGCCTCTTCAATGTGGAATATGCCGACGTGCTCGGCATTCCCTTCGACTTCACGGCGAAGCCCGTCATCTCGCCACCGCAGCCACCGCGCGAGACCATCCAAGTGAAGGCCGTGCGCCCCGAGCGCGATCATCTGGAAATCCGTTTCCCTCGCGTGGAAGGCTACCGCGTGGAACTCCCCGAGGAGCGTCTCTCCGCCACCTTTGGCGATGACCACATCCTCACCCTCACGCCCGAGATGACCGGTCCCACGGTCACAAAGACCTCCGGCATCATCGGCGAGGGCGTGGACCTCACCGTCGAGCACCTGGGCGACATGCGCCCCTCCACACTGCTCTTCCATCTCACGCAGCGCTTGCTCTACACGAAGTGGCGCGACCCCGGAGAGGCTCCGAAGCTCCACCTCTTCGGCCAGCTCAAGCGCATCACGAAGCAATGGCTCGACACCTGCCTGGAGTGCAAAGGCGGCACCTATCCCGCGCAGCTCATGTATCAGGAGTTCGCGGACATGGCCTGCGAGCGCATCACCGCAGGCATCACCACCGCTTTTGCTGGCAGCAATCCCATCAAGGCTCTGCTTGATCCTTACAACCCCACCGGCTCCACCAAGCACGTCCGGTTCAACACCTCCAAAACTCTGCGCTGGGAGACTCACGCCGAGAAGTCCCACATCAACTGGGTGATCCTTGATAGCGAGTGGGAAGGCGAGCTCTGCCGCGTGGCCGAGTCGCACCCGAAGGTCCGCGCCTACGTCAAGAATCACAACCTCGGCCTGGAGGTGCCTTACCAGATGGCAGGCGAGACCCGCCGCTATCTGCCCGACTTCATCGTCCTCGTCGATGACGGTCACCCGCCGAAGCCCGATGGCACGCCCGACCTGCTCCACCTCGTCGTCGAGATCAAAGGCTACCGCCGCGAGGATGCGAAGATCAAGGCCACCACGATGAACTCCTATTGGATTCCCGGCGTGAACTACCTCGGCACGCATGGACGCTGGGCCTTCGCTGAGTTCTGCGATGTCTATGAGATCGAGTCCGACTTTGCCGCCAAAGTCGAGAAGCACTTCAACCAAATGATTGAGAAGGCCGTGGCGGTGCCATCCTGAAAGGAAGAGGGCCACACTTAGCTCCAGCACCCGATGGACTCACTTCCAGACAACCAGCCCCCAGCAAACCAGCAGCCAGTCGCTGCCTTGGGATTAGACCGGTTGCTTTCTCACTCCCTGGAATTACGCTCACAGCATTGCTATGCCCTCCACCCCGTCGAAGCCGTTGTTCAGCATTTCCGTGCCCCAGCAGACAGCCCATGTCAGCAAGGCCACGGTGAACTCCGTTTTGAGCAGGCCGAGGCCCACTACCGCGCAGGCGCTCAAGGGTTACGACTATCTGAAATCCCACAGCTCCCGCAGCAGCTCCGGGAGTTGAGCCGTCTGTCCACGGTGGACCGTGCGGGACGCAAGGCCCTGCGCCGGTGGGCGGAGGAGTCCGGCTTGGTGATGGATGAGGCCCGTTTTTTCCAGTCCTGGGAAGAACAGGGGAAACGTGGCGGGGCCGAGCATCAGGTCTATTACGACGAGCAGTGCGGCCGCTGGTTCAAGCGCCTCTACCATGGTGTGAATCACAGCACGCTCGGGGATTACTTGATCCGCATGAGGCTGCACGGCCTGCTGTTCCCCGAGACGGCCTACCGTTTGGAAGGCTTCACCCTCAATGCCAAAAGCAGGGAACTGGCCCCCGTCGTCTCCCAGCCCCATGTCGAGGTGGACACCACCCAGCCGCTCGTCTCCAAGGCCGAAACCCAGGACTTGATGGCAGCGATGGGTTTTGCGCCCGTGCTTTTGAAGCATGAGGGCGTGCTCGACGACGGCTACTTCGCCTACCTGCACCCCATCACCGGCATCCTCGCCCATGACCTGCATGATGAAAATGTCGTGCGCCTGCCAGAAGCCGCCGGCCTCGCCGTGATTGATCCCTACATTTCACTCGCACGCATGGGCACCTGGGCCGCGTTCAAACTGGCCGAAGTCGGCTTCCCCCTTCCGCCCGACGATTCCCTCTGACTTCATTCGTCATTCGCCATTCCTCATTCGCAATTTCCTCCCTCATGGCCAAGAAAGCCACCACCTCTTCCTCCCTCAAGACCGTCGATGCCATCAAGCACCCGGACGACAAGCGCAAGAACATCCCCAGCGCTGAGCAGCAGTCCATCGTGCAACGGGAGCATGAACAGCCGCGCAAGGTGAAGTATCCGCGCAACACCGACCTCGATCCCCAGCTCGTCTGGCGAGGGAAGGATGAGCAGGACTGGAGCGACCTCGTCGTGCATGCCCCGCCGCTCTACATTCAGGAGAAGGTGCATCCGAAGGCGCTCATTGATGACCTGCTGCGCCAGAGCAAGGAAACCGCCCCGGAGGTGCAGTTTGACCTCTTCAACGACTTCAACGGCATCCCCAAAGGCGCGGACAAGACCGAGTTCTACGCCCACGACCAGAACTGGTCCAACCGCATGATCCTGGGCGACTCCCTCCAGGTCATGGCCAGCCTCGCCGAGCGCGAGGGTCTGCGCGGGCGCGTGCAGTGCATCTACTTCGACCCGCCCTACGGCATCAAGTTCAACAGCAACTTCCAGTGGTCCACCACCAGCCGCGACGTGAAGGACGGCAAGGCCGACCACATCACCCGCGAGCCCGAGCAGGTCAAAGCCTTCCGCGACACCTGGCGCGACGGCATCCACAGCTACCTCACCTACCTGCGGGATCGGCTCACCGTCGCCCGCGATCTCCTCACTGATTCCGGCTCCATCTTCGTGCAGATCGGCGATGAAAATGTCCACCGCGTCCGGGCGGTGATGGATGAGGTGTTTGGGGAAGAAAACTACAGCGGGCAAATCACAGTCGTGAAGACTGCGGGTCAAAGCTCCGAACTTATCGCTGGCACCGCTGACTTCGTGCTTTGGTATGCGAAGCAAAGGAGTTCGATCAAATTTAGAAACCCGCTCCTTGCGAAGGGATTCGATGCTGACAAATCCGGTGTCTATAAATGGGTCCGCGAACCAGATGGTTCAGTGCGTCCTCTACTCGATGAAGAGCGAGCCGCTGACCAGACAACGAATGTGTTCGCGATGGACAACCTTTCTTCACAACGGCCGCCTGGCGATTTCCCGGTCCATTTTTGCGGACGCACATTCGGTCCAGGCAAAGGATACTGGAAGACTGGAGAGCTGGGGATGGGACGCCTTATCCGCGCGAACCGCATCGGACAAGCCACCAACAGCCTGCGATACGTTCGCTTCCTTGATGACTTTCGAGCGCAGGCCATCGGCAACGTCTGGAACGACACTGGCACCGGCAGCTTTACCGACGAGAAGATTTACGTTGTTCAAAGCGGAACGAAGTTGGTTCAACGCTGCCTTTTGATGGCCACCGACCCCGGCGACCTCGTGCTCGACCCGACCTGCGGTTCCGGCACCACCGCCACTGTCGCCGAGCAATGGGGCCGCCGCTGGATCACGATCGACACCTCGCGCGTGGCGCTGGCGCTGCGCTGGCGCTGGCCCGTGCCCGCATCATGGGCGCGCGTTATCCCTTTTACCTGCTGGCCGATTCCCGCGAGGGACAGCTGAAGGAAGCCGAAGTCACCCGCACCGCGCCGAGTTCGCAGCCCGTGCAGGGGAACATCCGCCACGGCTTCGTCTATGAGCGTGTGCCGCACATCACCCTCAAGTCCATCGCCAACAACGCGGAGATCGATGTGATTTGGGAGAAGTGGCAGGAAAGGCTCGCTCCGCTCGCCAAGGCCTTGAATGACGAAACCCGAATGACGAAGGCCGAAACGCTCCAGGAGTGGGAAATCCCCCGCGAAGCAGAAGCCAAGTGGTCCGCCAAGGCGAAGAAGGTCCACGCGGAGTGGTGGGAAGCCCGCATCGCCCGGCAGCAGGAGATCGACAAGTCCATCGCCGCCAAGGCCGAGTTCGAATACCTCTACGACAAGCCCTACGACGACAAGAAGAAGGTCCGCGTGGCCGGCCCCTTCACCGTGGAGAGCCTCAGCCCGCACCGTATGCTCGGCGTGGATGAGAACGATGAGTTGATCGACGGTCTGCGGGAAGACCCAGGGGAATACAACGCCAAGCAGACCTTCCCCCAAATGATCCTGGAGAACCTGCGCACCGCTGGCGTGCAGCAGGCGCACAAGGAAGACCGCATCACCTTCACCAGCCTGCAAGCCTGGCCAGGACATTACATTTGTGGCGAAGGGCGATACATGGAAGGAGCCACTGAGAAGCGAGCCGCCATCTTCATCGGCCCGGAGTTCGGCACCGTGCAACGGACAGATCTGGTCGAAGCTGCCCGCGAGTGCGGCGACGCAGGTTTTGATGTGCTCATTGCCTGCGCATTTAACTACGATGCCCACTCAACCGACCTGCCGGGTCTTGGCCGGATTCCGATCTTAAAGGCCCGCATGAACGCGGACCTCCACATGGCCGAGGACCTCAAGAATACAGGCAAAGGAAACCTCTTCGTTATCTTCGGCGAACCAGACATCGAACTGCTCACTGAGAATGATGGCAAGCTACGCGTGAAGGTGAACGGAGTGGATGTGTTCAAGCCGCAATCCGGTGAAGTTCAGAGTTCAGGCACCGACGGCATTGCCTGCTGGTTCATCGACACCGACTACAATCGCGAGAGCTTCTTCGTCCGCCACGCCTACTTCCTCGGTGCCAACGACCCCTACAGCGCCCTCAAAACCACCCTCAAAGCCGAAATCAACCCCGAAGCCTGGGCCACCCTGAACAGCGACACGTCACGTCCCTTCGAGAAACCCAAGCAAGGTCGCATCGCCGTGAAGGTGATCAATCACCTTGGGGATGAGGTGATGAAGGTGTTTCGGGTGTGACGAATGGCCGGCCAAGGTTGGGCGCTTGAGGTGAATGTAGCGTTTGTAGCGAATATTAGCTTGAAAGCCTGACCTCTGGGAAGCAGGGTTGCTACGGGCGGCAACCCTGCTTCCCAGAGGCCAGCCCAACCCACTTCCACGTTTTTTGTCATGCTCACCACCCGCACCAACCGCCTCGACCCATCCCTGATACCTGAAAATCAGCTAGCTGAACTGGCCAAGGTCTTTGCCATGCCTGACCACGTGGCACTGATTGATGAACACGGGAACCGCACGCACATCCCAGAGGCGCTTTTTGCCCATTTTGCCCGGATTGTGCGGCTGATGTCCGAACGGAAAGCCATTGTGATGCTGCCCGAGGACGAGGCCTTCACGACCCAGGCGGCGGCCAATTACCTTGGCATGTCACGGCAGTTCTTTGTGAACTTGCTGGAGAAAGGGGAAATCCCCTATCACCGGGTGGGCACTCATCGCCGGGTCACATTCAAGGATCTGCTGACCTATGAAAAGAAGCGGGACAAGGAGCGCCGAGAAGCCATGGACCGGCTGACGGATGAAGTGGCCAAGGCTGGACTGTATTTTTCGGATTACAAAGGCGACTCATGAGAGCCGACTTCCATGTCCTGATCGACGCCTGCGTGCTGGCCAACCAGGGAGTGTGCGACTTGCTGCTCAATCTGGCAGAAAGGCCGCGCCTTTTCGTGCCCCACTGGTCAGCGCTCATCCTTGAAGAAGTCGAGCGAACGCATCGCGATAAGCTGAGCTGGCCTGAGCATCTCGTCGCCCTCTACCAACAGAATATCCGCGCCAGCTTCCCCGAAGCTGAGATCACGGGACACGAGGCAATCATCGCGTCTCTGACCAATCACGAAAAGGATCGCCATGTGCTGGCCGCTGCCATTTGCGGGAACTGTCAGGTCATCCTCACATTCAATCTCAAGGATTTCAAAGCTGAGCATCTGGCACCACACCAAGTTTTTGCCATTCATCCCGACGATTACCTGGTGACGCTCTACGAACTGGAACCGAAGCAGGTCATCGCCGTGTTGGGAGAAATCGCCGGGCGACGCAGAATGGAGACAGAGGATGTCCTGCTGCGGCTGGGCACCGTCATCCCAAAATTCTCCTCATTGGTGCTGCTCGATCTTGCCAAGTAATCGAATGGATTTCCGCATCGCCGACACCTTCACCGACAGCCTGAGCCGCCTCACCGGAGACGAGCAAAAGGCCGTGAAGACGACGGCCTTTGATCTCCAGATGAACCCGGCGAGTCCGGGCATGAGCTTTCACAAGCTGGACAAGGCGAAGGACAAGAACTTCTGGTCGGTGCGGGTGAATGCGGACATTCGCATGATCGTTCACAAGACAGCGGGCAGTCTGCTGCTGTGCTACGTGAACCATCACGACAAAGCCTATGACTGGGCGGAGCGTCGGAAGCTGGAAACCCACCCGAAAACGGGCGCGGCGCAGCTCGTGGAGATTCGCGAGACGGTGCAGCAAATCCTCGTGCCGCAGTATGTGGCCGAGGAACCGAAGAAGACTGCCAAAGCCCCGAAGCCTCTCTTTGCGTATCTTTCTGAAGAGGAACTCCTGAGCTATGGCGTGCCGCCCGAGTGGCTCAAAGATGTGAGGGAGGCAACCGAAGACAGTTACCTCGCCCTGGCGGATCATCTGCCCTCCGAGGCTGCCGAGGCCCTGCTGGAGATCGCCACGGGTGGTAAACCTCGGAAGGCTGAGACAGTCGAACCTCCGCCGAATCCTTTCGATCACCCCGATGCGCAGCGTCGCTTCCGCGTAATGACGAACGTGGAAGAGTTGGAGCGTGCTCTCGATGCTCCTTGGGAAAAGTGGACTGTCTTCCTGCATCCCGAGCAGAAGCAGTGGGTGGCCCGGGATTACTCCGGCCCCGCCCGCGTGGCTGGCTCCGCTGGCACGGGCAAGACCGTGGTGGCGCTGCATCGCGCGGTGCATCTGGCGCGATCGAATCCCGACTCCCGCGTGCTGCTGACCACATTCTCCGACACGCTGGCGAATGCGCTCCGCACCAAGTTCCGGCACCTCGTCTGGAACGAGCCGCAGCTGGGAGAACGCATCGACATCCATTCCTTCAACGCCATCGGCCAACGTCTCTACAAAGCTCACTGCGGCCCGGCGAAGCTGGCCAGCCGCACGCTGGTCCGTGATCTGATCAAGGAAGCCTCCAAGGAGGTCGGCAACCACAAGTTCACCCAGCATTTCCTCTTCACCGAATGGGAACAGATCGTGGATGCCTGGCAGCTCGCCAAGTGGGAGGACTACCGCGACGTGGCACGCCTGGGCCGCAAGACCCGACTGCCCGAGGCACAACGCGCCGTGCTGTGGGCCATCTTTGAAAAGGTGAAAGCCTCCTTGGCGGAAAAGAAGCTGCTCACTTTGGCAACAGTGTTTACGGAACTCGCCCAAAGCCTCACGGCATCCAAGAAGCGTCCCTTTGACTTTGTGGTGGTCGATGAGGCGCAGGACGTGGGCGTTCCGCATCTGCGATTCTTTGGCGCTCTTGCTTCTGATTCGCCCAACGGGCTCTTCTTTGCCGGAGACCTCGGCCAACGCATCTTCCAGCTGCCTTTCTCCTGGAAGTCTCTCGGCGTGGATGTGCGTGGTCGCTCCCGCACCCTGCGAGTCAACTACCGCACCTCCCACCAAATCCGCCAAGCAGCCGACCGTCTGCTCGGCCCCGAAGTGGCGGATGTGGATGGCAACACGGAGAACCGGTCAGACACGATTTCCGTCTTCAACGGGCCTGCGCCGAAGGTCCAAACCTTCAAGACGGAGGCCAAGGAGCAAAGCGCCGTCGGTTCCTGGCTGAAGGAACAGACGAAAGAAGGCCTTCAGCCGCATGAACTCGGCGTCTTCGTCCGATCCGAAGACCAGATCGATCGAGCCAAGGCTGCCTGTGAATCTGCTGAGCTACCTTATCGCGTGCTCGATGAGCATGTGGAAACCGAGTACGACTGTGTCTCCATCTGCACCATGCACCTTGCCAAGGGCTTGGAGTTCCGTGCTGTTGCGGCGATGGCCTGCGATGATGAGATCATCCCTCTCCAAGAACGCATCGAAACCGTCGGCGATGACTCCGACCTGCAAGAGGTCTATGACACTGAAAGGCAGCTTCTCTATGTCGCCTGCACCCGAGCGAGGGATCGCCTTCTCATCACCAGTGTAGAACCAGCGTCAGAGTTCTTGGATGATTTGAAAACATGAATTCATTCCATAGCATACCTTCGCTGTTCACAGCTAAGTAATGGACAGATCAAGTCTTGATCTGTTCGGCCTGTCATCGTGATCTAGCCTTCCTTCGCCGCCACATACGGCATCGACAGATCATTGTCCACGGCCTGACTGGGCCTGAAGTGCTGGAAACGGGCAACCTAGCCGCTGACGATTTTCAGTCCCGTGATGGCACCAGGAAAGGCTTTTCATTTTGCCTCTCGGTCGGGCGCATCCACCTGGAGCGGGCGATGGGAATCGAACCCACGTATCAAGCTTGGGAAGCTCGTGTTCTACCATTGAACTACGCCCGCGTTGGTTTGGCTGTGCGCCTGGATACAAGGCAGTGCGAGCGCTTTGTCAATCTTTCCTCCGTGGCTGGGGGGTGGGGGTGGGTCGCTTTGTGCAGGTTCGGGAAAGCCGTGCCCGTGGGGTTCCATGACTCTGGCGGATGTTCTGGGCCTAGGTCGGCGGCGCAGCAGGATGGAGCACGAAAGGCCTGCGCGGGAACAGGCCCAAGTGCCCTGATGACGTGGCTCGAACCTGCCCAGGCGAGGGCCTTCCTGCCGAAAAATCACATCGCCGCTGGAAATGCCCGCATTTCTCCCTACCGGATAGCCCCCACTTTTGGTGCCTCCAGCACCATCACACGTCCTTTGACCTCACCGAATGCCCATGCCTGCCGCCAAGAAAAAGCCGATCTGCCATCCGGTCGAAGCCATCATCGCGGACATAAGGGCCGGAAAGATGGTCATCGTCACGGACGATGAGGACCGCGAAAATGAGGGCGACCTGATCTGTGCCGCTGAGAAAATCACGCCTGATCTGGTCAATTTCATGGTTCGCGAAGGAGGGGGGATGCTTTGCGTGCCTGTCAGTTTGCAAATCGCCCAGAACCTGAACTTGGAAAGCATGGTGCCAGAGAATCGGGAGGCGTTTCGCACCGATTTCACGGTCACGGTCGATGCGGCTGAAGGCATCACCACCGGCATCAGCACCGCGGACCGGGCGCGCACCATCAAGTTGCTTGCGGATCCCAAGAGCTCCGCATCGGATTTTGTGCAGCCGGGACACATCAATCCCCTGGTCGCGAAGCCAGGAGGCGTGCTCCGCCGCGCGGGTCACACGGAGGCCGCCGTGGACCTGTGCCGTCTGGCCGGGCTACGTGAGGCGGGTGTGCTGATCGAGATCATGAATCCCGATGGCAGCATGGCGCGCCTGGATGATCTGAAAAAGTTTGGCAAGAAGCATGGGCTGAAGATTTGCTCCATCGCTGATCTGATCGAATACCGCCGACGCAGTGAGAAGCTGGTGGAAAAGCTCGAGATCGTGGACATGCCCACCGACTTTGGGGATTTCAAACTGCACCTCTACCGGAGCGAGCTTGATGGCATGCATCATGTCGCCTTGGTCATGGGCACGATTGATGGCAAAAAGCCGACGCTCGTGCGGGTGCATAGCGAGTGCCTGACCGGCGACATTTTCACCTCAAGGCGCTGCGATTGTGGCAGCCAGCTCCACGCCGCCATGCGCCGTGTCTCGGAAGCTGGCTGTGGGGTCATCGTTTACATGCGTGGCCATGAAGGGCGCGGCATTGGCCTGCATGGAAAAATTCAGGCCTACAAGCTGCAGGAGCAAGGCCTGGACACGGTCGAGGCCAACCTCAAGCTTGGCTTTGGCATGGATCTACGCGATTACGGCATCGGAGCCCAGATCATCCATGATTTGGGCGTCCGTAAGATCCGCCTGATCACCAACAACCCGCGCAAAATCGTCGGCTTGGATGGCCACCGGCTCGAGATCATTGAGCAGGTGCCGATCATTTCTGAACCCAACCCACACAACCAGCGCTACCTGGAAACCAAGAAGAAAAAGCTAGGTCACAAGCTGTGACCCCTGCCCGCGCCCCCCCTAGCCTCAGCACCCCTTTTTCCGCACGCAGCCTTCACGTCCCTCATGTCGCAACACGCTCCCATCCGCCCACGGCCCATCCAAGAACCGGTCTCCATCGCGATCATCGCCAGCCTTTACAACAATACCTATGTGCAGGGCCTGCTTGATGCCGCACGCGAGGAATTGCAGACGCTGGCTCCGAACACGGAATTGACGGTTTACCGCGTCCCCGGCGCTTTCGAGATCCCTGTGTGTGCTGAGCTCGTGCTGAAAAACAACCGGCCGGATGCGCTCATCGGATTCGGGGTCATCATCCGTGGTTCGACGGAACATGCGGACCTGGTGGGTGCCTCGGTGACGGATGCTCTGCAGCAAATGGCGGTCCGGCACGTCGTGCCTGTGATTCATGAGGTCCTGCTCGTGAACAACGAACAGCAGGCTGAGCAGCGCTGCCTGGGCCAGGAAATCAATCGTGGAGCCGAAGCCGCGCAGACTGCCGTGAACATGATCAGCCTGTTCCGCAAGATGCGGGCTAGCTTTTCCAGAACCCCTGGCCTGGAGGGCGCTTGAGTCATGGGAAAACGTCGTGAAGGGCGGGAAGCCGCCGTCCAATTCCTCTTCGCCCACGAACTGCACAGCGAACACACGGCTGAAGAGCAGAGCGCCTTTTGGGAGATCCATAGCGCCAAGGCAAGCGTGCGCGCGTTTGCCGAAGAACTGATCCGTGGCGTGCTAGCCCACCGCACTCAGATTGATGCCACCATCACGCCGGTGGTCGAAAACTTCCGACTGGAGCGCCTGGCCGGTGTCGATCGCAACATCCTGCGCGTCGCGGTGCATGAGCTGCTGAACGTGCCTGATGTGCCTGCTCCCGTTATTTTGAATGAGGCCATCGAAGTCGCTAAAAATCTAGGTGGTGCTGAGTCGGGTGCCTTTGTCAATGGTGTGCTCCACAAGCTATGCCATAGCATCCGACCACGTCCTGACTCGTCACGCGCTGCCTCTTCGTCCAGCACCTCGACCCCGCTTCCCAGCTGAGGAGCAAGCAGCGGCAGCGGAAGGTGCCTCCAGCGGGAAGGCGGTCTTTCGATATTCAGCGCTTGAGCTTTGTGGCCTAACGATCTTGGAAAGGGTCGTGATGACCCTTGCCGCTGCCGTTGTTCGCTTCACTGACGCTCGAACGCATCCGCCGCGCGGAGGAGGGTGAGCTCATCCAGCGGCTTGGCGATCATTTGCAGGCCGACTGGCAGGGAGGCACCGTCTTCGATCGCATGGCCGCAAGGTAAGCTGATGGCGGGCAGACCCGCCAAGTTCACCGGGATGGTGAAGATGTCTTCAAGGTAAGCGGCGAGAGGATTGTCCTTCAGCTCGCCGAGCTTGTGCGCGGGGGCGGGGCTGGTGGGGCTGACGATGAGATCCACGCTTTCAAAGGCTTTTTCAAAATCCTGGCGGATGAGGGTGCGTGCGCGCTGGGCCTTCAGGTAATAGGCATCGTAGTAGCCGCTGCTGAGCACGTAAGTGCCCAGCAGGATGCGGCGCTTCACCTCAGGGCCGAAGCCTTCCTCGCGGGTCATCATGTAGTGCTCCAGCAGGTCATTGGCCTTCGGGCTGCGATGGCCGTAACGCACGCCATCGAAGCGGGCGAGGTTTGCCGAGGCCTCGGCGGGGGCGATGATGTAATAGGTGCTGACACCGAGATCGGTGTGTGGCAGTGAGATCTCCACGGGGATGGCCCCGAGCGCTTCCAGTTTCTTCACGGCTGCCTGCAGAGCCGCTGAAACGCCGGCGTGAATGCCAGCGACGAAGTATTCGCGCGGCAGGCCGATGCGCATTCCACGGATGTCCTGCCCGAGGGCTTGGGTGAAGTCAGGCACCGCCACATCAAGGCTGGTGGAATCCCTTGGATCTTTGCCACACAGGCTGTTCAGCAGCAGGGCCGCATCCGCTACGGTTTTGGTGATAGGCCCGATCTGATCGAGCGAGGAAGCGAAGGCCACCAAGCCATAGCGAGACACACGGCCATAGGTGGGCTTTAGCCCGACGCAGCCACACAGCGCTGCTGGCTGGCGGATGGAACCACCGGTGTCGGAGCCGAGCGTGGCAATGGCAATGTCACCCGCGACCGCGGCCGCACTGCCGCCACTGGAACCACCGGGGATGCGCTCGAGATCATGCGGATTGCGGGTGATGCCCAGCGCGGAGTTTTCCGTGGAGGAGCCCATGGCAAATTCATCCATGTTCAGCCTACCCAAAGGAACGGCGCCCGCGCGGCGCAGGCTGCTGATGGCTCCTGCATCGTAAGGCGCACGGTAGGTGCCTGCCAGCATCTTGGAGCCGCAGGAGCAGGGCTCACCCAGGACATTGATGTTGTCTTTGATGCCGATGGGAATGCCGCCCAATGGCTGCGTGAGGTCGGCCTGCTCGGCATGGGCGAGCGCTTTTTCGACATCCCAGCCCAGGTAGGCACCGAGGGTGGGATTCTTTTGCTCTATCGCGCTGGCGAGATCGCGGATGATGTCGCTAGGAGAGATTTCCTTGGCGACGAGCTTTTGGCGGAGGTCAGTGATCGTGGAGGAGGCGAGAGACATGCAGGTCAGGCAGGGGAAAAAAGGTTCGCAGCAGGGGCAGAGGCATCATTCCACGACCTTCGGGATCTGGAACTGGTTCATGACCCGACGCGGTGCATTTTGCAGCGCCTCTTCTTGGCTGAATCCCGAGCGTGGCACGTCCTCACGAACCACGTCATAGACCGGAGTCGGATGCGCACTGGGTTCGGCTTGGAGGTCATGATGACTCAGCTGATCCACATGAGAAAGGATGCTCGTGAGCTGGGCATGAAAGTGCACGGCTTCCTCCTCGGTCAGAGCGAGACGGGCGAGCTTTGCCACGTGGTGGATGTTGATTTCGGGCGCAGGCATGGGGATGGCCTTAGTATCGCGATGGCGCGTGGACGCAAGGAAGGATGTCCACGCCCGTGCGCTTCAAGCTGCTGGTTCTGAGTTGATCTGGGCGAGCCTCCACGATGAAAGATGGCGAACGCGATTTTCCTGCGTGGGGCGTCCTGTTTTATCGTTTGATCGCTGCCCCAAACACGCACTGCGCCAAGTGTTTCTGGATACCTACGACATCTGTGCCTTTCTTGAACTCTTTGGAAACGGGCATCCCGCCTCCAGATACCCAGATTTTCAGTTCGGCATCGGCATCAAAGGAACCAGCCGTCTCCACACTGAACTGTGTGATGCTACGATACAGAACACTATGGTAACTGACTTTGGATCCCGTGAGCCCCTGCTTATCAATCATGATCAGGCGATGGTCCGTGAAAATGAACATATCACGAAAGATTTTGAAGCCTCGCCCAATCGTCTCACCTGGCACCAAAACGGGAGCGAGCTCCTCCTGAAGCTTAACGATGTCGATTTCTGATGCGTTACCAAGAAGGCTGCTGATGAATCCCATAATGAGCTGATGATGTTGTTTCTCCTGGGGGAAGGATTGAACTGACCTAACCGAAAAAAGGTTCAGAGAACAACGCCATCTTTGTTAAAAATGAGGCGCAGAAGACCGTGCAAGAGCTGATGCGGCAGCTAGCTCCAACGGCATCAGGATCTCCGGGATCCGGGATGAAGCGATTCGAGAGGAGCCTTGAAAAATCAGGGCGGGAGCAGTTCGGCCTTGCCTGACAAGATGGGCGTGGCGGTGACGGACTCGATCTCGTCTTCGGGCAGTCTTGGGAGGGTGAAGTAACCGATGCCCTGCTGAAGTCCCGAGCGCTGGATGATGAGGCCGCGGAAGGTCGCCGTGCGGACGATGACGGGCTTCGTGGCCGTCCAAGGGTGGGGGTCACGGAAGCTGAAGCTGCCGCTGAAACGTCCATCGGCACCCGTGAGGGAAAGTCGGACGCTTTGTGGATTCAGCGCGAGGGGAGTGGGCATGCGTGCAGCGCCGGAGAGCGTCACCTGGAACCCCTGCTCCAGCGGTTGGGCAAGAGCTTCCCCCTGGAAGAGCAGTCGGGCGTTTAGGTCCTGAGGAAAGATGCCGGGCTGGGAGAGATTGAGCAACATCTGATCGCGCGCGGGTCGGGTGTAAAGGGCACCCTGGGTCTGAAGGCTGTGAAGTGGGATGCCCGTGCCGTAGCTGCGGGGTGGATTGCGCAAGGCAGGCGCTTTGTACCAAGTGAGGGTGCCATCGACCAGGCCTGTGCCGAGGTTGAGAGTGCTCTCCCCCCATAGGCTACCCGTGTTTCCATACAGCATCTGATGCATGAGCCACTGGCCCGAGGGACCGAGAAGGGTGCTACCGGTCATGACGGTGTCGTCGGCCAATCGGCCTGACCAGGAAAGGCTGCCGCTGCTGGACAGCGAGAGCACAGCCCAGCTAACCCCTTGGGGATAAGCGCTATCGCGCTCCAAGGGGCTGCCGAGTGGGATCATGAAAGCCGTGTTGAAGATGCTGGTGGTGATGACGGGTTTTAGGGTGCTGCTCCAGGGTGAGCGAAAGCCACTGAGCGTCGTACTGGTGCCCGGAGGGCCATGGCCACAGCTGCCGGAGAGCAGGCCCGTGGCAGGATCGAGCGTGAAGGAGCCGACGAGCGGGGCAAGGCTCGCGCCTCGGCTGAGGCTAAAGGGCGTAGCAAAGGCAGATTTGGAAGGTTTGGCATCCAGCTGACCACTCCAGGCAAAAGCACGGGCTCCCTGAGTCAGCCTGGCCGAAAAGGCACCTGTGGGAGTCACGGTCAGGGTGAGATTGCCTCCCAGTTCGGCGTTGGTTTCAGCCTGGCGTGCCACCAAGGCGCGCCAACTGCCGACAAGTTCCCGGGGGAAATCCTCAACGGTCCACACGAGCTCAATCTCCGCGCTAACCCCTGCCGCATTCGTCGAGCTAACATAAAGGGTATGCGTACCGACCGCTGTGGGACGCCCCGTGAGCTCACCGGTGGTCGCATTGAAACGGACACCGGCCGGCAACCTACCGCGAAGTTGATAGCTGGTGGGGCTCTGCGTGGCGGTGAAGCTAGCCTTGACACTGCTACCTCGGACGGCGTTGCCAAAGGCGGGCGGGTTCATGACCGGCTTGAGCAAGACATTCAGCGTCAGCGCCGAGGTTTCAAGGGCAGCCACGACGCCTGCCATGTTGACGCGACAAACGTAGCTGCCGGCGTGGGCTTCGGTGACGTTGGTGATTTTTAAGATGGGTGAGGTCACCCCGCTCAGGTTTTCATCATTGGAGAGCGGTTGGCCATCGCGCAGCCACTGATAAACAAGACCAGGCCCGGCCGCAGAGGCCGTGATTTCAAAGGTCTTCCCTTCGACGGCGAGAGCGCTGGCAGGCAAATCCGCAACAACCCCGACAGCGATTGGCGCTGAAGTAGCCGTACCGCCTCCATTCATGATACTGAGCCGGTAGGTGCCCGCTTGACTGACCTGAATCTGTGAGATCTCCAAGCGTGGCTGATTGCCGGGCAGCGCATTGCCTTCACGTGACCATTGGTAGGCCAATCGACCTTCTCCATTGCCTTCCCCTTGAAGGGTGAGTGGATCGCCTGCGCGCAAGAGCAAAGGGCCAGAGGTATGGCTGGTCAGGGTCGGCGTGCTGGCCGCCGTGCCATAAAGAGTCAAGGTGGACGCCTGGTAACTGCCCGTGTCTCTCCGAGCTAGGTCGCGAATGTTTAGCGTCCAGACGCCTTTGCTTGATTCTCCCCAGTGGCGCACGCTGGTGAACACCCAATCGTTGTAGCCGATGGGACTGTTGTCGGCCACGGTGCGAACAGCGAGGTTGCTGATGACGCCGGAGGGGGAAATAAGACGCACAGAGAGATCACCGCGGAAGGAGTGAGTCGCCTGCAAGGAGAGCGTGACATGCTCCACCCGCAATGTCGCGAGTGAGCTAAAGTCGAAAGGGATGCTGATGCCTGGATTGGTTCCAGAATCAGATGGGTCAGGAATCGCGATCACACCGGCATGAGACAGAGTGTGCTGCTGCATTGGGCCTAGACTTTGCCAAGTCTGGGCCATGGCCACCGCCGCGTCGGCATCCACACGCCCGCCACCATAGTCTTCATGGTGTTGAATGAGGGGCAGACTAGGGTCACCGCCATGACGAGACACCCACGTGGCATCGGCAGAATTGACCCGGACGGAGGTGCGCAGAAAAATCTCCTTCAGATCGCGCCAGTTGAGCTGCGGATTTGCATTCAGCATCAGCGCAGCGACGCCTGAAATCATGGGGGTGGCGGCGGAAGTGCCTCCAAAGGTGGCTGAATAATTGCGATCGGCAGGCTGCCCGCCAGATGGACCGGCTCGATTGTAGCCTTGATTGCCACGTAGATCCGTGGTGTAGATGGATCGTGTGCCGCCATTGCTGGGGGCGCAGACGACCAGATGGGGTCCACCTTCGCTGTAACTGGAAAGGTTACCTTGATTGGTCACGGCCCCCACGGCTAAACCGTACATGTTGTTCGTGTATCCGTCCTTTTGGCCCTGTTGCCCATTGGTGCGATCGTTGCCTGCCGCCCAAATCATCAGAGTTCCGCGCCCATCACGCCCTTCAGTGGCCGCCGACTGCATCGCCGCACGCGTGAGTGGCCCTACACTGGCAAGCATGTTGGGGGGGAAACCAGAGCTCCAGCTATTGTTCTTGATGTCAATGAACTGACTTTTGTAGGCCATCACCTCAGCCTCATCTTGGTCGGTGACACCATCAGGGTCGGAAGACAGCTCTGAGATAAGCCGTAAGCCAATGAGGGTTGCCTGCGGTGCCACACCCGAGACCCCCATACCATTCCCGCTGCTGGCCGCGGCAACCCCTGCCACCGAGGTTCCATGGGAATCTTCGAGATTCAGATCGGTGTTGGGGCGGGCCGATGGATCCGTGTCGTGCGGAAAATCATTCCAGTCATAGCCATTCAGCTGATCCAGGTTTGAAACTAGATCTGGGTGTTGGAGATCGATCCCGTCATCGACGATGCCAATCCTCACGTTGCTCCCACGATAAGTATTCCAGACGTTGGTGACGTTGATGTCGAATCCGACACGCCCACTTCCCTGCCCTGTGTTTTTCAAATGCCATTGCTGGGAAAAAAATAGATCATTGGGAATGAATTCCTTCTGACGCTGCCGCCCCATCAGGGCTGACACGCTCCGGATGCCCGGCTTGCCAGCGGTCTGATCCAGCGCAGCCAGCGTGGCTAACGCTGTTTTTGCCATCGGTTCGACGATCCAGCAGTCAGGGGCATAGTCGGGCTTTTCCACGATCCGAAGTTTTAGCGAGCGCAGCGTCGCCTCCGCGGCCATGGCATGGTCGATTTCCACGACGATGCGATTTTTCAAAACATGCCGCAAGGCGGGTTTCCCCTCGTGGCCGGCCGGGTAAAAAACCCATTCCGCCATGGGCTCGCCCAAGCTTTCCGCGTGTTGTATCAGCGCCTCACCGGAAGCTACGGGAGAAAAAGACACCATGCGCTCAACCCGTGGGCGCCCTGGAAGATGTAGCTGTGAAAGCGAGAGGACATAAGGTTGCGGCTGGCCCTCGGCAGGAATCCACAGTGGAGTGCCCGCCTGAAAAGCCTCTACGAGCGGGGTCGATCGCTGCTTGAATGCCGCGATTTCAAGGGAGGTGAGCGGAGTTTTTTCGACCTGTTCTTTCGCCGGACTCGGCGCGAGAGCAGGAGGCAAGGCTGCCTTTTGCCACATCCAGACTCCAGCGCCCACTGCCAAAGCAATGGCCACTGAGCGTGCAAAAGGGGAGAACTGAACAGACATGCGAAAGGCTCAAACTGAGACAATAGGCTGAAGTTTCAGTTCAACCCGATTTTTAGCATTTCACCCAAAAACACCCGAAGGCCGATGGGTGCACTGAAAAGATCAGGCTTGATGCGGAAAGCGCCCCCATCAAACAAGACCTAAGCTAGACAAGGCATCATCATAACCGAAACCCCTAATGCCCTGGCAAGTCTGAATTTCAGAAGGATTGTGCGCAGGGCTCATAAGCGAATTTCCATGGCCTGAGCGGCTCGATGGGCCTTCGCCCGCGCCGCCTGGATGTCTTCCCCGCGAGCCAGCGTGACCGCCATGCGCCGCTGACCGCTGACCTCGGGCTTACCAAACAAGCGCACCTGAGTGTCAGGCTCGGCCAAGACACGATCCAATGCACCAAACTGCACTTGGCGGGATTCCCCCTCCACCAGAACAGCGCAGCTGGCGCTAGGGCCGTGGAGGTGGATGTTAGGAATCGGCAAGCCCAAGATGGCACGCACGTGCAGGGCAAATTCACTCAAGTCCTGAGAAATCAGCGTGACGAGACCGGTATCATGCGGGCGGGGAGAGACCTCACTGAAGATCACATCGTCACCTTTGATAAAGAGCTCGACACCAAACAAGCCCCGCCCCCCCAGCGCCTCGGTGATGGCACCGGCCATGTGCTGAGCGGCGGCTAGCGCCTTTTCCGACATGGGATGAGGCTGCCAGGACTCGCGGTAGTCGCCTTTGATCTGCGTGTGTCCGACTGGGGCACAAAAGCTAGTCCCCCCGACGTGGCGGACCGTCAGCATGGTGATCTCGTAATCGAACTCCACGAATCCCTCGACGATCACTTTCCCCTTGCCTGCACGACCGCCTTCCTGAGCATACTGCCATGCGTGGGCGATATCGGACTCACTCTTCACCACGCTTTGTCCCTTGCCGCTGGAGGACATGATGGGCTTCACCACACAGGGCATGCCGATCTGGGCGATGGCTGCACGAAACTCAGACTCAGTGCAGGCAAAAACATAGGGCGAGGTCCGCAGCCCGAGTTCCTCCGCAGCGAGTCGGCGAATGCCCTCGCGGTTCATGGTCAACTTCGCAGCCCGTGCCGTAGGAACAACCCTGCGACCTTCATTTTCTAACTCAACCAGCGTTTCCGTGGCGATAGCCTCAATCTCAGGAACGATGTAGTCGGGGTTTTCCAAGTCAATGAGACGGCGCAAGGCCTCTCCATCCAGCATGGTGATGACGTGGCTACGATGCGCCACCTGCATGGCCGGAGCATTCGTGTAGCGATCCACCGCGATGACCTCGCAGCCAAGACGCTGGAGTTCGATAACGACCTCTTTGCCCAACTCGCCGGAGCCGAGGAGCATGACTTTGGTGGCGGTGGAGGAAAGCGGGGTGCCGATGAGTGCCATGGTGTCGCTACTAGCCAGGACAGTGGCCAAGGTCAAACAAGTCTCGTCGGCGGCGCATCGGCTTCGTTCGCACAGTCAGCTTGCATTTTCTGAAGCGACCTAGCACGATGCGCCGTCATGCCCTCTCCCGCTCAGCGTGTCCTTGGCGCACTTTGTTTCATTCTCATGCTCGTCAGCTGCTCCAGCCATGATCGCCGCTGGGTCTATCGCTATGAGCCTGGAAAAACAGCGGCACTGCTCCACGGCAAAGCCGTCCCCCCTGCAGGGCTACCCCGAAGAGTCATGGCCGCCCTGAATGCTGGCAATGAAATCGTCGGGCTACCTTACAAACATGGGGGCGGGCACCGCCGATTTCATGACACGGGTTACGATTGCTCTGGCACGGTCTCTTTTGCGCTGCACGGAGCGGGCCTGATACGCAGCCCGGGCACCTCCGAAAGCCTGCGCAGCTATGGCCAACGGGGCGAGGGCAAACACATCACCATCTACGCGAAAAAAGGCCACACCTTCATTGTTATCGCCGGGCTACGTCTGGACACTGGCTACAATGGTGAGAACAAAGGCCCGAGCTGGTCAACCCGCTCTCGTCCGATTGGGGGCTATGTCGCACGCCATCCGCCGGGGCTGTGAGCCTAACCAAAAAAACCTCAAACGCCGAGCATTTCCGCGACCGCGTCGCGTTTGAGCCGAACCTCACGCCATTCGTGGTCGAAAGCGCTGCCGCCAACAATGCCACAGCCACTGGGCAGCTGCGCCTCTTGCCCCCGCCAGCTCACGCCACGGATAGCGACGACGATATGACAGGCAGAGCCTGCCCCAGGCTCGACAAAACCAAAGGGAGCCCCGAAAAAACCTGGTACAGCCAACTGCGTGCGATACTCGCGCAGACGCGCCAGCCAGCTTTCCTCCCGCGGCAAGCACCCTACCGCAGGAGTCGGGTGCAGACGCTGGATGAGTTCATCCACGGCGATTGGCTCCTTGGCCTCGACGCGCAGGCGCGTTTGGAAATGCAGCAAGCTGCCCGCTTGGCATAAACCACGCGGCTCACGCTGCACTTCACTCAGGAAGGAGAGGCGATCCTGAAGGTAGCGAACGACAATTTCATGCTCTTCAATCTCCTTCACATCGTGCAGAAACGCATCGTGAGAGCCGGGCTTTGCCGTACCCGCTAGCGCCATGGTCTCCACTGTATGCCCTTGCTGGCGGAAGAGTAACTCAGGTGTCGCCCCCAAAAAGCCAGCCTGTTCCTGGACCCAGGCATAGCCCCACGTGTTCTCTGGAGCCGACATCACCCGTTCGATCAATCGAGCCGGGTGACCCTCCAAGATGTTGCCAGTTTCCGTCAGGACAGGCACCATCTTTTCCAAACGGCGGGCCAGCACCTCCCGGCGGATACGGCGGAAAGCCATCTTGAACCATTCCGTGGCCGGTTTGGACCATTGCACCTTTGGCAAGGAGAGCCCCTTCCAGCCTGCCTTTTGCGCCAGCGTCTCCTCGGACACCTCCGTCAAGACGGCAGGACGCTTCCAAGGAGCCGGATCCGACAGGTCAAAGTCGTTCACATAGAACGCACCACCCTCAGCAGGTAAGGTCGGCAGAGCCTCAAAAGGCCCTGTGCCAATCCATGCACTGCCGCCTGGCAGCCTAAAAAATGCGATATCCGTCATGTCGTGTGGGTCATAGTGAAACGCCCGCCAGAGCGTGCAAGGATGAGGCTTCCTCATTTCCTGGATTGCATTTCTCGGGCAAACGCAGCACCAATCGGCGATTATGCGTCTCGTTCACTTCGCTTACCTCCTCACCGCCGCGCTCCTAGCCGTCACGTCCTACTTAGCCTGGGAGGGGCAGCAAGCCGCCCGTGGCGCAAAGGAAGAGTTAGATTTCGTGAAGAAAAAGCAGGCGGCGAAGGAAGCGGCCACGCCGGTGACCAGTGCTTTTTTACCAAGCCCGACCGTGGCCCCGGTGGCATCCATCACCCCTCCGGTGCCGGGCGT
This sequence comes from Verrucomicrobiaceae bacterium, assembly GCA_947507875.1. Taxonomy (GTDB): domain Bacteria; phylum Verrucomicrobiota; class Verrucomicrobiia; order Verrucomicrobiales; family Verrucomicrobiaceae; genus Prosthecobacter. Next base: position 42,441 of record CANNQP010000016.1, on the reverse strand, counting down.
GCTAGCGGCCCCCGCGAAGGCCCCGAACCCAGCCCTTGCTGAATCGACGGCCAGCGAGCTACCTGGAGGTGGCCTGACGATCCCAAAATCAGTGGCTGAAGCAGAGGCCAAGGGCATCAACACCAACACCCTGACGCCCTTGCAAAAACAAGTCAAAGCCGCGCCCACCATCGCCAAAATCAAAACCATCGTGAAAGATCAGGGTTTTGTCGTCCTGGACGCCGGGTCCAAGCAAGGACTGAAACCAGGGCAGGAGCTGCAAGTGCGGCGTGACAATGGCGTGCTGGGCAAGTTGAAAGTCACCAGCAGCCTTGAGGAAAATGAAGCCGTGGCTGATCTAGACCTCGCCTCCATTCCACCCGGTATCTCCATTGAACCTGGAGATGAAATCATCCAGCCTATCGCACGTTAATGGCACGCATTCGGCTCGATCAGGCTTTGGTTCAGAAAGGACAGGTCCCCTCCCGGGAGCAGGCGCGTCGGCTGATCATGGCGGGCGAAGTCATGGTGGGGGATGAAGTGATCAGCAAACCAGGCTGGCTGATCCGCGAGGACGCCAACTTGACCGTGAAACAACCGCCCCGATTTGTCAGTCGCGGAGGACTGAAACTGGAAGGCGCGCTCAATCACTTCCACATCGATGTCACCGGTTGGGTCGCCATGGATGTGGGAGCGTCCACGGGGGGCTTCACTGACTGCCTGCTGCAGCGGGGTGCGACGCGCGTTCACGCCTTTGATGTCGGCACGAATCAAATGGTGTGGAAACTCCGAAGTGACCCACGGGTCATTTGCCGAGAAAACTTCAACGTCCGCCACATGCAGGCCAGCGATGTGCCCGAAGCCGTGGACCTGATCGTGGCAGATGTGTCTTTCATTTCGCTCACCCTGGTGCTGCCCGGTGCTCTCACAGCTCTGAAACCTGGTGGTCAGGGACTGGTGCTGGTTAAACCGCAATTTGAACTGACGCGGGACGACATCGGCCCCGGCGGGATTGTGAGAGATCCAGCCCTGCACGAGCGCGCCTGCCAGCGCATTCAGCAATTCATCGAAAACCAGCCCGATCTGCGCTGGCATGGACTGACGGAATCCTCCATCCAAGGCACCGATGGGAATCGCGAATTTCTAGCCTGGTTCCGTCGGCTCGGGTGAAGCCAGCTCTCAGCGACCCGTCACCGAACAATCAGGCAGACCGAAGGCGTCCTCGATCACGTGAAGGCGTGGCACCTCACCAGGAATGAGCAAAACCTCAACGATATCAAAGCGGATGCGCAAGCGCGGACTACCAAGACGCCGCAGCCAATCTTGAGCACCGCGCTGGATGAGCTGCTGTTTCTGACGATTCACCGCATCTGCTGGGCGTCCAAAAGCGCTGCTAGTCCTTGTTTTCACTTCAACAAAGGTCAGCACCGAGCCGTGTCGGGCGACGATATCGACCTCACCCCGATGCAGGCTACGGTAATTCCGATAAAGCACACGGCGTCCATGGAGGGTCAGATGCCGCACCGCCAGCAGTTCGCCCAAAAGACCGACCTCCGGCCGTGAAAGCCGCCGCCCCATGAGCTGCAGGGATTGCCGTTGAAATAAGGGCACCCGCCTGAGCAAAACGCGCCGAAGCCAGGGCTGGCGTGAAGCCCAGCACCAGACGTCCTGAAGAAGACGCCAAACGGACGGCTGGGGTAGAGGAGCGGTCACGAGATCAAAGGTTCAAACGCAAAACCGCCACCTCACCCCCAAAGCAGGCCGCCACATCCGATCCAGGATCTTGCCCCCGATCAGCGTAACGCGCATCATACCGGTAGATGCCCTTTTCGGGGGCATGAAAACTCACCGGCAAAGGCGATCTCGCCGGGAAACAGTCACGAAGCATGGGAAGCTCTGACACTGAAGGAGGTAGGTGAGGGAAATTCACGCACCAGAACTCACCATCCGCCAGGGTGCGGGTCGTGAGCTGGTCAAACACCGCACGCGTCCAGCGGGCCGTGCGCTGCCAGTCCACCTCCAAGCCGCGAATCAGGTAGTGAGAAAATGCGGCAGCAGGAAGCTGATGGTAGGCCGCTTCCCGCGCTGCGGCACAGGTACCGGAGACGTGAATATCTTGCCCCAGATTGCCACCTGCATTGACTCCTGAAAGCACCCAGTCTGGCTGAAGCTGGAGACCAAATAGCGCGATCCGCACGCAGTCGGCAGGTGTGCCCTCCACCGCCCACCTGCCCTGCCCTCTTTCCTGAACCTGCAGCGGCGTCTGCGTGGTGAGTCGATGACCGCACATGGAATGCTCCTTCGCCGGAGCCACGACACTGACCCTCGCCCCCGGAATCATTCGCACTGCTGTTTCAAGTGCGGCTAAGCCGGGAGCCTCAATCCCATCGTCATTGGTGAGCAGGACATGCATCGTCGAATTATTGGCGGAAGTAGCTTCTTTGTTTCTCGCTGATCGACAGGCCTGCTTTTTCCATGACTTTCAGCATGTCCTCCCAGCATTCCCTTTTGGCCCGAATGCCACCGCCTGCCATCTTTTCCTCACGCAGCAGGTAGCTCGGGTGATAAGTGACCATGGTGGGCACACCGAGAACATCGTAGAAGCGACCACGCAGGCGCATGACGCCTTCGCCAATACCCAGGCCTTTGCACGCGACGCCTCCGAGAGCCACAATCACCTGGGGAGCCACGATGGCGATCTCGGTAAGGACATAAGAAAGACAGGTGGCCATTTCGTTGTCGGTCGGCGCTCGATTGGAAGTGCCTTGATTGCCCTCCATCGCCGGGCGGAATTTGCAGATGTTGCTGATGTACACTTGGCTACGCTCCAGGCCCATGGCCTTCAAAATACCATTCAACTTCTGACCGGCAGGGCCAACGAACGGCTCGCGCTGGCGTTCCTCTTCGAACCCAGGCGCCTCCCCGATCAGCATGATCGTGGCGTCAGGATTTCCCACGGCAAAAACCATCGTGTCACGCAGCGTGCATAGTGCTTTGGCTTGCGTTGATTTTTCCGCCATGGCCGCGAGCGCGGAGAGCTTCTCGACTTTGGTTTGTCCAGGCACAGCCAAGATGCCTGCGGCCTTTTGAGGCAGTCGGGAAGGCACCGCCACTGGCATCTCCATAAGCGCAGAGCTAGACTGCGGCGCAACATCAGCCTTCGGTGCCGTGCCGTGTGGCTCAGCGGCTCGCGGTGCCGTGGGTTTGCCCGCGCTGCGCAGACGATCCAATACCCCAGGGCGCAGGAGCGAATGAGTCTGGCCTGAGGCCTGACGCTGCTCCAGGTATTGCTTCAACATTCCAGCGGCGGGGAGAGACATGTGCGCATCTTTGCCAAGTCTACGCAAAGGCTCAAGGGCAGAAAAAACTCCATCGCTGCCGAAGCAACGATGGAGTTCGTTGAAAAAAGAAATCCGCGCAGGTCTTATTCAGCGCCGGCCGCAGGTTTGGCCCCTTCTTTGAAGCAGTAGAGGTGGGTGTGCGTGGTGATGTAAAGGCAACCATTGGCCGCCACGACACTGCTCAGCAGAGGACTCGGAAACTCGATGGTCTTGATCTCCTTCAGCTCCTTGCCTTCGGCCAAGATGAAGAGTTCGCCTTCTTCGTTGCCGATCCATACTTTGCCATCCGCCACCAGGGGGCTGGCCCAGATGTGACCCTTGGTGTCGAACTTCCAGTATTCTTTACCCGTCTTGGCATCCAGGCAGAAGACGCGCCCCGTGTAGTCGGCGGTGTAAACGAGACCGTCCTTCACCGCTGGGGTAGAAATGGAACGCTCAATGCCTTTGTAGGTCCAGACGGCCTTGCCAGAGATATCGCCAGTCATTTTGGGATCGATGCAGCTGAGCATGCCCACGCCTTCGCCATGCTCAGGATCTTGACCGATGTTCACATAAACCAAGCCATCTTTCTCAACGACGGTGCCGATGATCTCACTCGGGCCATCATACTCGACGTACTTGATGGGTTCCCCCGCGCTGTTTTTCCGATATTCGGGGGGATTGGCATCATAGCGCCAGAATTCCTTCAGGATGTCAAAATCGTCTTTTTTCTCGGTCTCGGATGCCATGGAGTAAACCCAACCATCACCCGCGCCGAAAATGATCTGCTTTTTGCCTTCGATCAAAGCGAGCGTGGGGCTGGACCAGGAGCAGTGCAGCACACGCTCAGAGGCAATGTGATCCATTTCGCCAAGAAGAGTGCCGCTTTCTGCATCCAGCATGATGAAGCTCGGTGCCTGAGGAGCTGGTATGTTCGTGTGGGTCCAGTCCACGCCATTGCAGGTAGGAACAAACACTTTGCCATCGACCACGAGGGGATAACCTGCGGTGGCGTTGTGCTGGAAGACGCCCAACTCTTTGTACATGTCATAGACCCAAAGGATGTCCGCATCGGTCTTGCTCGGCTCCACCGGCTGGGGCTTGCCATCCTTGTCCAAAGCGGCCATGAACTGGGCCTCTTCCTGCATGCCTTGGTTGCCATTCGACAGGCCATTCACGTCCATGCAGATGATCTGGCAGCGATTGCCAGGCACGTAGGCTTTGTCACCGATGATGGTCGGGCTGGCGCAGATGCCGAGGTACTCCCAGTCATTCACCTTACCCGAGCCCATCTTGGGCGACACGAGCTGCCACTTGAACTCTCCCGTGTATTCATCAAAAACCATGACGATGCCACGGTCGCCGATGTGCTTGTCATTGCGGGGAGATTCGTTGTTCGTGCCGACATAAACCTGACCGCTGGCAATGATCGGGGTGCCGTAGGTCTGTGATCCCAGCTTGGCGACCCAAAGGCAATTTTTTGTGGTGCTAAGGTCGATGTCCTCCGCGCCCGGGCCTTTGTTGGCTTCTTCGGCATTTGGACGGAGCCGCCCAGCGATCTTCGGGGCAGCTTTGGGGCCATACTTTTTGCCTGGGTCGATTTCAATGGGCAGTCCCTTCTCGGAAGAGACCATGTTGCGTCCGGGTCCACCGCCCCATTCAGCGAGGTCGGCAGCGTGGAGGGCGGAGGCGCTGAGAAGCGCGAGCAGTGCAGTGATTTGGGGCTTCATGATCAGGAAAAGGAGAGATTATTGATTCGCGGTGATGCTCAAATTGTCCAAAAACACACGTTTTTGGTTCATGGGGGTGAATCCGAAAATGCCAGGACTCCCCTGGGGATGGGCCCTGGGCACTTTGGCCTCCACAGTCCAGGCTTCAGGCTCGGCTTCACTCTTAGCCCAGACCTTGCCCTTCACCACACCACTGCCATCAGCAGCGACATCGACACGTGTCTTTAAGGTGTACCACGTGTTGGCACTGACCTTGAAGGTCGAGGCCTGCGCCAGACGTTCCAGGTTGGAGCTGATCTCTAGTTTGTTGGCATTGCCGCGCAGGCAGATGAGATAGCGCTGGTTGATGAGGCCAATGTCGGCTTTGGAGCGTGCGCTTCCGTCGGTCATCACATCCGCCTGCATGGTGTAATTGCTCAGGTTGGATGGAGCGACGAAGACGGTACCGCGCTGAAACAGGAGACGATCAAAGCTTTTGCCGAAAACTTTGTTGCCATCTTTTTCCATGACCTGGAATTTGAACCGAGCTCCAATCCAAGAGAGTGGCGGGTAGGCGAATTTGTAGGCAGGGTTGGCCTGATCGGCAGCGAACTCTTCGCTCAAATCATAACTTTCGAAGTCCTCCGTGATCGGCAGACCTTTCAGAGCACGTCCACGGACGGTGCCGAACGTTCCATCGGGCGCCGTGGCTTTGAAAGCTCCTGCAGTGACCTTAGCATCTGCGGCAACCTCGAGTTCGCCGGCTTCATTGAACTTGGCATCCATGGTGGCTTTCACTTTCGCCGTCGGTGGAATGAATGACTCCCACTTCACGCCCTCGACCTTATCGCTGACAACAAAGCCATTGGCGTCCACACTGCGGATGCGGAAGGACTGCTTGTTACCGCGCATGATGACCACTTCCGCGGGAATGATCTGAAGTGCGGCAGCTTTTCCGGGTGCGGGAATTTCAGCGACAGGCGCAGGGTCCAGCTCAATGCCTTGATTGGGGATGGGAAAGGCGTAAAATTTCTCCGTGGTGCTCACGTAGAGCATGCCATCACAAACCACCGGCGCGCCAAGACACTGTGCCTGAACACCGCCATCCAAGGCGATCTCTTGCACGATCTCAGCATCGGCGGAGCCGGGCTTCACAACGACCAGCTTGCCCTCCATCATCGGGCAGTAGATCAATCCATCGACGTAGAGCGGAGAGGAGTGCAGGTTCGCATTGCTCAGCTTCTTTTTCCAGAGATCCTTGCCGGTGTTGGCGTCGATGGCGTAAAGCTCACCACCATCCGTCAGTTGATAAAGAGTGTCGCCGACCAAGACCGGAGAGCTGCTGGTGGCTCCAATGGGGTTGCGCCAAACTTCTGCACTGGCATCGAGGGTCGTGGACTCCAAGCCGGGCGGTGGCGGTGGCGTGAGTTTTTCCGGAAGTTTGATCGCCACTAGACGGCCTTTTTCAGAGCTATCCACATTTTCATCATTGTGGATGGCGATGACCTTCCCCTTGTGCAGCACGACGCTAGGATTGACGCCGTTTTTGCAGATTGGAAACTTCCAGTAAGGCTTCCCGCTACGAGCATTCACGCACACCAGGTGCCCACAGCCCGTGGTGTAATACATGACGCGCTTGCCATCGCGAGTTTCGACGAAAGGGGTCGAAAAGGAAGAATCCACGGGGGGACTCACACCAGGAAGGCTCCACCAGACGAGTTCGCCTGTTTTTTTGTCAAAGCCATAAACGCGGTCTGCAGCGGGGCCGTCGGCTCCCCAGTTGGAGAAGATGAAATGGACAATGACCAGATCACCTTCAATGACCGGGCTACCGACACGGCTATTGGGGAAGGTCATGCGTCCCAGATTCTCCATCAACGGCAATTCGAAGACCTTGGTGCCGTCCAGTTCATAGCAAACGAACAAGCCTGCATTGCTCACGAGGTAGATTCGCTTGGTTTCTGGATCGACCGTGGGTGCTCCGATCGAATAGCGATTGTAAATGGAATCACTGAGGTAGTCTGGGATCTCCACCTCCCACAGCTTCTTGCCCGTCTTGGCATCGAGCACCGTGAGCAGTTCGATCAAATCAGTAGTCTGACCTTTGTAGCCCCAAAGGACGACTTTACCATCAACCACGACCGGCGCACCGCGGCTACGAGCAGCGTAGGTCCAGGCTGCACGGTCAGGAAGCTTTCCAGCATTCTTGTAGTGCTCCAAACTGACCCCGGTCTGGAGCGGACCGCGCCAGTTGGTCCAGTCGTTGGCGGACGCAAAGCTTCCTGAGGACAAAAGTGCCAGAGCCGTCAAGACAGCACGACGCGAGACAGTAGAGAATTCCATGTGGGGATGTGGGGTGGCTTAGCCTTCACCGTCGATGCGGACGAATCGACTTCAACGTCTTTGTCGGTATGACAGATATCACGCGGACAAACGCATTGGTGGGGGGAACGGACAAACGATCCGCCTTTCATGCATCTTTCCACCTTCCTGGTGACCGGTTCCTGGTTTGATGCATCACCCTCCAATAGCCATGCACTCATTCGAACACATGTGTTCAAGATGTCTGTCAAGAAGATTTCTTCTAAAATTATGAGACTTCGAGGCATTTGAAGCCTCTCAAACATGAGAAAAACTTTTTATTTTTGCAAAAACAACCCTGTCGGTTGACGAGGCTCACAAAACTTTTTACCATCCCGTGTCCCAACCGGACCGGTTTTCCGGTTTTGACCACTGAGTTGCAGCTCTAGCTAAAACTTTCGTGCCATCGATCCTCACTGTTGTTGGTTGCTGGATCGCCATAGACCCTCTGGCCTCAACGCCAGAGGGTCTTTTGTTGAAGGACTTAACTGAAGAGCATTGCCTAACTTCTCTGGTTGAATGGTCCATCTGCTTTCCATCAGGGATTTTGGCGTAAGCTGTATCTCATTCATCACGTTACTGCGGCCTCATGTTGCGACGCTTCGTCCTTTTGCTCCTTGCCGCTTCCAGCCTTGCCCAGGCAGAGAGAACCCAACGCCCTAACATTCTCTTCATCTTTTGCGATGATCTAGCCAGCCAAGTCATCAGCGCATATGGTGAAAAACGCCAGTTGTTGCAAACCCCTGGCATGGATCGCTTGGCGAAAGAAGGCATTCGCTTTGATCGCTGCCTCGTCACCAACTCCATCTGTGGCCCGATGCGTGCCGTCATTCAGACCGGCAAGTATTCTCACCTGAACGGCTTTTATAACAACAGCAACAGTAGTTTTGACAGCAGCCAGCAGACGTTCCCCAAGCTTTTGCAGAAGGCAGGCTACACAAATGCCATCATCGGTAAATGGCACCTCATGACAGACCCTGTGGGCTACGATTATTGGCATGTCTTGCCAGGCCAAGGTGCCTACTACAACCCACCCATGATCGATAACGGCAAACCCGTGAAGCATGGCGGCTATGTCACCGATGTCATCACCGACCTATCTCTAGAATGGCTCAAAAAAAGGGATCAAACCAAACCGTTCCTGCTCATGATGCAGCACAAGGCACCGCATCGCGAATGGGAACCTCCCATCCGCCACCTTGGGCACGACAACGACCGAATTTATCCTGAGCCTGAAACACTTTTCGACAGCTACAAAGGCCGCAGCAAAGCCATCAGTGACCATGACATGGGTCTGGACCGCACCTTCACCGAGCGTGATGCTAAACTCGTCCCCCCTAGTCATCTCACCCCTGACCAGCTCAAATACTGGAACGACTACTACGAGCCTAGAAACGCTAAGTTCCGTGAGGCGAATCTGAGCGGTAAAGATCTCGTCCGCTGGCGTTATCAGCGCTACATGCACGACTACACCGCCTGTGTGAAAGCCGTGGACGAAAGCGTGCAGCGCACACTCGCCTATCTTGATGAATCAGGACTCGCAGAAAACACCGTGGTCATCCTCAGCAGTGATCAAGGCTTCTACCTTGGCGAACATGGCTGGTTCGACAAGCGCTGGATTTTCGAGGAATCACTGAGCACTCCATTTCTCGTCCGCTGGCCTGGCGTGACCAAAGCAGGCAGCACTGAAAAACGCATCGTATCCCTCCTAGACCTCGCGCAGACGTTCCTTGAACTTGCCGGTCAATCGCAGCCTACAGACATGCAAGGCCACAGCCTCGTGCCTCTCTTCAAAGGTGAACAGCCTGCGGATTGGAGAAAATCATTCTACTATCACTACTTCGAGTATCCGCTGCCCCACCAGGTCCGCCCCCATTACGGCGTCATTACTGACCGCTACAAGCTCATCCATTATTACACACCTGATGTGGACGACTGGGAACTTCTCGATCGCCAACAAGACCCACTTGAAACTCAAAGCTACTACCAGGATCCAGCCTATGCAGAGACCGTCAAGGAACTGAAAGCCGAGCTCAAGCGTTTGCAGGAAGAGGTCAAAGACGTCATTCCACCACCTCGCTTCGCCCACGGGAATAAACCCTTCGAAGGTGAACCCACCCCACCGCAGCCCAAGAAGGGAAAAGGCAAACTCCCCAAAAAGACCAAATAAGATTCTCTTTGGAAATCATCTACGCTCTTGTCGGAGGCCCTTCTCACCAATCAATCCATGACATCGGACGAATCCGTACATTTTAGATTGGCAGCGTCGGCGCCCGCACCAACGGTTTAAATGCTAGCATGATTTTCAACCCACCACTGCGTTCGATGGCTACGCGATTCAACATGGTCTCAGAGATCTATGCCCCCTTCCTCACCGGCGCATCAGTCGCCTTCGACCCTTAAGTCATTGTAATTCCATTGAGCTCCCTACTCGACTGGTTGGAACAGCACACACTCTTTACCCAGGATGTGCATACTTTTTTACTCGCCACGATGGCCGCAGTTTGCATTGGCTTATCCAAAGCTGGCCTGTCAGGCACTTCGACGCTGAATGTAGTGCTGATGGCTCAAGCCTTTGGAGCCAAACCTTCCGTGGGCTTAGTCCTCCCCTTGCTCATCGCAGCCGACCTCATGGGCTACTTCATCAACCGCAAAGGCGGCTCGTGGCGTCGCATCCTCCCCATGGTGCCCCCAGCCATCACCGGCGTGATCCTCGGCTGGCTGTTGTTGAGTCATATCGACAATACCTCAGCCAGGGTCGTCATCGGCTGGCTCATCATTGGCCTGCTTGCTTTTCACCTTGTGCTTCAGGCCCGCCGTCAGGATTTCATGGCGCTCACTGAGCATCAGGCGTTTGCCTGGAGCATGGGCCTCTGCGCTGGGCTGGTGACCATGCTGGCTAATGCCGCAGGGCCAGTCATGACCGTTTACCTGCTCTCCCAGCACATGGAGAAAAAGGATCACCTGGGCGTCTTCAGTCGCTTCTTCTTGTTCATCAATCTTTTTAAAATCCCATTCTCAGCCGACCTCGGCATCATTCATGGCCAATCCTTGGCCACCAACTTGGTCATGCTACCCTTTGTCGTCATAGGAGTACTTTTGGGCTGGCAAATCCTCAAGCACATCCCTCAAAAGCCATTTGAATGGACTCTCTTCGCCTTGACTCTTTTTGCGGCTGCATGGCTGATCACAGGCTAGGTAGGGTTTAGCCTCTGCATCAAGGTCGAAACCCACCCCGAAGAAGATCCTACATTTTGGACTTTGGCTGTTTGCCACGCACACTCATGCGGAAAGGAACCCCAGGAGCAGGCCATTCCTTGCGAATCACACTTTCCAGAAAGCGAAGATATCCTTCCGTCATCTTGGCAGCTCGGTTCGCAAAGAGCACAAAATGCGGCACAGGCACCTGCGCGTCTTCTCCCGTATCGGCGACCTGCGTGGCATACAGCAGCTTGAACGCAAAACGACTGCGCCCCAGAGGCCCTGGCGTGTTCTCGATAGCCTCATGCAGCAAACGATTGAGTGCCCCCGTGCCGATGCGGCTCTGAGCGCCTTTGCGCACGGCTTCGATCTGCACGAAGAGCTTGCCTAGGTTATCTTTCTCCTTGGCAGAAATCGCCACCAGCGGGGCATAGTGAAGAAAGAAAAACTCACGGGACATGATTTCCTTCAATTCATCCAGACGGTCTTTTTGCTTTGCCGTCGGATGATAGAGATCGAATTTATTCATCACCAGAATGCAAGGTTTGCGCTCCTCCAAAATCAGCTGAGCAATCTTGCGATCCTGCATCTTTGCACCATCAGCACAGTCCACGACCAGCAAGCAAATGTCAGCACGCTTCACGGCTTGAAAGCTGCGCTGAATAGAAAAAATCTCGACATCTGTATCCACCTTCGACTGCCGACGAATGCCAGCTGTATCAATCAGTTGGTAAGCCTTGCCATTGTAAGTGCAGTGAATGTCGAGGCTATCGCGTGTCGTTCCGGCCACTTCACTGACGATGGCACGCTCCTGACCAAGAATGGCGTTCACAAGAGAGGACTTGCCTGCATTCGGACGGCCGACGATGGCCAGCTTCAAGGGGCGCGTGCGACGACGCTGCTGCGCGGCTTCATCAGCCTCTGCATCTTCCTCATCAAGACCGAGCTTATCTGCGATCATCTCCACCAGCGCATCAATGCCATGACCATGCACAGCGCTGACTTCAGCGAGATCTTCAAAGCCAAGTCGCGCGAATTCGGCGGAACCGAGCCGACGTTTTTCAGAATCGGCCTTGTTGCACACTAGCAGCACTGGTTTGCGCGTGCGGCGTAGCATCGACGCTAGGGTTTGATCAATGGGCGTGATGCCATCAAAAACATCCACCACAAAAAGCAAGAGATCCGCGACCTCGAGCGCGATCACTGCCTCCGTTTGCACCTGCTCAGTCAAGACGTCCTCCGTATTCGCCCCGATACCGCCCGTATCCATGATTTGAAACGTGCGCGGCCCGCGGCGGCACTCAGCCGTGATGCGATCCCGAGTGACTCCCGCTAAGTCATGGACGATAGAAATATTTAAACCGGCGAGACGGTTAAACAGGGCGGATTTGCCAACATTGGGGCGTCCGACAATAGCGACGGTTTTCATAAGAACTGACAGAGTATGTGAGCACTGCACTTCGGATGCTGTGCGAGAATGTCAACACCCCCCTTGGTCAGTTCATTGAGTTGAAAAAAACCTGGAAAAGAATGCATTTCCCCTTGCACAAAGCTGGTACTGCGGCAATCTCACGGCCCGCTCAATCGGAGCTTGACCCCTTCGTCTAGCGGTTAGGACACATCCCTTTCACGGATGCGACACGGGTTCGATTCCCGTAGGGGTCGCCAATTTACATTGGCAAAACAAGCTCTTCAAAGCCTCATCAACAAGAGGCCAACTTCAGCAGCATGATCATCGTGCCACTTTCGCTGATCACGATACGATATTTGCATGAGCTCCTTGTCTCAAGCCAGCAGGCCGCGCTTCGCGTAAAGAAGACGGTAACTCTGGGCCGATGGCACAACCAGCTCGCAGCATCTGATGCAAGCCCGAATCAACTCGTGCGGTGGCACAAAAAAGCGGTCCGAGAAAGGCGGACCGCTTTGATGAAAAGAAGCTGGTTAACAAATTACTTTTTCGTCGCTTTTTCCAGAGGCGTGATGATCGGCCGATCTTTCATTTCCGGAGAGATCACCCACTTGCCGTCTTGTTTGATAAAAGAGATCAAAAACAACTCTTCAATTTTATCAGTGAGAGTTTCTTGAGAGGTGCGGACCGTGGCGTGGACATAATCTTTGCCCTTCTCTTCCACAAGACCGAGCACCATGATCTTCAATGTGTCTTGTTTACGCTGGGTCACTTCAGGAGCAGCATTGATGCGCTTATGCCAAGCCTCACGATCCATGATGTAGAATTCCTGAGGCGTAAGCTTCTCGAGTTCGCGGATTTCTTTAACACCAAAACGCTCAAGCATCTGCTGCTCTTCCGTCATCGTTGGAGCCGTTTTGATGATCGCGATCGTTTCCTTCTGTTTCCGCTCAAGAGAGGCAGATTGGAGCAAAGCAGCAGCAGTCTTCCAGTCCTGATTCACGACGCAGGTGAGGTATTTTTTCACCAATTCAGCACAGGGATGATCCATGGGTAACGGATTAGCCTTTGCGCCAGTGATCAAGGCGAAGCTGGTGGCGAGAAGCGCGAACCGGAAGAAAGAACGGACGGAATGCATAAGGCAGGTTTTGACCGCTTGAAGGTAGAAGCGTTGAGGATATGTCTCTAGCGTGCCGCGAATCGTGCGTCAAATGGAGAAAGGCAGGCACAGGGATCAAGACCGAGAACCCATAATCCCAATCGCAATGGAGCGAGCCATCTCCTCCCGGTGGGCAGATGTCGCGCAGCGTGACGCGTCGATTTTATGACTGAGGTATCCCCCCTCGACCAAGACGGCAATGGCTTGTGTGGCGCGTAGCACCTTGAGGTCTTTACAGAAGATGCCGCGATTTTTCCCTTTGAGATTGAGATCCATGCTACGCAAAATTCGACTCGCGACGTTCTTCCCCGCGCTACTTCGATAAAAGACTTCCATGCCGCTGATGGCGTGATTCCGCGCCGCATTGAAATGAATGCTAACAAAAAGAGCATGGCGCTGGCGATTCGAGATAGCTGCCCGCTGCTCGAGACTCACAAAGACATCGGTTCGCCGTGTCATGACCACCCGCATTCCCCTGGCTTTGAGGTGTTTTTCCAAACGCAACGCCACATCCAGACAAAGTTTTTTTTCGACCAGCCCATGATGCACACATCCACCATCCTTACCACCGTGACCGGCATCAATCACCACCGTGGAAAAATGAGCTGCCCAGCAGCTTACAGCCCCGCCAAGGAGCAGCATGCATGCACTCGCCAATAGTTTGAAGCTACGCGCCATTGGCTAAAATCACTTGGGAATGCGGAGCGTTTTCCCTTCGCGGATGAAATCAGACTTCATGCCATTTGCGGCTTTGATCTTGGCGACCGTCGTACCATGCTTGCGTGCGATCGCACCAAGCGTATCGCCTTTTTTGATTGTATAAGCGCCACCACGACTCGACGAAGACGTCTTTTTCTTCGAGGATGAAACTTTGCGAACAGGGGAAGGATTACGACGCGATACCGAACCTCCATGCGATCGACTCCAGGAGTCGATGTCGGCAGAGGTCGCTGCTTTTTCACCTTCCGCTGCCCACGTGATCATGTAATCTCCATTGGGAGCAAAAGGGTAATCCTTCCTCTCCATGCCATGCGCTGGCGTTGTGCTGCTGCCATAGAGGTGAATGTCAGGCAACTGACGTGGCACCCCTTTCATGCTCGACAAAGAGCCACAAGACGACAGAAGAAGGCCGCTGGAAACGAAAAGAAAGAGAACGCGTAGGCGAGCGAAGCACATGAAGCATGAGTTTCTTCCACCATGCAGCTTCTGCAAGCCAGATATGCCCTCGCCGATCTCTAAATGTCACTTCTGAAATAAATCGGCGAGCCTGTCTTAACCCTACAGTGGGCGGCCCTTAAACATCCTAACGGTTGAATGGATGCGATGGGTTCGCAGCCATGTCACCCTGATGACATCTAACATGCTCTTCCACACACTCCCCTTTGCCAAGCCTCTTCTGACCTTGTCATAGACTTAGCGATGAACGCTTAGAGAGAAGGGCTTGCTGATGCATCTTTGATCACGCGACCTCCTAAGGAGAGGATGCGTGCCTTACCTTTGGCGTCTTCAGCTTCAGCGATTTGGTGGTTGGCCACATACATTTGACTCAGAGCAGTCCAGGCCAATAGATCATTGGGGCGTAGGGTGGTCGCCATCAGCCCCGCACCGATGGCTTCCTTGAGGTGACCTGTTTTCATCAGGGCCATCCCCAGGGCGTGCCATCCTTCGAAGAAATTCGGGTCGAGCTCGACACAGCGATGGTAGAGCGGCACAGCAGCTTCGAGATCGCCGATGGCGATGCAGCCTGAGGCCTCGTCAAAGACAGCTTCGATCTCAGGCAGTACTTCAGACATGCAGGCCGTGGGTAGATCAGACGCTCATCTTGAGATGCACCTTGAGACCGGCTTCTTCCACTTTGCGGGAGAACCAGGCATTGAAGAGACGATTGCGCTCTTGACTGGCATTGCGGTCTTCGGTGTTCTTGCGCAGGGTTTCGCGGTCATCACGCTTCCTCAATTCTTTGGCAGCAACAAAGGCCAGCACCGCGCCTTTGTCTGTGTTTACGACTTTAGCGACCTGACCTGCGGCCACTTTCTGGGCTTCTGTGGCGATCTCACGAGCGTCGGGCAGATCCATGGGGGGTTCGTTGACGGTGATTTCGGTGATTGGGCTAAGGGTCAGCTTTTTGTCCTTGGCAAGATCTTCAATTTTCTTACCAGCTTTCAGTCCATCTTGGAAAGCGATGCGCGCTTCGTTCACGGCTTTGGAAAGGGCCTCATCAGCTTTTTGAGTCGCAAGGGTTTCTTTCACCTTGTCCTTCACTTCAGCGAGTTCCTGTTGCTTAGGCTCTTCGACCTGAGTGACGGTAAAAATGAAGTATCCTTTGGTACCTTTAACGGGATCGCTAATCGCGCGTGACTCTTTGGAATGGGCGAAAATGGCTTCGATGACGTCTGTTTCGCCTTTGAGCGTTTCAGGAGGACTATCTTTGGCAAAGAGTGGCACCTTTTCTGCCTTCTCCTTCAGGCTTTTGACAATGTCATCAAACTTGGCTCCTGGGGCAATGCTGGCTTCGTTGAATTTCTCCACACGACTGATCTGCTCCTTCTGGAGCTTCTGTCGCTCTTCCAGAGGTTTCTTGTCAGCATCAGCGGGATTGGCAAAGAGCACCCAGCTGACCGCGCGTTTTTCCACGGTTTTGTAGGTGTCCTTGTTCTCGTCATAGTACTTTTTGATCTCATCGTCTTTGACTTCAGCGGTTTTTTTGAAGTCTTCTTTCAGAAAGCGCACGGTCTGAACCTTTAATGTCTGATGATCGTTGGCGTAGGCTTTGTCCGTCTCAATCGTCGAAACTATGTAGTTTTTGCCAATCAGCTCTTGGATGCTGTTGTAGCCGATGCTGAGCTTAGCGACTTCTAGCATGTCGCCGCCACCCATTCCATAAGCTCCAAGATTTTCCTGGAAGTTGTAGGCACGCTGTGGGCTAAATTTGCCATTTTCTTGCAGAGCGGGTAACTTTTCCAGCTCAGCCTTGGCCTCTGCCTCGCTAGGATGAATGCCCAATTCCTGCATCTGGCGCTTCAGAACGAGGAGGTTGAATACGAAATCACGTCCGCCCGCAGCAGGGCTACGTGAAGCAGACATCAGGCCGAAGTAGAGATTGTACATCTGCAGCATCTGAATGACCTGCACGGAGCGCTCGAGGCGCTGCATCTCCCCAACGGTGTAGGTTTCTCCATAAAGCGTGAAGGCATCATCCGAGGCTGAGGCCATGGGAGGACCACTGTCCTGACGCCAACCTCCCCACACGGAGAAGGACAGGATGATGACGACCGTGAGAACGATCATGAAAGCTCCACGATGGCGGCGGAAAAATTCGAGCATGACTTGCGACAGGGCTGGGGTGGAAGAAGGGCGCGGAAGTAAGCCGCCCTGACTCCATGGGCAAACGGAAAAACCGCTCAAAAACGACCTCCGAGGCATCCGGGGGGGCTTACAGGCCGCCCCGCTGCTCAACCCACTGCATGGCGTAGCGGGCGAGAGCTGCCCCTTCGGTAATTCCTAGCTTTTCTTTAATGTGCGCGCGATGCGCTTCGACCGTACGGGCACTGATGCAGAGCTTCGCGGCGATGTTTTTTGTCGCCACGCCTTGGCCGATCATTTCCAGTACCTCGAGTTCACGATCGGTCAGCGTATCCAAACCACCTGACTGTCGCGTGCGCTGCCCCGTGACCTGCTCCAGCATGCGGCTGGCCATGGCATCGCTAACGTAAATACCACCCGAAAGCACCTTACGGACAGCAGTGACAAGATGGTCAGCGGCGACCTCCTTCATGACATAGCCACGGGCTCCAGCCCTTAAGGCACGTTCACCATACATGTCTTCATCATGCATGGACAAAACAAGGCAGAGGGTGCCGGGATGCATGGCCTGGATGTCCTTTAACAGCTCGAGGCCGTTTTTGTCAGGCAGGGTAAGGTCGATGACCACCAGATCGGGCTTATGCTGATCCAAGGCCGCCAATCCATCCTTTGCATTGCCTGCCTCAGCGCAAACATCAAGACCCGGCTCACTCCGAATGAGCTGCGCAAGACCATGCCGCATGATCGGGTGATCATCAATGAGCAGCAATCGCTTCACTTGCGATTCCGGCGCTGAGGTTTGGCAGGGGGGCTTGGGATGGGAACTTGACATCTCACGAAGGTGCCGCCGTCATCGTCATGCTCAACGGACAGCACACCGCCCATCATTCGGGCGCGGTGACTCATCGTCAAGAGGCCCATGCCGGTACTCTTTCCAGAAATGTTGTCAGGAATGCCGACCCCATTGTCACGAATACTCAAGACGATCTCCCCCTCTTGCTCGGCTAGCGCAATCTCAATGCGATCCGCGCGACTATGCTTGATGGCGTTCGCCACAGCTTCTTGGGCGATACGATAGAGCTGCGTCGCTATTTTATTGTCGGAAACTTCCACGGGGCGCTCGCAGCGGAAAGGTGCGCTGATGCGAAACACGCGCTCAGTGCTCTGCGCCAGGTCCGCTAGCGCTGCCATGAGCCCCGCTGAATCTAGCACCACAGGCATGAGGCCACGTGACATCTCACGGGCACGTGTATTTGCCTGGGACACAAGGCGCACGATCTCATCCAGGCCCTCCGCCTGCGGCAAGCCAGACTTCATCAGCTGCTGGTGCGCCACCTTGGCAAGGCAGCCGATGGCAGCCAACTGCTGGCAGAGATCATCATGGATGTCTTGGCCGATGCGGTGCTGCTCCTCCTCACTAATGTGCAAGATTTTCTCCTCAAGAACCTTCCTTTCGGTCAGGTCTCGAATGATCCCCGTGAACACGCGACGACCATCGGGGAGGATCACTTCTCCAACAGACAGATCGAGTGGGAAGATGGTGCTATCCTTCCTTTGTCCTACAGCCTCCCGACCGATCCCGATGATCTTTTTGACGCCACTGCGCAGGTAATTCTGCACGTAGCTGTCATGCTTATTCCGGTAGGGCTGCGGCATGAGCATGCGGATGTTTTTTCCCACGATCTCACTTTTTTTATAGCCAAAGATTCGCTCCGTGGCGGTATTTGCCGTTTCGATGATGCAGTCCTCACTCATTGTGATGATGGCATTCACAGCCGTCTCCACAATGGCACGGCTCTGCTCCTCAGAGGTCAGCAGGGCCTCCCGTGCCGCCAGCAACTCGGTCACATCGCGCCCGACGCAGAGGACGCCAGTCACCTTGCCAGATTCATCGCGAATGTCGGAGTGGACCCACTCGATATGTCGCAGAGATCCTTTTTTCGTTAAGATGGGCTTCAGGTGACTTTCCGTGCGATCTTGGCCAATGCGCCCACGGCAGCGCTCCAAGGCATCAGGTTGATGCTCTGATGGCACGAGAGTAGAGACCCATTCGCGCCCCTTTAGCTCATCAAAGGTCCATCCGGTCAACTGCTCCATACCTTGGCTGAGCCACATGATGCACCCCGTGATGTCCACACCCATGACGAGCATGGCGGGGTGGTTGACCATACTTTCAAACAAGGCGGGATCGGAGACAGGGCACATGCTGCGGCAAGAAGCTGGAGGTTTGGCGGCATGCGCGTCCATGTCAATAGACCCGAAGCGACCTTTGCAGCACTGAGACTGGTCATCTGGCGCGCGCTGCTGCCCATCGCTCAACATCATGCTTGGCCTGCAGGCATGTTCTCCGGTTTAACCACAAGGATGGAACATGCGGCATGAGAGACGATCTTTTCTGCCGTGGTGCCGATCAGCAGCTCTCGTAGCCCAGAACGACCCCGTGTCCCGAGCACGACGAGGTCCGCGTGTGTGGCTTTTGCGTGTTCCAAAATCGCCTCGCGGATGTTCATGCGCTCGATCACATGAATCACAGGCGATAGGGTGCCATATCCCTCGATCACCTGCGCCACAAAAGCATGCAGCTTTGATTCCCAATGCTCGATGCTACCCTGATCCCCACCCAGGGGCATGGGAGCGACCAAGCCACTGTAGTCGATCGACATCGCCAAGGCCGATTGATAAACATAAATGGCATCGAGCGTCGCCCCCTCCAGCTGCGCGATCTGCGAGGCCCGCTTGAGCGCTAAGGCGGAATTGTCGGAAAAATCCACGCAGGCGGCCAAGTGCTTGTAGGCCCCCCAAGCATCCTCACGCACCAGCAGCACATCGACAGGAGACTTACGCACGCATTGGGTTGCAATGGCACCCACACGATGTGGATCGAGCCGTGAGCCTTTCACTCCCATGACCAGGAGGTCTGCGCTTTCCACACGGCACGCATCGACCAGCTCGGTGAAAGGAGGCCCAATCCGCACCTGCACGTCCACATGGGGATCTCCGAGTTCGGCATCACTGACAAATTTGCGGAGTTTCGAGGTCCAATCTGCGCGAATCGCAGACTGGTCGATCGACAAGGCACGCTTGAGCTCATGCACCAGGAATTCATCCATGACATGCACTACGGTCAGGCGTGCATTCAGCCGTGCAGCCAAGCGAACCGCCTGCCTGAGTGCATTCAGACAGGATGGCGTGAAGTCCACGGCCACGATGAGATGGGTGTAAGGTTTCATGATGAGATCTGAGCCCAGCTTAACCGGAGAGGCCCATCGGGCGCGCCCTCATCCTTGCTTTCCTGTGAGCGGTGCTTGTCCTGCATCTTGCAGAAGTTCAAGCTTGGGGAAGAATACCACCGTCACCCATTACCTCATGAACGCCCGCCACATTCCCCTCGTCCTCGTCTTCCTGGCACTCGGCTACGGCATCTGGCACTACCACAGCGACGCGGGTCGGCTCCGGCTTGAGATGGAACAATTGAAGATCTCTCATGAACTGGCGGTTCAATCGAAGGATGAAGAGAGGCAACGTGCCCTTGCCGCCCAGAATGAGCAGCATCAAAAAGCACTGCGATCCCTCAATGAGGAGCAGGACAAAAAAATCTCAGCCCTGCGTGCCGAGCAGCGCCAGCAGATAGCACGTGCCTATCAGGAATTTGAAAGCATCTTCACCGGCAACAAACAGACGCTGGATTACATCACGGCCTTGGAATCCAAGGTAAAAGCCGGACAAACCCTCTCCAAAATCGAGTTGGAAAAGATGATCGTCATTGCCAGTGGCGTCGGCTTTTTGCAAAAACAGTATCAAAAACCCCTTCAGGAGTTCGCTGCACTACGAGACTACTTTGAAGACGTGGCCAAACGCCCCAACGACAAACCCAAATCAAACTTCGGCTTCTTCAAACGCATGTTCAGCAAGGACTTCCGCGAGGCAGAAAAGGAGTTTTATCGTGAGGAAGGCGCACGCCTTGCCTTTGAAGAAGCACAAGGCAAATTTGACAGTGTCTATGGTAGCGCACAGCAATCCATGCGAGCCGTGAATCTGGACACCACCGCTCTTTTGAAGAAGCTAGATGCCCTCATCCAAGACAAGCAACAAGCAACTGCCGAGGACCTGAGCCTCGACTTCAACAAAGCCCGCGAGGCCCTGCGCACGCACCAAGAGATCCTTGATTTTGATCCGACCATGCCACCCCAGCCACCGAAAGTGCAGCCCTGATCCGCTCAGGGCTCTCCTAGCACTTGGCGAATGACCTCATAGGCCTCGAATCGCTCTGCATCTGGAAAATCGTGATCGCAGTCAGGATGCCGAACCGTGAGGGCACCATCGGCTCCCAGCAGCTTGAAGACGGGAGCCGCTGCCGCCACAATGCGGTCCACGCTGTCCCACCGGAAATTGGAGTCTTTGAGTGGAGCGTTCACATAGACTCGCCGAGGGGCCAGGGCCGCGATGAGCTCGTAATAGTCAAAAGGCACATCCTGTGGGCTTCCCAAAAAATCGCCCATCTTTAGCATGTAGCGCTCCTGCACCCAACCTTTGAGATTACCGCCATAGTAGTCCAACAAGGAATCAAAACCACAGCTGCTGATCACGACTTTGATCCTCGGCTCAAACACCGCCGTGAAAATAGCATTGTGCCCCCCCAGGGAGTGACCGATAGCGCCAAAACCGGCTTGCTTGCGTACCTCGGGCAGACTTTCCAGCAGGTCCAAACCACGAAGATTATCCCAAATGGCTTTCATGGTTCCACTGGAGAAACCGAGAGCTTTTAGATCTGGCTGATACTCAGCCAGGAGCGGATAGCTGGGGGCAAGCGTGACGTAGCCGCGCTCCGCCAACTCAGCCGCATACTGACGGTGAGGCGTTCCCCCCAGCCCCACCACCACCTTGTGGCCGATTTTGTGATCGGTGGGATGCAGGCAAAGCACCGCAGGCGCAGGTTGACCCGCGAGTGCGGTTTTGGGTACACAAAGGTACGCTGGTACCCGCGCCCCCTGCCCTGCCATGGACGCATAGCTGATGAGTCGCCGCACGTAGCCGCCGCAGTCCACCTCCTCTTCGATGCGCATGCTCAAAGCAACGCGCTGCTCAGGTCCTGGCAGCTTTCCTGCGATACTTTGCAAGGCAGTCACCGCCTCTTGCCTGCGCTTTTCCCATTCCTCAGGCCTAGTCACCCGCTGGATTCGCCCATCCGAAGTTCGATACTGCAAAAGCTGGCTCCTGCTTAGCCCGCGAAGCATGGGCACATCAGCCTCGATCGGAAAAGCTGGCAACAACAACAATAAGCTCAGGAGATGAAGTCTCATGAGCCTAATACGAGCTCAACCCACTGCTTTTGCCGAAGCTCAAGCCAAGATCTCGTTCACCACATGACCATGCACATCCGTTAGGCGGAAGTCACGGCCTGCATGGCGGAAGGTGAGGCGCTCATGGTCCAGCCCCAGCAAATGCAGAACGGTGGCATGCAAGTCATGCATGTGGACCTTTCCCTCCACGGCCATGTGCCCGAGTTCATCGGTCGCTCCATGGGCATGCCCCGCCTTCACCCCTCCCCCCGCTAACCAAACGGTGAAGCCAAGCGGGTTGTGATCGCGCCCCGTGCCGTTGCGCTCTGCATAAGGCGTACGGCCAAACTCTCCGCCCCACCACACCAACGTGTCTTCCAGCAGCCCCCGTTGCTTCAGGTCCGTCAGTAGCCCGGCGATGGGCTTGTCCACCGCAGCCGCATGATCTCCATGCTTGGGCAGATTGCTGTGCTGATCCCAGGCTGGGTTGTTCGAGTTGTCGCCATAGTTCACCTGAATGAACCGAACCCCCTGCTCTGCCAGTCGGCGGGCCATCAGGCATTGGCGTCCAAAATTATCCGTCACCTTCTCGCCAATGCCATAAAGCCGCTGGGTGGTCTCTGACTCATCACTCAGGTCCAAGATGCTAGGCGCGTGGTTTTGCATCCGCCAAGCCAGCTCATAGCTCTCCAGCACCGCCTCCACCTCCTGATCGCCCGGCTTCATGCTTCCCTGCCCGAGAGATCGCAGCAGCTCAAGCTGACGGCGTTGCTGCTCAGGAGTCCAGTGGCGGTTTGTGATGTTCTTGATGTTGCCCTCCATGACAGGCAGGCCGCTGCGTCCGACGGGCGTTCCCTGATGAATGGCTGGCAAAAACGCATTGCCGTAGTTGCGAGGTCCGCCGTTGCCCAGGCTCGGACTCAGGGTGACAAAACCAGGCAGATTCTGATTTTCCGCTCCCAGGCCATACATGACCCAGGCCCCCATGCTGGGGCGAATGAAGCTGGTGGTGCCCGTGTGCAGAAACAAGGTCGCCGGGCCATGCGCGACACCTTCCGTATGCATCCCATGCAGGAAGCAAAGTTCATCCACGTGCCGATTGATGTGCGGGAATAGATTCGATGCCCAGCGCCCACTCTGCCCATGCTGCGCGAAGTCCCAAAGCGGTTGCTTCAGCCGCTGAGGTGAGCCCTTCCCTGTTTTCGCCACCGTGCGTGGATCAGCAATGTCGATGACCTTTTGGTCGTCTTTCCACAGCCTCGGCTTGTAATCGTAGGAGTCCACGTGACTCACCCCGCCTTGCATGAAGAGAAAGATGACCCGCTTCGCTCGGGCGAGGTGATGGGGCTGCGCCACATTGAGCCCCGCGGCCGTTGCTACATCGACACGCCCCGCAAGCGCAGAAGCCGCTAGCCAGCCGAAACCACAGCCTGAGGTCTGAAGAAGGGAGCGACGTGAAAAAAGCATAACTCCCCAAACGCCCAAGGCATGCCCCTTTTTTCCGAAAGCCCAAAGTCTGCACGATGTGCATCCCGGATAGCGCCGCGTGCAAAGGCAGGCTTCCCAAAGCGCGTAGGTCTCGCATAACCTCTTTCTAACCATGAAACGCCTTCTTCTCGCTGCGCTCAGTTTATTCCTCCTCTGCACCCCGCCCTCTGCTACGGCCGCTGAGCCACTGCGCGTCTTCATCCGTGGCGGCAAAAAATCACACGGCCCCGGGGCTCACGATTTTCCGCAGTTTCTCAAAGACTGGGTGCCGATGCTCAATGAACGCGGCGCCAAGTGCGAGGGCAGCCTTGAATTCCCGACGAAGGAACAGCTCGACCGCACGGACGTGCTCATCCTGCACGCGCAGGAGGCCGGAAACATCAAGATCGGCGACGAGCGGAAGAACTTGATGGAGTTCCTCGCCCGAGGCGGTGGCGTGGTGACGATCCACGCAGCGGCAGTGTCGCGAGACCACGACTGGTTCAAGACGATCATCGGCGGTTCGTGGCATTTCGGGCAGACGAAGTGGCTGGAGGCCCCGATGAGCCTCTACTTCACCGATCACGACAACGCGATCACCAAGGACATCAGCAACTTCGACATCGACGACGAGATCTACTACGACATGGATTTGCTGCCCGAGGCGAAGATCCTCGCCGCCGCCTACACGCCGAACACCCCGCAGGTCAAAGGCGGCAACAAAGAGGCCCAGCAGCGCGCCGCCGAGGCCGTGGCGAAGAAGAAGGCGGTCAATATTTACGACATCCAGCCGCAGGTGTGGACCTATGAGAAGGACAAGTATCGCGCCTTCACCTGCATCCCCGGCCATTGGTATAAAAACTTCAGCCACAATGCGCTGCGCACGATGATCCTGCGCGGCATCGCCTGGGCCGGAAAGCGCGAAAACATCGACGAGCTGTGCAAACCGGCCGAACTGGGCGACGCGCTGCGCTATGTCGAGGGCGGCTGCCCGAGCCCGCAGGAACTGCCGAAGGCGCTCGAGGTGCATCCGGAGTTCAATCTCTCGCTCGTCGCCGCCGAGCCGCTCATCAACAAGCCGATGAACATCGACTGGGATGAAAAAGGCCGCCTGTGGGTCGTCGAGACGCCCGAGTACCCGAACGGCCTCCGCCAGTCGAATGTGGACGCGTGGAAGGACAGCGGTGCCATCAAGCCCGGCCAGTATGACCGCAAGCCGCTCGACCGCGTCTCCATCCTCTCCGACACGAATGGCGACGGCGTCATGGACAAGAAAACCGTCTTTGCCGACGAGATCGAGCTCGCCACCAGCAGCGTGTTTTACAAAAACGGCATCATCGTCTGCGCCGCGCCCGATGTGTGGTTCTTCGAAGACACGAACGGCGACGACAAGGCCGACAAGCGCACCAAGATTTACACCAACCTCGGCAATCGCGACACGCACGCCGTCATCAACAACATGCGCTGGGGCCTAGACGGCTGGATCTATGCCACGCACGGGTATTCCAGCACCGACGACGTGAAGTCCGGCGATGGCAGCAAGGGCTTCGGCCCCATCGGAGCCGGTGTCGTGCGCTTCAAGCCGGACGGCAGCGCCTTCGAGCAATACGCCAGCCGCGGCGGTAACACCTGGGGACTCGACATCACCAGCGACGGCCAGGTTTTCTACACGCAGCCCACCAGCGGCAATCACTTCATTCACGTCGTGCTGCCGGAGTATGTGCTCGCCAAAGGCAAGCTGCCTGGCGTGAGCGGCACGAATGGCATGCTGCCGCGCGAGCCGACGTATCCGGCCATGCACTGGGAGCAGCAGGCCTATGTGCAGATCGACCAAGTCGGCAGCTACACCGCCGCCGCCGGTTGCGCCATCTATGAAGGCGGCGCGTGGCCCGCGAAGTGGAACTACGGCTACTTCACCACCGAGCCCACGCTGAACATCGTCAGCCACTTCATGGTCGAGCCCGATGGCGTCACCTACAAAGCCAAGCGCGAGCCCGGTCGCGAGCAGACCGAGTTCATCCGCAGCAAGAACCTGTGGTTCCGCCCCATCGAGAATCGCGTCGGGCCGGATGGTGCGCTCTACATCGTCGATTTCTGCAATCAGGCCGTCATTCACAACGACACCCGCGGCCCCACCCACGGCCCCGCCAACGCCGCCGTCCGCCCCGACCGCGACCATTACTACGGCCGCATCTGGAAGGTGCAGCACAAGGAGGCGAAGAAGGTGGAGGTGGTGAAGGTTGACAAGTCCCCGGCCGATGAAGTCATGCAGAAAATCGCGGCATCTCCCAACAAACACACCCGGTTCACGCTGATCAGAAAAGCCTTGGAGTGGTTCAGCGCGGACGAACTGGACGTGAGTGTCAAAGCACTTCAGGCAAAGCTGGGGCGCGCAGGCAATCCCCAAGAGTCGAAAGTGATCCAGAAGCCATTAGTGATCGCGGCAAACTTACGAAGCGCTAAGGCACTCTTGGAAAGCCCCGTCGGGATGGGTGAAAGTGCTGCCACCAAGGCACCACCTAGCATGACAACCAAACAAGCCGCAGGCTTCGTGAGTTCACTGGACATGCTTGCAGCCAAGGATCTCAATAGCAGTGTGCTACAGACTGACGTTCAAACGCTTTTCATAAGCGGTGGCAGTCATTCTGGTGTGCGCCGCAGATTACTGGCGTTCTATGGCGCTCTCGATAACGACTGGTCACGTTCGGCTGTCGTTGGCATCGCATCTGCCAATGCCATGGACTACGCCATTGAATGCCTATCCTCGGAGACACCTGACAAGGTGGCTTCTCTACTCCAACAGATTGTTCCCAAAGGCTTATCATCAGCGTTATTGACGGCCTGTGCAGAAACGCCTGCTGCTGCGGATGCTTTGAAGGTCGTTATCTTGAAATCCTTTGCGCAGGATTCTCTTGTTCCACCGGAGCTATCAGACGAACACAGAGCCGCGCTGAAGAAGCTTCTCGGCCAACCCTCGCTCGCCTCGGCCACATTGCCGCTCGTGACGAAGTGGGACAAAGGCGGTGTGCTCGCTGCGGAGGTTAAAGCGCAGCTCGACAAGCTCAGCGCCACGCTTTCCGACAACGCCGCGCCGGTGGAAGCACGTGTGAGTGCTGCGAAGGGCCTTGTGGCCGTCGGAGGTGCT
This sequence comes from Verrucomicrobiaceae bacterium, assembly GCA_947507875.1. Lineage (GTDB taxonomy): Bacteria > Verrucomicrobiota > Verrucomicrobiia > Verrucomicrobiales > Verrucomicrobiaceae > Prosthecobacter. The sequence goes on along the minus strand of CANNQP010000016.1, from coordinate 16,110 downwards.
TCGCAGGAGTACGTTGTTCGAGCTCTAGCTCGTCCGGAAGTGCCTGCGGCACTGCAAAGCGCCATCGTGGCCGCTTTGGACGAAAGCGGAGGCGTGGAGGCCATCGTGCCCGCTTTTGGCACGCTGAAGCGTGAACAACAAACACAGGCCTTCGAATCCATGCTCAAACGCCCCGAGGCCATCGGAGCCCTGCTCGATGCTGTGAAGGCCGGCAGCATCGACCGCGCGATTTTCGCCCCCGGCGATGTCGCACGTCTGCGCTCGCATCCGAACAAACAGATCGCCAAACGCGCGAACGACCTCTTCAAGGTCAACAACGCCGCGAAGGACGCCATCATCGCCAAACTCACACCGGAGGTCGAGAAGCCCGGAAATGCGGCACAGGGCAAAATGCTCTTCACCGCCGCCTGCGCCATCTGCCACAAGCTCGGCGACATCGGCGTCGCCGTCGGCCCGCCGCTCGATGGCATGGGCGCGCATGGCCCGGCTGAGCTGCTCGTGCACATCGTCGATCCGAACCGCGAGGTCGATCCCAGCTTCTGGGCCTTCAACATCAGCACGAAAAAGGGCGAAGTGCTCCAGGGCGTCGTCACCAGTGAAAACAGCGCCACCGTCACGCTCGCCACGCAGGTCGGTGTGCGCGAGATCGCGAAGAGCGACATCGACAAGCGCGAAAACACCCGCCGCAGCCTCATGCCAGAAGGTTTGGACGCGCTCGGCCCCGAGCCGCTGCGCGACATCCTCGCCTTCATCTGCGGCGATGCGATGAAGCAGTTCCGCATCCTCCACCTCGCCGATGCTTTTACCGCGGACAGCCGTGATGGCCTCTTCGCCAGCGCCGATCCTCGCGGCGGCCAGGTGAAGCTCACCAAGTTCGGCAACGTGAAGGTCGAAGGCGTGCCCTTCTTCATCCAGGACCCCGCGAAAAGCTCCACCGGTGGCAATTTGATCGTGCTCAAAGGCGGCCCCGGCAAAGACAACCACTCACAGACCTTCCCCGCGAAGGCCGAGGTGGCCATCAACGTCGCCGCGAAGCGTCTGCAGCTCCTCAGCGGCGTCTCTGGCTGGGGTTTCCCCGCCGTGCGGGACGAAGCGCCCGCACTCAAAGCCACCGTCCTCTATGAAGGCGGCGAGAAGGAGGAATTCACCCTCCTCAACGGCATCCACTTCAGCGATTACATCCGCCCCGTCGAAGTCCCCGGCTCCAAAGGCATCGAAGGCCTCGCCGACGGCCAGGAGCCGCGCCTCCTCACGCTCGAACTCACGAAGAAAGCCGTCGCGAAGACTTTGATCCTCGAAAGCCCCGCCGGAAACAAAACGCCCCCCGTCATCATCGCCGTCACCGCCGACATCGAAGGCAAAGGGCCTGCTGCACCCAAAAGTGATGCGGGCACTCCTGCCCGCAAAGGCGGCGCTCCAAAGGCGGGCAAGAATGCCCGCACCACTCCCGAAACCGGCCCCAAAGAAGGCGGCAAAGGCGATGGCCCGCTCGTTCCCGCCGCGCCCGTGCAATGGGAAGCTGGCAAAACGCGCATCCTCGTCATCGGCGGCGGTTCCTCGCACAACTTCAAAGACTTCTTCGGCACCACCGATGTCGCCACGCTCAAAGCCGCTGGCCTAACCGTTCACTACACCGAAGACCGCGACCAAGCCGCCGCCGAACTCGCGAATGCCGACGCCGCCATCATCAGCGTGAACCGCAAATTCTTCGACACCGCTGCCTATCGCAAAGCGCTCTTCGACTTCGCCGCCGCCGGCAAAGGCATCGTCATGCTGCATCCCGGCACCTGGTATGGCTTCCCCGGCTGGCCGGAGATCAATCGCGACGTCGTCGGTGGCGGTGCCCGCGGTCACGACCGCATTCATCCCTTCGAGGTGAAAGCCCTCAAAGCCAACCACCCCGTCATGAAGGACGTCCCCGCCAGCTTCACCGTCGAAGACGAACTCTACTACGTGAACGCCGAAGGCACTCCCGAAGGCACCGCGGCCATCGAAGTCCTCGCCGAGACGAGCAACAGCGACAAATACCAAAAGCCGCACCCCAGCGTCTGGATCACCCAGCACCCGAAAGCCAAGATCGTCGGCATCGCCCTCGGCCACGACGCCCGCACGCATGATTTGAAGCCCTACCAGCAGCTCCTCATCAACGCCGCGAAGTGGACGAGCGGCAAGTGATCGGCCGGCAAAACTCTTTTCGCCCACAAACCAAGATTGCAGCAGGGTGGGATCTGATCAGACTTTCTTCATGATTCGTCCCTTGTTCCGACTTTGCCTGATGCTCGGCCTTGGCCTGTTGAGTGTTTCTTGTCATCGACCTCCGCAAGAAGCGGCATACGCCGACCTGGAATGGAAGGATGACGTTTATCGTTTGGCAGGCCAGCCTTTCACGGGCCTGGCTCGGGATGCCCACAAGAATGGCAAACCCAAGGGCGAATATCCGTTTGAGGAAGGTCGCCTGCATGGGGTCGTTCGCGAGTGGTGGGACAATGGCCAACTTTCCACCGAGACGCACTTTGAGCGAGGCCAACGCCATGGACTGAACCGTTACTGGACGCGCAAAGGCAATCTCATGAAGGAGCAGGTGTATGACCACGACCACTCCGTGAGCGAGAAACACTACCCCGTGGAGTGATCCCGGGCACTGGCGTCAACGTCCCCGTCGGCGATGCTGACGCGCGCGAAACTCGGCAGGGCCACAGCCAAATTGCCGCGCAAACATGCGGGTGAAGTAGTGGCGATTCGGAAAGCCATGCTCCACGGCCACTTGATCGATGGTTTTGTCCGTGAGTGCGAGCGACTGCCCCGCGAGCCGAAGACGCGTGGACAAAACATAAGCGGCAGGCGAGTGCCCCACGTGCTGGCGAAATACCCGGATGAAGCGGTCCAATCCCATGCCCGCTCGCTCTGCCAAAAAGGGATTCGATAAATCGGCATGAGGGGCACGCTGGATGAGCGCTAGCACCTCCAGCAGCGGAGCTGGCAGCGACGGCGTTTCAGGCAATTGCCAATCTGCAAACGCGGCATGCAGTAGCGCTGAGCTCTCGTGGTGCAGCCGCTGATCACGCGCAGCCCCCGCAGGCTGGGCATGAGTGCGAATGACCGCTTCCGCGAGCAGCCGCAGCAGCGGAGTCGCGCTCAGCACCACCGGAGAAGTCGGCACCTCACCGCTGAGACGATTCACCGTGAAGTGCAGCCAAAGGTGGCAGGCAGACACCGGACCGCAGCAATCAAAGATCGTGTCCGCCGGAATCAGCACAAACCTCTCCGGCCCCAAGGGGATCTCCTGCCCCTGAAAGCGCAGGAAGCAACCAGGCTTCGGGTTGTGATAAAGGCGCCAAAAAGGGCTATCCACGGCCTGATGATTCCAGTCCTCCAGTGCTTCCTGATAGCCACATTCATGGATGAGAAAAGGTGACCAACCGGACTGCGCCACATTGGCAAGGCCAACGCCCCAAGCTGTGGTGTAGTTTAGATAACGACGTGGCATGGTCTCTTGCCGATTACGCGGCGATGTGGTTTCCCCAGCCCAGGCGGGCAAAAAGTCGCCGCAGGGCCACAAACGTAGCAAGGCCAAGGAGCACCCCCATGGCCGCAGAGGGAGGCAAATCGCTCGGCCAATGCGCCGCGCAGTAAAGTCGCGACCAAGCGACGAGCCCCGCGAGACCATAAAGCAGCCCGCCCCAGCGGCGATGATGCAATGCCACCACCGTGGCCAGGGCGAAGAAATTCATCGTGTGACTGCTAGGAAAGGATTTTCCCCGAGTCTCTCCGCGCACCACGCTTGGCTTTTGCACCGTAGGCACGAAGAGGCGCATGAAACCCAGTTTGGCAGGGCCTAGATCACGCACCACCAAGCCCGTCACAGCATCACGCGGACGCACTCGGCCCACGGATTTTTTCAGTGTGTTGGAGACAATGCCATCGCTCACTCCCAGCGCGACCGCGATCATCAGACACAGGCGCGCGCCTTTCCAGCGTTGAACCACCAGCACCACCAACACCACCAGCGCGAAGAGTGGCACCCAGGCATCGACGGCCGAAAGCGCCGGCAGCAGCCAGTCCAGGACAGGATGTGTCCACTCGCGGTTGACCTTTTCCAGCAGCTGGAGATCCCAACCCATCATGGCTTTGCGACCTCCTTTTTCACCACCGGCGGAGGTGGCCACGACTTCAGTCCACGGCCCAGGAAGACATCATAGGCGCGCGTTTTTTTGCCCAGTGGCACTTCGATTTTGCCCAGCTTTTCCACGGAGGCAAAACAGGCCGCGACAGGCGCGGGCACGCTGCCCGAACCAAGGATCAGACCATCATCGCCAATCCTCTCCTCCGCGCCTGGCCAGATCTCATACTGCGACATCGGATGCCCTGAGGGTTCCCAGCGATAGACTCGGGGATTTTGTGGCATGGAAAAGGCCATCTGTGCCGCATGGTAGCGATGCCCCAGCGCCATGACAAAAGTGTGATCCGGGCGTGGAGCCTTGTCCAGAAAGGCACCCGCCTGCTGCCCCGTCTCCTCCCAGCCACGCAGTTCAGCCAGCTTCTTGTGGCCGCGTAGGCTAGTCAAAAACACCGCCGGGATGAGCAGATGCGCCGCCACCACCAGCGCCGCAGCCACACGCAGCGACCATCGACGCCAAGCGATCATGCCCGACCAAGGCAGATGACCCGCAAACCAGGCAGCCACCAGCAGCAGTGCAGGCAGCCAAAAGACCGCAGGCCAGTTCGGATTGATGCGCTGACGCAGCGCCAGCGCTGAAAAAGCGATGAGTGCCGGAGCCGAAGCCATCAACAAGTAGCGCTCACGTGCGGCCATGCCACGCCAACCACGCAGGCCCAACCATAGCACCAGCACCATCGCTGCCGTGAGCCCCGGTGAATAGACCAGTGCCTGTACGCCCGGCCACTCCAGCGTTCGGGTGAGCCATCGCCCGAAGCCGAGCGACTCCGCATTGAAATGATGGGCCGTGTGCTCCAGCGTGATCCATTCATGCCGCTGCTGCCAGAGCACGACCGGCGTCAGGAAAGCCGCGCCGATCAAGATCGACACCCACAGGCGTGGATTGCGCAAGATGGCACGACGTTCCGCATCAAACGCCAAAAAGGCCACCATCAGCACCGGGAAGACGAGCATCATCTGCTTGCTAAACGAGCCCAACCCCATCACCAACGCCAAGGCTAGCCAGCGCGTCCAGCAGCTCGGCTTTTCCACCGCCCACCAGAACAAAAGCAGCGCCAGCGACCAGGACAGCAGCAGCGGCGCGTCAATCGTCAGAAACAAATTCAGCCCCGTGTTCGCCGGAGTCAGCAGCAACAGCACCGCTGCGATGAAACCTGTTCGCGCATCGTAGAGCCGCTGCATGAGCAGAAAAATGACGCCAAGCGTCATCGTGCCCATCACCAACGCCGTCATGCGAACGCCGATGTCACAAGCCCCGGTCAACCACCCCACCAGCCCCATGAGCCAGCCAATCATGGGCGGCTTGCTGTAGTAGCCCCAGTCGGGTCGGCGCCCCCAGTCCCAGTAGTAGGCCTCATCCCCTGCTAGATCCGCATGGGCACAGAAAAACAGCGTGAATAGAACACGAAAAACAAACACACCGGCGCACAGCCACGCAAAACGGCGGTTCCAGTTGGCGGAAGGATCATCGAAGTAACTCAAGCACGCTCAGCCTAAGCCGCCCCGCCTTCGACGCAACTGCCTGAGGCAAAGCAAATCCATTCACAGCAGCAGCATGCAGTCGCCGTAGCTGTAGAAGCGGTAGCGGTGCTGAATGGCTTCTTGGTAAGCCTGCATGATGAGATCGCGACCAGCAAAGGCGCTGACGAGCATCATCAAAGTGGACTTGGGCAAGTGGAAGTTGGTGAGGAGAGCCCCCACGGCGCGGAACTGAAAGCCAGGGTAGATGAAAATGTCCGTGCTGCCCGTCGCAGGCACGACTTTCCCATGGTCACGGGCCACGGTCTCCAGCGTGCGCATGGAGGTGGTGCCGATGGCGATCACCCGCCCTGCCGCTGCGATGCGGTCTGCCGAGGCGGGCGGCACTTCATACCATTCCGAGTGCATGCGATGCTCTTCAATTTTGTCGGCTTTCACAGGCTGAAACGTGCCCGCCCCCACATGCAGGGTGACAAAGGTGTGCGGTAGCTGCGCGAGCAGTTCTGGAGTGAAATGCAGTCCTGCGGTCGGAGCAGCGATGGCTCCTGCGGCCTGAGCATAGACCGTCTGATACCGCTCGCGGTCGGTCGGCTGATCCTCGCGGCCCATGTAATGTGGCAGGGCAAGGTGACCGTGTTTATCATCATCCACAGGCTTATCCCAGGCGATGATGCGTTCGCCATTGTCGCAGACTTCCTGAACCGTTCCGGTACTATCCCCGATTTGGATTTGATGACCTAGCCGAAATTTTTTTCCTGGCCTTACCATGCAGCGCCATAGCAAAGGCCCCAGGGTATCGACCCGCAGGATCTCGCGGCTGCCATCTTCCGAAAAGAAGCGTGCGGGCACGACGCGAGTGTTGTTCAGCACAAGAAGATCATCGGCCCGGAGGTAACTAGGAAGGTCACGGAAGGTACGATGCTCGATCAGGCCCGTGTCGCGATGCACAACTAGCATGCGAGAGGCAGCGCGATCGGACAGCGGCTGGCTGGCGATCAACTCAGGCGGCAGGTGGTAGTCGAAATCAGTGGTAAGCACGGCAGATAAAATGGATCAGGCAACAAAACGAGTATGCAGGTGGCGCAGATGATGGCTGGCATCCGTGCTCTTGCCCGTGGCGTGGCGCATGATTTCACCCGGCAGGTGTGCACCGCCCTGAGCGTGGACTTTTTCCCGCAACCAAGCCAAAAGAGGACCGTAATCCGCAGCATCCATGGCTGTAGCGACGCGCTTTTGGCGGCGGGCCGCGGCGAAGAGCTGGGCTGCATTCAAATTGCCAAGGGTGTAGGTGGCAAAGTAGCCGAGCCCTCCCATGCTCCAGTGAATGTCCTGCAGGCAACCGCGTGCGGCATCTGGCGGGGTCATGCCAAAAAGCTCGGCAAAAAGCGCATTCCAGGCCTCTTGCACGTCTTTGACCGCCAGCGTTCCTGAGACAAGTCGGCGCTCAATGTCAAAGCGAAGCAGGATGTGAAGATCGTAGGTGGCTTCGTCCGCCTCCACCCGGATGAAGGAATATTCCGAACGGTGGATGGCGGCCAGGAAGTCATCGAGCGATAGCTTTTTGAGATGCGTGAAAAACTCCACCGCACGCGGCAACCAATGCTGCCAGAAGGCGCGTGAGCGACCCACATGATTTTCCCAAAGCCGGCTCTGTGATTCATGAATACCCAGGGAGCAGGCGCGGCCCGAGGGCAGACCAAAGTCTTCTTCGGGCAAGCCCAGTTCATAGAGCCCATGTCCTGCCTCGTGCAGCACGCCAAAGAGCGACGAGGTGAAATCGGATTCATCGTAGCGCGTAGTCAGACGCACATCACGCGGGCCGAGGGTGGTGCAAAAGGGATGCGCGGTGGTGTCGATGCGCCCTGCGCTGAAATCGAAGCCGATGCTGGCCGCGATTTCAGCGTTCAGTTGCTTTTGCTTTTCCACGGGATAGCGACCACGCAGCAGGTTTGGCTTCACGGACTTGCCCTTCTCCACGGCGGCACGGGCGGTGCGCGTCAGCTCAGGCTTCAGCCGGGCAAAGAGCTCAGCCACTTCGCGCGTGCGAGTGCCACGCTCATACGTATGCAGCAGCGCATCATAAGGTTCATCCGCATACCCCCAAAGGTCCGTTTTTTTCCGGGCGATGCCGAGCAACTTCTCCAAGTGCGGCGCGAAGAGGCTGAAGTCCGACGTGCGCCGTGCCTCTGCCCAGGCGTGCTTGGCATGAGCCGTGAGTTCACTTTCCTCCACCACGAGGCGGTTTGGGATGCGGGCATTGCGCTCAAAGTCCTCCGCCATCACCCGCACGTTGCGAGTCATCGCCTCCGAGGGCAAACGTGCAGCCTGCGCCTGCTGGATCAGCTTCTGCATCATGCGCCCGGTGGCCATGGCATGCGCCTTTCCACTCAGCCATGACATCTGACGGGCTCGGTAGGACAAGGCCTTGGCTGGCATGTAGGTCTCTTGATCCCAGGAAAGGGTGGACTCCATGGAGGAGAGAAGGGCGACCTCACGGACATGATCGCAGAGCTGAGTGTAGGCTGTGGCAGGCATCTGGAGGCCATCATTCAAAGCAGCGCTCCACGTGCAAGCACAGCTTGGCCTCATGACTCAGTCTTCCAATCGCAGACGGCCAAAAGCCCCTGGCACATGAAAATCAGGCCGCGCGGTATCAGGCACCACCCAAGGCATCCAGCGACGCTGCAATTCACCGGACGCATCTCGCGAAAAATCCGCGCGGAACAACCCCACCCACATGGGCTGACGATCCACCGTAAGAATACCCAACTGCTGTAACGTCGAGAGCGACAAGCGACCTGTGACCTCATAGCCGTGCGCCAGCCGTTCAGCCTTTACCGCCAGCTCAGGGAGTTTCCAATCCCAATCCATTTTCCGGTAAAAATGACCGCGATAGACGAGAGCCTCACCACTAGGTGCTATCTCCACGCAATAATAAGGACTGAGCGTCAAATCCGGCGCAAAAAAAATCTCGACACGATCGGAGTCCAACACACGGTCTTTTAAAGTCTCGCCCAAGCCTAGTGTTGGCGTGTCATCCCAAGCCTCAAAACGGAAATGCAGGTGATCCCCCTGCCAAAAAGCGCGAAACTCCGTGCGCTGTGCTTCGCCCAATGACCAGGGTGAAGCAAAATCCGAAAGGACTTCGGCTTGACTCCAATCCAGCTGACTCGGATTTTCAGAATAGCGGCGAACGAGATAACACTTCACGCCCGCATTCCTTCACGGCTGGCATTGACAGTCAAACGCCAGTCCCTCAGAATCGCAGTCGGACTTCCCTTTCTCTCCGCCCGCATCCCTTATGAGTATTCTCGACCGTCTGGAACGTGTCTTCTTCTGGCTAGCAGGAGCCAGCTCTGACAACCTTGATGCCTGCCCAGCTTGGGAGCGCCGAAAGTATGTGGCCTTCGGTGCCACCGTCCTGGTGCCCAGCACCTTTGCCCTCATCGCCTGTGCGTATGCCATCTCGACACTCACGGAAAGCTGGTTCGTCATCGGTGCGGTTTCCTTGGTCTGGTCCTTCATCATCCTGACGGTCGATCGTGCGCTTCTGGCCACCTACCGCGCCTACCAAAACATTTTTCGCAAGCTCTTCCAGTTCAGTCTGCGCATCGTCGTGGCGGCCTTGATGGGGATCACCATCTCTCATCCGCTGACGCTGCTGTTGTTCAAAGACACCATCGTCTCCGTGATCGAAAAGGATCGTGAAAAAGAAATCGCCACCGCCAGGCAAGAAGCCGCTGGTCAAAAAGCCCAAGTCGAGGCCAGGGCCAAAGTGCTTGAAACCGAAATCGCCAAACAACGCGACGCCTGGAACGCCAGCTTCAATGCCAAATTCCTCGATGAAAATGGCAAACCGGTGGAGAAACCACTAACCGAAGACGAAAAGAAAGCCAAAGCCGAGCGCGACGCCAAAATCGCAGAAGCCATCGCTCCTGGCAAACTTCGACTCGAAAAGTTGGATGCGGACATGGCCAAAATTAGCGCGGACTATCAAAAGATCGCCGCGGAACTGAACCAGTGGCAGACCGAGTTTGAGCGGGAAGTGAATGGTCAGCGCAGTGGCATCATCGGCCTGGGTCCTCGGGCCAAAAGCATCCAAGAAGATCAGCTGAAATGGCGACGCGCTGAATCTGCTCGGCTCAGCAGCCTGCTCGATACATTGACTCAAAATCGTGTGACCTTGGTCGCCGAAATCAAAGCAGCTGAAGACGGTGTGAATGCCACGCTGGACGCTCAGGCTACTGAAATCGCAGCCAAGGCCAAAGCTGAACAGGACCGGATCGATGCCCTGCGCCGCCAAGTGCAGCAGGAGCAGGCTAACCAATTCGTCGGCCAACAAAATGCCATCCGTGAAACGCTGAAGGCACAGATTGATGCCCAACTCGCCCAGCTCAATAGCTTGAATGAAGAGATCAAACGTCTCGGCATTGATGAAGAAGCCCGAATCGCAGGCATCCGTGCCGAACCACGTCGAGACATCCTGACCCAGACCCTCGCTTTGCATCACTTGTTTGACGAAGGTGCCGATGGTGGGCGCTTTGCCTTCATCGCTTATGCCGTGCTTTCTCTGCTTTTCATGCTGGTCGATACCATTCCGCTGGTAGTGAAGTTCTTCTCGAAGCCCGGCCCCTACGATTGCCTGCTGGATTGCGAAGAGGTGAAGTTTTCCCGCGAGCGGCTCGCCTTCCTGAAAGGCTTTGACCGCTACATGAAGCAACTCGTGGACAGTCCCTTCCTGCACATCACGCAGAACCGTCCCTTGGAGCGTGCCTTGATTGAAGGCGTGGATCGCAGTCGTGCCGCCAAGGCCTTCCTCGAACATCTCATGGAGCTGGAGCAGACCTTTCAGGAAAAAATGCGCCTCGAACGTGAGCGCATGGCCGCGCAGGGCATGACCGCTAAAGCTGAAATGCTGGAAGAAATGGCGGCCAAATTCTACGCCGACCTTCGCGAACGCATGGAGAGCTTTTTCCGAGATGATGGCCGACGCACGCCCATCACAGCCAGAGCTTAGTGCAGGCACCTCAGAAGCCTCGGCTAACGCCCGAGCATGCTTCAAATGCTTTCGGATGACGAAGAGAAAACCCCACTATCCAGCCACAGGCACCAGAGCGTCCGCGCATTCCTCTGCTGGATATGTCCAAATCTCCGAAAGCGTCGGATGGTAATGCGGGATGAGCATGAAATCCTGGACCTTCGTCCGATGATGCATGGCCACGACAACCTCGTGAATCAATTCCGTGGCCTGTGGCCCAACGCAACAGGCCCCCAAGATTTCGCCAGTCTGGCGATGGGCGATCATTTTCACGAAACCCTCCACCTCGCCCATGACCATGCTTTTGCCGTGGTCATTGAACGGGTAGCTTGCGGCTACATACGGCACGCCTTGGCGCTTCAGATCCGCCTCCATCGCACCGACAACGGCCACTTGAGGATGGGAAAAGACACCAAAGAGCAGCAGACGATAGTCGATGATCTCGCTGGCAGCTTCGCCACGCATGAGTCGCACAGCATTCCTGGCCGCGATCTCACCCTGCTGGATCGCCACATGCACGACATCCAGTGGACTGCACACATCCCCTGCGGCAAAGATGTGCGGTTGGCTCGTCTGCATCGTTGGAGTCACGCTTACCTTGCGCCCAACGAGATCGACCGGAACTGACTCCAAACCAAGCCCCTGCGTGGCAGGCTGCCTGCCCATGGCCACCAAAATCTGCTCCACCATCACCTGCTTTTCCTGCCCCTGGTGTTGAAAGCGAATGCGCTTCCGTTCTCCAAAAGGTTCAACGGCATGGATCTCCGTCCCGAGAAAGCTCTCGATGCCACGTGCACGATACGCATCGGTCACAACCTGGCTGCACGCCTCATCCAGCCCGGAAAGAAACTGCACCCCGCGCTGGATGATGGTCACCCGACAGCCCATGGCCTCTAGGTAATGAGCCATCTCCAATGCGATGGCCCCACCGCCGAGCACCGCCACCGAACTCGGCAAGGTCGCTGCCTCCAGAACATCATCGCTAGTCCAGTAACCCACCTCCGCTAGCCCTGAAATCGGTGGCACATGCGCGACCGAACCCGTCGCCAAGCAAAATGTGCGGCCCTTGACGCGGAAGGAAGCCCCGCCCCCGAGGGGTGCAACCTCCAGCGTATGAGCATCCACGAAATGCGCACGCCCACGCAGCAACTCCCAACGCCCATCTTGCAGTTGCCCCTGACGGTAACCCGCGAAATCAGCAATCAGTGACCGCTTGCGATCCCGGATGAGCGACAACTGCACACCAAGTTCGGTGGCGTTGAGGCCGAATTCCCTCGCCCGCCGCAAAGTCAGCATCCGGTCAGCAGACTCGATCAGCGTCTTGCTGGGCATGCAGCCGCGCAGAATGCACAGCCCCCCTAGCTCGAGCGCAGCATCCACCACCGCCACCCTAAGCCCGGCCGCTTTGCTCGTGCGTGCGGCCGCATAGCCCGCACTACCACCACCGATCACGATCATATCAAACTCCTGGATTTGGCTGTTCATGCTCTATTCCAAGCCCGTGAAGAAAAGCACCGCAAGACCGAAGTGCAGTCTGTTTCTTGAGAGAATGAGGATCTTGGTTAAGTTCATGCATAATGTGTTGGAGTCACCCCTCAGCACCTGGAAAGCCCTCTCCCTCCATGCCAAAGATGCCTGCGTTCGTTTGTTTCCTCCTCGTCTTGATGGCTCTACAGCTATCCAACTGTCAGGCATCTCAGAGGAACTACAAAATCACCCTGAAGGACGGCCGGCAATTTCAGTGCCGCGGAGAACCCCGATTCATCCGCAAAACTGGGTACTACCGCTACCATACTTATCAGAATCGCGAGGCCATGCTGCGGGCCGATGAAGTTCTCATGATTGAGGACATGGGGAGCTGATCATGGTGAATCGCCACACGACACCGGGCAATCGCCCCCTTCTGCTTGCCTCAGGCTCACCCCGTCGTTCTCAGCTCCTGAGGGAGGCTGGATATGGATTTGATCTGCTCATTCCCCAGGTCGAAGAGGCTCATGATGCCAGTCTTTCCCCTGAAGCGCTCACGGTGAAAAATGCCCGCCGAAAGGCTAGCGCTGCGGCCCACCTCCGCCCCCAGCATCTGGCCCTCGGGGCAGACACCTTGGTCTATCTGGATGGTGAACCGCTAGGCAAACCCACCACGCTCGACGAAGCCGCCGCCATGCTTCGTCGCCTCTCCGGTCGCAGCCATGAGGTCTGCACAGGCGTTTGGCTATCCTGGCAGGGCGGCCATGCAGGCACGGGCTTTCACGTCATCTCCCGTGTTTTTTTCAAAACCATGTCGGATGACGTGATCCACGCTTACCACCGCCTTGTGAATCCTCTCGACAAAGCAGGGGGCTACGGCATCCAAGAGCATGGAGACATGATCATCGACCATCACGAAGGCTCCTGGACAAACATCATGGGGCTGCCCATGGAGGCTTTGTCGGCTCAGCTGCACGCACTAGGTCACGCCCTTCCCTCTTCTCCACAGGCAGGCATTGCCAGCCCAGAAAAGCCCGCCTAAACTTCTTACCCGACCCTATGGAGGACGACATCCCCAAAGATATTCCCGAAGACATCGTCAAAGAGGCCTCCGGCGGCATTCCGACGCGAAAGACGCTTATCGAGCGCCTCGACAACTGGTCCGATTGGTCCAGCTGGGATGAATTTTACCGCACCTACTCCGGTTTCGTCTTCCACGTCGCGCGCAAGTCAGGCCTCAGCGACGACGAAGCCAACGACGTCGTTCAAGAAACCTTCATTGGTGTGGCCAAAAACCTACAAAAGAAGAAGTTCGACACCAGCCTCGGATCTTTCAAATCCTTCCTGCTCAATCAGGCACGCTGGCGCATCCTCGACCAGTTTCGTCGGCGCAAAAAACAGCAGAGTCGCGAGGCTAACCTTCATTTTGACGAGACCGAAGAACGCCGCACCGCGCCCATCGAACGCTGCGCGGACCCAAATGGCATGGCTCTGGAAAAACTCTGGGACAAAGAATGGCAAGATCAAGTCATGGACATTGCTCTCCGCCGCGTCCGCGCGCTTGTGTCACCCCGTCAGTTCCAAATCTTTTCCTGCTACGTTCTCAAAGGCTGGAGCCCCGAGAGGGTAAAAAAAGAACTCGGGGTCAATGCAGCCCAGGTTTATCTAGCCAAGCACCGCGTGGGACGCATCCTCAAGCGGGAGGCGGCCAAGCTCTCCGAAGAAGATCAGTGAACGAATCCTGCACCTATTTTGTCATGAGCTTATAGGTTAGGGCAATTTCAGGTTGCAGCAGCTCATGCTGAAACCTATCTCCCCTTTCTCCCACCCCCCACAACCCTCTGACATGCGCCGCCGTTCCAACCCTCTGTCCGAACGCAACATTAAACGAATCGATACTCGGCCCGATGCCGCCAAACAGACCCATGGATTTCAAGTCTGTATCTCTAGAGATGGCGCCCTCCACACGAAGCACTTTTCTGACAGCCTCTTTGGCGGAGTCAAAGGCTCCCTGAAAGCCGCACGTGCCTACCGCGACGAGATGCTGGCTGACATGCCGCCGCTCGAAGCCAGCCGAATCGCCCACACCGCCAACAAAAAGAACAAAAGCGGCCACGTCGGCATCTCCTACCGCAAATACAAATCCGCCAAGGGCAAGGTGACCCGCCTGATCGCAGTGTCTGTGCGCGCTGAAAAAGGACGCACCGTCTCCAAAGTCTATCGCTACACCAAGGACACTCACGATGCCGTGCTCCAGGAAGCCATCGCTTTCCGTGAAAAAATGCTGCTCGACCGCTTGAAGCGTGAGGGTGGGATTGCAGGGATCCTCAAGTCCGTGGCGAAAAGTCCCCCCGTGAAGCGTGTGGTGACCAACAAAATCAGCAAAAAGGCCGCCAAGAAAGCCACCCGCACGCGTCTTCCAGCAAAAAAGGCCGCGCCAATCGCCAAAGCCACGAAGAAAATCGTCAAGGTCACTCAAAAGACCCCCGTGAAAAAGGCGGCGGCCAAGAAAAAAGCCAAACGCTGAGGAGCCCCACGGGTCAACTCCATCGTTAGGCCAGGAGCTCTCTCCTGGCCTTTTTTTATCAACACGAAGTTCAGCGAGAGGGCAGCCTTGGCTGCCCCGCGATGCAGCACCGAGGCAGAGCCTCGCTAAAAAGCCCAGGATTTAGCCGATCAGCTTGCGTGCTTCGGCGAGCGCGGCCTCGACCTTCGAGACCTCCTTGCCGCCGCCGCGGGCGAAGTCGGGTTTGCCCCCGCCTTTGCCGCCGACGATCGGGGCGATGGTTTGGATGATTTTTCCGGCCTGGACCTTGGCTTGCAGGTCTTTGGCCACGTTGGCGATGAGCGCCACGCTGCCCCCCCCCGTGGCGGCCAGCACGATGACGCCGGGGAACTGGCCCTTCAGCGCATCATTCACGGCCACGGCGTAGTCCGCGTCCACGTCGCCGAGGTTGGCGATGAGCACGTTGCCTTCGGCGGCAGCCAGCAGCTCCTTCGCCTTGCCGCTGGCTTCGCGCTGCTGGGCGGACTTGAGGGCTTTTTCGAGCTCTTTTTGCTGCGTGAGCAGTTGGTCGAGCTTTTTCTCGAGGTCGGCGGCACCTTGGGCGCTGACTTTGCCAGCGAGGAGCTTCAGGAGGTCGGCATCGGCTTTGGCGGCGTTGTAGGCCTCCATCCCGGCGATGGCTTCAATGCGGCGCACGCCAGCGGCGACGGCTCCTTCGGCGACGAGACGGAAGAGTCCGATCTCGCCGGTGTGGCGGGTGTGAGTGCCGCCGCAGAGTTCCATGCTCCAACCATCCAGCGCATGGGCTTTGCCGCCGATCTGCACGACGCGGACGTTCTCGGGGTATTTTTCGCCGAAGAGCTGCATGATGCCGCTGTTCGCCTTCGCCTCGGTGTAGGGCACTTCGGTCCAAGAAACGACGTCGTTGGCCACGATGCGCTCGTTGACGAGTTTTTCGATGTCGGCGAGTTGCGCGGCGGTCAAAGCGGCGCTGTTGAAGTCAAAGGTGAGCTTGTCCGGCGTGACGTTGCTGCCTTTCTGCGTGGCGTCTTGGCTCACGACCTCATGCAACGCCCAATGCAGGATGTGCGTGACGGTGTGGTGTCGCTCGATGGCGTGACGACGTGTGGCATCCACGCGGAGCGACAATGACGAATGAGGAATGACGAATGACGAATCTTCAGAGGAGATGAAGTGGAGCCAAGTGTTGCCGACTTTGGTCGTCCCAGTGATCGGGATGCTGTTGGCTCCGATGATGAGTTCGCCCGTGTCGCCGATCTGGCCGCCCATTTCGGCGTAGCAAACGCTGGAGTCGAGCACCACCGCCGTCTTGTCCTTCATGGAGACGACTTCGAGCACCTTGGCGTCGGTTTCGAGCGTGTCGTAACCGATGAACTTGGTGGCGTCCTTGGTTTCGATCTCGCTGAGAGATACCACACTCTT
>CANNQP010000015.1 GCA_947507875.1 Verrucomicrobiaceae bacterium | reverse complement strand
TGCGTGGGATTGAAGGCGGCTGGCACCGAAAGTTGGAGACGCATGGAGTCCGGCCCGAAAACCAGCGGCATGTAAGCGGACTTGTCATTGCCGATGCCGTGCTCACCGCTGAGTGTGCCACCGACGTCAATGACTCGCTGCATGAGTCGCTTGCTGATGAGTTCCACCTTCTCCAGTTCGCCTGGCACACGCGAATCGAAGAGGAAGTTCGGATGCAAATTGCCATCGCCTGCGTGGAAGACATTCACCGCGCGGATGTTCGCGGCATCGGCTTCATCATAGACAAGCTGAAGCACCTCGGCCAGGGCACGCTTCGGTATCACCGCGTCCTGAACGACGTAAGCGGGGCTGAGTTGACCCAGCAGTCCGCCTGCCGCTTTACGAGCCTTCCAGAGCTTTTGGCGAAGGGCATCTTCATCGCTGAACATCACATCATTCGAGCCTGCCTGACGCAAAAGCTCGGCGACGGACTGCACGCGAGCATTCACCAACGCCTCAGGGCCATCAATCTCCACCAGCAGCATGAACGAACCCTCTGGCAAGCCGCAGGCCATCTGACTGCTTTCCACCATCGCCACGCCACGCGGGTCAAGCATCTCGATGGCCGCGGGATACGAGGGATGAGCCACCAGCGCATGAATCGCCGCCTCAGTGGACTTCAAATCGGGATAGGTCGCGCGAAAGGTCCACACTTTCTCCGGCAGTGGAAGCAGCCGTAGCCAAAAACGCGTGAAGGCCGCCAGCGTGCCTTCGGAGCCGATCATGAATCGTTTCCAATCCTCACGCCATGGCCCACGCCCACCCGCAGGCCCACCAAAGCGATGAACACTGCCATCCAGCAAAATCGCCTCAACACCGAGCACGTAATTGCTCGTCACGCCGTAGCGAAAGCAATGCGCGCCACCCGCGTTCGATGCCACATTGCCCCCGAGCGTGCACACCGGTCCGCTTGATGGATCAGGCGGATAGAACACGCCATGCGGCTTCAGCGCTGCATCGAGATCATTGAGTCCCACACCGCATTCGACTTCACACCAGAACCCGTCCGTGTTGATCTCCCGAATCTTCTTCAACGCCGATGTGTGAACGATCACGCCACCCTGCGCCGCCACCGGCCCGCCCGAAAGCGAGGTGCCCGCTCCACGCATCACGACCGGCACACCCAGCGCCCTCGCGCCTTGCATAAAGCCAACCAGCTCCTCCGCATCCGAAGGAATCACCACCGCATCGGGAAGGTAGTTTTTATATCCGAGTCCATCCGCACCGTATCCCGCCAGTTGCGCTGCCGAGGTCAGCACCCGCCCGCGAGGCAGCAGCGCTTTGAGTTGGTGTTCGAGGGAAGATGCCACAGGTGAGATCAAGGAATCATCAGGCCGCTCGCTTGAAATCACCAAGAAACGGATGTGGTGGAACGAGTCATGAAAAAGTGGATTCGTAGAGGTAAGAGGTCATACCAGCTACGCAGATGAAGGAGCGCTTTTATCCGGTTCCACACAAAGCGGCGTCCCTTTCAGCCAGAAAAGTCTCCAAAGTGCGCCATCTAGGCGAGCAGCTTATCCACGATCTTCGCTCCCTGGTTATCCGTGAGGCTGGCAGCGAGGCCGTTGCGCTTGTAGGTGAGCTGGGTGTGGTCGAGGCCGAAGAGCTTCAGCAGCGTGGCGTGGTAATCGTAGTGCTTCACCTCATCGATCACGGCTTTGTGACCAAATTCATCGGTCTCGCCGTGCACGTGGCCTTTTTTGAAGCCGCCGCCAGCCAGCCACATGCTGAATCCGTAGGTGTTGTGATCGCGACCCCACTTTTCGTAGCCCGCATCGTTTTGCAGCACGGGCAGACGTCCCATCTCACCGCCCCAATGCACGACCGTGGAGTCGAGCAAACCTCGCTGTTTCAAATCAATCAGCAACGCCGCACTAGGCTGATCGGTAGCGGCACACAATTTGGGCAAGGAACTGACCAGTGCGCTGTGTTGGTCCCAACTCTGGCCCGCATTCAGCACCTGCACGTAGCGCACGCCACGCTCGATGAGACGGCGGGCAATGATGCAGCGCGTGGCATAATCCTGCGTGATGGGATTATCGACACCGTAAAGTTTTTTGACGTGCGCGGGCTCGTTGGAGATGTCGAGCGCCTCCTTCGCGGCGGTCTGCATCTTTGCGGCGAGTTCGTAGCTGGAAATGCGCGCCTGGAGGTCGAGCTCGCCGGGATGCAGGCCGAGATGCTCTTCGTTGAAGGCTTTCAACAGCGCGAGTTGGCGCGCCTGCGGCCCACCAGCGAGCGAGGCGGGCGGATCGAGATTCAAAATGCGCGGCTCGGTGGGTCGCACGAGCGTGCCCTGATACAGCGCGGGCAGCCAGCCATTCGTGTAGTGCTCGCCACTGAACGTGGGTAGGCCGTTCGGGTGCGAGAGCACCATGTAGGCGGGCAATTCATCCGTCTCGCTGCCGAGTCCATACGTGAGCCACGAGCCAAGCGCGGGGCGACCCGCAGTGACGCGGCCGGCATTCATCGCGTAAAGCCCCTGCGCATGATTGCTGACGCCGGAGGTCATCGAACGCACCAGCGTGATCTCATCAGCGACCTGACCGAGATTTGGCAAAAGCTCGCTCAGCTCCATGCCACACTGGCCGTGCTTCGAGAACTTCCAAGGCGAGCCGAAGCACTTCGAGGAAGCCTGCGCGAGGTTGTCATACTTCACCTCGCCGGGGAATTTCTGCCCGTGATACTTCGTGAGCATCGGCTTCGGGTCGAAGAGATCCATCTGTGAAGGCCCGCCCATCATGAAGAGGGAGATCATCGCCTTCGCCTGCGGCTCAAAGTGCGGCTTTTTCGGCAGCAAATCGTAGCGAAGCTCGCCGGTGATGCTGTCTGGCTTGAGTGGAGCGCCGAGCAGGCCATCTCGCTGTAGCAGCGAGGCAAGCGCCAGCGTTCCCAGGCTGTAACCATTGGCCTGGAGGAAGTGACGACGGGAACTGAGCTGCGAGAATTTCATTCGACGTAAAGGAAGCGGTTTGAGCTGCAAAGCACCTGGCAGAGGCTGGCCATCGCCTCCTGCGGTGGATTCGGCACGACGCCTTTCGGGTGCTGGATGTCGTGGTGGTATTGCATGAGGGCTTTCGTCTGCTCGTCGAGGTAGGCGAGGCATTGAGCGATGTCCGCCTCGGAAGGTGTCTGGCCATACAGAAGGCTCCAGAGGCGCTGGAGCTGCTTTGCGCGGTCTTTCGGTGCTTCTTTTTCGACGAGGTCCGCAAGGCGGCGAGAGCTTTCGAGCACGAAGGTGTCGTTCATCAGCAGCAGTGACTGTGGCGCGACGGTGGTCTGCGCGCGCATCTCACAGTTCGGCTGCATGACAGGCGCATCGAAGGTGTCGAGAACCGTCACGGGTTTGCTCCGACGGACCTGAATGTAGATCGATCGGCGAAAATCGGCCTCCCCAGCGGGATCGACCTTGTTGAGTGTGATGGTGCCTTTGTCGATGCCGGTGATCACGCGGCCCTGAGGATCACGACCGATGCCACTGGGCGGGCCATAGCTGGTTTGCACGAGCGAGCCGGTCATGGCAAGCATGGAGTCACGCAGCGTCTCGGCATCGAGGCGGCGGAGCTTGAAGCGGGCATAGAAGCGGTTTTCGGGATCAGCACGCAGCGAGGCATCATTGACCGACGATTGTCGATACGCGGCGCTGAGCACGATGAGGCGATGCAAAGGCTTCAACTTCCAGCCGCCCTTCACAAACTCATCCGCGAGGTAGTCGAGCAACTCGGGGTGAGAGGGCAGCTCACCTTGGCGGCCAAAGTCACCAGGAGTGTTCACCAGGCCGCGGCCCATGTGATGCATCCAGAAGCGATTCACCAGCACGCGGGCGGTGAGCGGATGCTTGCCGCTCGTGAGCCACTGCGCGTAGGCGAGGCGTCGTCCGCTCGATCCGCTGCTGACAGGCACCGGCTTGAAGGGCTCAATCATCGGACTAGCGAGGATGCTGAGCTCGCCAGGCTTCACCTCGGTTTTGGGTTGATCGTGATCGCCGCGATTGAAAAGCTTCGAGACTGGCACTTGGCCTTTGACCTCCGTGAGGGCCATCACGAAGCCTTCTGCAGGCTTCGTGGCACGCAGCTTCGTCGCCTCAGCCATCTTGGCATTGACGATTTCTTGCTTCTTCGGGTCGTAAAGATCGAGCGAATAGGTGGCGAGCGCAGAGGGATACTTTTTGATGAGTGCCTTCTGTTCCGGTGTTTGCTTGGCCACGGGAGTGTCTCGGGCGACACGAAACGCAGCTTGCTCGGCCTGCGGCACCTTCTTGATCTCGACCTCGAAAATCTCATCGAGGAACCTCTTCGACATCGCGCGTGCCTCGACCTCGATCTCCTTCGCCTTGGCCTCGATCTCCGCAGCCTTCGCGCGTTCCTCCGGTGAGTAGAGCGAATACAGGCGGCTGTTCGGCGAACGCCAGTTTTCCCAATGGTAGGCCGGATCGAAGATAGCCCGGAGGCGGTAGTAGTCGGCCTGCGTGATCGGATCGTAGCGATGATCGTGACACTGAGCACAGGAGAGCGTAAGCCCCATGAGCGAGGAGCCGAAAATCTTGATCTGCTCGGCGATGACGTTGTTCTTCGCGAGCTTCGCATCATCCACCGCGTCTCCCGTGCCATCAGGTGCCATGCGCAAGAAGGCGGTGGCGATGAGCTGATCCGTGCGTTTCGGATCGAGCACAGCCTGCTGATAATCACCATGAGTCGCGCCGGCGAGTTCATCCCCAGCAAGCTGCTCCTGAATGAATTGATCCCACGGCTTGTCCTCATTCAATGAGCGGATCACATAATCACGAAAGCGCCACGCATGGAGGCGCACGCTGTCGGCTTCCGTGTAACCGTTCGAATCCGCATAGCCAGTCACATCCAGCCAATGCCGCGCCCATCGTTCGCCATAGGTTTTTGAGGCTAGCAAACGCTCAACACATTGTTCATAGGCCATCGGTGAGGTATCCCGCACAAAGCTGTCCACTTCCTCGGGTGTCGGCAGCAGGCCTGTTAGATCCAAAGTGACTCTCCGGATCAAGGTGCGTCGATCGGCCTTAGGAGCCATCGAGAGGCCTTGGTCCGCCATTTTTGCTGAGACAAACGCATCCACCGCAGTCCGCGTGTTCGCGGCTTTCGGCACCGCGGGACGTTTCACCGGCTGAAAGGCCCAGTATTGCCGGTCCTCGTCCAAAATGACTGCTCCAGGCGCAAGCGCCAGAGGTTCAGGTTTGGCAGTCTTTGCGCCTTGGATGATCCATTTCTCAATGACTCCCAGCTGCGTCTCCGTGAGCGGCTTGCCCTTCTCCGGCATCTCACCGCTGCGGATGACTTCGACGAGTTTGCTCTTCGCGGGTTGACCAGGGACAATGATCTCATCCATGAAGCGCCGCAGGCGCAGATCGACGCCGCCCTCCGGTTTTTCTTCCTCGCCGTGGCAGTGCGTGCAGTGTGCTTTCACGATGGGGCGCACGTCCTTTTCAAACGTGAGCACAGGCTCCGCCGTAACGGCGTGGAGCGGAATCAAAAGCAAGGCGGCAAACTTCATCACGGATGGAAAAAGGATAAACCCGCGTCACGCAGGCGACGCCGGGCATGAAGATACATGGAATTCGCCGTTCTTTTTCATGACCTTGCTATACTATTTTCCTAATGACCCTTGCTTTGTGGGCAATGGCTTGGCTTTAGGTTAGTCAGTGAAGGTCAGACGCAGCATCGCTTCATTGCGCAGTGTGGTGTTGAGCCAGAAGACACGGCCGTCCCAGGCGTAGTCGGTGGCGGTGAGTTCGCGGCCGTTCAGTTTCACGCGTGAGAGTGTCTTCGGGGCGTCTTGAAGCTCGAAGACGGGATGCACGCAGGGTGTGTTCGAGGTGATCGTGAGTGTGACGATGGGCTTTTCGACCTTGAGCAGCGTGGCGCGGCGTTCGGTGTGGTAGGACGGGCTTTGCAAGCGTGCGCCTTCGGCGGTGATCGTCGGCGGGGTGGCGAAGCTGCGGGACCATTCGAGGAGACGGGCGTCGTCGGCATCGCTGAGGCCGATGAGCCAGGCCCATTTCTCGACCTGCATCGTGCAGGTGACGCCGAGGGCATCGGGCATTTCGGCGGTGCGGCTTTCGAGCGGTTGCGGGCGGCGGTGGCCCCAGGACATCATGGCGTTGTGCGCGGGGGTCATCGCGGCGAGGTCGTCGATGTTGATGCCGGTGGGCTTGCGCCGGGCGAGCGGCAGATGATTGCCCCAGTAGAAGGGCGTCACCATCTGGCCCTGACTGTAAAACGGGCGGTAGGCGGTGGAGGGCAGGCGCGTCCAGCCGGGGTTGAAATAGATCGCCGACAAGGGCTCGCGGGCACCGAAGCGGATGCGGTAAAGCGGCGGCAGTTCGCCCGAGAGCAGCTTCTCGTAGTCGCGCTCCTGATCGAGCAGCGGGAACTTCAACTCGCGCTTCGTGCCATCGCGGAAGAGCACGTCAATAAGGTTCTCCGGCAGCACGCGCAGCGGATAGCCGGCGGGCGGGGTGAGGATGAGCAGTTCCTCGATCTCGTATTCGGCCTTGGGTTCGGTTTGCAGGGTGACGGTTCGCGAACCAAAGCCATCGGGGTAGAAATAGAAATCCTCGGTCGCGGTCTCGCCCCAGACCTTGTAGTTCAAATCGCAGGGCTGCGCGGTCCAGCGGACGTGGACGCGGGCGGCGGTGGATTCGAGGATCTCGACGCGGCTGCGGCGCAACTCCTTGTCGGAAGCGGCGTCGATGCAGTCCAGCCCGTCCGGACGGCGCGGTGCCTCGGCGAACTCGAAGTTCAGCGCGGTGTTATGCTTCCCGGCCCAGAAGGGCGTGTAGGCCGCGCCGCGCCAGAAGACAAAGCGCGAGCCGTTCGGCAATGCGATGACGACATCCTTCCGCTCCGGTGCCCAGGCTTTGTCATAAGGCATCTCGGTGACTTCGTCGGGGCCGGAATAGGAGAGCAGCGGGTAGTCGTAGCGCAGCTTGGTCTCGATGGCGCCAAACGCGGGCAGCTTCGGCGATTCTCGCATGAACATCGTGCGGATGGTCTTGCGCCAAAGCTCGCGCCCCTTCGCATCGCGGAGCGCTATATGCAGCGTGTCGCGATCCTTGCTGGAGGTTGGAAAAGGCAAGGCGAGGTTCAACTCGGTGCGGATGCCCTGGCGCAGCTCGATGGCGGCTTTCGTGGGCGTTCCCTGCTCGGATTCAAACCACGCGAGCACTTCCGCGCCGGCGATCGTCTCCTTCGCGGAGAAGGCCGCGACCGTGACGCGGGCCTGCTGCTCCGGGCCCAGCACGAGCCAGTCCGCCGGCGGCAGGATCGCACCGAGATCGACCGGATTCCTCACCGGATCGGCCGTCGCCTTCACATCCGCCTCCAGCGCCGGACGCTCGACCTTCCACCGGGCCTGCTCGACCGTCTTTCCGTCCTTAGTTTTCGTGAGCAACACCAGTTCCTCCGGCGCGGGCGAGGTGGCGAAAGTCACGCGTGCGGTGAAGGGGGAGTTTCCCGACACATCGAGCGCTTTCCGCTCCACTTCCTTGCCTTCGCGATACGCCGCCAGCCAATGCTCCGGTGCCGGATGTGTGTCGCTGGCGAACTGCACGATCACCGGCGTCAGGCCGACTCGCTCCACGCCGAAGGGCGGACGCCAGGCATGGCCCGGATCCAACTGAAACCGCGTCGCGATGGTCACGGCGTCGCGTTGCTTCATCGTGCTGCCGGGATGCTCGAAGAGAAAGCGGATGTCCTCCGCCTTCAGCGCCTCGTCGTAGAGTTGCAGCTCATCGAGCAGCCCGCGCAGATGGGAGCGCACATAGCGCCAGGTATCGCCATCGGCGCGGCAGCCGATCCGCAAGACGCTGTCCGGCGCATCGGTCTTCAGCGTGAAATCGCCGCCCCGGAACGTGCCTTTGTCCGCCGGAGTCTTGCCCTGACCGTCCACATAGAGCTTGAAGTGCGGAGCCTCCGCCGCACGATACGTCACCGCGAGGTGATGCCATCCGCCATCGTTCGGGACGATCCCGTTCGAGGCGCGGAAGTTCGTGATCCACTCGCCCTGGCCCTCGCCATGCACCTGCATTCCCTCGATGCCGAAGACGCCGAAGAACTTGTCCGGCGCGGCAGTCAGGTCGGCGCGGCCTTTGAAGAGCACCGGCATCTCCGCGTAGTAGTTTCCCACATTGACCCACGTCGCGACGGTGAAGTCGCGGCTGAAGTCGATCGCCGAAGGATTCGCCAGCTCGATGCCCGCGTTGACTTTCTCGATCACCACCGCGCTGCCCACGCGTCCGGGAGCAAAGGAAGGCGCAAGTTTCGGATCGACCGGGCGGCCATCGTGTTGACCGGTGACATCCTTGAGGTCGTCGTCGAAACGGAAATGCGCGACGAGGTCGGCTTGAACTGGGGATGCGAGCAGCAGGACTGCGAACAGTGCGAGGATGCGTTTCATCGGCGACGAATCGTGATGGCGAGGTCGTGGCGGAACTCCGGGAGTTGAAGGCGTGCTTCGCCACCTTTGATGGAAGGACCATCGGTGGAGATCCCGGTCACTGGGTGGATGAAGGCCACCTGCCAGTTTCCGTCGGGAAGCGTCACGATGAGTTCTCCGTGGATCGGGTCTCCGAGGCCGACGTCCGTGACCTCACGGGCGTCGGCGATGTAGATGGCGTATTCCTGGGCTTCGACGCCGAGCACGGAGGCGATAACATGTTCGGGCGCGGTCTTCACCATCTGAGGCAGGGGCAGTGCCTTCGCGAGGTCGAGCGAATGAACGAAGGTCGAGAGATGCTTCAGCCAAGTGCGGAGATGTTGCTGAGCCTCGGGCGTGCCGGTTTCGAGCCGGTTCTGGATCGTGAAGTCGATCACGTCGTAGTGGCCGCCGCTGAGCACGGTGGTCCAGGCGCGCTTGCGATGGAGGGTCCAGCCTTCGAGGTTGGTGAAGCGGCTCGCGGCGTTGTCCTCGTCCATGTTGAGCGGCTTCCGCTCGCCCGCGCTGGCGACGAACAGATCGCGCAGCTCACGCAAACGTAGCTGGCGGGACATGAACATGGAGATGTCGTAGAAGCGCCCGTTGTAACTGGTGCGATGCATCTGATGGACGTTCACGATGTCGAGCATGTCGCCTTCAAAGCCCTCGCTGACGAATTGCGCATACGGCGGGGCGGCGAGATAGGCGGGCTGGCCGGCGATGAGGTGTTTCTTGGGCAGCGGTGCCTCGGTATCGCGGATCAGCTTCGCCACGGCGCGTTGCCATTCATCGATCTCCTCGTGGGTCGGATTCGGGCGCGTGTTCGAGACCGAACGCTGCCGTTCGTCGATGAGCACGCTGCCGCCGCCTTGCTGCGGGAAGTTGCCCTGCGGCTCGTTGCAGATCTCGAAGAAGACGTTGTCGTAGCCATTGCACTCGCGGACGATTTTCTCGACGAAGGCCCGCTGTCTTTCCCACAGCGCCGGATGCCGCAGCGTGATGTATTCCTCCGGCTGGATCACCGGCGTCTTGTTGATGTTGTTGAGCGGATGCTGCGGGTTCAGTTCCCAGATCTCCGGTTTGTGATGATCCGCGAGCAAGGTGACCTCGACGATGATGCCGCGTTTTTCCGCTGCGCTGAGGAAACCGTGGAGCCGCTGGAAGAACTCCGGGTTCCACTGATCGAGGTCATACTTCGGCAGCCGGTCCCTCGCATCGCCCGGCCCGGTGCGCGGGTAAGGTGAGATGTAGTCGAGCGTCTCCGGCTTGCAGGTGGAGTAAGGGTTCACAGCCGTCTGGAGTTCGCGATACAACACGAAGAGCCGCGAGACGGTCATGCGCTTGTCCACGAGGTCATCGAGATAGGGCTCCCAACGAAACGGGCGATTCATCACCGCGCCGTAGTGCTCCGTCGCGGTGATGAGCACGAGGGGCTTGTCGCGATACTCGAACACGCGCGGGTTCTGCGGATGCAGCCGGATCGGTTCGGCGAAAGCCGCAAGCGACGCGAGAAGGAGGGTGGTGAGGATCGGGAGTGTGAAGCGCATGGAGTGTGGGAGTCTTGGAGTCATGGGCGCGGCGGGAACTGGCGCAGTCTTCTCCGCCATTATTTATCGTGCGTCGTGGCAAGCCGCTCACGCCAGGATCTCCCGCACCACTTCGCCATAGACATCGGTGAGGCGGAAATCGCGACCGAGGTGGCGCCAGGTGAGGCGTTCGTGATCGAGGCCGAGCAGGTGCAGGATGGTGGCGTGGAGGTCGTGGAGGTGGACCTTGCCGGAGACGGGGCGGAAGCCGAACTCGTCGGTCTCGCCGTGCATGAGGCCGCCGCGCACACCGCCGCCAGCCATCCAGGCGCAGAAGCTTTCGGGCTGGTGCTCGCGGCCATGTTTTTCGATAGGCGCAGTGCGGCTGAGGTCCTGGCTCCACGGCGTGCGGCCAAACTCGCCACTCCAGACCACGAGGGTGTCCTCCAGCAGCCCGCGTGATTTCAAATCTCGGATCAAACCGGCACAGGGCAAGTCGCTGGCGGCGCAACTCTTTGGCAGAGCGCCGCGGATGTCGCCGTGGTGATCCCAGCCATCCATGGTGACCTGCACAAAACGCACGCCGGCCTCGCTGAAACGACGGGTGAGCAGGCAGGCGCGGCCGTTTTTGTCGGTCATCTTTTCGCCGATGCCGTAGAGCTTTTTCGTGGCCTCGGTTTCCTTCGAAAGATCGACCAGATCCGGCGTGGCCGTCTGCATGCGAAAGGCGGTCTCCAAGCTGTGGATCATGCCCTCCATGCGGGCATCGGTGTCATGTTGCGCCAGCAGCCGGCGGTTCATGCGCTGGATGAAGTCAAAGCGCCGCCGCTGGGAGGCGTCATCCGTCGCGGGATCGGTGAGGAAGGCGATGGCGGGATCGCTCACCTTCGCCGGCAGCGTCACCGGCGTGCCCTGGTGCGCGGCGGGCAGGAAGGAGGCGCTGTAGTTCCGCGTGTCGATGCCGGGATGGATGGTGAGAAAGGCGGGCAGGTTTTGGTTTTCGGTGCCGAGGCCGTAGCTGATCCAGGAGCCTAGCGAGGGCCGCGCCTCGGCGATGGCTCCGGTGTGCATCTGGAGCAAAGCGGGGCCGTGCTGGTTGTTGTCCGCATGCACGGCACGCAGCAGGCAAAGCTCATCGGCGATGGCGGCGGTATGCGGCAGCAGATCGGAGATCGTGAGTCCGGACTGACCACGAGGCTGCACCGGGATGTCGGTGCCGAGGGCGAGGAGTCCCGCTGTGCTGTCGTGACGATGCTGCTCCGGCAGCGGGGCCTTCACGGACTTGCCGTGCCGTTGCTGGATGAGCGGCTTCGGATCGAAAAGGTCCATCTGCGAGGGACCGCCGGACATGAAGAGGAAGATGACACGCTTCGCCCGTGGCTGGAGCATCGGCGCGCGCACCGCGAGTGGATTGGATGCCGCATTCAGCAGACCATGCAGGGCCATCGCGCCAAAGCCCGCGCTGGTTTGACGCAACCAGGCGCGGCGGGTGGTGGCGAAAGGGGAGGGATTCATGGGAGAGGATTAGAAGTTGCTCTGGAGGAGCATGTCAGTCATGATGTCAGACATGAAAGCCAAGCCTGCCGTGAAGAAACCCGCGCCGCGTCGTGCTGCCAAAAAAACACCAACTGCGACGGTGCGACATGACTTCACGGTGCGGGATATGAACCGCCAGCCGCAGTCCTTGCTTGCGGCAGCGCAAAAACTGGGGCGGATCGTCATCCGCAGCCGGAGCGCGGGCAATTTCATCCTCACCCCGGAGGCTCCCGCTCCGAACAAGCGGATCGAGGAGGCGGAGGCATTCATGCGGCGCCAGCGTGCGTTCCGCGAAAAACTCAACCGCATGGGTTTCGTGGCTCCTTCCGAAAAGGATTCGGAAAAGATCGCCCGGATGATCGCAGGTGAGGAACCATGATCTACGCGGACACCAACTTCTTCACCAACACGCTGGTGGACATGTCTCACCGCGCCGAGGCGGAGGGGCTTTTGGCTGAGTGCCCCGAAAGGCTTCCTGTGACCTGGCTGCACCGGCTGGAGGTGGTCAACGCGCTGCAACAGTGCGTGTTTATGACCCGGCAGGGGATGCAGCAGATGCGGGTTACGCCGGAGCTGGCAGCAGTGGTGGAGGCCCACTTCTTCGAAGATGTTGAACTGGGCATTCGCTACCACCCTTGGGCGATTTTGCCGGAATCTGTCGAGGCCATGTTCCAAACCCTCTCTCACCGCCACACCGCCAAAGAAGGTTTCCGCACCTATGACCTGCTGCATGTTTCCTCTGCACTGGTGCTGGGCTGCGACACGTTTTGGAGCTTTGACGCGAAGGCGAAAAAGCTGGCAGCCATGGAGGGGTTGTTGGTGAATTAAACGGATCACGATCAAAAGCGGAGAAGAAACTCGTTCGTGCCGAAGAGGGCGCGGGCCAGCTCGGTCCAGGCCGGGGGTTCGCCATCGGCGCGGGAGGCTTTTAGAAAGGCGAGCGCGTCCTCACGCTCAGCGGCGGTGATGGGACGATTCAAGACACGCAACCAGAGCCTTGCGAGGCGGGCCGAGTCGTCTTCTTGGATGGCGAGCAGCATCTTCGCGAGATCCTCGCCGCGCTCGCGGATGAGATCAGCATTGAGCAAATACAGCGACTGAGTGGGCACGGTGGTCTCGTTGCGCTTGCTGGTGAACTGGGCGGGTTGCGGAAAGTCGAACACATCGCGCAGCCGAGCTGTGCCGGGCTGCGTGCCGGTGCGCACCACGGGCAGATACAACGTGCGCTCCACCGCCTGGGACTCACGCTCTTTTTTGAGGCTGAACTGTGGGTGACCGTCCTGCTTCTCCTTCAGCGGCAGCCCGGTGATGTTCTCCGGGAACTCCAACGGCAGGCCCGGGCCGCCGGACGGCGCAGCAAGCCGCCCGCTCGCGACCAGCATTGCATCGCGGATGGACTCGGCATCGAGCCGCTGGCGGTTCATGCAGGTGAGCAGTTTGTTTTCGGGATCCTTCGATGGCGGCTTGCCACTGGCGAGCCGGTAAGTGCGACTCAGGGCGAGCATGCGGATGAGTTTCTTCTGCGACCAGCCTGCCTTCATGAAGCGATGCGCGAGATGATCGAGCAGCTCGGGATGGCTTGGTGTGTCGCCACGTGTGCCGAAGTAATCGACGCTGCGCACCAACCCCTCGCCAAAAAGCTTCTGCCAGACGCGGTTCACGGCCACGCGGGCCGTGAGAGGGTTCCTCGCATCCGCGATCCAGTCGGCGAGTTGCAAGCGACCGCTTTGTCCTGCGGGAATCTTCGGCTGCGGTCCCCACATCGCCACACGTACGAGACCGCGCGGCATGGTGTCGCCCAGCGCATAGGGATTGCCACGGATGGTGAGGCGCATGTCGGCGGGCTTGGCCACATCCTGCACCGCGATGGCCTGCGGTTTGCCCGGATGAAAATACTCACCGTGACCGATGCGGAGGTCGAGCGCGGTGATTTCCTTTTTCAACTCGTCGAGGCGCTTTTTGCCCGCCGCATGCGGTTTGTCGCCGAGCGCTTTCGACTCGGCCTCCAGCTTGTGCTTTTCCTTTCGCCAGCTCGCCAGCTTTTGCTCGTGGTTGCGGGCGATCACCTGGTCCTCTTCTAGCTCCGGCAGCGGCACGCGCTGGATGTTGCTCCAGATGCCGTGGCCGGTTTTGAACGTCGTCTTCGTGCTGCGGAACATGCCCGCAAGCGCGTAGTAGTCCTGCTGGCCGATGGCGTCGAACTTGTGGTCATGGCAGCGCACGCAGCCCAGTGTCATGCCGAGGAAGGCGGTGCCTACTTTGCTCACCTGGCTGTCCACGAAGTCATGCTCCATCTTCAGTTTGTCCACGGCGTTGATGTCCACATCGCCCAGCACGATGAAACCCGTCGCGATGAGGTTTTCCCGGCGCTCTTGTGGTGAGGCGGCTGGCAGCAAATCGCCCGCGAGCTGCTCACGGATGAAGCGGTCGAAGGGCTTGTCCTGGTGAAAGGACTGCACGAGGTAGTCGCGATACCGCCACGCATGTTCCGCAAAAACTTTGCCCTCCGTGCCGATCTGCTCCGCATAGCCCACGAGGTCCAGCCAATGCCGCGCCCAGCGCTCGCCATAGGCCTTCGATGAGAGCAGACGGTCCACGACGCGCTCGCGCGCTTTTGGCGAGCGATCCGCATTAAAGTCGGCCATCTCCACCTCCGTCGGGGGCAGGCCAGTGAGATCAAACGTCACGCGCCGCAGCCAGGCATGCGCTTCGGCCTCGGGACCCGGTTGAAGGCCCGCTGCCTCCTGCTTCGTGAGAATGAAGGCGTCCACCTCATTCAGAGGCCAGGCTTGATCATGCACGGCGGGTGGCGCGGCATCCCGCACCGGTTGATAGGCCCAGTGTTTCCTTCCATCCTCCACATCCACGCCGGTCTTCTTCACCGCGTTCGCCACCGTCTCGCGAGGATCGGGCGCGCCACGCTTCACCCACTCCTCCAGCACAGCGATCTCGCTGTCCGGCAGCTTCGCCTTCGGCGGCATCTCCATGTCTGGGTTCGTGTAGCGCACCGCCTAGATGAGCTGGCTCTTTTCCACATCGCCAGGCACCAGCGCAGGCCCGCTGTCACCACCCGCCTGCCAGCCTGAGCGCGAGTCGAGCACCAGGCCGCCCTTGATCTTCCCTGCGTGCGAATGACATTCGTAGCAACGCTGCTTGAGCAATGGCTCCACACGCTCGCGGAAAAATGCATCTCCCTCCGCCGCAGAGGCAGCGAGGGGGATGAAAAGCAGGGCGTTGAGTTTCATTCGGGATTCGGAAAGACTTGGCACGATCGACGACGGCGAAAGCACCCTTGAAAATACAGCGCCACCACCCTTCTTCTTCATGAGCATGCGAGACTATTTTCCTAATGACCGTTACTCTGAGAGCAATGAAACCCAAACGCAGCACCAAGCCCTCCGAGGACCGCCGTTACTTCAAGGAAGTACGGTTCCGCCAGATCCGCGCCCTGTTTGAAATCTCCAGGCACGGCACCTTTGCCGCTGCATCCCGGAGTCTCGGCATAGCCACGCCCTCTGTCTGGCGGCAGGTGCGGGCGCTGGAGGAAGACTATGGCGTCCAGCTCGTGACGGCCAAAGGGCACGATGTGCGGCTGACTGAAGACGGCGAGCGTCTGCTAGACCTCGCCGCACCTCTCGTTCAGGGGTTTGACTCTCTAAAGAAAGTCTTTCATGACCAGCATCGAAAGGCCGAACGACATCTCCGTGTGGCTGCGCCGGCGACTGTACTCAACAGCACCCTGCGCCATGTCATCGCTAGCTATCGCCAAACGCACCCGCAGGTACGACTTTCGCTCATCGACGCACCCTCACGCATCGCTTGGCAGCACTTGGAGGCTGAAAAAGCGGACCTAGCCATCGTCGGCACACCACAAGGCGTGGCTTTACCTGCACGTTTTGAAGCCACCCCACTGGTGCGTTATCCCTTTGAAGTCGTGTGCCTCGAAAGTCATCCTTTTGCGCAAATCAAGGCCCCCAAGCTCCGCGATATCGTCAGACAGCCGCTCATTCTCGCCGGTGAGGATTCCAGTTCACGGATGCAATTTGATCACCTCGTGGCTAAGGCCGGATTGAGTGATCGAGTCAACCTCATCATGACCGCAGGCAACGTCACCTCCATCCTGAATTACGTCGCTCTCGGCATGGGCGTAGCCATCGTCACCCGCCCTGCGAGTGAAGCCCTGCCGATTCCCGCCGACGTCAAAGCCCCCTTCATCTACCGTGATGTTTCCAGCTTCCTCGGCCATGATCAAGTTGCCATCCTGCATCCCAAAGGCCGCCACGAACTGGCTCACGTCCGCAGCTTTCGCGAAAGGGTGATGGAAGGCTTGAGCACATGACCGCATCCAGAAGGCTCAATCTTCCCCGAAGAGCCGCTCCGCCACGGCTTTGGACACAGCCGCGGTGGCGCAGTTAACGTGCAGCTTGCGATAGATGCTACGCGTGACGTAATCAGCCGTGTGCGGATTGAGGCCGGTGGCATCGGCGATCTGTTTTCGGGCCATGCCAGAGACCATGCACTTCAACACGGCCTGCTCACGATCAGTAAGCCCGTAGTCTTTTCTGGCCGGGGCGAGCTTCGCGAACATGGCCAGCACACGCGTAGCGATGCGAGGATTCATGGGCGACCCTCCCGCGATGGCCTGATCGATGGCCGTGATGACCTGTGCCATCGGTTCTGACTTCAGTAAGTAGCCTGAAGCCCCGGCACAGATAGCGCGGAAGATTTTATCATCGTCCTCAAACACCGTGAGAATCAGGATACTCGTGCCAGCGGCCCGGCTTTTCAGATGGCCAATGCCCTCAATGCCATCCATCCCGGGAAGTCCAACATCGAGCAAAATCACCTGTGGCGCGTCCGCCACTTCCAGCGCCGCAATGGCATCCTCACAGTTCCCAAAGGAACGTACAGCATGCGCATGTGGCTTCATCGTCAGCGCACGTTCCGTGCCGCGGCGAAAAGTGGCATTGTCTTCGATGATCCAAACGTTCGGCATAAAGGAAAAGGCGGAATTCAGAATAACCAAGAATGGACTCAAGAAACCAACGGCACGCGCAGGAGGAGCGTGGTTCCTTGCGCAGATGAAGCTAGCGAAAAAACTCCCCCCAGCTGCTGGGCGCGCTCGCGGAGGCTATTCAGCCCCATGCCAACTGAGATTTTAGCCGGATCGAAGCCGCGCCCATTGTCTTGAATGATGAGCTCAAAACTGGAGTCCGTGATTTGTGCAGAAAGCTCGACCTGCGTGGCCTTCGCATGACGCAAGATGTTGGTGAGCGCTTCTTTAAAAAACAGAAACACATGCCGCCGTGATTCAACGGGCCACGCAGGGGGTAGCTCTGTGGTGAGCGCTTTCCATTTCACCTCATGGTTAGGCAGCAGACGCTTTGCTACGCGTTGCAGATGCTCCATGAGGTCGATGCCAGACTCCTGTCTGGCACCGACGAGCCAGAGCACCTCGCGCATAGCATCCGTGGTCTCGTGAGCGATACGTTGGATCTCGCGCCAGTCCTCCGCTTGTCCATCCCCCTGCAACGCGGAGGTTTCACTGATCACGGCGATGCCCGCCAAATTGCTGCCGATCTCATCATGCATGTCACGGGCCAGTCGAGCACGAAACTGCTCCTGCGCGCGCAGAGCCCGCTGCTGCGAGCGCCAGAAAAGCAAGCCAATCGCGCCAATCGCACTGATCAGCACGAATCCCAACGTCCAAACCACCCGCACTTGCGCCATCGCCAGGAGAGAAGGCATCTTTGTGGTAAGAACAGCCGTCTGCTCCTCCAACCGGCGACGCTCCTCCCACTGCCGAAGCCACACTGGGAGGTCCATCAAGCGGCCATAGCTCGTGTGATCATCTGCTAAAAGCGAGAGGGGGCGCGACGGATTGCGCGCTGGATCGCCCGAACTCATGACCCTAGCGCCACGCGAGACCTTTTCACCTCCGGCAAACACCTCAAGCTCTGATAAAGCAAACGAGGAGTGACCGGCCCGTTGAGGAGCGAGCATGACCACACGCACCTGCCTCGCCGACGCCTGGTTGACTGGGATTGTCACTGGATTGTTGCCTGGGTTCGGAAAGTCGGAGTCCGGATTTTGAAAAATCGTCACTGCATCGCTGAAATCGCTATTTTTCGATAACTCGACGCGGAATCGGGCTGGAAACGAAAAGCCCGGAACGTCCGCGCCTTGCCTTGCATGCAGCGGATGCAGCCGCACCTCATCCAGTAGCATCTCACGGCCTAGATCCACGCTCATCCATGGATTTGGCTGATCAGGGTGCATGCTAGCAAACAACGCATCAAAATCCGGCACCGAGCTGCGATCGATCGGCGGCCCTAGGGGCGTGCGACCATCCGTCAGATTCGCTAGCAGCCAACGCGGCGGCAGCCCCGTGCCACCTTGATGCTCAACCTTCGCTCCGAGTGCGATGTTGAGATTGCCATCCATCACCATCATCTCCGCGAGCGCAAAAGTCCATCGTCCCTCCACTTGCGCCAGCTTGGTCACGGTGAGCCGGAGATAACGCGCTCGCGTTTCCGGCACATGAACCATGACAGGTGCGACGCTCGGCTGCACATGATCCACGTCCGTACACACCAGCAGCGGCGTGAAGGTGGCGAACTCTGGATCGTCCGATGCATCCAGTCGAAACCGCAAAGGAAACGCATATGGCGACTGCGTCACGCCCTGAAAATCCACCACCGCCGGGATCAGCACCACTGTATCCAAAGAGCGGGATGCGCCGAGGTCCATCTGCACAAACGGAGACTCCGGCGGTGGTTCTTCCAGCATACGATGCTGAATGCCAAACTCAGCCACCGTGTTCCCGATCATCGGCTCTCCGAGAGCCTCCCGCTGCTTCTCAATTCGCGAGAGCTCGGCTCTTGCTGCCTGCAACTCACTGCTGAATACATCCAGCCACGCAGCTTCCACCCCTGGGGCAAGGAGGAGCCAACTGAGGAGATGGAATCGGCAAGCTTTCAAACGAAGGGATCATGCACCTGCATGCTGCTTTTTGCCATCACGGGAAGTCGCAACCATTTACGAGAACTCGTATGCCAGGCAGGCTGATGGGCCAAGGCGTGACTGACGAAGCTACCCTTGGCTGGCAGAACGAACTGACGAAAAAAGATGGTGTAGCATGATCCGCAGCAGCTGCGATCGGTCATGAATCCTTGGCCATTCATCAGATTGAGCCCGTGAGACCCGCCTGAATCAGCTTCATCTGGTGATGATGAATTCGCATATGAATCCCCCCCATCACATGCCATGTGGCAGCATCCATCGGACCGAACCAAGGGTGCGGAAACTTCAACGGTGTTTTAAGTTTTGTGACTGAGGCTACCGTCTTGGCAAAGTCACGGCACCCCTGATCAAAGGCTGAAATCACAGCCGGTGTCACCTGAAGGCTAGGTTTCACTGCAGCTATGCTCGCCTCGCCTTCTGGCAGATGACCTGCACCCAGACTAAAGATCACCTTCATGATGTCGCGGTTCACGATCCGCAAATGATCCACCACCATGAGCAGTGACCAATATCGGCTACTGTCCTCGAGGCCGGGGATTCGTTTGATCAACACCGGCTGGGCCATGGCCACGGAATCATGCCTGTCCAACAAGCGGAGGATCGCCAAACGCTCAGCATCAAACACGGCGGCTGCCTGGTCACGACTCGTGCACAAAGCCCTCCAACGAATCATGAGATGAGCGACCAAGCGCTCGATCTTTGGCAGACCTGCTCCAGGAGCAGCTAGAATGGGGAAACGTTCTGCTTTTTGACTCATGCTTGCAATTTGCAACTATAAAACCCTGAACACTTGTTGATTGCAAGTAACACTTTGCGCATTCTTGGGGATGTCCTCTGCCAAAGCCCGCTCTGACAACGCATCCCCATCGCCCAAAACGGGGGTTCGACGTTCACCCTGCCCGGTGTCATGCGCACTCGACATC
Source organism: Verrucomicrobiaceae bacterium (assembly GCA_947507875.1). Classification (GTDB taxonomy): domain Bacteria; phylum Verrucomicrobiota; class Verrucomicrobiia; order Verrucomicrobiales; family Verrucomicrobiaceae; genus Prosthecobacter. The sequence continues at coordinate 70,189 of CANNQP010000015.1, read as the reverse complement.
TTGGGAGACCGCTGGACGCTGCTGGTGATACGCGATTTGATGCTCGGCCGCACTCGTTTCAAAGACTTCCTCGCCTCGCCCGAAGGCATCCCGACGAACATATTGACTGACCGTTTGAAACGACTGCTCGAACATCGTGTGGTTGTGCAGATCAAAGACCACGAGGGCTCTCGTCACATGGCCTATCAACTCACGGAGAAAGGCATGGCCCTGCTGCCCGTGGTCCAATCCATGAAGGAGTGGGGGCTCGCCTGGGAAAAAGGCACACGTGCCGCCCTGAAAGGCGTCGTGGGTGGGCGATACGGGTGAAGACACCCACCGGAGCTTCGCGTTTCGTTTCGGCTTGGGGTAGGGTTAAATGCCACGGTTGCAGGTTGGGCTTTCGCGGCCATCATCAGCATTCATGTCTGCCCCCTCCGCTGAACTTTCTCTCCTTGGCCGCTCCGAGCACCGGCTACCTGCCAGTCCGGACGAAGCCGTGTTGGAAACTTTTCCCAATCGCACGCCAGGACGCAGCTACACGATTCACCTGAGCCAACCGGACTTTGCCTCTCTGTGCCCAGTGACGGGGCAGCCTGATGCGGCGCATGTGGAAATCATGTACATTCCAGGGGATCGCTGCGTGGAAACCAAATCGCTGAAGTTTTACTTAGCGAGCTACCGCAACCACGCGCTCTTCAACGAAGCGATCGTGAATCGCATTTTGGACGATTTGGTAAAGGCTTGTGCACCACAGCAGGCGGTCGTGCGTGGGCGTTTCGCGCCACGGGGTGGCATTCAGCTGACGTGTGAAGCGCGTTTTCCAGACTTTGATGGAAAGCTAGAAATACCAACCGCCTAAGCCCTTGCTGCGATGAAAACCTTCGTCCTTCTGAGCGGTGGCATGGATTCCGTGACGGCGCTGCATTGGGCGGCCCAAGAACATGAGCTCAGCGGTGCCGTGAGTTTTGATTACGGCTCGAAACACAATGAGCGTGAACTTGAACAAGCACGCTGGCATGTAGCTCGCCTCGGCATCCGACATGAGGTTGTTCATTTGCCCTTCGTGAATGATCTCTTTGCCTCCGACTTGCTGAAAAGTGGTGGCGAGGTGCCGGAGGGACATTATGCCGATGAGAACATGAAGCGCACGGTGGTGCCGTTTCGCAATGGCATCATGCTGGCGATTGCCTGTGGCTTGGCGGAATCGGCCGGAGCGGAAGCGCTCGTTATCGCAGCGCACGCAGGGGATCACACCATCTACCCTGACTGCCGCGAAGCCTTCATGCAGGCGATGGCCAGCGCGATGCGGGAGGGCACCTATGCGCGAATTGAGCTACTGCGTCCCTTCATTGCGATGGACAAGGCGGGCATCACGAAGCTCGGCGGCGCTCTTGGGGTAGATTTTTCACACACCTGGAGCTGCTACAAAGGAGGAACCAAGCACTGCGGACGCTGCGGGACCTGCGTGGAAAGGCATGAAGCCTTTCAGTTAGCCGGTATGCCTGACCCGACCGATTACGCGCCGCCTGCCGGTCTCTAAAAGATCACTTAGCTAAGCAAACCGCGCACAATATGGCCGAGTGGGCGCCTGGAAGGCTTTTGAGCGGGTGCCCTCAGGTGACAAAATTTTTGACCGAGACATTGACACTTCTCTCAGGGGCCCTGTATGTTTCAGTCCAATGCTAATGCGAATTATTGGTCAACCTAGCGAAGCGCTTAAAGCCAAAGACGTGCGTCCAGCGACTCCCCCTGTCCCCGCACCAGAGGCCGAGCGCTCTCCTATCCTCCCTGCCCCAGTGGCTCCTGCTCCAGCAGCCACCGCTCCAGCTCCACGTGCCCCTTCTCCCTCCTACTCCATGACCTCAAGCAAAAACGTGCTCGCCAACGACGTCGAGATCAAAGGCTCGATCAAATTCTCTCATGATCTCATTGTCGATGGCAAAATCGAAGGTGAGGTGCACTCCGACGGTGCCCTGACCGTGGGTGAAAATGCCCTGATCAAAGGTGAAATCAAAACCCGCTCCGTCGTCATTTTCGGCAAGGTTGAAGGCAACATCACGGTCAACGAACGCTGCGAATTGAAGAGCAACGCCATTCTTGTGGGAGACATTGCCGCGGGCACTCTCTCGATTGAAGAAGGTGCCACCTTCATGGGCCAGTCTTCGGTTGGCAAAAAAGCCGATTCGGCCAAAGCTGCCGTCCCAGCCCGGGCTGTTACCTCAGGCAGTGGCAACTAACGCACCCATCCATTTTTGTGTTTCGGGGACTTTTCGGAAAAAAAAGCGATCGTCCCACGCCACCCAAAGGTCAGATCGAACTGATATGTCCTGAATGCGGCGCGGCTCAGTATGAGTCGCGCCTCGTTGTTTCTACTTTTTGTAAACGATGTGGGGTTCACCTGTCGGTGAATCGAGGCAAAGTGTCTGCATCGACGGCAACCCGTGCTGGTTGGGCAGGGAAAAACCATCTTTGGGATCAAGCCACGCCCCCCGAAAGCAAAGAGGCCAGCTCAGGTGGCGCATCCAAGACAAAGGAAACCGAGGTTGTGGCCAACCAAAAGGACTCCCCTTTGCATCCTTCCGTTGAGACTGGCGAGGAAGAGAACTCATGGCTGCAAATTCCTCCGAGCAGTGAAGAGGTCGAAGAGGGCGGATTTGGTGTTTTTTTGAAACAGCAGGCCGCAGGCCTAGCCACACCGGCAACCGCACCCGCTGCCCAAGAGCCCATTGAGTCTTCTCAGCGACCAGAGAACGCAGAAACTCTTTCTGTGCCCCCCCCTGTGGCGCCTGCTAGCCAAGAAACGGCGGCAAAGCCGAGGGCACAGCAACCCCACGCTCAGCGAGGAGCAGCGGGCCACCTGAGGCGGTCACAATCCTACTCCCTGCGTCTAGCACCCGCACCGAGCCCAGAGCCAATGTCGGTGACGACGTTGCAGCGAATGAAGGAGCAAGGCATCTACCGAAACGCCTACTTCAAAGACGTGGATTGCTTTGAGTGCCGCCATCAATTCAAGGTCGGAAAATCTTCACGATCCACCAATTGCCCTCAGTGTGGCGCTCCTATCTCCATGGAGGAAGTCGAGATCAACATGAACTCGACACAGAAAGTGAAAACACGGGGAGATGCCTTGATTCGTAAACGCGGCTATTTGGCCACGGACCAAGTCTTGTGTCGAGATCTGCGCTGTCAGGGAGTGCTTGAGGGCGATGTCCAGGCCACGGGAGCTGTTTTCTTCCGAACCACGGGAACCTTTCTCGGTGAGATTAGATGTCGTCGATTTGTCGTCGAAAAAGGATCCCAGATTGTGTTCATGAAACCGATCTACGCCGAAGAGGTATGCATCCAAGCGAAGATCACCGCGACGATTTTTTGCACAGGTCAGCTAGTGATTGCCACGGGAGGCGCTGTGAATGGTGATGTGACCGCGCGCTCGGTCTCGATCGAACCCGGCGGTGAGCTCAATGGTGCCATGAATATTGTACGGGGTCAGCCCGACGTTTTGAAGACGGCCGAGTCATGAAAGGGGGCCAAAACCCTAAGACCGCGACGTGACGAACGACTCGCTCTTCATGAAGGGCTTTGGCGGGCGAACATTAGCTCAACAGACGGTGCCCCTGCTGAGCTTCGGTCGTTCGCGTGAGCTTAGTCGTTGAAGAAGTGACGTCCGGTCTCGCCTGCTTCGGTCTTGTTGTCCACTTCCCAGTAAACGTCCTCGAAGATGGATTCAGGTTCGGGGTAGGGGCTGGCTTTGGCAAATTCGGCGCTAGCCTCGGCTTCCGCCTGAGCTTCACGATCAATTTTCTTCAACTGCTCCTCCGTCGCTACGCCTTCACTGATTAGGGTCGCTTTCCAGACCTGAATCGGGTCATGCTCACGCTGGAAGCGCTCCACTTCTTCCTTGGTGCGATATTTCAGCTTGTTGGCATCCGCGACGGAGTGACCTTCCCAGCGATAGGTGGCGATCTCCAGAATGCTTGGCTTGCTCTCCTCGTGAGCGCGCTCCATGGCCTGCTGAACGCGGGCACGCACTTCGTAGATGTTTTCTCCCAAAAAGTGGTCCCAGGCCATGCCGTAGCCTTCGGCACGTTTGGCAAGACATTCGTCAAAGGCAGAGCTACGCGCTTGACTGGTACCCATGGAATAGCCGTTGTTTTCGATGACGTAGATCACGGGCAAATCCCAAAGAGCCGCGAGGTTCAGCGATTCATGAAAAGCACCTTGGTTCACTGCTCCGTCACCCAAGAAGCAAAGGGCAGCCCCTTTGAGCCCCCGATACTTTAAGCCATAAGCGAGGCCGAGGCCAAGAGGCGTCTGACCGGCGACGATGCCATGGCCGCCCCAGTAATTTTTCTCTGGGGCAAAGTAGTGCATGGAGCCACCTTTGCCTTTGGAGCAACCCGTAGCTTTGCCGAAAAGCTCAGCCATGCACTCATCCATGTTCATGCCGACTGCCAGGGCGTGGCCGTGGTCGCGGTAGGCGGTGATGACATGGTCATTCTCTCCCATGAGCGAGACGCAGCCGACAGCCACGGACTCTTGGCCGATGTAAAGGTGGAGGAATCCCCCCATGCGACCGGCCTGGTAGTGCTGAAGAGAGACCTGCTCGAACCTGCGGATGCGGACCATCTGGCGGTAAAGCCCGATTTTATCCTCAGCAGTGAGCTTCTGGTTGATCGGGGCGGAGGCTGGGTTCGGTGTGGGGGCTTTTGCGAGGGCCATAAAGTGGATACGAGACTAGCGGTAGATGGGGAGCGTGCAAGCGGTCAGGCAATGACAAAGCGCTTGTCCTTCGCCCCGGCCTGATGTTGACAAGCGTAGTTATCAGCAAAGAACGCACCATGAACGAATGGGATCGACGCATCACAGCCGCACAAGGCTACGTGGAACTCGGCCTTCACGAAGAAGCCCGGGCCGAACTCTCTCACCTGCCGACGAGCCTCCAGGGTCGGCCAGACGTGCTGGAGATCTCCGTGCTTTGCCTGATGAATGGCCACCGTTGGGCAGAGGCTCTGGCTACGGCGCAAAAGCTCTGCGCACTGGAACCTGATCAGCCGGGAGGCTACATCCACTCGGCCTTCTGCCTGCACGAGCTCGGCCGCACGGAAGAGGCCCTGGATGTGCTGTCACGTGGACCCACGATACTGCGAACGAAGCCGGTGTATTACTACAATCTGGGGTGCTACTTGGCCCGTCTTGGCCAGGAAGAACAGGCGCTGAAGCTGCTGAAGCAATCTTTTGAAATGGATGGAGACCTGCGCCGTGATGCACGCCATGACCCCGACCTGCTGAGCCTAAGGCAAAAGCTGGAAACCCTCTGAGCCAAAAGCGGAGCGCCCCCCGCTTGAGAAAGCCTAACCTGGATCGAGCAGCGTTCATGTCTCGCCTCTGCCACGCGCGGTCTCGTGTTGTTTTTGGTTGCCCACCTTGGTTTCTGCTCTGAGTTCAGCTTTGGTTTCTTTTTGAAAATCCAGCCTTCTGATTCAGCCAATGTTTCGTCCCGATTCCAGTCACCTTACTGCCGTCACCGATTGGTTTGAAGACAATTTCCGCTCCCGTGGGGAACTGGGTGCTTCTGTCTCCATCTGGCAAAGTGGACAGGAGATCTTAAGCCTCAGTCATGGCCATATGGACCGGCAGCCAACGCGCGAATGGAAGACGGATACGCTGGTGCCGGTATGGTCCGCAACCAAAGGCCCGGCTGCGGTCTGTGCCTTGATGGCGCTAGAAAAGGCACACTTGCCGCTCGACTGCCAGGTGGGAGACCTCTGGCCAGAATTCAGGGCGGGAGGTAAGGAGAACGTAAGCTTTGCCCATCTATTCTCGCACACAGCAGGGCTCTGTGCGCTGGATGAGCGCGTGTCCATCATGAGTTATGAGGCAGTGATTGAGGCGCTGGAACGCCAACCACCACTCTGGGAGCCGGGCACTAAGCAGGGCTATCACGCGCGTACCTTTGGCTTTCTGATGGACGAGATCGTGCGCCGCATCACGGCAGCCAGTAGCTTAGGAGAATACTTCCGCGAAACCATTGGCAACCCCATGGGGCTGGACTTTTGGATCGGCCTGCCCACCACAGAGCATGGCCGCGTGGCCACCGTTTATCCAGGGAAGATCAGCCTCGCGGAGGCAGAACGGCCTTTCCTGAAGGCATTCACCACGAGCGGCACCCTGACGCAGCGTACCTTCAGCTCTCCCCAAGGACTGACGGCCGTGCAAGACTTCAATCTGCCAGAGACCTGGCAGTCCGGTTACGCCAGCATGGGTGGCGTGGGCAGCGCACGCGGATTGGGGCAATTTTATGCCATGCTGGCCCAGGGCGGCACCTGGCAGGGGCAGGCCCTTGTGCCCAGCCGCATCGTAAGGCTGCTTGCGGAAACCCTGTCCAATGAGGACGAAGATCTGGTGCTGATGACCCCGGCGGCCTTTGGCTGTGGCGTCATGAAAGACCCTATCATTAGCCAACCCAACCTGCCTCAGGTGAAGCGCCGCTGCCACTACGGCCCCTCATTCCAGGCCTTTGGCCACCCAGGCGCGGGTGGCAGCCTGGCTTTCGCCGATCCTGAAAATGAGATCAGCTTTGCCTATGTGATGAACCAGATGGAAACAGGAGCTCTGCCCGGACCGAAGTGCACGGGCATGATCGACCGACTGTACGGTGGCATCGAATGAGCCGCGCCCGCTTCACCCCAGCTGGATGAAAAAAGCCGCGCCTCTGCGGGTCACGCAGCGTATTTTCCCGCCCCATACACTTCCTTTCTTTCCCCGCTTGAGCGCTTCCCCTTCCCATCTCTCCCAAGCCGCGCTGATCGTCGTCGGCCATGGTTCCACCGTGAATCCTGACTCCAGCGCGCCGACGCATCAGCACGCCGATTCTCTGCGCCGGCAAGGTATTTTCCGCGAGGTCGCCTGCTGCTTCTGGAAAGAGGAGCCAACGATGACCGAAGTCTTCGAGTCCGTGGACAGCGAGGTGATTTACATCGTGCCGAATTTCATCAGCGAAGGTTACTTTTGTCAGCAAGTCCTGCCCCGAGAGCTGCGCCTGGATGGCCCAGTGACCCGGCGGGATGGACGCGTCATCCTTTACTGTGACCCGGTCGGCATCCACCCGAACATGACGCGTCTGATCCTGCAGCGTGCGGATGAAGTCGCCCCAGGAGTGCCTCGAGATCAAACCGGTCTCGTCATCGTCGGCCACGGAACCAATCTCAACGACAACAGCACCAAGGCCATTCAGGACCAAGTGCGCCTCATTCGGGAAGGGGGCCATGGCTTTGCTGAGGTGGTGGATGCCTACATGGAGGAGGCGCCCTTTGTCGCGGACTGGGACAAGCTGACCACTGCCCCAAATGTCGTCGTGGTTCCCTTTTTCATCGCGGACGGGCTGCACAGCTTCCAGGACATCCCTGTGCTACTCGGCATCGAGCAAGAGACCGGCAAGGCACTGAGCCAGATGGATGTTTTCCGACACAATCCCATCTCGCTGCGCGAGCGCCAGCTTTACTACAGCCAAGCCATCGGCACCGAGGCTCTCATGGCGGATGTCATTTTGGACCAAGTCCATGACTTCGACGCGCGCCATGGCACAGCCAGCTTGCTGGCCCAAGAGCCGCCGAGCGCCCAGCGCCCTTCCCTGACCTTGACTTTGGAACAATGGTTGGCCGCAGGGCGCGATCAGATCGGTCAGGTGGCCATACGCCCTTCCGCCACAGGCTCTGGCTACACACTCCGCCACATCCAGGACCTTGAGGGCACGGACCTCACCGTCTCCGAAGGAGCCGAAGCCGCGCGGGAGCTAGCGCGCTGCGATGCCGCTGGCGAATTCCGCCCGATCAAAACCGCGCCCACCCTGCGACAGGGCTGGGAGCTGCACCTGCCTGATACCGCCAGCCTGCTGCTAGCGCTGGAGTTTTTCTACCCTGCCGCCATCGGCATGGCCGCGGCGGCCGAACTCGGCACGCTCGCTCCCGTTCCGCTGCGTCATCTCTTGGGCCGACAGACCGGCATGTATCGCTTTGCCAACGGCATCACCGATGAACAGGCCTGCCAAATCATCGCGGACAAATGCCAGACCTGCACGCACTGCATGCGCCGCATCGTCTTTCCGCTGCAGCAGGACCAACCCTTGTTCGGCCCCGCTGAGACCAAGCTAGGCAGCGCGGCGGGTCATCCGCACGGTGATGCTAGCGAAGCCGCCCAGCGCCACATTCCCCTCTTGTGCATGGAGGCCTGCAACCACATCGTCTCCGCAGCGCGTGGCGTAGCGCGGGCCAACCACGAGCGGAAGGCGGCTGAAGCAGAAAAAGCCGCCTGAGCCAACTTGCAGCGGCTTTTCAAAGCTCTGTAGTCCGATCCGCGCGACTCAAGCCGCCGCGGGTCGGGCTGCGAGTGATAACTCGATGATCCGAGCGCACAGCTGCGGAAAACCCATGCCCGCCGCCAGCGCCGCCTTGGGCAGCAGGCTGCTGCTCGTCATGCCCGGGATGGTATTGATCTCCAAAACAAAGGGGGCCTCGTCTGCCGCGCGCAGCATCACATCCACACGACCATAAACCTCCGTGCCACAGCTTTGAAAAGCCGCCAGCGCCGCCGCCTGTACACGAGCCGTCGTCTCCGCGCTCAGCTCGGCGGGGCAATGATACAGCGTCTTTCCCGTGCCCGTCATCCAGGGATACTTGTTGTTGATGTCGTAAAAGCCATCGATCGGCTCGATGTGGATGACCGGAAGCACTTGATCTCCCAAAATGCCCACCGTCAGCTCCTTGCCCTCCACAAACTCCTCCACCAGCGTCGTGTCGCCAAACTGACGCGCGGCATCGACGGCCTGGGTCCATTCTGACTCTGTGCGGCAAATATTCACACCGACGCTAGAGCCCTCACGAGGCGGCTTCGACACGCGAGGCAAGCCGACTACCAAAGACTCGCTGCCATCCAGCTTGTAGTTTTGTGACCGTGGGGTCGGCACCCCTGCGGAAAGGAAGCACGCTTTGCTCAGCGCTTTGTCGAACGCCGTGCGGCTGCTGGCCACGCTCGCGCCTGTGTAGGGAATGCCGCGCTGCTCCAGGATCGCCTGAATCTGACCATCTTCGCCGAAGGTACCGTGGATCAGATTCATCGCGATGAAGGTACCCTCGGGAACCTCAAAGTCTGGACCGGTCACATCCACCTCGAACACCTCGGCTCCTAAGCTGCGCAAGGCCTCCGCCACGCTTTCAGCCGTTTTTAGAGAGACAGCACGTTCATTGCCTGGGCCACCTTTGAGCACAGCGATTCGTTTACCTTGGAGATCAATCATGGAGTCAGGCTTCCAGCTATGCAGTTGGGCTAGGCATTTGGCAAATGCAGTCCTCATCTAGCATTCCAGTGGCGGGACTATGCAAGCCCACTTGCAAGCACCGCTGCTTTCCGTAAGACTGACCCTTCCCCATGACGTCCCAAGAAGTCGCCGTCCTCGATTACGGCTCCCAGTATTCCCAGCTCATCGTCCGCCGCGTGCGCGAGCTCGGCTTTGCCTCACACCTGTATCCGCCTGCAGAACTGGCGAATTTGCAGTCTCCCGGTGCCATCATCCTTTCCGGCGGCCCGCGCAGCACTTCGGACAAAGACGCGCCCGATGTCGATTTCGAGAAGCTGATGTCTTTCGGCGTTCCGGTGCTTGGCGTGTGCTACGGCATGCAGCTCCTTAACATCAAGCACGGCGGCACGGTGAAGCCCGGCGTCACCCGTGAGTATGGCCCGGCCAAACTCGTCGTCACCGACCACGAGGACCTTTTCAGTGGCATCTCGCACGAATCCCAGGTCTGGATGAGCCACAGCGACACCTGCGCGAATCTCGCCGACACGACGAAAGTCATCGCCACGAATGAAGACGCCGTCCCCGTGGCCTTGAAGTGGTCGGATCGCTGCTGGGGCATCCAGTTCCACCCGGAGGTCACGCATTCGCACGAAGGCACTGCCATCCTGCGGAACTTCCTCACCAAGAGCGGCGCCCAGCTCGCCAAGTTCGACATCAATGCCTTCAAGGCGCAGATGCTCGAGCGCATCAAGGCCGAGGTCGGCAATCGCGAAGTCATCTGCGGCGTCTCCGGCGGCGTGGACAGCACCGTGCTGGCCGTGTTGCTCGCGAAGGCTGGCGTGAAGGTGCGCTGCATCTTCATCGACACCGGCATGATGCGCCTGAACGAGGCCGCGGAGGTCAAAACGCTCTTTGATGAGGTCGGCGTGCCCATCGAGCAGATCGACGCCAGCGCCATCTTCCTCGGTGCCCTCAAAGGCGTCACCGATCCCGAGCAAAAGCGCCGCATCATCGGCACGCTCTTCGTCGAGGAGTTCTGGAAAGTGGCCGACAACGTCGAATTGCTTGCGCAGGGCACGTTGTATCCCGACGTGATCGAGAGCGCCACCAGCGGCAGCATTGCCAGCAAGATCAAAACGCACCACAACCGCGTCGATAAGATCATGGAGCTCAAGGAGCAGGGCAAAGTGCTCGAACCACTCGCCGAGCTCTTCAAGGACGAGGTCCGCGCTCTCGGAGCCAGCCTTGGCATCCCGCATCGCGCCTTGTGGCGTCATCCTTTCCCCGGCCCAGGCCTCGCCGTGCGCATCCCGGGCGAAATCACGCCCGAGCGCGTCGCCATCACGCAGCAGGCCGATGCCATCTTCATCGGCGAACTCCGCCGCAGCGGCTGGTATGAGCAGACCTGGCAGGCCTACGCCGCCTTGCTTCCCGTGAAAACGGTGGGCGTCAAAGGCGATGAACGCAGCTACGAGCAGGCCATCAGCCTCCGCGCCGTCATCAGCGAAGACGCCATGACCGCCGAATGGGTCCGCCTGCCCTACGAAGTGCTCGCCAGCACCTCCAACAAGATCCTCAACAGCGTCAAAGGCGTGAACCGCGTCCTCTACGACATCAGCACCAAGCCGCCGGCCAGCATCGAGTGGGAGTGATCCCGTGTGCTCTCACCTAGGGCCTCATTGGATAGCCCGAAATTCAGGAACGATTGTTCATGAACCCTTCGTTCTGCGGAAAGGGCTCATTCAAAAGCAGGATAATCCTCCGGCCTGTTCATGTTGTGAAAGCTAGGGTCTAGGTCTGGCGGTAGAACCACGAGTTGGGCGAGGCCTGCTTCGATCGCAGCGTGGGCGACGCCTTTCACAGCGAGCTGTCCTTGGGCGATGCTTCGCTCCACGAAAGGCAGAAGGCTGGGATGATACAAGGCGGCGAGCGGTTCGAGACCGTGAGAGGTGCGGAAAAAACAAGCCTGACCTGAGCGGAGGGCTGACTGGGCGAGCATCTGCAACTGCGCCAGCTGAAGATGAGGCAAGTCCACGGCCACGACCCAGCAAGGCTCAGAGGCGCCTGCCAAGACACGCTGAATGGCACCGAGCGGACCGAGGTCTTGCCCCGGTGGATCGAAGCACCATTCGAGGCAGGAGGGCAGACCAGGCTGGTCGTGCAGCAGTTGCTCTTGCCGACAGGCGATGACGAGTCGCTGGGGCTTCAGGGAGATCAGCTTTTCGACTTGATGCCGCCAGAGCGGCTGTCCTTGCCAGTCGAGCATGGCTTTGTCCCGGCCCATGCGGATCGACCGGCCACCAGCGAGGAGTAGCGCGGCGACTCGGGGCTCCACAGATGCAGCGGGGATCATTCGGGGTTCTTTTCCTCCATGAGGTTTAGGGCCAGCCCCAAGCCTTGGGGCGCTGGGGCTGAAAGGGCCTGCTTCAGCTCGTCTAGCGTCCAAGCGCTGTGCGCATTGCTGTTTTCCGGCGTCGGCAGGGTGCTGAAGTAGAGCACAAACTCACCCGTCTCTTGGTCGATCAAATCAGGCTCCAAAACTCCCTTCCAGCGCTTCCATAAGGCATCGATACGCGCACGATTTTCTGGTTGGGCATAAGCCGGGATCTGGATCTTGAGCGCTGGCTGATAGGGCGTGCCATGCAGGGCAGGTGCAGTGAGCACCGCCTGCGCGATTTTGCCGACGGTGACCTCCTTTGGGTCATACTGGACGTTCACGTAGTTTTCCACGATCTGACCCGCCGTGACCTCGCCGATGCCTTTCAGCTGACCGATCGAGTAGGTCACCGCATACACGCAGCTAGGGCATTCAACGCCTGAGACGTAGAGCGTGACTTTCGACGTGGCCTTGGCTTCACGCACAGGACTTTGCTGCGCGACCAAAGCCCCGGCGCCGGAAAGCAGCAGCATGAGGAGAAGATAGGTTAGGTGACGAAAATGCATGAGGGACTGGCGAATACGCAGAAGCAAGGCCACTGCTGACAGAGGAAAGAGACCCGTTCTTGTTTTCCTGCAAGCTCTGGCCTGCCTCGCGCTGGGCAATGCAAACGCCAACTTGCCAGCGGCGGCATCTCTTTCCATCCTGAGGTGAACCTCCACCATGAAAGCCCTCGTCCTCACCGCCGCCTCTGAATTCAACTACGACATCGGTTTCCCCGATCCTGTACCCGGAACGGGCGAGGTGCTGGTGCGGATCAAGGCCTGCGGCATCTGCGGCAGCGACATTCACGGCATGGATGGCCGCAGCGGTCGCCGCCAGCCACCCATCGTCATGGGCCACGAGGCTGCGGGAGAAATCATCGCAGTGGGTGAAGGCGTGACCGATTGGAAGGTAGGCCAGCGCGTGACCTTCGACTCCACGGAATACTGCGGCGAGTGTGATGAATGCCAGTCCGGCTACGTGAACCTGTGCCCGAAGCGCAAGGTGCTGGGAGTGTCTCCCGGCGAATACCGCCGCCACGGCTGCTTTGCCGAAAAGATCGTGCTGCCGACGCGCATCCTTTACACCATCCCAGACACGCTCCCGTATGAAAAGGCCGCCTTTGCCGAACCGGTCTCCATCGCCCTGCACGCGGTGAATCTGGCCGATGGCATCGAGGTGGGGGAAGCCTTTGCCGAGGAGGAAGAAGCTGCCTGTGGTGAAAGCTGCGACTGTCACGGCGAAGAGGTCCGGGGTGGCACGGCCGTGGTCGTCGGCGCCGGCTTGATCGGCCTGCTCGTCATCCAAGCGCTCAAGGCCCGTGGTTGGGAGCGCGTGATCGCGGTGGATCTGGACGAAAAGCGCCTAGAATTGGCCAAACAACTCGGCGCAGCCGAGGCCTTTCATGCCAAGCAGGAAGGCCTGGCCATGCACCTGCGTGAGCTTTGCGGCGGCGATGGAGCTGATGCCAGCTTTGAGGTCGTCGGCGCGGCCGCCCCGCTGGATCTGGCGATCCGCTGCGTGCGCAAAGGCGGGCAAGTCATCCTCGTCGGCAATCTCCAGCCCAACACCCCCTTCCCTCTGCAAGAAGTCGTCACGCGCCAGCTCACCATCCGTGGCTCCTGCTCTTGTGCAGGCGAATACCCTGAGGCCATCCGCCGCATCGAAGACGGCAGCATCCAGGTGGAACCGCTGCTCAGCGCCGTGGCCCCGCTGGAAGAAGGCGCAGGATGGTTCCAGCGTCTTTACGACAACAAAGAAGGCCTGCTGAAAGTGGTGCTGAAGCCAGAGTGAATCCACCATGCAGCTGCAACACGGCATTCATCTCGGCTACTGCACGAACATCCATCGCGGTGAAACCTGGGAACAAACCTGGCAGGGCCTGCGCGAGCATACCCTGCGGGTCAAGCAACGCGTGTGCGCCAACCAACCGTACGGCATCGGCCTGCGGCTAGGAGCCCAAGCGGCAGCGGAGCTCAGCCAGCCCGAGCGACTGCTGGAGTTTCAGCGCTGGCTGGAGGCGGAGGGCTGTTACGTTTTCACCATCAATGGCTTCCCCTACGGCTCTTTTCACGGTACGCGGGTGAAGGAGCAGGTTTTCCAGCCCGACTGGAGCACGCGCGAGCGGCTCGACTACACCTGCCTGCTCTTTGACCTGCTGGCGAAACTGCTACCCCCTGGCGTAGGCGGCAGTGTCAGCACGCTGCCAGGATCGCACAAGACCTTCCCCATCGGCACCGAGGAGATGGAGGCCATCTTTCGCAACGTGCGCCTCTGCCGCGAGCATATCCAAAAGGTCAGCGAAGCCTCCGGGCATGACCTTCACCTCGGCTTCGAGCCGGAGCCGCTGGGCCTGTTCGAGACCACGGGCGAGTCGCTGAAATTCTTCGCGCACTACTTTGACCGAAACCCGAGAGACAAGGACTTCTTCCGCTTCGTCGGGCTCAACTACGACACCTGCCACCTGGCCATCGAGTATGAAGACGCGCAGCGCTCCCTGACCCGGCTGACCGAAGCTGGCATCCGCATCAGCAAGCTGCACTTCAGCTCCGCGCTGCGCCTCAAGCCCACGCCTGAGATGGTGGCCAAGCTGCGTGCTTTCGATGAGCCGGTGTATTTTCATCAAGTCATCGCCAGCTTCGGCGAGATGACGCCGCTGCGTCGCTTCAAGGATCTGCCCGACGCGCTCCACTTTGCCGCCACCACACCTCCCGAATCGCTGGGCGAAGAATGGCGCGTGCATTTCCACATTCCCCTTCACGCCCCGCCCTGGGATGGCTTGGAAAGCACCCAGGATCACCTGCTCGGCGCGATGGACTGGCTGTCGAAAAACCCTGGCCAATGCCAGCACATCGAGATGGAAACCTACACCTGGGAAGTGCTGCCGCCCGAGCTGCGCGCGGGCGATGTCGTGGACCAACTGGTGAAGGAGTATGACTGGACGCTGGCCGCCCTACGGTCCCGCGAACTGGCCTGAAGCGCCGGACTCACTTCAGCTTCCAGAGCGTCTTGTCGCTACGCACATACACCGCACCGTTGCTGATGGCAGGCGTGCAGAGCACGGTTTCCTTCAGCTCGACGCTGTGGATGACTTCGCCTTCCTTGGCCGTGGTATCGACGACCTGGAAGTCACCGCGCTCGCTGGCGATGTAGATGTATTGGCCCGCAGCGACAGGGGAACCGCTCATGGGACCTTTGAGGCGGAGCTTCCAGGCTTCGTCCCCGTTGGTTAGGCTGGCTTTCACGAGCACGCCGGCTCCGTTGAGTACATAAAGTGAATCGCCAAGCACGAGCGGACTGCCGGTGCCAGGCTTCAGGCCACTGGCACGCCAGAGCTGGGACACGGAGCCCTTCTCAGGGGTCAACGCGGTGACGCCATTCGAGGGGACGTAGATCGCATTTTCGGTCACGGCCGAGCTAGGGATCGTGGAGGCACCATCGGTGTAGTCCCACTCGATGTCACCAGTCTTCGGATTCACGCCAGTAAGGCCTTTGCTGGATTGCAAAGCGACCGCGCCTTTGAAGACAACGGCACTGGTCCAGTTCGCGGCTTTCGGGCGCTCCTTCTTCCAGCGATTCTTGCCCGTGGCGACGTCGATGCCGACCGCGATGGACTCGCTGTCGTTCTCCGCCTGCACCACGAGCGTGTCACCGACGACAACGGGCGAGGACGACATGCCGAGGCTGTTGCTGGCATTGGCGTAATCAAAAGTCAGCCCACGCAGCCAGAGCAGGTTGCCCGCGAGATCGAAGGCGAAGAGATCGTTCGACGAATACAGCGCGAAGACGCGCTCGCCATCGCTGCAAGGGGTCGGCGCGGCGACGCTGGTCTTGTTGTGCGCCATCGTGCGGCCCGTGGCCTTCATCACGCGTTCCCAGAGCTTCTTGCCATCCGCAGCGCTGAAGCAAAACACATGCAGGTTCGCCTGATCCGGCCCGCTCGAGCAAGTCACGAAGACCTTCTCTCCCACCACAATCGGACTGCTCAACCCCCGCCCCGGCAGCTCCACCTTCCAGTCAATGGCGACCTTGGGCCCAGGAGCCGTGGCTTCGGAGGAAACCGCGGAAGCATTCGGGCCACGGAACTGCGGCCAGTCGGCTGCTGCGCAAAATGACGAATGGAGAAAGAAGGATGACGAAAGGAGACTGAGGAAGATTTTCATAATTCAAAAACAAATGGGTGATTACTTGGCCGCCAAAATCGCCGTGCCCGTTTCATCGCAGATGCGAAGCTGGAACTGCCACTCGACGGTCCAGGTTTCGGTTTGCTCGTTCTGGCAGCACTTCACGAGGATCTTGTTTTTGCCCTTTTGGAGCTTCACGGGGAGCTTGTATTGGTCGAGCTTGGCACCGCGATGGTATTCATCACGGGCGAAGATGAGCTGGCCGTTGAGCCAGACCTTCCAGCCGTTTTTGCAGCCGAGGCGGATCTGAGCTTCGCGCTCTTCGCCGGACTCAAACTCGGTGTAGGCGTAGCCAGTGACCTCCTTGAGCATGGTGTACGGCTTGTTGAAGTCGATCTGGCCATACTCGTCCGTGCTGGTGTAGTCGATCCATTTGGCCTCGGTGTTTTTGCCGGGGTAGGTGGCCGTGAGATCGATCTTCTCCTCAGGCGGGAAGACGGTGTCGAAGCCCTTGCGCTCGACGTTCGTGAAGGGCGCGATCAGCTTCCAACTGCGCACGAAACCGAAGTGCGTCGGCAGATCGACGGGGCTGCCGAGGTCCTTGAGTTTTTTGGCGAGGTCTTTGATCTGATCTTCGTCGCGAGCGCCCTTCATGGCCTGCTGGAAGGCGGTCAAAGCGGCGTCCTTCTTGCCCTGGGCCAGCGCTTCATCGCCAGTGCTGGTGATCTTCGACACCGGATGGCGGCGGAGTTCACTGCTGGGGTCTTCGAGCAGTTGCGGGGTGATTTTTTCGGCGAGTTCAGGTTTCGCCCGCTGGATGAGGTCGAAGGCAACGACGCGCGGTGCCGCGCTGTTCTTCGTGTCCATGAGGAAGGCTTGCACTGCCTCGACGGGCAGCTTCTTCGCCTTGATGGCCTGATCCGCGACGACGCCGATGGCAGCCCGCAGCCAGTTTTCCGCGAGTGGGTTGGCCCCATTCATGGCGGCGAGGATCTCCGGCAGGGCGGCGGGATCAGCTTTGGCGATCTGTTGCCAGGCGGCGGTGGCTTTTTCATTGCCTTTGCCTTCCTTCTGCACGGCACGCAGTGCAGCGAGGGGTTCTTCGAGACTAGCGGCGTTGGAGACCGAGACGAAAAGCAGACCAAGGAGGGCAGTGCGGGGGATTTTCATGCGATGGAGACGATGCTACCCGCAAAGAACGCCACAGGACAAGGCTACGTTTCGCGCCTGTCTCAAAGCGGCGTGCGCAGGCCCATCGATTGGGCGAGCTTCTTCTGACGTGCGTCAAAGGTCAGGAAGTACTTGGCCGACAGATGCTTGGCCGTGGCCACATGCAGGATGTCGAGCGTGCGATTCCCGCCGCCTGGGGTGTAGGTGCTGGAAAGGAACTCCGCCAGACGCAGTACGGCGTCATGATCGACGGGAATGATCTCCACGACTCCGGTGGCGATGTCAGAAGCCCAGTCGGCGAGCATCTGGTCCGCTTCCTTTTGTCCATAGCCTTTCTTTTTGTCCTGCTGATGCAGCCAGACTTGCAGGCGGATGGCCTGACGAAACTCAAAGTCCAGCAGTCTTGAAACACGGAGGGGTTCGGTCATTTGGGAGCGGTAGGCATCTGCCTGCACAGAGTGTTCCTGCTCACGATACACTGAGCACAAGAAGCTGGTGTCGGGGTAGGCGATCATGGCTCGCCCGTTTCAAAAGCTCTCATCTCCTCGACTTCCTGAGCGGTGAAGACCCGGTCTCCCCAGATTTTTTTTCGACGTGCAGCAAAGTCAGGAAGCACAGGCTTGGCCTTCTTGGCGGCGGGTTTCGGTTTTTGCAGCGTGGCGAAGGGTTTGTTGTGCTTGGTGATCAAAATCTCCTCATCCAGACGAAGCATGGCCTCGATCTTCGGGAAGTCGTAGCGGAGGTCTCGGACGGTGACGGTTTTCATGCGGCCAAGTATCACAAATTTGTGATGGAATGTCCAGCCGCGCTTTTCCTTGCTGAAGGCTGCGCTTTCCCGTGCCATGGATGCGCGCCGTTTCCTGATCTCTCATGCCTGCCGCCGCCCACGCTCCCACCGTCGTCATCGAAAACTTCTACCCCTGCCTGGAGGGTGGACGCCATGCCATCAAGCGCATCACGGGCGAGCCGCTGGACGTCTGGTGTGACCTTTTCACCGATGGCCACGTGGTCATGTCCGCCGTGCTGAAGTGGCGGCAAATCGGTTCAAAACGCTGGTTTGAGGCTCCGATGAGCCCCGTGGACAATGACCGCTGGCACGGCACCTGCGCCTTTGAGTCCATCGGACGCTGGGAGTATGTCGTCGAGGCCTGGGCCGACAGCTACAAGGGCTGGAAAAAGACCTTTGCCGTGCGCGTCCAAGCCCATGATCCCGATGTACCTATCGAAGCGCAGGAGGGAGCCAAGTTGCTGCGTGAAGCCGCGAAGCGCGCCACTGCCGCGGGTGCGCCCGAATGCGCCAAGGAACTGAAAGATGTGGCCACCCTGCTGTCCACCTTGCCGCCGGAGGAGATCCTGGAAGTGCTCGTCTCCGAGGAGCTGCAGGAACTCATGGACGCCTATGCCGACCGCAGCCTGTCCACCACCAGCCAGCCGCTGAAAATCATCGTCGAGCGCGAGCGCGCCCGCTTCTCCGCCTGGTATGAGTTTTTCCCGCGCAACGCCGAAGGCCGCGCAGACAAGCACAGTACCTTCCGCGACTGCCTGACGCGCCTGGACGACGCCAAGGCGATGGGCTTTGACACCCTCTACTTCCCCCCCATTCACCCCATCGGCGTCACCGCGCGGAAGGGAAAAAACAACACCCTCACCGCTCACGAAGGCGATGTCGGCAGCCCCTGGGCCATCGGCGGCCCGGCGGGTGGACATCGCGAGGTCGAACCCGCGCTGGGTACCGTGGAGGACTTCGTCTGGCTCGTCGGTGAGGCGCAAAAGCGCGGACTGGAAATCGCGCTCGACTTTGCCATCAACTGCTCCCCCGACCACCCCTACGTCAAAGACCACCCCGACTGGTTCTACCAGCGCCCTGACGGCAGCATTCGTTATGCCGAAAACCCACCCAAGAAGTACCAGGACATCTACCCGCTGAACTTCCACTGCGCCGACTGGAAGAACCTGTGGCGCGAGCTCATCGACGTCGTGCTCTTTTGGGTGGACAAAGGCGTGAAGATCTTCCGCGTGGACAACCCGCACACGAAGCCCGTTTCCTTCTGGGAAGAGCTGATCAGCACCGTGCAGCGCCAGCATCCCGAGGTCATCTTCCTGTCTGAAGCCTTCACCAAACCCAAGATGATGCAGGTGCTGGGCAAGGTCGGCTTCAGCCAGAGTTACACCTACTTCACCTGGCGCGAAGACAAGCAGGGCCTGACCGACTATGCGAAAGAGCTGACCCAGGGCGAAATGCGCTGGTACTACCGTGGTAACTTCTGGCCCAACACCCCGGACATCCTGCCTTTTTACCTGCAAAACGCGCCCAGCAGCGTCTTCCGCCTGCGCGCCGCCCTGGCCGCCACGCTCATGCCCAGCTGGGGCATGTACTCCGGCTACGAGCTGTGTGAAAACCAGCCCCTGCCCGGCAAGGAAGAATACCTCGACTCTGAAAAATTCCAGCTGCGCCAGCGGGACCATGACGCGCCGGGCAACATCAAAGGCTTCATTGCCCGCCTGAACCATATCCGCCGGGACAACCCGGCCATGCAGCTCTACGACAACCTTGTCTTTCACCCCACCAGCCACGACCAGATCCTCTGCTACAGCAAAGTGACTCCGGACCGGCAAAACCGCATCCTTTGCGTCATCAGCCTAAACGGCTTCAGCACTGTCGCTGGCACCGTGCAGCTGGACCTGGTAGCCCTGGGCCTGGATGGCAGCCGCCCCTACCGCGTTCATGACCTCATGCACGGCCACACCTACACCTGGCATGGATCGGAAAACTACGTGGAGCTGAACCCGATGGGCACCTCCCTGCACCTTTTTCAAATCCAGGAGTGAACCGCCCGGCCCGACCCCTGGCTGAAAACCCGCTTGGTGGATGCAGGGAAGGAAGGGCCGAAGAAGCTTTGTTTTTCAGAAAGCCTGGAGCAGCAGAGCACGTGCTTTGTCTCCTCCGATCTCCATGCTGACCGATGCTTCCCGCCGCCGTGACTTTCCCGCCTTGTCGGGCATCACCTACTTAAACACCGCCGCAGAAAGCGTGCCGCCGCTGGCCGTGCATGAGGCGCTGGAGACTTACTGGCAGGACAAATGCCGCGGGATGCGTGGTCGCGAGGGCCATTTCGCCGCGGTGGAGGCCTGTCGGGAGGTTTCTGCGCGCATGCTCGGGCTTGCGCCTCAAGAAGTGTCCTTCTGCTCCTGCAGCTCAGAGGCGTACAACTTGCTCGCTTCTGCTCTCCAGCTGGGAGCTGCGGATGAAGTTGTGGTCAGCGACTTGGACTTTCCTGCCGGGGCTACGCCTTGGCTGCGCGCCGCCTTGCCGCCGGTGACGCGCCTTTGGCAGGCGAAAGAGGGTGCGCTGCACGTCACCGACCTGGAACCGCTGCTGAACGCACGCACCCGGCTGGTGCAGGTATCCCTCATCAGCTTCTACAATGGACATCGAGTGGACTGGGCCGCCCTGCGCTCCACCGTGAGGTCACTGGCTCCGCAAGCGCTCATCGCCGTGGACCTCACTCAGGCGCTCGGACGCGTGGAACTGGACGAGGTGGACGCCGACATCAGGATCAGCAGCACGCACAAATGGACGCTCGGCGTGCACGGCGGCTGCGTGATCGGCATCCCCGAGGCACGAGCCGCTGAACTCACCACCCACGCTGGCGGCTGGTATCACCTGGGCAATGCCTTTGAGGCGGACCGTTTTGAGCGAGCGATCCCCAAACCAGGCGCGGCGAGTTTTTCCGTAGGCATGCCCAACTTCGCCGCCCTCTACGCGCTGAACGCTGCCCTGCGCTATGTGGAAAGCGTCAGCATCAGGGCCATCGCCGCCCATGCCGACCCGCTGCTGCGCGAACTACGTCAGGGACTCCTGGACCTCGGTCTGGAGCCCCTGTGCCCGCTCCGCCAGGATGAATCGACCGGCATCATCGCCTTCCGCCACGCCAACAGTGCCGAGCTCCATGCCGCGCTGGAGACCGCACAGATCCACGTCATGCACCACGCAGGTCGCATCCGCCTTGCCGTGCATGGCTACAACACGCGCGAAGACATCCAACGTGCCGTGGAGGTGCTGAAGTCAGCCGTTTGAAGTCTGCCTTCGGCACGCGCCGCGAGCGCGGATTGCCACAACGCCGAGTTGTGGCAAACACGCCTACTTGGCGGCGGGGCGAGGTTGGTCGCTGGCGACGCGGAAGCCACGGGCGAGCGTGGTCTCGCTAGCGGATTCGGTGAAGAGGCGGGCGGTGAGCAGGTCGTTGCCGCCTTTTTGGGCAAAATGACCGCCGCGAACGACAGGCACGCGCAGGTCGGGGAAGTCGGGATGGGCAGGCCAGGGCTCGCCGGTGTGTTCGCTGGCAGTCCATTCGCTGACGTTGCCAGCCATGTCCTGAATGCCGTAGGGGCTGACATCGCCCGTCTTGCGCACCACGGGCGCGAAGAGATTGTAGCCATCGGTCTTGCCGCCCTTTTTGCCGTTGGCGTCATAGTCATCGCCGAGATTGGCCTTCTCACGGGATGGCTTTTCTCCCCAGGGAAAAGGCTGGCCGCGGTCTCCGCGAGCGGCTTTTTCCCACTCTTCCTCGGTGGGGAGGCGAAGGCCGCGCCAACGGGCGTAGGCATAGGCGTCCCACCAATCGACTTGGGTGACGGGGGTGTTGAGCGTGATGGGCTGGCCGTTGAAGGTGGCACCGGCCTTAGCGGCGGCGTAGGTGTCGTCCCATTTCAGCGGAAGGTGGCTGAGCTTGAGCTTGGGCTGGCTGGGGTGGTCGTAAGTGCCGGGAGGAGCTTTTGTCAGCGCGGCGAGAAAGTCGGCATATTGCCCCAAGGTGACTTCGTGCCGACTGATCCAAAAGGTGGGTAGGCTGCGACGCTCGTTTTTTTGGTAACGAAAGGCCCCGGCGGGGATCTCCACCAGCTCGGGCTCCTTCAAAATCGCGCCTGCGGCGACAACCGCAGGGGTGGCGGTGCCAGCGAGGTTTCCCAGGGAAAAGACGATGCCCACGGCGATGAGGGCGCTGACCCAGAACCACCAGGGAATGGAACTAGAGCCTGCCCCCGACTGACCCGACTCGGCCTCGATCCGACGCATGATGGAGCGCTCGCGCATGGCATCGCGCACGTCATCGAGGGCATCCATGAGGCCAGCCCAGTCGCGCGGTTGCTCAACGAGGCTGGTGATGAGGCCACGCGCCTTACCCTCGGCGGCCACGGTTTCCACGATGGCAACCAGAGCGGCGACTTCTTCCCTGGGGTCTCGGATGCGGGAGTCCGCAGGGCGAAAGATATTGACGATGCTGGCCTGACCCTGGGCATCGATGAACACATCACGCGGCTCCAAGCGGCGATGGTAACAACCGCGATCCAGCGCAAAGTGCATGGCCTCAGCCACGCCGTAAAGGAGCTCAGCCACCCGCCGTTCAGAAAGGGTCTCTCCAGCGAGGGCCAGTTCCTCTAGGCTGCGTCCACGGGGGAGTTCCCGGGTGTAGAAGACAAGGCCGCTGACCTCTCCGGCCTCGTAGAGTGGGGCGATGCGCGGATGGGCGATGGAGGCCTTCAGGCGCTCGCGTGACTTGAAGCGATCCACGACCTCGGGCCGGTGCAGCAGCTCAGGTCGCAGCAGCACCAGGGCCACGGGGCGCTGCACGCTGACCTGGATGGCGCGGTAAGTCTCGGACTCGTTTTCGTAGGAGAGCCGCTCCAGAATCTGGTATTGGCCAAGCAGGGTGCCCTCCTGCAAGTAAGGTGGCGGGGACTGCTCGGCCCCGATGAGCATCTGAGTTGGCGGGTCGATGTAAAGGGCGGCGCGGGCTTTGCTTAGCAGCTTTTCTGGCGTGTAAGGCGTGTCGGCCAACACGGGCCAACCGCTGATTTTTGCCTCGTAACCGGCCAGGTCATAACGGGTGGTGAAGAGGACTCTTGCGTTTTTAAACTTCGCCAAAGCCGCATCCCGTAGATCAAAGCCATTGCTCGTGGGGTTGATGATGGCCTCGGTGATCAGCAGGTCCAGTTTGCTGGCCTTCGCGAGCCAGCTGAGTCCCTCCTTCACCGTGCCCACCGCGACCACCCGCCAGCCAGTCTGCTGGGAGAGGAGCGCGGCGCGATCGACACGGGTCGCGTCATTCGCATCAAGGAACAAAATCGTCATCAGGGCAGAGCGGAAGGGGGAAAGGGTGTCAATTTGACACCGGCGGCAGCAAAGGGTTCATCCCACCCGCAGGAACACCGGAAGGGGCGGTGGAACCAAAGTCCAGGAGGTCACGCGGCTCGGCGACGGCATCCTGGAGCTTATGCTGGTAGTAAAGGCGAACCACATAGCCGTGGTAGGCGCGGCGACCATGAGCCGCCACTTCCCCCGGCGTGAGCGTGGGCAAAAAGTAAGTGACCTCCAGTGGCTCCTCGCCAAGGCCGCTCCAGTCCACCGGCGCCGCGCTCCAAGAGGAAATAGGCTCATCTGCAATGGTTTGGGCAATCTTTTCCCCATTCACGCGGTCAAAAAAATACACATCCAGATCGACCTGCGAGGGATCGATGACCGCATTGCCCTGACGTAGGATTGGGATACGCACCACCACTTTTTCGCCATTCACCGCCTTTGCATCTCGGGTGGCTGTGCAGGCTCCGAGCGAAAGAACCTTGGGGGCAAAATCCGTCGCCATCGCCGGTCCAGGTGCGCCAGACACATCTCCGGCTTCTTCCACGTTGAGCCGGCGGCGGGCCAGATCTCCGAAACCGCCTGCGCGGGCAGGTTCCATGGCAGCGAGTTGTTTCCAAAAGGAGGCCGCCCGGTCGGGCAGACCCATGGTTTCGTAAGACTGCGCCGTCTCGGCTAGCACTTCAGGCGCGGAGGGGAACCGCAAATCGGCACGTTTCAGCACTTCCAGCGCGCCCTGCATGTCTCCCAGAGAGCGCACCTGCTTGGCTAGATCGATCATCTCCGCCAGGGTCATGTCCGCCGCAGGGTCGGCTGATTTACCCGACGAAGCCGTTTTGCTGGGGGTCGGCGATGGCTGAGATTTCGGCGCAGTCACCAAGCCTGGGGTCGGTGGCAACGAGGTCAACCCCGCGGCAGCCGTGGAGCCGGGTGCAGGCACCTGCCCTGCCACAAGCGTGGATGGGGCAGCAGCTCCAGGGGCCGGAGGCGGCGGCGACGCTGGCCTCTGAAAGCTACCGATGGGCGGCGGCCCGAGACCAGTCGTCGGCACAGCAGGAGGTGGGGTCACGACGGCCGGGGGAGCGGTCACCTGACCCACGGGCGGTGGGCTGATGGTCACCGGTGGGGCCATCAGCGCTGGGGCTGGCTCCAGAGGGGCAGATGAGCTCACCAAAGGCAGCGTCTCTTGGGCCGGAGCCGGAGGCAAGCCACGATCAGGGGCGCCCAGAAAGGCCCTAAACATGAGGGCCGCATTCGAAAGCAGAAATACGCCCAGAATCCCCAGAGCGAAGGCATTGGCCACGCCCTGGTAAGCTCGCTGGATGGTGGGGGGAGAAGCCATGCCGAATGCTACAGGAAAAAAGATTTTACTAGGGGCCAGCCCGGAAAGTGTCAATCCTTCACCCGAACAGGCGCCAAGATTTGCAGAGGAAAACTGTGCTTTCGCATCACGTACGCACCTTGTCTTCGCCAAAGGGCGGTGGTATGCGCCGGAGTGCCCGCCACCACCGCCACTGTACTTTACCCTCTCGTTGCCGCCCTTCTCTATGCCTTTGGCGCGCTCGTGCTGAAGCGCTCCAGCGACCTCGGGGTGGGGCTCTGGCGTACGACCTTTGTGGCGAATCTCATCGTCGCGGCGCTGTTTTCCCTGCTCTGGCTCCTAGGTGGGCCGGAGGTGGACCGCAACCTTCTCTGGCAGCCGGGCCTGATCGCGCTGTGCCTCTTCGTGGGGCAGCTTTCCCAGTTCCTGGCTCTGGAAAAAGGAGACGTCTCCGTGGCCGTCCCCGTCTTTGGGCTGAAGGTGGTCATCGTCGCCTTCCTGACACCGCTGATGACAGGAGAGACCGTCGGCGTGAAGCTCTGGGCAGCTGCGCTGCTCAGCGTGGCGGGCATCACCTTCCTGAACCGCAAGGACGCCGGCCAGCCACCGCGAAACCTGGGCATCACCCTGCTGGCAGGCGGCATCGGCGCGGTGGCCTTTGCGGGGTTTGACGTGATGGTGCAAAAATGGGGCCCGACCTGGGGCGCAGGCCGGCTTCTCCCCTGCATCTTTTGGATCAATGCCATTCTGTCCTTTGGGCTCATCTTCCGGTTCAGCGCTCCCTTGAGCGCCGTGCCACGCCGGGCCTGGCCCTGGCTCACCGGTGGCTCCGTGCTGCTCGGCACGCAGAGCATCATCTTTGTCAGTACCCTAGCCGTGTATGGGAAAGCCACCTCGGCCAACATCGTCTATGCCTCGCGCGGCCTGCTGAGCGTGGTGCTCGTTTGGATCATCGGTCACTGGTTCATGAATGCTGAACAACAATTGGGCGCGCAGGTGCTGCGTTGGCGCTTACTCGGCGCGGCGCTCATGCTCAGCGCCATTGTGCTTGTGGTGGCGTGAAAATGATCCCTCGCACCTGGCAAGATCGCGTGCATTCTCACGGATGTCATTTCAAGCCCTCGGCCTCGACGCCCACATCCTCAAGGCCATCTCCGAATACGGTTACACCGAGCCCACGCCGATCCAGGCCGCTGCCATCCCGCCCATCATCGCCGGGCATGACCTCATCGGCATCGCCCA
This sequence comes from Verrucomicrobiaceae bacterium, assembly GCA_947507875.1. Classification (GTDB taxonomy): domain Bacteria; phylum Verrucomicrobiota; class Verrucomicrobiia; order Verrucomicrobiales; family Verrucomicrobiaceae; genus Prosthecobacter. Next base: position 44,500 of record CANNQP010000015.1, on the reverse strand, counting down.
GACGGGCACGGGCAAAACGGCCGCCTTCACGCTCCCCATCCTGACGCGCCTAGCTGCCGCCGCGAAAACGCCAGGCACGAAGGTGCTGATCCTGGCCCCGACGCGCGAACTGGTGGTGCAGATCGAAGAAAACGTGCTGGCCTACGCGAAGCACCTGCCGCTCAGCATCGCCAAGGTCTTCGGCGGCGTGGGGGAGCGCCCGCAGATCGACGCCCTGCGCCGCGGCTGCGACATCGTGATCGCCACGCCAGGCCGCCTCATCGACCTGATGGAGCAGCGCCATGGCAACTTCAGCAACCTCCAGCACCTGGTCCTGGATGAGGCCGACCGCATGCTCGACATGGGCTTCTTGCCGGGCATCAAGCGCATCATCAAAGCACTGCCGAAGAAGCGCCAGACGCTCATGTTTTCCGCCACGCTTTCCAAGGAGATCGAGGCGCTGACGCATGAGTTCCAGCACCACCCAAAGACCGTCCAGATCGGACGTCGATCGAATCCCGCTGAGTCCGTGACGCAGCTCGTCTATGAGGTGCCCGTGCATTTGAAGCAATCGCTGCTGAGCCACCTGCTGCGCGACGACAAGCTGGACATGGTGCTCGTCTTCACCCGCACGAAACACGGCGCGGACCGCGTGGCGCGGAAGCTGGAACAGACCGGTGTGAAGTGCGCCACGCTGCACGCCAACCGCTCGCAAAATCAGCGACTCAAGGCCCTGGCTGACTTCAAGTCCGGTGCCGTGCGCGTGCTCGTGGCCACGGACATCGCAGCGCGAGGCATCGATGTGGATGGCATTTCGCATGTGGTGAACTTTGACTTCCCCATGCACGCCGAGGACTACGTGCACCGCATCGGCCGTACCGGTCGTGCCCAAGCCATTGGCGATGCCATCAGCTTCATTTCGCCCGAGGATCAGGCGGCTCTGCGAAGCTTGGAAAAGTTCATCGGACGCGGCCTCGTGCGCAAAAAGGCGGAAGGTTTTGACTACCATGCCACAGCCCCGGCACGCACGGAAGAGCCGCCGCGTTACCGCGATCCACGCAGCCGCCCCCAGCGAACCCAAGGTCCGCAAAGTCAGCAAGCCCAAGCCCGCCAGGAAAACCAGCGTGCAGGCCGTGACCCGGCGCCACGCCGTGAAGACCCACGCGGCCCACGCCCGAAAAAGGGCGGTGCTCTGAACTCAGAAAATGCCACGCCCAAAGCAGGTGGCGCGAAACCTAGCCTCTGGAAGCGACTCACCGGAAAGAAATAGCCTGTGACCTCTCGGTTGCGCCCTTCACGCAGCCGTCCATCATCGCCGCCCCTCGCTGCCTCGTCGAACGAGTTTCCCAACTCGTTCCTCGTGACCTCCCACTGCCCACTTTTCCCATGCTCACCGAACTCGACTCTCTGAAATCCGAAGCCCTCGCTGCGCTCGACACGCTGACTGATGAAGCCACGCTGGAAGCCTTCCGCATCGACTACCTCGGCAAAAAAGGCAAGCTCACCGCCCTCAGTGCTGGCATGCGTGACGTGCCCGTCGATCTGAAAAAAGAAGTGGGCGCCAAGCTCAACGAGGTCCGCGAGGCCATCACGGGCGGCCTAACCTCTCGTCAAGAGGCCCTGCAAGCCGCCAAAGATGCCGCGGCTGTCGCTGGCATTGATTTGACCCTCCCAGGCCGCCCTGGCGCAGGTGTCGGCACGCTTCACCCGCTCACGCAGATCCGAGATCTCGCCGTGCGCACCCTCCGCCGCATGGGCTTCACGCTTGCCGATGGCCCCGAAGTTGAGACCGAGTGGCATTGCTTCGACGCGCTGAACACGCCCGCCGATCACCCCGCCCGCAACGAGAGCGACACCTTCTACATGCCCGATGGCAAGCTCCTGCGCACCCACACCTCCAGCGTGCAGATCCGCACCCTGGAGACCGTGAAAGCCTTGCCCGTCCGCATCATCGCCCCCGGTGCCGCTTACCGCCGCGATGAGATCGACGCCACCCACCTCAGCGTTTTCAATCAGATCGAGGCCCTCTACGTGGACAAAAACGTCTCCCTCGCCGACCTCAAAGGCACGCTGGAATTCTTCTTCCGCGAGGTCTTCGGCCCCGGCACCGCCGTCCGCTTCCGCCCGCACTTCTTCCCCTTCACCGAGCCCAGCTTCGAGATCGATGTGAAGCTCGAAGCCAAAGGCAAAGAAGCCCGCTGGATCGAAATCGCTGGCTGCGGCATGGTCGATCCCGCCGTCTTCGCCGCTGTCTCGAAGACACGAGGCGATGCGCTGTTTGATCCCGAGCAAGTCACCGGCTTCGCCTTCGGCATGGGCCTCGACCGCCTCGCCATGATCCTCCACGGCATCTCCGACATCCGCCACCTCATCGAAAACGACGTGCGCTTCCTTCAGCAGTTTTAGACAGGAGGACAGGAAGGCAGGAGGAACAGGAAGGAGTTCGGATTTTGATCATGAACATGGAACAACTCACGGAGGCTGTGATTGGCATGGCCATCGCGATCCATCGGAAGATGGGGGCGGGGTTCTGTGAGTCCGTGTATCATCGCTGCTTGGAGATCGAGCTGGCGGCAGCAGGCATCCAATTTGAGTCCAAGGTGCCTCTTGATGTCTTCTACAAGAGCAAGCTCGTCGGCAAATTTGAGGCCGACATGGTCATCACTGCGGGTGATCTCAAACTCCTCATCGAACTGAAGGCTTGCGAAGCCATCCTGAAAGCACACGAAGCTCAAACGGTGAACTACCTTACTGCCACCGCCATCGACGACGGCCTCCTCATCAACTTCGGAGCCCCCAAGATCGACGTCCGCCACAAATACCGCCTCTACCGCCCCCGAGCCGCAAAACACGTCGAACCCTTCGACCTCCACTAATCCAAAAGGAAAAAATCCTGTCCCTCCTGCCTTCCTGTCCTCCTGTAAAAATTTCCCGCCAACACTCCCATGCAAGTCTCCCTCAACTGGCTCCAGACCCATCTCGACCTCAGCGCTTACACCACGCCTCAGCTCTCCGACCTCCTGACCTTCGCGGGCATTGAGGTGGAAGGCATTGAGCAAAAGGGCGTCGCTTCTGACAAGGTCATCGTCGCTCAGATCCAGTCCTTTGAGCAGCACCCGAATGCTGACAAACTCAGCGTCTGCCAGGTCGATGATGGCAGCGGCAGCCCGCGCCAGATCGTTTGCGGCGCGAAGAACTTCAAAGCGGGCGACAAAGTCCCGCTCGCCCTCCCCGGTGCGGCTTTGCCCGGCGGCTTCGAGATCAAAGAAGGCAAGCTCCGCGGTGTCGATAGCCTCGGCATGATGTGCAGCGGCAAGGAACTCGGCATCGGCGAAGACACCGGCGGCCTGTGGATTCTCGACAGCTCGCTGCCCGTCGGCAAACCCATCAATCAGATCGTCGAGAGCGACACGCTCTTCGACCTCGAGATCACCCCGAACCGCTCCGACCTGCTCAGCCACCTCGGCCTCGCCCGCGAACTCTCCGCCCTCACCGGCATCCCGCTCAAAGGCGAACGCGATCACACCCAAGCGACCTCACAAACCCGCGTCGCCACGGCCGACGAAGTCACGCTCGAGGCCACCGACGGCTGCCCCTACTACACCGCCCGCGTCATCAAAGGCGTCAAAGTCGGCCCCAGCCCAGCTTGGCTGAAAGCCCGCCTCGAAAGCATCGGCCTCCGCCCCATCAACAACATCGTCGATATCACCAACTATGTGATGATGGAGATGGGCCAGAGCCTGCACGCCTTTGACCTCGATAAACTCCAGGGCGGCATCACCGTCCGCCGCGCCAAGGAAGGCGAAAAGATCCTCGCGCTCGACGGCCAGGAATACGCCCTTCTCACCGAAGACCTCGTCATCGCCGACAACGCCCGCCCCGTCGCCATCGCTGGCGTCATGGGCGGTGAGGAAACCGGCGTCGTCGAAGGCACCACGAACATCCTTTTGGAAAGCGCCTACTTCACCCCGAGCAACATCCGCCGCACCGCCCGCCGCCTCACGCTGCATTCCGACTCCAGCTACCGCTTCGAGCGCGGCATCGACCCCCATCAGGTCCACGGCGGCAGCGACCTCGCCACCAAGCTCATTTTGGAAATCGCCGGCGGCACCGCCGAACCCGAACTCAAGATCGCCGGTGAAGCCCCGCAGCTCGTCAGCGACATCGTTTTCGATGAAAAGCACGCCTTGAGCCTGCTCGGCATCGACGGCTTCCAGATCGAAGAAGCCCACGCCATCCTCACCAAGCTTGGTTTGACCCAAAACGGCAGCGCCTGGACCATTCCCAGCTACCGCCTCGACCTCGTTCGCAGCGTCGATCTCGTCGAAGAAGTCGCCCGCGTCATCGGACTCGACCGCGTGCCTGCCAAGTTCACCGCCACCTTCGCGCAGGGTGATGGCACCGACAAAATTTACGACCACGCCATGCAGATCCGCCAGGCCTTGGCGAATCGAGGCTTCAACGAGGCTCAGACCCTCCGCCTCATCTCCACGCCGCAAACCAACGATGCCCTCGGCAACCCCACCGGCGGCCTCGCGGCATTGAAGAACCCGCTCAGCGAAGACCACACCACCCTCCGCCCTAGCATCGTCCCCGGCCTGCTCGCCAGCGCCGCGCTGAACATCCGCCAAGGTGCTGATCGTCTCCGCCTCTTCGAGATCGGCCGCGTCTTCCTCAAGATGCCGAACGGCATGGTCCGCGAAGAAGAGCGCCTCGCCATCCTGCTCAGCGGCCCGGTTTCGCCTAGCTCCTGGCATGCCCGCGTGCCGAAAGCCGCCGACATCTTCGACCTGCGCGGCCTCGTCGAAAACCTCCCCGGCGTCTCCTCCGTCGAAATCAAGCCCCTCAAAGACAACGGCACCTTCCTCCTCCACAGCGAGCTGAAGGCCGGCAACCGCGTCCTCGGCTGGATCGCCCAACTCCACCCTGCCCGTGCTCGTGCGCTCGATGCACGCGAGCCGGTCTATGTCTGCGAACTCCTCCTCAGCGCCCTGCGCCAAGGCAGCACCGGCCCCGCCAAGTTCACCGACCTCCCCCGCTTCCCCGGCATGAGCCGCGACGTCGCCTTCGAGCTCCCCGCCGACGTGCCGAACGCCAAAGTCGCCGCCTTCTTCAACGGCATCAAAGAGCCCCTGCTCATCAGCACCGCCCTCTTCGACGTCTTCACCGACCCCACCGGCACCAAGCTCCCCGCCGACCGCAAATCCCTCGCCTGGACCCTCACCTACCGCGCCCCCGACAAAACCCTCGAAACCGCCGAAGTCGATGCCACTCACAACCGCATCCTCTCCGCGCTTGAGAAGGCTCTGCCGGTGGTGGTGAGGAAGTAGTCCTCGAACCTTCCATCCAATGAAACAGAAGGCATCATCCACTGGATGCCAAGGACCATCTACCGCCTTGAGGAGCTCTGCCTCCAGGTCCGGGGACTCATACACGATGGCGTCACGCCTCACCGCCAAAGAGCGGAGAGAGGCCGAAGGGCTGGTCGATATGGCGGAGTGGCTCTCTTTGCTGCAAATGACGACCTCAGCAGTTCGGTTTCAGAGCCCTGAAGTGCCGATGGACGCCGATGGAGTTCGGTATTGAACTGCGTCCCTTTCAAAAGCAGTCTGCGCGCGAGCTTTTTCTGCCTTCACCGTCGTTCTTTGTCTCCGCCATGCTGCGGGTAGGCCCCGCGAGGTCGATGAACTGGCCGTGACGCCGCTGTGGACGGATACGCTGAATGTGGCGCTTCTAGCGAAGCACCGACTGGCAAAGCAAAAGCAAGTGAGCGATTACCTGAGCCTGCTCTGGCGGGTGGCCTCCGGTCTGGGCATCGCGGTGGCGACGGACCGTCTGCGTGATCTGCAACGAGATGGCATGGTGTGGAAGCCGCTGTGCGATGCGACGAAGGCGGCGCGCATGCTGCTGGTGACGAGAAAGGATGAGGCATCGCCGACGCTCATGGCCTTTCGAAAACTGGCAGCGAAATACGAGCAGCGCCACGGGCGGCGTGGCTGATCCGGCACTAAAAAGGCGAGGTGCGATGTCAGCGTCAGGATTTGCCACCGAAGGGCCAAGCGGACATGAGCCAAATGCTGGGGGTATGATTGGCTTCCCACTTGTCACCACCCCGGCGCTGGATGGTCTGTTCCATGAAGCCGATCTCGAGGCGGGTGGTGGGCGTGAGTTTGCGGCCAATGCCAATGAAGGCACGGTTTTGATCGAAGTGGTTTTTGAGAATATTGCCGCCGAAGTTCAGAAAGACTTCATTCCAAAGGGCGAGGTAGGTTTTCTTGTCGGAGGTGAGCGGGATGCTGGTGCGCAGCATGTAGCGGATGCGGTTTTCCATGCGCCAGTTGTCGAGCTCGCCCTGGGCGTTGGCCTGCTCGATCCAGCGCTGCTCGAGGCGCAGACGGTGCGTCCATTCGAGGCCGAGGGCTTGCATCTTGTAGGTGAGCTGCTCCCAGATGCGATGCTCGTCGAACTCCTGCGCGACAGGCAGATCGCCGTAGGGGTACGTTTTGACATAACCGTAACCGGCACTGACGGTGAGCGTGGGGCTCAGGGTGTAGTTGATGCCAGGGCGGATGAGGAGCTGCTGCCATTCGTCACCCCAGTCTTCGCGGCGGTTTTGCACCTCCAGGTGCAGGCCCCAGGGGCTGTTGAAGAGCGGGTGGTCGCCGACGTAGTTCCACCAGAAGTTGTAGTTATCCGCATGCTGATCAGCAGCGCGCACGGGGCTAGGGCTGATCGCATGGATCAGAAGCAGAAGGGTGAGGAGGAGGGTTTGTTTCATGACCAAGGCCAGGAGGTGCAGCGCAAGAATCAAGCAAATGCAGCCAAAGATTCCCATCCCTTTCGCAGGGGATAAATGCGGGTGCAGCGAGGGCAGGGCAAAGGCAGCCGCTGCATTCTTCCGCTGGCGTCTGGACGTGGGCGTGATACAGCCAGCGGCTCTTGGTTCATGAGTGATCTTCTCCACCACCCTGTCTGGCAGGCTGATAGCCTGGGCTCTCCCCTGCCGGATGATGAATTCGGCGTCAGTGTCAGCCTTCCTTTGTGGCGGCATGTGATCGGCTATGAGGAAAAGGACCCCGAAGTGGTGTCGAAGTTCCGCTCGGGCTATCCGCGCTTTTGCTGCCCGCCTGCGGTGGGCGAGCTGTTCGTGCGTGCGGAGCAGGAGCTGGCTGCGTCCGGAGAGCGTTGCTTGGTTTTTCCGCGCTGGGTTCATGCGCAGCGCTGCGTGGAGTTCATCGCGCGCGACGGCTTCAAAGGTCGCGCCGAGACTTGGCGTACGGGGCTGGGCGTGGCGATCTTCCCTGAGGCCGCTCATGCCAAGGCACGTTCGTTTTGGCGATTCTGTGGAGAGATCGTGAGCACACGACAGGCCTGTGATGTGCTGGAGCGACTGCCGACGACCGTGACAGAAGCGGAAGGCGTGCAGGCCACGCAAACGCTGCGCGCTCGGCTGGCAGAACTTTACGGGCAGCAGCCAGAAGATGTGTTCCTTTTCCCCTCTGGCATGGCGGCGAACTACGCGGTGCACCGGATGCTGACCACACTCTTCCCCGGACGCAAAACCGCGCAGCTCGACTTCCCCTACGTGGACGTGCTGAAGCTGCAGCAAATCTTCGGATCAGGCGCTCACTTCCTGCCGCTAGTGCGCCCTGAAGAGTATGAAACGCTGCACGCGCTGCTGCGGCAGGAACCGCTGGCAGGTCTGTTCTGTGAGGTTCCAAGCAATCCCCTGCTGCGCTGCGTGGACCTGGAGCGCCTGCTGACCCTGCGCGCACAGACCCAACCCACAACGCCGATCATCGCAGATGACACGATCTCCACCGTGGCCCATGCAGATGCGATGCGCGTGGCCGATGTGGTGACGACGAGTTTAACGAAAAGCTTCTCGGGCGCAGGAGATGTGCTGGCGGGCAGTGTGGTGCTGAATCGACGTGGGCAGCACCATGGAGCCTTTTCAGCCTTCCTGCGGGAGCATGCTGATCACACGCTGTGGCGTGGCGACGCAGTAGCGCTGGAGGAGAACAGCCGAACCTTTGTCTCCCGTGCGCAGCGGATGAGCCAAAATGCGCTTGCCTTGGCGACCTGGCTGAAAGCGCACCCCAAGGTGGAAAAGGTCTGGCATGCGCGTGAAGAAGGCGGCGTAGGCTATGAATTCATCCGCCGAGAAGGCGGTGGCTATGGCTGCCTGTTCTCCTTCCTGCTGAAGGATGCTGCCAAGACGAGTGCTGCCTTCTACGATGCGTTGCGTGTCTGCAAGGGCCCCAGCCTGGGCACGAACTTCACCCTGGTCTGCCCTTACACGCTCCTCGCGCACTACGATGAACTGGACTGGGCTGCCTCCTGCGGAGTGCCTTCGCATTTGATTCGTGTCTCAGCAGGGCTGGAAGATTCAGCCGATTTGATCAGTCGCTTTGCGGAAGCTCTGGGCTGAGAGAACTAGGCTTGCTGCTGTCCGCTTTTCATTCTCAGCTCATCCGAGGAGGGGGGCACTTCTGGGAGATCGGCGTGCAGCTCATGCCTATTGTATTCGATCGGATCGCCCATCTCCTAAAGCAGCTGCGGAAGCAGTAGCAGGCTCGATTTGCTGCTGGGCATGGAACGACTTTCATGCACACTTTGGCTTCATGAACTCCGCCCTCTCTCGCCCTAGCCCCGTTGCCAGCCTTAGGCGTTTTTTCAATGAAGTCGGCACCGTGGATCGTGTAGGGGTCGAGGAACGCGTGGCCAAGCACACGACGCGAAGCCTAAAACAACAGGCCAAGCAGTTTGGCCTGCACCTCGCTATCTCTATGGTGGACCTGACCACTCTCGAAGGCAAAGACACTCCCGGGAAGATAAAGTCGCTATGCCAGAAAGCTGTCACGCCTCTGCCTAGTGAAGCTGTGCCTCATGTCGCGGCTGTCTGCGTGTATCCTTCTCTCGTCAGCTATGCCAGAGAGGCACTTGGAGCCAAAGCCAAAGTGCGTATCGCCTCCGTTGCCACGGCCTTTCCCAGCGGCCAAACCGCCCTAAAAACACGTCTCGCTGAAGTGCGCACAGCCGTCGAGCACGGGGCCGATGAGGTGGACATGGTCATCAATCGGGGAGCCTACCTGCGGGGAGAGCTCGCTCTGGTTCAAGACGAAATCGCGGCAGTCGTCCAGGCCTGTGGCCCTGCGACCCTGAAGGTGATTCTGGAAGTCAGTGAACTAGAAACCTACGATCACATCCGCGCAGCGAGCTTTTTGGCCATGCAGGTCATTCGTCCTGGAGATTTCATCAAAACTAGCACGGGCAAAACCTCAGCGAATGCCACGCTGGGGAACAACCAAGTGATGATCGAGGCTATTCGCGATCACTACTTAGCGACAGGTGTAATGATCGGAATGAAACCCGCCGGCGGCATTCGCACCGCTAAGCAAGCCTTGACGTTTCTCATCGCTGTCAAAGAAACACTGGGTGATGCGTGGCTGACGCCAAAACGCTATCGCTTCGGTGCCTCGGCACTGCTGAACGATCTGCTGCGTCAGCTGGAAAAAGAACGCATGAACGTTTATCAGGCTCCATGGAGCTTTAGTGAAGCAAGCGAAGGCTACTGAAGCATAGCAATGACGTCTTGCTACTTCGCGAAGTGTGCAGAAGTTTCTCAGCATCAACATTTATGAAAAAGCCCTTTTGTCTTCTTGCTGCCTTAGCCACGAGCCTCACTTCCACGTTCGCAAATCCTGAAATCCCCGCGGCGGTAAGCCTGAGTTTCGGGAATGCCGTCGCCGGCAACATTTTGCTTTTGAAAGGCTCAGCAGCCACGGCCGAACCCTCCGTGTGGATGGTGTATGCACAAGACGTGTTTCGCCCCCAAGAGCAATTGCGCATCAAGGCAAGTCTCAGCGTAGGGGGATGGAAAGCCGAACCCGCAGGAGCCGGTCAGAAGGTGCTATCCCCCGCTCCCACACAGCCGATTGACTTCGTTCGCCTCAAGGTGCGTAGCTCAGAAGCACGTGTCACTGCCGCCAAAGCCGCAGCACTTGCCCAGGTCACCTTTTCTCAAATGAATTACCAACTGGCAGCTAATCCAAGCACAGGAGCTCCCGAATGGGGCATGGCTCTGCTGGATGAAACTGGCCATGAATGTGGTTTTGTGGTGACATCCGGCGAAACAGGAGCCCTCCTTTTCCAGGACTGGACGCCCAAGATCGGCGCCACTGATCCCACCGTTAGCTCACAACCTAGCAGCGAGGGTGAACGCGCCGCACGTGCCTTAAAAAAAGCTGCACGCAAAGCGTGGACATGGACTGATCGCGCCCGAGTGGAAACGAAGGGATTCTTTCGCGAACTCTTCCGCTGAAATTCATCTGAACACAAAACCTGGGGAACATCATCGTTTTTGATACGTCAATTCACGTATTGAAACGCCCATATTCCACCTTGACGCGTAGATAGCTGACCGGCATTACTGGAGGCTCGTGCGCATGTGATGCACATGCTCCTTGAGAATCTATTTTCCTGATTATGTCCGGTGCCCTATACCCGAAAACGTCCGCATTTTGCATGCTGCTGCTGACAGCTGCGACGAGTACTTTCACCATCCCATCGGTCAAGGCCCAGGTCGCTCTAGAAGCTACCTCAGCATCCAGCAAAAAAATCGTCCAACAAGTGGACGTTTTGTTCAAAGGGGCAGCCACCCTCGATCCAAATCGAGTTCGCGCACAGATGTCAACGCGAGTAGGCGAACCCTACAGCGATGAATCCGTCGAGCGTGATATCCGCACTCTCTATGCAACCGGCGCAGTAGAAAACGTCGACATTCAGACCGTCAACGTGACTGGAGGAGTTAAGGTCATTGTGACTCTCTCTGGACGCGGAGCGATCGGAGAAATTGATTTCATCGGAAATGCGGCTTTTGATAACAAAAAATTGCGTGAAGAAATCGAGGTCGCCACTGGAGATCCTGTGGATGATGCCAAGCTCACCACCGCCCAGCAAAAGATTCGCGAATTGTATGAAAAGAAGGGCTTTTCTGATGTTCTAATCACCTACGATGTGGTTCCCTCGAGCAAAGAAGGCTTCTCCAGTGTTCTGTTCAAAATCGAAGAAGGCGCAAGGGGCCTCATTGGTGAAATTCGCTTTGAAGGAAATCATGCGATCACCTCCCGCAACCTGAAGAGCAAAATCAAAAGCAAGGAAAGAACCTTTTATCGGCTTTGGGGCAAAGCAGGTAAGCTCGACAATCAAACCCTCATTGACGATGTGACAACCATCCAAGAGGCTTATCAAGATGAGGGCTATGTCTATGCCAAGGTCGGTTATCGGCGCGAGGCACTGGATGAAAAAAGCACCGCTTTGATCTTCGAAATCAATGAGGGCGGCAAATATGAAGTGGCATCCGTTGAGCTCAACGGCATCACCATTTTCACCAAAGATGAACTCACTCCTGCGATCTTAACAGAAGCTGGATATACATATTCCGGCACCGACGTGAGGGGTGACGAGAAAATGATCCGCGATTACTATGGCTCTCGTGGTTATGCTGATGCCAAGGTCGATACCCAGCTGACGGATGCAGGTCCAGGCAAGCTGAACGTCATCTACAACGTGACTGAAGGCTCCAAGTCCTTCATCCGCAAGGTGAACATCAGCGGGAACGTCAAAACCAAAGATGAAGTCATTCGTCGTGAGCTTCCCTTTGCTCCTGGCGATCCACTCAACACAGTGCAGCTTGAAGCCGCCCAGACCACTCTCGAAAACATGAACTACTTCGAGACCAAAGGCGAAGCCAATCCACTGGCTATTCGTCAGATCGACACGGAGGTTTCTGGATTCAAAGATGTGGAAGTGAACGTCACCGAAAAGCCAACAGGTTCGGTGAACTTCGGTGCTGGCTTTAGCTCTGTGGACAGTTTGGTGGGCTTTGTGGATGTCACCCAGACCAACTTTGATATTTCCGATTGGAAAGACTTCCGCGGAGCCGGTCAACGCTTCAACATGAACCTTCGCTATGGTCTTCGCACCTCCTCATTCAACACGAGCTGGACGGAACCTTGGTTCTTGGGTCAAAAACTAGCCCTAACCGTCAGCCTGTTCTATCAAAACCTGTTCTACCTGTCGAATCGCTACGACCAGATCAATGTCGGTGCTTCTGTGGGTCTGCGTAAGCCGATCGGCCAGCATGCCTTCATCGAAGGAACCTACACGTTGCAGCAAACCACCATTGATGTGGACATGGGCTCAAGCGATGATTCCACGCAGGTTCTCCGCGATGAAGACGGTGACTTCCTCATCAGTAAATTTGAACTCAACTATGTTCATGACACTCGCGATAGCGTCTTCATCACTCGCAAAGGGCATAAGTTTGAAGCTGGCGTTATGGCTTCTGGTCTGGGTGGAGATGTCGAAGTTTATGGTGCCAACCTAGGTGGACAACAGTTCTTTAGCCTTCCTGGCGATACCATCCTTAGCTTTGAAGGCATGGCACGCTGGGTGGACAACTGGGGCGGTGACCAAGTGCCCATCTTCGAGCGCCAATTCCTGGGTGGAGCCTATAATCTGAGAGGCTTTGATTTCCGCGAAGCAGGTCCAAAAGATAGCGTGGGGGAGGCAGTCGGTGGCAATATTTCCCTCTTTGGCTCGATGGAAGTATCCTTCCCCATCATTGAGAAAGTTCGTGGCGCTTTCTTCTGGGATGTCGGCATGATCCAATCTGACATCGAAGCAGCGGATGGAAAAACCAGTGGCATTCGCAACGGTGGCCCCATCATCGGAGATGGCGAAGTGTATTCCAATGTGGGTATCGGAGTTCGATTGTTCTTGCCGGTCGGCCCGATTCGTCTTGACCTTGGCGTCCCAGTCATCAAACCCGCAGATGATAACTTCGTCGGCAATAGCCCACGCTTCCAGTTTAATATGGGCTACCGGTTCTAAACACATCTCACCTTCCCTCCACTGGCTTCTTTCTTATTATGATTCGCACCCTGTTTTTCCTGATTTGTGCCACGGTTTCTCTCCAGGCAGCCGACCTCAAATTCGGTGTTGTTGATATGTCCAAGGCCTTCTCTGAGTTTCACAAAACCAAGGATGCTGCCGACAAGTTCAAAGGCAATATCGACAAAGCTCAGAAGGAGATGAACGACCGCTGGACCGTCTACAAAAACTTAATGACGGACATGCAAAAGCTCAAAAAGGAAGCTGGAGATCCCATCTTGACGCCCGACGCACGAGCCAAAAAAGCCGCCGAATTTGAAGAAAAAGGTAAAGAGTTGCGCTCTCTTGAACAGGAAATCGGTGAAGCCCAAAATCGCCGCACCAATCAACTCAAGCAGGAAGACATGCAGATTCGCAAAGGAATCTATGATGAGATTCTCGTTGTCGTGCGCGATCTGGCCAAGCGTGAAACTTATGACTTTGTCTTCGACAAGTCTGGCATGAGCCTGTCCACCGTGCCCATGCTTATCTATTACAAAGATGCCGTAGACATCACTGATCAGATCATTCTCGAGCTCAACAAAAGTGCACCTCCAGCGGCAGCCACTAAGCCTGAAGAAAAGAAGTGACAAACCTTTCATAGCCAAAAGGCACGCCTCCCCGACGAGGCGTGCCTTTTTCTTGCCCACTGCCGCATTCTTAGAACTTTGACATCTTTCCCATGAGCCAAAGAATAACCCATCAGCGTCTCGCCGAAATTGTGGAAGGTGAGCTTTTTCAAGGTGATCCTAATGGAATAGTTACTGGTCTCAATTCTGTGAGCGAAGCTGAGCCAGGCGATGTGACGTTTCTGGGAAACTCTAAATACCTCGTGGCACTGAGAAAGACACGAGCCACGGCGATTCTTGTTGGTCTTGATTTCACCGAGCCGATGGAAGGCAAAGCGCTGATTCGGGTCCCCAATCCCACCTTTGCCTTTTCGTCAGTCATTCGTCATTTCGGACCTCCCGCTCGTGATTTTACGCCCGGCGTTCACCCCAATGCCACGGTCTCCTCCAAAGCTCTTTTCGATCCTTTGAAGGTCTCTATCGCCGCAGGCGCCATCATTGGCGACGACGTGGTGATTGGTGCCGGCACGATTATCCAGGCGGGTGTCTGCATCGGCGATGGCACGCAGATTGGAGAAGATTGTTTGTTGCACGCCAACTGCACTATCTCGAACCGTTGTGTTCTTGGGAATCGTGTGATCATTCACAGTGGAACCGTCATCGGATCCGATGGCTTTGGTTATGAGTTCATCAAAGGGCGTCACGCTAAAGTCGAACAAGTGGGCAATGTTCAGCTGGATGATGATGTGGAAGTAGGGGCATGCACCTCCATCGATCGAGCACGATTTGGCCGCACATGGATCGGCGAAGGAACCAAAATCGACAACCAAGTGCAAATCGGGCACAACGCGGTCATCGGCAAACACTGCGTTATCGTCGCTCATGTGGCTATCGCTGGAAGCGTCCGTATCGGCAACTACGTCACCATTGCTGGACAGACTGGCATTGCCGGACACCTCGAAATTGCTAGTCAGGTGACCCTTCTAGCCCGTTCTGGAGTTACGAAAAACATCACCGAACCAGGCGCCTACACAGGCTTCCCCGCCCGACCCATGCTAGATGGCCGCAAAGCCATGGTTGCTCAGGCTAGGTTACCCGAATTGATGGAGCGTATTCAGAAACTGGAAAGGCGCATAGCCGCCTTCGAGAGCGAGGCCACTAAATCACCTGCTTGATTAGTCTTCATGACCCTTGTTTAACTCAACCTCATGGTCACTCCCGCTGGATGCTTTTTTGTTCACGGGTGATATGTTCCTGTGGATCCATACACTCTGCATCATCCCCATCAAAAACAGGGTAACGACCATGAATGTGCCCCCATAACTGATGAATGGCATCGGCAGTCCGATGACAGGTAGCATACATAAATTCATGCCTGCATTCTGAAAGGTATGAGCGAAGAACATCGCAACAACTCCCACGACCAATAATCTTCCAACTTGGTCCCTGGCACAAAAAGCGACGAAAACGCCTTGTAGCAATAGCAAGGCGATTGCCGAAAGCACCAGGACGGCCCCGCGGAAACCAAACTCCTCACAGATCACACCAAAAATGAAGTCGCTGTGAGCTTCCCCCTCGGGGAAGAACATCCGGTGAATGGTTCGTTGATCGGAAACCTTCGCGGACAAAGGCCCTTTTCCCTCAAAACCGGCCGATGCCACAGCAGTCTGCACATAATTAGGAACCCAGCCATCTCCTCTCATGTCCACTTTATCCATTTGATTCGTCAACAAATACCACGTCGTATCGATTCGAGCTTGCTGGTATGGCTTAAGCACAAAAAAATACATAATCGGAACCACGCAAAGGACTGATAAGACCAAAGTAATGATGTATCGAAATGGAATACTGCCGACTAGTAACATCGCGATAAAAACAGGCCCCCATACCAAACCCGATCCGAAATCCTCTTTGATGACCAAGCATGCTGGAATACCTGCAGCGACGCCGCCAACGATAATCCGTAACCAGGGTCGCCGAAAAACACTCCAAATGCGTGGCAATTCTCCAAAAATGACGGCCAGCATGACAATGCCAGCCATGATAGCAAACTGAGAAGGCTGCATACGCTGTCCTGCAATTTCCACCCAGGCTTTGTTCCCCTTCACTTCCACCCCGAACAACTCTAGGTATATCAAGCCGGCAATACCCGCCAAATAAATCGGGACACAAGCCCAACGTAACCATTTATAATCCACGAGTGCTGCTCCAAACAAAAAAGGAACACCAAGACCTATCCAGGTGATCTGATCTTTCCATTTCGCATCAAGATTCATCGGCGAATCGACTCGAAAGTATGACGCATTGTAGATGGAATAAACCCCAAAACTCAGAAGACCAGCCATGGTCATCATGAGAATCCAGTTGATACCGAGAAATTTTTTGAAGAGGGGCGTCATGTCATTTTAAAATCTCTCTCAAAAGCCAGGTAGCTGTGGGATGGAATCAATCAATCGTTTGGTGTACTCGTGACAGGGGTGTTCACACAGTTCGTCGGCTTGGCCGCGCTCAACAACTATACCACGATTCATGACTAAAATTTCATCGCTCATGTGTCGCACAACAGCCAAATCATGAGCGATGAAGAGAACTGTCAGATTTAATTCCTGCTGCAAATCTTTGAGTAAATTCAGTATTGCCGCCTGAACACTGACATCCAATGCGCTGACCGGCTCGTCACAAATCAAGAATTTTGGCCGGACAGCTAATGCCCGTGCAATTCCAATGCGCTGCCTCTGACCTCCACTGAATTCATGAGGGTATCTCAAAAGGGTATCTGGATTGAGACCCACACGCCGCAATAACTCCGCTGATACCTGACGACGAATTTCTCGATTGCGATCTCGAAAATGAATCTCCTGTGGCTCCGACAGGATGGATTCCACGGTCATTCGTGGATTCAGTGATCCAATCGGATCTTGAAAGACCATCTGTATCTCCTTGCGCAAAGGGCGAAACTCAAATTCCCCCATGGGAAGAATATCCTGATCTGCATAAAAAATCCGTCCTGAAGTCGGCTGGATCAACTTCATTAATGCTCGTGAAACCGTTGATTTGCCGCTCCCACTCTCCCCAACAAGTCCCAACGTTTTTCCAGCATCAATCTCAAAGCTAACTCCGTCCACTGCACGCACAACTTCACGACGACCAGCTATTGTGCGGACCGGGAAATGGACTCTTAAGGCTTCAACACGAACTAAGGGCATCTTGTTGAGATAGCTTACTAGCTGTCCGTGGGCTGTCACGCTCGCATGCACAAGATTGTAAACATTGAAGCTTACTTTTTCAGACTCCCAAAAAATGAAGCCAGCTCTCGCCGCGCACTCGAAAAACACATCCTATCGCTAGCGATTTGCAGGGCTTTCTGCACCTGCTCATCGGCAAAACCATCGTCGGAAAGCAATCGTTTGGCTAATGTGATGATCTCACCTGTAGTTCGACCGTAACCGCACAAATCAGGAAAAATCAATCTCTCGGCGGTACCGTCTCCTCCCGCACAGGGAATGCGACAAAGCAAAGCATCACCAGCAACCTGTCCGGGCACAGAACTAGAATCGAGCTGAAAAACGATTCTATGGGATGCCATCAAATGCAGATATTCGGCAGGAGGCAACTGCCGTGCAATGATGTTGATGCCAGCCCCCTGAGAAGTCACTCGTTGATGCCAGGACAGACTCGGGTCCGTCCACTTGCTTAGCAACTTGCGAAAGGGCGGCAAATTGCTTCCTCTACCACTAATGATGGTTAACCTTTCTGACTCTAATTCCGCCAGCCAAGTGGCAATCATGACGGCCTGTGGATGAAGCCTTGATGCCATGTAAAGTTGCCGTGTTCCCAAAAAAATGCCGCTCCTCGATTCCTTTTTTTCTGACGATAAATTCCACTCTTCAATAGGATATGGGGGAGGGAGAAAGAGCACTGGGATGTCACGCCTACTCGCAATCGAATACAAAGGAATACTGTCATAGGTCGTTGCCAAAGCCCCGTCAGCCACCTGACAGAGACGTGAAAACGATTCCAGGTTCTTGGGATCTTGAAAAGAAGCTGCAATTTGCTGACTCCCTGTTTCTTTAATACTTATCACGACTATTTTGCCTCGCTGCTTCAACTCTCGAAGAACTTTTTCCGAGCGACTCATGTCACGTCCAATAAGCAATAGAACAGCATCTTCATCAAAACGCTCAGGCAAGCTGGAGCAGTAACGGCCATACGTGCATGCCGCAAAAGCATGAAAATTCACAGGCAAATGCCCAGTATCCAAAAGAGACCCAGCGCCATGCGGAAAGCACTTTTCACGGTCTCTTCCACTTGAAGCAATGACCACAAGTCGGAAAAAATTATCAAGGGCTATCATGATGATTGTAGAAAGAGAAACTATGCTTTCTCGCGCCGCCCAGGCTGACGGCTAAAGACTCTCTAACTCAACGGTGGATCTTTTCATCTTCACGCCCCCCAATAGCCAGAGAAACAAGCCGCTAACAAGCAATGAGGACAACCCAACGTGCAAAATCTGAGCGACAGGCAAGATCCCAACGTTGGCAAGAATGACACCGAGACACATCTGACTCAGCACTATTCCAAAAATAAAGATCTCAAGCCATCCACGTTCTTTGAGCTTACGTCCAGCTAACCAAAAAAATGCTATTCCGGACAGTAAGATAAACCAAGAAAAGCTACGGTGTATGAGATACACCCAGCTAGATTCTAACTCGTGAATCCATTCGACTCGTGAATGCCCCGTGTGAGTGCGCGCTAGCTCGTCTGTCAGCTCACGAACCTGTGAGCCCATGACACCCTCTACGACCACTAATCCAAACAGCAACCAAGCTACATTCACGAGCGCGGAACTCACACCGTGTTTCCACTTTAAAGCCCAAGGCCGGGGAAAACTCTTCCAGCAAATATAAACCAAGAGGCATTGCAATAACATGGCCAAGGCCATGTGTAGCGTAATGATCCCAGGTTTTAATCCGCTTAAGACCACTCGAGCACCTAACCATGCATTAATACCCACCAGCAAGACTGCTAATGTTGAACACAAAAACAAGACGGGCCTGCGCGATTTCCATTGACCAAAACTAGCAATCCATAAGGAAAGAACAGAAAGGCCTACCGGGAGGCTAATCAATCGATTGAAATATTCAATCCAGGTCGCAACAACATTGAATTCCTCTTTGAGTTTTTGAGGTGTTATTTCTGCAGGATCTCGTCCTAAGGCTACAGCTTTTAATCGAAATTTCTCAATATCCAGTCGTGAAAAATCAATCTCTTCAGCAGAGGTTGGAGGTATCCAACACCCGTAACAGAATGGCCAATCTGGACAACCTAACCCTGAACCTGTTGTTCGAACAAAAGCACCTACAAAGATAAGCACTTCTACAGCAATATAAGCAGAAAACGAAAATCGTTGAAACCAAGACATGACATTTTTTCACATCGGAATCAAAGATTCTGAACTCTAATCTTGTTAGGCACAATCAGGCTAGACGCTTGATCTGAATTATCGAATTGCAACAGGTGTGCCACCGCTTTTTGCAGCGGCATTTGCCGACATTTCTTTTGTCCAATCATCAAATTCTTTTGTTTCAACTACTTCAAGGACAGCTTTCATTTGAGCATGTCCAGGCCCGCACAACTGTCCGCAAATGATATCCCATGTACCTGTTTTCACAGGCTTAAACCACATGTGTGACTTCACCCCAGGGCAAGCATCTTGCGCAGCTCTCATAGGAACAAGGGCGAGATTGTGAATGACATCTTTGCTGGCAACATCAACGATGACGGGACGACCTACTGGCAATTTCATGGTACCCGGATTAACAAAATCATCTTTTCCGTTCGGATCGTTAAGTTCACGTCCTGTTACATTAACCGGAGAAATGGCACGTGGGTTCCAGGTGCTTAGCATCTGATCAGCACCCGGGTATTGAAAGTTCCATAAAAACTTCTCTCCCATGGCGCGCATTTTGATCGTATCGGCGCTTGTAGGGTACTCGTCGGCTTGTCTCGACCATAGCGGGAAGGCGAACCCCAACAAAAGGATGGCCTCAACAATAACTACACCAATTTCGATATGTGTTGTCGCATGTCCGCGAAGTCCATGATAGTCGGCTTTAGCAGTTTTACTTGCACGGTACTTCCAAAAAACATGGACCAAATAGGCAGACCAGCCAACGAACAAAATTAGCATGAACCAGTGCACGAAACCAAGCATGTGGTCTACAAGTCCTCCGTGTTCGGATGCATTTTGAGTTATACCAAAGGGTATATTGATGTCTGAAATGCTCATAGATGATCGTGGTTCTATTGAAAATGAATCAAACTGCAGTCGTCTCTGAAAATAGTCTCTGCTTCCTCACAAAATTATAAACGATTAGGGCGACACACCCCAGGCCAACCATCAAGAAAGCGATCATCACAAGAACAGCCAGGTCTTGGGCTTGTGCAATAACGCTATTTGGATCAGCCTTGCAGGTTGCGCATGCTAGTATCATTGTCTCAAAATCTATATGATAATTTTGCCAGACTTTTTGAATAAGTACCATGCTGAATAGACTAGTAGAAGAAGGGTTGTCCAGCCGGCCAGTTGTCCAGTGGTGACAATATTGAGCTCCACCGCTTTTTCAGGCGATAATCTAGTCCACAACCAAAAACCGCCGTCACAGAGAACCGCAAAAAAAAGAAAGACGTAATGGAAATGCTTCAGGCTCATCTTTCCTTAGATCAAAAGTCCTTATACACAAGAGGGTCTGTGTTACTGAAGTAGAACAAAATGAATAACGCCAACGCAAATGCCACGGTAAAAGCCAAGATTTTGTAAACCAGCTTCGCTTCGTGATTGAGATGCATGAATATCAATGCCACCAGGCTTGCCTTGAATGTGGCTACAATCATACCCACGATGATATTCCAGGAATGCGAGGCTAATTCCACATACGATAAAGCAACCGTTATCACCGTGAAAACGGCCAAAAGCCAACCGATGAGTTTAATCTTTCGTATCGCACCGTAAATTGCTTCAGGATTATCAGCCATACTTAATTCATTGAAGTTAGTTTAAATCACACACTACAAACGATACCTCAAAGCAGATAAAGGAGAGGAAAGAGGAAGATCCAGACAAGATCAACAAAGTGCCAGAAGAGTCCGCCGACTTCGACCCTGTTCGCCAGACGCTCAGGATCATCGCGCATCATCTTGTTATTACAGAACAAGAAGTAAGCGAGAACCAAGGCTCCTGCGATCACATGCAGTCCATGTAAGCCTGTAAGCGTGAAATAGATCGCGTAATAACTATTTAGCTTTGGAGTAAAATTAGAGAAGAACTGTATATCTTTTCTATCTAGAACAACGGTAGGATGTTGGTGACCAGAGTTTGCCTCTGCGTCATGACTAGGAACTGATGCCTCAGCCTTGTGAGGCGAACCTGTATGTGAGTCCGTCTTATCATGATCTTCAGCATCAAGTTTGAAGTAAAACATGTGCTTTTGATGCGTAGCACTCTTGGAAGGGTCTCTAGTTGTCCCACCCTTCCCATCGCTGTATCTCTCATTGAATTCAGCGATAGCATGATCTCTTTTTTCGATGAAAACCTTCTTCCATGCGCTTCCGAGATAATGCTCATTCCAAGCAATTGATTTTACTTTATCGGGTGTTGCTCTCAAATCCACCGCATCAGCTTCAAGTATCATCTTATCGTTGATCATAATACCCTCAGCCGTCGTGCCATCTCTGAAAGAGATCGCCGTAGCGCCTGGCTGAGGCCTCGATAGAAGCTGGGATGGAGGTAAAACAAACGTTAGTGACTTCTCAGGCACGAGTTTGATCGTCCAATTGGGTATCTCCTTCAGACCATCATTTTTCGCTTTTTCGGTCGCTTTTTGTTTAGCTTCATTTTTAAGCTGCTGAAACGAGGTAGCATCCAAAGATATTAAATTACCAGATTCCGTTTTGAATTTTGGTAATTCACCTTTGATCCAAGGAACTACATGCCGAACTGGATCAGCGTCTATTGCTGCGGTTTTTCCCGCTACTGTTAAAGACAAACTCTTCACTTCACCGAATTCAATGGTGTAACCGTGAGGCAGATGTCCTGTTAGGATCGTTCCATCCGTTAATGTTACCGAATAGTGTTTAAATTTGGCTCGATATTCAATGGACTTGATGACCATGAATGTTCCAGCGCAGAGAATCGTAATGAACAAATACAACTTATATTTGGCTATATTCCTAAGCTTTAGATTAGCCCAGGCAAGCAACACCGTAACCGAAGAGAAGATGAGGACTAGGGTATTAATAAAGCCGAGCGTCACCCCAAGTTCATGCACAGGCCATGGATAGTCTGCACCAACTCGAAGGAATATATATGAACTGAATAAACCACCAAACAGCATTACCTCGGAAGCAAGGAAGAGCCATATCCCAACCTTTGCATTGTAGAGTCCTGTGTCAGGACGAGCTGTTACTGTATAAGGAATGTCCATTGAAGTGTGCTTTAGGATGGTTCTCCGAGTAGCGGAAGAGCTCAGTGATGCGGAGTAGGAACGACCTTGGTATTCACTGAAGCAGGCTCAGCAGCTTTACCGGGTTCGGACTCCCATTGCGGGAAATAATCCTGTTTCATGCCTGGAACACTGTATTCATAAGGGCCTCTCACTGCAACGATATCAAATGTGAAATTACCGTGAGGCGGTGGTGTTGGAGTAGCCCACTCGAGTGTCGTGCAGTCCCAAGGATTATCGTTTTTGACCTTTTTGCCTCCTTTAACTGATAGCCAGAAGTTCAAGATAAATGGAACTTGGCCCAACATCAAAATCACTGCACCAAAGGTCATCAGCACATTTAGTCCTAGAAGATTGTTAGGCACATCCATGCCGAATAAACCAAAGAACTTAGATGTTAGCTCTGTAAACCAATTTGAGGCCGAGTGAGTCTGTTCAAAGTATTTGCCGCCATCATACCAGCGACGGTGAAAACCACCCATTCCCTGAATAAACATTGGAGCGAAAATCAAGTTCATACCCACCAGCGAAGGCCAGAAATGAAGCTTGCCCAGGAAATCATTCATAACACGTCCAGTCGCCTTAGGATACCAATGATAGACCCCTGCGAAGAGAGCAAAAATAGTGCCTGGAGCGACTACGTAATGGAAGTGTCCAATAACATAGTACGTATCGTGGAGAGCTAAATCAATAAACGTAAACGCCAACGGCAATCCTGTTAAACCGCCAATGCCAAACATGGGCAAAAAGGCAGAAGCAAACAGCATCTGTGGTGTGAAACGGATGGAACCTCCATAGAGTGATATCATTAAACCAGTGAGAAGGATAACCGAGGGAACAGAAATTAAGACTGTGGTGATTTGAAAGTACGTGGACATCATGGTTCCCATCCCTGTGAGATACATGTGGTGAGCCCACACCAAGAAGCTAAGGAACCCGAGCGTTAACCCTGCATAGACCATTGCCTTATAGCCCCATAGTGGCCGGCGGGTATTTGCAGGAATGACTTCTGCTAGAATAGCAAAAGCGGGAAGAATGAGAACATACACTTCAGGGTGCGCCAGAAACCAAAATAAATGCTGATACAGCAGTGGTGAACCACCACCTGAAATGTCCAAATGTTGTCCCCCTTCCATCAAGCCCGTAGGAAGGAAGAAGCTGGAACCAAAAACACGGTCTGAAAACTGTAGTAAAGCGGCGACTTCAAGAGGGGGGAATGCCAAAAGAAGCAAGAATGCGACAATGAACATAGCCCAGCAGAAAAACGGCATCCTCATCCATGTCAGCCCCTTCGCACGCAAGTTAATCAACGTGGTTATTACATTAACGGAGCCGAGCAAAGAAGCTGAGATGTTAAACACCATACTGAGCAACCACCAAGTATGACCATGCATCCATACATTGGTTACGGCCAGACCCGTGGTGCTTGCTAGCGGCGAATACATCGTCCAGCCCGTTTGCACCGAACCCGTGCCAAGAAAGAAACTTGCCAACATGCCAACACCACTCACAAAGAAGAGCCAGTAGCTCCACATGTTCAATCGAGGAAAAGCCATATCGATCGTGCCAATTTGCAAGGGCATCACGAAATTGACGAACCCTGCAAAGCCAAGGGGAACGATCCCAAGAAAGACCATGATCGTTCCATGCATTGCTCCAAGCATGTTGTAGAGCTCACCGTTTACAACGCCACCGGGAGCCCATCGACCAATCATTTCATTGAAGAGCCAACCCAGAACCGGAACTTTCGAAACAAGATCGAAACCAGGAATTGGCTGTCCGGGGTAAGCAATGCTCCACCTCATGAGAAGCATTAGAAAGAACCCAAACAAAAGGAAAAGTAAGCCTGTTATGGCATATTGAATCCCAATAACTTTGTGGTCAGTGGAAAACACGTATTTTCCAATGAATCCAGGCTCATGATGATCATGGCCATGATCATTATTTTGGGTGTGGGCAGCGCTCATGAATGAACAATGAAGGATGAACTAATCAGGCTAAACAACGTCGTGTCTAAGTTCAGAAATAAAAAAATCTTCCTGAGGGATAAGTAGCTTTGTTTAGACGATTTGGTTTTAGGATGCGGCTTGTGGACAGTTAGTGAGTGTAGCCTCGGAATGACATGATCTCACTTGCGATAGCGACTTCTGTTAAACTGAGGGTTTCACGGTTGCACCAGGACCGGCAGGTATTTCTCCTGGCACATTTTTCTCGGCAAAAGGAGCAAGTTCACTTTCGGTCCATTGCTGAGATCTTTTTTCTTCGGAACGGACTTTTTCAACCATCTCTTTTGTTATCATGGTGGCCTCATTTCCCCAAGAATTCCGAATATATGTCAAGACATTGGCTAAGTCTGTAGATGACATCGCAGCACCAAATGCCTGCATGCCACCTGGAGTATTGTAACCTTGCCCTTTCACTGTAATGGCTCCAACCAGCCCATGCTGGACGACACGAATTAGTCGTTCAGTGCCACCCATGACCCATTCCGAACCAGCAAGAGGAGGAAATTGTCCAGGGATACCCAGTCCATTGCCTTGGTGACACCCACCACAAACAGCATAGCCCGATGAACCTTTTTTCATGGCTGTTTGAAAAGGATCAGCAGTTTGTGCATCAGCACCAGATCCAGGCCTCGGGTCAAGGGGTGTAGAGGCTAAAAATGGATTGGCTGTTTCAAATTTCCATCCGCCCGTCATCATGCCTAATTGTCCACCTGCGATGACTGCAACAACCATTGCCAAAAAAATGACCCACATAGGAACTGGCTCTGCGCCTGGTTGCAGATCCTGTTTTTCGCGCTTCACAGCCGCGTGCAGTCGATCAAGATCGATGGTATCTTGATTAAGGTTTGATGAATTTGCACTCATTAAGCAATCAGAACTTATTTTTTCCCAGGTGCGCTATCCGCCACTGCGGTTCCCGGCACTAGATAATCCTTTTTAAGAGACAACAAATAGTCAACGAGAGCTTCTGCCTCGGCCGTGGGAACAACTTCATATCTTGAGTCACCCTTTGTGGACACTTTGACAGCATTTGAAGACTCTGGCCCCTGTCTTTCTCTTTGCTTATAGAGATGTCTGTAAGCAGGCATATTTGACCAGTCATGGAGAGTTCGAGGTGCATACAACATTTGATGTATGACGGAGCGCTCTGGGGCTCTCCAGCCATAATTGGCTAAATCAGGACCACTTCGCACCATTCCAAGAGGTGCATATTTTTCTCCAAAGTAGTCACGTAGATTGTTGGAACGCACTGGTGTTGACGGCCTAGCCTCTTGGTCTTGGCCCCAGCCTTTCCGCCAGCCATCGAGTGCTAGCTGGGTTGGACGAATCATTTGAGTATGACATTGAACGCAACCTTCTCTTATGTAGACAAGTTGACCCTGGCCATGGACTGTCGCTGGGGGATAGTAGCCTTCCACTCCATCTCGATCCTTATCATAAGGCAATGATGTCAATTCCTGGTATTTGATCACCGGAATAACGATCAAAAAGAGCCACGGAAGACCGAAGGATGCGATTAATCCAAGTATGAATGTGCGGAAGTTACTCATGCGTGAACGGCGTGAGGGGTGTCATCGTGAGAGGTATGCAGTAAAGTTGGAGCTGAACTACGACGTCCAAGGCCAGCCACCATGAGAATAAGGTGGATAAGGAACCATAGATTTGACCAGGTGATCAGTCCCCATGCTAAAGCACGAGCAACCATGTATGGCCGAGCATTCATGGAGAGCTGCATAAAGTCTTGATCCCACATCTCGGGATTATTCAAATCAGCACCCTGCTGAATTCCTGCCACAAGACTAGTCACCACGATGGCTGCGATACCATATGTCGAGAACCAAAAATGGTTTCGTATCAACCTAACACTTAGCCATTCGCATCCAGTTAGTCTCGGAACAATGTAATATATTGCACCAAAAACACACATGCTGAAGAAACCATACACCGAAACGATTTGGAAGCCATACGTTGCGTGAGTGAATTGCAGAGTAACGCCGATGCTGTAGTTCGATAGTAGCGCTAAAATAACTCCTGTTACGGGAAAAAACACCGACCCAAGGAAAGTAAATCTTAGAGTTGGAGAGCTAGCGACTAGATCATGCCTGCCTAGTGTCGTGAGATGGTGATTCAGTCCAACCACACCAACAGGTAAAAGTAAAAGGGTGCCCGTGAACGCTCCAATGGAAGGCATCCAGGCTGGCAGTGGCCCCCCCATGTAAGCTTGCATACCGGTCCAACCTGAGAGAATCGCGAGACTCCAAAATCCCAATTTCGATAAGTCGGCACTTGCGATTGGCTTCCCCGTGATCTTCGGGATGAAATAATAAGCAGAACCAATAGCAACTGGAGCGAAGAAAAGAAAAATCAATCCATGCACAAACCATGCATTAATACCAGCAGCTAGCGCTCCAAGCGAAGGCACGCAATTAAGGCATACATTCGCGGTTAAATATATCCAAGGAAACCAAAAGCAGGCACCTAAGATGTACCATGTGCTCACCATAAAACCTTCAGGCCTGAATGCACGTCCAAACATGATTACCATCGGCCATGCATATATCAGAAAAGACAACAACAAAATTGGCCAAGTCCATTTTGGCATCTCTAGCCACTGCATTGAGGTGCTTCCGCCTGTTACTATGCCAATGAGACCGAGCGTAACTGCAATGTTCCAAAAGACGCCTGCAACGTAAAGCAAACTACGACCACTTTTCAATTCTTGCCCTGAACGGCGTGCCATGATCCAAAGCATGACACCAAGCCCTGCTTGTATGCCCCATCCATAAACCAATGCGTTCAGATGGGCAGGTTGCAGTCTGCCGAAGTTCAGTAGGGAACAATCACCCAAAAAGGATGGGGAAAAAAGCTTAACCGCAGCAAGGACACCTAAAATGGTCGATGCCATTAACCAAAATGCTGCATTCAAGAAAAGGAACAGCACTGGACCTTTGACAGACTTATCAATAGCAGCACGACGAGTGTTGTCAGCCTGGCTATCGGTTTCTGAGGGTATTGAATGAGTCTGCATCATGAAAGGATGACGTCCTTAGTTTTTAACGGAATCTGCAGTGGGTTTAGAATCAGCCGTAACGGAACTGCCCGTCGTTGAAATTTGCTTCAACTGTGTTGGCGAACCAGGAACTACCTGGGAACTTGCAGCAGATTTTTTTGATGCGAAATATTCCACAGTTTTGCTGATAATCTGATCCCTTGTTCCAGGTGAATTCACCCCAAGCTTAGCCATCAAGTCAGCTTGCGCTTTTGCGATCTCATCTTTGTTCGCAAGTCTCTCGGACTCTCTGGGGTCAGAGAGCGCTGGATCAGCCAGATTGAGTAAAAACGCGAGGAGGATAGCAAAGCTGGTAAATGCACCAAACACCCAAAGAAAGGGAGTGCTAGGTTTTGTAACAGTCGCAGCGGATGACATGGTAAGGTTTAGTTGACGACGTTCACTGACTCAAGGAGACGGGGATCGCGACATGGGTATAAGCTGTATTTCGACAAGCTACGAAGAAAGATGAACCCCAAGGTTCCAACCACAGCTAGCAGAGCCACTATATCGCCCACCCAGGCACCCGGAACAATCACCCCAACCCCAAGAGATGGGCCACGTTCAGGTATCACATTCCAGTAAAGATCCACCAGGTGCATGAACAAAACCCATAAACAAATGCCAATCATCACGCTTGGTTTCTTCTTCCTCGCTTGTGAAAGCAAAGCAAGAAATGGGGCGATGAAGTGCCCAACCACAATAAAAATAGAAACCCATCTCCATCCTTCTGTATTTCGCGTCAGGTAATATCGAGTTTCCTCAGTGATGTTAGCATACCAAATGAGGAAATACTGAGAGAAAGCAATGTACGCCCAAAAGACCGTGAAGGCGAAGAGCAATTTACCCATTAAATGATAATGCTCTTCTGATACCACTCGATTCAGATAACCCAAAGAACGCAGCCAGGTGACGAGCATGATGGTAACCGCCATTGATGACCATGCACACCCAGCGAAGATATACACTCCCCACATGGTAGAAAACCACGCATAATCGAGCGTCTGGATCCAATCCACTGCTGCAAAGGTGACGGTAAGCGCAAAGAAAAGCAGCCAAACACAGGCAAACTGCCTGGCCTTTACCGTGTGTTTAATATCACCATCCACATCTTGCCTCACTGACATTCCACGAAGTTTACTGGCGATAAACCAGAGAACAATGAAGTAGAATGCGAATCGTGAATACCAGCTAAACCAACCGGAAATATTCAAATAGCCAAACTTGGCGGTCAAGACATGCAAATGGCTATTGTTTTCCGCCATGTGATGCAGAGCCTCATAAACTGAGGTGCCAGCTTCGTGGGCGTGGTGTGCAGCCTCGCGGTGATGATTCATCCACTCATAAAGTGGCTTTTGCACCGATGGAACCAAAAGAGGGAGGCAAAGAATAGCCAGGGGCAAAATTAAGTTGGCCAATTGTTCCCAGAGACGTCGAACCGCAACCCCCCAACCGGAGTTTGAGGCGTTATGCAGCATGACCCAAAAGATACCACCGCAAACGATCGTGAAGGCAAAGAAGACCGCAAAGAGCCAAGAATAAGCGAAAGTATCTGTTTCTTTCAAAAAAAGAACAACAGAAGCCACAAGACCAAGGGCGCCAACAGCTCCCATTGCATTAATGAGCTTTGCTCCTCGGCTAGACTCGAATTTTTCCCCTCCCTGCGGGAGATCCTCAAATGTGACGTGGTGATGACCCATTTTGAAATAAAATCGCAGGTTACTGAATGGTTACTTTGCCTTCTTTGGCTGCAATTTGCAGCGTACGAATGTAGGCCACGATCGCCCAGCGATCATGAACAGATAGGTTTGCGCCATAAGAGCCCATTAGCCCCTTGCCATTGGTAATCACGTCAAAAATGGCACCATCCGCTCGATAGGCTCCAGCATTACTTGGATCCAAGTTTCCAACTTGATGAAAATTGAAAGCCGCCAAGATGCCGTATTTCGATGTGATTCCTTTGCCATTACCGCTGGGCGCGTGGCATACGGCACAATAAATATTATATTGCCGTTCACCCCTCTCAATCAACGATTTATCCACTTTAAGACCTTCCGGCATTCCATCACCGTAATAATCGCCTATTTTACCCGTGTTGTAATAATCGAGTCCATTCGTAAAGCCATAGTGCTGTGGGGTAGGCTGTATTGAAGCCGGCTTCTCAGGAACCTGAAAACCCATAGGCACAGTATTCTTGATTGGCTTACGAGCAGCATGCCCATCAGCGAAAAAGTCACTTTTGACCTGGAACTTCACTTTTGCTTGATGATCCATGTCAGCAAAGACTTCAACCGGTGGCAGCTCACTCTTGCTACCGCGTGTGCCGAAGGCCGCCACAACGATTGCGGCGACAAAGGCATAACTGAGGAAAAAGTATTTCAACATGGCGTGGCGAAAGAGCCTTTCAGGAGCTTGTGAAAAATTTCACAAGGAGCACCAGAGTAAAAACTTGGGCCGTGATTGCAAGGAGGATTTGATTTTTTGTCCCTCGTTCTGCTGGTTTGATAAAAATCCCCACACCTCATCCATTAGCCATTCAAGTTACTCACAATCAATCGCTGTCTCTGCGCGTCGGTTCATGGATGAATTTGAGCTCACTTTAGCATTAAGATCCTGAACAGATCATAGCGTTTATCCGTCCAGAGGGGAACATTCCCAGGCTCTTGATGCGCAGGTTCATCAACCATTACTTTTTGGATAAAAGCCTGATTCTGAGTCATGCATATGTAGTCAGTCGCATCGTGATCACCATCTTCCTCTGTAATCACTCGTGCGGTTTTCCACTTCATGATTTGTGCCTGCTTGAGCACAACAGGGGCAAGCGCTAAATACGTATTGGTAATATGAACGACAATGATCCCATTAGGTTTCATATGCCGCCGATAGATCTCAAATGCCTCTTGCGTCAGCAAATGAACTGGAATGCTATCGCCGCTAAAAGCATCTAACAAAAGCAGATCGAACTGCTGATGCTCTTCGCGGTCAAGCATGAGTCGGGCATCTCCTAGTATTGTCTCGATCTTTGCACCACGCTTTTCAGCATCAGCGAGATAAGTGAAGTGCTTCCGTGCCAGGCGTGGAATCTCAGGATTAATTTCATAAAAACGCCATCTTTGCCCTGGCCGTGCATAACAAGCGACTGTACCAGCACCCATCCCGACGATTGCCACATGAGCATCCTGTTTCTCAGATAAAGCCGCCAAAGACTGACCAATGCCAGTGGTTGGTCCATAGTAGGTGACTGGCTCTTCACGATGCGCATCCGCTATGTTTTGCATTCCATGAATGATTCCACCATGGGTAAGCGTGCGGTAGGTGCTTTCGAGTCCAGTGTCGTAGTCTTCATCCACATTCACTGCGCCGTAGAAGTTTCGTGTCCGCTCAAGACGATGATCAACTTTGAGTGTGGACTCTGCCAAAAAGGCAACACTGAACACACCGAGTCCTGCCACAGCAGAACACAACAAGAGACGAATCGTTCGTGCGCAAGTTTTCCAAATGGAAACACCCAATGCAACGACGGCGACCACAAAGCCACAAATCAACGCCAGTGGCCACTCAAGGTAGGTGACGAAAATGCGAGGAGCGAGCTGACTAACCAACAAACCGCCTAAAGCGCCCCCAGCAGACAAGCACAGATAAAAGACCGTTAAACCAGAACGCCTTGGTTTCAACCGTGCCAATTCGGCATGACATAGCAAAGCCCCCAAGAACATAGCCCCAAAAGACCATGCCAAATCATACAAATAATTTGGCGTAGGATCCCAGCTCCACGAGGGAAGATTGGCGATTACTTTTTCCAAAGCTGTGGTGCCGATGACGCCGATGGCTAACAGAGAAAACAAAGGGCGAACATAGTAGTTTTCGAACTCAAAAGAAATAATGAAAGTTAGCAGGTATAAGCTCAGAGGAATGACCCACATGAAGGGTATCACAGCAATATCCTGACAAACATGGTTCGTTGACGCTAACAACAAGACACTAGCCATCATGGGCAGCAGGATCCAGAGCAATCGCTGCCACCACGGCACGGGGATCTGCTCGCTTTTATCTATCTGTTGAGTCGCTGTTATCGCCGTCGGCTCAGCCGGCAGACTTCCACGTTTGGCTAACAGTATCGAGATCACGGCAAAGAGAATGAAGCCAAAAGACCATACCCACGTTTGAAGCACGACGTCAAAATAAGGTTCAATCAAGACTGGGTATGTCAAAAGCGCCACAAGGGAACCTACATTGGAAAGAGCATAGAGTCTCCAGGGGGAACGATCTTGAAATCGACGACAAAACCAAACTTGAGTGAGGGGACTTGTGCTCGAAAGTATAAAATACGGCAAGCCCACGGTGCCTAGCAGCAAGAGCAAAATTCTGATCGAGGGTTCTTCAAGGCCAGATGGCTTCCAAAAGTCGCCCGGAGCAATGGGTAGAAAGATCAAAGATAACAAAACAAGGCCCGTGTGAAGCCACTTCTGAACCCTTGGTGCAAGTTTGACGACTGCATGTGCATAAGCATAACCTACAAAAAGAACGACCTGAAAAAACAGCATACAAGTCGTCCAGACTGCTGGGCTACCGCCAAACCAAGGCAAGATGAACTTGCTAATGAGCGGTTGAACTTGGAATAGCAAAAAAGCGCTGATGAAACTCAGCAGTAAAAAGAGGACATGCATGACTGAATTGCTAGCAACGCAATTCGATCGAGTCATTTACACAAGATGATGACTTTTATTCAAAACCGAGCTTTGAGCGCAATTGCTCTGCAGACCATCCTTGCTCCCGCATGCTCTTCAATGAACGTGCGTCATCTCTTTTGGCTAGGCGCTTTCCATGATCATCAACGATCAGAGCATGGTGCTCCCACTCTGGGACAGGCAGCTGAAGAAGTTCGATCAGCAGTCGATGCAGATGTGTTGCTTGCAGCAAATCAACACCCCGAGTGACCAAGCTTACGCCTTGCCGAGCATCATCCATGACAACGGCTAGGTGATAGCCGATGGCTGCGTCTTTACGAGCCAACACGACATCTCCGTAAATACCTGGATTCGCAACAAAGTGGCCGTGAATACGATCGTTCCAAAAAAGTTGTGCGTTAACCAAAGATGATGCCCTCTGAACATCTAGGCGCAATGCATGCGAAACTCCTGCCCTCAGTCGCAGTTCGCGTTCTGCTTTATTGAGCTCTCGGCAAGTCCCTGGATAAAGAGGGCCATCAGGCCCATGCGGCGCCTGCCCTGCTGAGCTGATTTCCTGTTGAATTTCACGCCTCGTGCAAAAACAGGGGTAGAGCACCTCTAGCTGATGAAGCTTATCTAAACCTGACTGGTAGTATGAGAGATGGTCAGATTGTCGCAAAACTGGCTTTTCCCAGGATAGTCCGAGCCAAGCCAGATCGGTGAAAATATTTTCTTCGTACTCAGCTCTAGAACGGGTTTGATCAATGTCCTCCAGCCTCACCAAAAATCTACCCTTTTGCCCAGCGCGATTGGCGGCAAAAAGCGCAGCATAGGCATGCCCGAGATGCAGAAGGCCTGTGGGGCTGGGGGCAAAGCGTGTCGTTGTCATCTTCTCAACTTAATCAACGATGATCTTGTACCACGTGTGCAGTGAGGAACTCATGCGGCATGATTCGCAAAACAAACTCCGCTTTACATTCATCAGCAGCCTTCATCAAAACCAAAATGCTGAATTCCCGGGTTCTTCCGATCAGCGGTAAAGAGGTTTCACTTTCTTTGCCTGACCTTGATTTCGACACGTCGATTCAGGTTTTGCTCTTCAACGGTGCCTTGAGGGTCAACGATGGGTTTGGATTTTCCCATACCTGCAGCTTGGATACGATCTGTGCCTAGACGCAGAGAGTTTCGCAACCATTCCACCACGGCATTGGCTCGCCTAAGCGACAAGCCCAGGTTAAACTCATCGCCACCAAAGCTGTCGGTGTGACCTTCGACAATGAAAACGCTGTCGGGGTTTTTTTGGATCAAAAAACCAAGCTTCATCAAGCTGAGTCGCGCACCTTCAGCTAATTGATCGCTACCGTATTCAAAGAGTAAATCGGTTGGCATCAAGATGGGCGCAGTACTGCCGCCCATCTGCCCTCCTCCTCCCAGCAGGTCATCAAGATTGCTAAATCCTTTCACGCGAGTTGCAGCGGCATCGCTTGTGCTCTGCTTTTTTAGTTCGCCAATCAAATCCGTGCTGATCACATCGGTGCCATTTTTTGGCTCAAGGACTCCTGCGTCCAAAAGCATCTGTTTTTCAGAAACGGGCTTGGATAACATATCACGCCTGACACTGGCCATGGCGCTAGCTAAGTTAGGGGCCGCCAAACTCGCCGTAGGGGCAAGCAATGCCGCCATTTCCTTCATGTGACTGGCCTCTTTGGCTTTACCTTCATCCCGATCATTCGTCCTGATAAAATTGGTGATCTCTTTGACGTTCGGGGTCAGATCGATTTCTTGGTTTTCAGGGAGCATCGCTGCCTTATCAAAGTTATCGAGGTTAGGTTCGAAGGCCTTGATGTCAGGCTGATTGCCAGGCGCAATGATCTCTGGAATCTCCTGAATTGCCCGCTGCTCCTGCAGCAACCTTTGATCGATTTTGATTCTCTCCATTGGCTTTTTTTTCACTAAAACTGGCTGACGGGTGGCACCACCAAAGATCATGCCAATCTTATCGAAGCTGACATACAGCAAGCCATGAAAACAAAAGGACAATATGACGGCAAACATGACCCACCATTTGAGACTCCAGTCCTCGCGGGAACGAAAGGCGGCGCGTGGAGCACCGCTCCAGGGAGTAGATGGTGATACCTGAGACATATGAAAAAAATTCCAACTAAGGAACTGTTTGCCGAAGACAATAGCACGGTCCTAAAGCAGAGCATCTTCCAAGATTGGGAAAAGCGACGAATGACCTTGAATGCCTTTTTTGTCAGCTCGCGCAGCGCCATTTGACAGGAGGTAGCAGTTCCCGCTAACAAAGAGAGAATCATCCCTGCTAAAGCATGAATCTACCCAACAAGCTCACTGTAGCACGCCTTGCCCTCACTGGCGTTTTTGTGGCATGCTTTTACATTCCATGGAGTCATGCCATGACGGCAGCCCTGCTGGTTTTTGCTGCTGCCTCCATCACAGATTACCTAGACGGCAGCATAGCGCGCGCACGAAATCTGGTAACTAATTTTGGCAAACTGTTTGATCCACTTGCCGATAAAGTGCTGATCGCTGCCGCGTTTATTTTGCTAGTCGAGAGGACGGAAATGAAAGCTTGGATCGCTATCGCTATCTTGGGGCGAGAATTTTTCGTTACGGGCATCCGTCTCATCGCAGCACAACGAGGAGAAGTTTTGGCGGCTGAACGTCTCGGAAAACACAAAATGGCCTGGCAAATCATCACTGTTCTTTTTTTCCTGCTGGGTGCTGCTTCCGAAGAAACTCTTTTTGGGTTTCTTCAGCCATGGTTAGAGCCATCACCCGCCCATTGGTGGATCGGAGCTAGCATCGTCGGATTTACGACGTTACTGACGGTCATCTCGGGTTTTAGTTATTTTTGGAAAAACAGGCATCTGTTCAATGACGCCTGAAATTTCAAAGGAATGATCAATCCCTTACCCGCTCTAACTCAGCACCGAGGGCTGCCAGCTTTTCGTCAAGATGCTCATAACCGCGATCAATATGATACAGGCGATTGACCTCGGTGCGCCCTTCAGCCACGAGGCCAGCTAGAACCAGAGCGGCAGATGCGCGCAAGTCGCTCGCCATGACAGGAGCCCCCTTCAGTTTGGCTCCACCACGAATTCGGGCAGTAGCTCCCTGGAGGTCGATGTCAGCTCCCATGCGCTTCATTTCAGCCACATGCATGAATCGCTGGGGGAAAATCGTTTCCGTAATGGTACTGACGTCATTGATGATGCAGGCCAGAGCGCAAAACTGAGCCTGCATGTCCGTAGGAAATCCTGGGTAACACAGGGTCGTCAGATCAAAGCCCTTGGCTGTAGGATTCGGGGCGATGCTAATGCTTTCTTTGCCGATCTCGAGAACGAAGCCACATTTCTTCAGAGCTTCTGTTACCGCCTGCAAATGCTCAGGTATGACCCGGCGGATGGTGATGCCTTCGCCGATCATTGCACCCGCACAGAGAAAGGTGCCTGCTTCAATACGATCCGGGATCACCGTGTGTTCAGCACCATGCAATTCCTTGACGCCTTCGATGATGACCCGATGGGTGCCAGCTCCCTCGATCTTTGCGCCCATTTTGATCAAAAAATTGACCAAGTCTTCCACCTCAGGTTCTGCAGCAGCCCCTTCAATCACCGTTGTTCCTTTAGCCAACACGGCTGCCATCATCACATTGTCCGTGCCAAGCACGGTTGAGCCATGCTTGCCCATGAGATTGAGGCTCGCACCTTTGAAAGATTTTTTAGGTGCGTTGACTCGAATATCACCGCCATCCACCTGGATTTCAGCCCCCAAGGCCTCCAATCCCTTCAAATGCAAATCCACCGGTCTATCGCCGATGACGCAGCCTCCAGGAAGTGAAACCGTGCATTTGCGCAAGCGCCCAGTGAGTGGGCCCAAGACACAAATCGAAGCACGCATTTTGCGAACCAGATCGTATGGCGCGACAGATTTGATTTTCTCAGCTTTAACCACCACAACCCCGCTTGCCCGCTCCACTTCGGCACCTAATTCACCGAGGATTCTTACCATGTAATTGGTGTCACTCAGGTCTGGTACACGCCGAATGGTACAGGTGTCTCGGGTGAGTAAAGTGGCGGCCAAAATCGGTAAAGAAGAGTTCTTGCTTCCACTGATATTGACTCGGCCCCTCAGAGGCGCGCCGCCGTGAACGATAAGTTTTTCCATAATGAATGCCTTGGTCTTTGCCTCACCTCCTGCACGAGGCAAGCGCTAAAGCTAACGTCTAAAGTCAACTTATCTGGACCTTCGACCTAGGCTTCCGATGCCCATCTCCGTGGGCTTCTTGGCATCTCTGTATGTGTCCCAAGCATTAAAAAGTGATTGATCCAAGAGCGGAAAATCGCCTCTACAAGAAGCGGCATCGTCCATTTAGATAAGTGCCTTAATGTCGTATGTAGAGGTGACTTCAATCACTTCACCATGTTCACCTTCACCGACAAAGCCGCCGTCAACACCTGCGATGGCGTGACGCGCCGCGATTTTCTTTCAGCTGGTGCTTTGAGTGCCATTGGCCTCACATTGCCAGGGTTTGCCAAACTGAAGGCCGAGGGCCGCGTGGACGCGAAAAAGAGCAACAAATCCTGCATCATGATCTTCAACCTCGGGGCGCCGAGTCAGCAGGATCTCTGGGACATGAAACCGGACGCGCCGAGCGAGATTCGCGGCCCGTTCAAGCCGATCCGCACGAAGAGCAATGCCTTTGAGATCTCCGAGATCCTGCCGTTGCACGCCAAAATCGCGGACAAGTTCAGCCTCGTGCGTTCCTGCTACCACACCGCCGCCGCAGTGCATGACACCGGGCATCAGATGATGCAGACGGGCCGTCTTTTCACCGGCGGTGTCATCACGCCGCACGTCGGCAGCGCTCTCGAGTTCCTCCAAGGCCGCCGCAGCGATCTGCCCGCGCACATCATCCTGCCGGAGACGATGGGCCCCACCGGGGGCAACATGCCGCACGGCCAGGACGCGGGCTTCCTCGGCAAGGCGTATGATCCGTTCGTCCTGAACGCGAATCCATCCGAAAAAGACTTCAAGGTGCCCGATCTGCTGCCGCCGAAGGAAATCAGCGAGGTGCGTCTGGAGCGTCGCAAGCAACTCCGCGAGCTGGTGGACAGCAGCGTGCGCAATTTCGAATACAGCGAGCAGGCGAAGCTCATGGACTCGAACTTCGAGTCCGCCTACCGCATCATGACCAGCACGCAGGCCCGCGAGGCCTTCGATCTGACCAAAGAGCCACTCAAAGTCCGCGAACGCTATGGCATGAACCGCTTCGGCCAGAGCTGCCTGCTCGCGCGTCGCCTCGTCGAACGTGGCGTGCGTTTTGTCACCGTGAACACCTTCATCACCGTGTTTGGCGAGATCACCTGGGACATTCACGGCTCGAAACCTTTCACCAGCATCGAAGGCATGCGCGACATCGTCGCGCCGATGTATGACCAAGGTTACAGCGCCCTGATCGAGGACCTATTCCAGCGCGGCATGCTCGACGACACCATGGTCACCTGCCTCGCCGAATTCGGCCGCACGCCGAAGATCAATCCAGCCGGGGGTCGCGACCACTGGCCGAACTGCTGGACCGTCAATTTCGCCGGCGGCGGCGTGAAAGGCGGCGAAGTCATCGGCAAATCCGACGACATCGGCGGTTATCCCACCGAGCGCCCCGTCGCCCCGAAAGAAATCGTCGCCACCATCTACCAAGCCCTCGGCGTCGATCTCCACACCGAGCTCCCCGGCCCACAAGGCCGCCCCTTCCCCGTCGTCGATTTCGGCACGCAGGCGATCAAGGAGCTGTTTGCGTGATGGGCAGGTTTTGAACCGCTAATTTGACGCTGATATGACGCTAATATTCTCAATCCATAAATCTGGATTCATTAGCGTCTCGTTAGCGTCATATCAGCGGTTCAAAAAATCCGCCTCATCGACGATCTTCGCGTTTTCTCAGCATCCAAGGCTCCACAAACTCACGCAGCACATATCGCCGCCACTCGACCTTCCCGAGCGGGCCAAAGTTGATCAAGTAACCCACCGCTTTCCGAGACAGACGCATGTAGTTCAAAAGCTGCGCCACATGCTCCGGCGAAAGCGCTCGCAACGACTTCAGCTCCACGACCAACTCTCCATGGACATACAGGTCAGGGATGTATCGCTGACGCAGCTCCTTGCCCTTGTAGTAAACCGCCAGCTCCTGCTTCGGGACAAACGGAATGCGTCGAAGCCGCAATTCCTCCTCCAAGCTCTCCTGATAAACCTCTTCAAGCAAACCTCCGCGCACGACGCGATGCACCTCAAACGCGGCGCCCATGAACTCGAAACCCTCCTCCGCCAGCGGATTCAGTTCTTCTTCCGGTTCGTAGTCTTCAACGCTCAACATGTCTCCATGCAAACCGTACAACCTAAACTCTTCAAGCAGTTCCTAACCGCTAATGAGACGCTGACATGACGCTCATAACCCAAGCCTCAATCCATCTGTATTCATCAGCGTCCAATTAGCGTCATATCAGCGGTTCAAATCTCCCCGCGACAACCCCACCGCGACCGAACCATGCGAAGCCTCCCCGTCATTCTTTTCATCCTGCTATCAGCGGTTTCCTTTGTCTCCGCCGAAGCCCCTTCCTTCCGCAACACTATCCAGCCGATTCTCACGCGCTACGGTTGCGCGATGGGCGCGTGTCACGGCGCTGCCGCCGGACAAGGCGGCTTCCGTCTCTCGCTGCGTGGTTTCGATGACGAAGGCGACTGGCTTTCGATCACGCGCAGTGCGAACGGGCGTCGTCTGACGCTTGAAGATCCGGCGCGCAGTCTGTTTCTGCTGAAGGCGGTCAAAGCGGTGCCGCACAAGGGCGACAAGCGCTTCGAGGTGAACTCGCCGGAATACAAAGCCATCGTCGATTGGATCGCGGCGGGGGCGCCGGGGCCGAAGGCGGATGATCCGCGCATCGTTTCGCTCAGCATGTCGGAGCCGCATCTCATCACGCAGGCGGGCAAAAGCGTTCAGCTCAAAGTCACCGCGAAATTCAGCGATGGACACAGCGAGGACGTGACGCGCTGGTGCAAATACAACGCCACCAACGCCAGCGTGGCC
The DNA here is from genome assembly GCA_947507875.1 of Verrucomicrobiaceae bacterium. Classification (GTDB taxonomy): domain Bacteria; phylum Verrucomicrobiota; class Verrucomicrobiia; order Verrucomicrobiales; family Verrucomicrobiaceae; genus Prosthecobacter. The sequence goes on along the minus strand of CANNQP010000015.1, from coordinate 5,682 downwards.
ACCGTCGATGACAGCGGCCTCATCAAAACCACTGGCAGTGGCGAGGCGACGGTCAGTGCGTGGTATTTGAGCCTGCTGAGCGTCACCACCGTCACCGTGCCGCAACCGGGCAAACTCGATGCCGCCGCCTTCGCGGTGCTGAAGCCGCGCAACTTCATCGACGAGCATGTTTTGACCAAACTGCGCGAGTTGAACATCCCGCCGTCGGGTCGTGCCACGGACGCGGAGTTCCTGCGCCGGGCGTTTCTCGATACCATCGGCGTTTTGCCCACGCCGGAAGAATCGAAAGCCTTCCTCGCGGACAAAGCGGCTGACAAACGCGATCGCCTCATCGACACGCTGCTGAAGCGGCCCGAGTTCGTCGATTACTGGTCGCATCGCTGGAGCGATCTCTTCCTCGTGAATGGCGACAAGCTCATGCCGCAGGCCATGTGGTCGTATTACAACTGGATCCGCCGACACGTCGCCGCGAACACGCCGTGGGACGCCATGGTGCGTGATCTGCTCACCGCCACCGGCAGCACGCTCGAGCACGGCGGCGGCAACTTTTTCATCCTCAACGACGAGCCGACGAAGTGCGCCGAAACCGTCAGCGTGGCCTTCCTCGGCACCTCCATCGGCTGCGCGAAGTGCCACAACCACCCGATGGAAAAGTGGACCTACGATCAATACTACGCCTTCGCGAATCTCTTCGCCCGCGTGCGCACCAAAAACGGCACGCAAGCCGACGAGCGCGTGCTTTTCAGCGACACCCAGGGCGATCTCGTCGCGCCGCTCACCGGCAAGCCGCAGCCGCCACGCCCGCTCGATGCCTTGCAGCCTGTCTCGATGACCTCTACCGAGGATCGACGCATCACGCTCGCGAACTGGCTCACCAGCGCGGATAACAAACTTTTCCAACGCGCCATCGTGAACCGCGTGTGGGCGAACTTTTTCGGCAGCGGCCTCGTCGAGGCCGTCGATGACCTCCGAGTCACCAATCCCGCCAGCAACGAGCCGCTCTTCGCCGCCGCCTGCGAGCATCTCGTGAAGCAGAAGTTCGACCTGAAGGCCCTCATGCGCACCATCTTGCAAAGCGAGACCTACCAGCGCAGCAGCATCACCCTTCCCGAAAACATCAGCGACCTCCGCTACGGCTCACACTACGTCCCGCGCCGGCTGAAGGCCGAGGTGCTGCTCGATACCGTGAGCCAAGTCACCGCCGCGCCCACCACCTTCAAAATCGACCGCCGCAACGCCAACCGCGGCACTGCCGACGCCTACCCCATGGGCTTCCGCGCCCTGCAACTGCCCGACAGCAACATCGCGAGCTACTTCTTGAAGAGTTTCGGCCGCGCCGACCGCGTCGCCACCTGCGAATGCGAGCGCACGAACGAGCCCAGCATGGCGCAAGCGCTTCACATCGCCAACGGCGACACGCTGAACCAAAAGCTCGCCCAAAAAGACAACCGCCTCGACACCCTGCTCACCAGCCAGCAACCCGACGCCAAGATCATCGAAGAAGCCTACCTCCTCACCCTCACCCGCGCCCCCACCGACCGCGAACTCGTAAAAGCCACCGCGCTGCTCACCGCCGCCAAACCCGAAGACCGCCGCGTCACGCTGGAAGATCTGTTTTGGAGCCTGATGAGCTCGAAGGAGTTTTTGTTTAATCACTGAGCCGTAGAGCGAATGTCAGCATTCGCTTCAACCCACGATGAAACTGCCCAACAGTCTGACAGGTCTATCGAATCGGGGCGAAAGCTCTCTGCGAAACCGTCGCTGTTGGCACAGATGGATTCCAGCTTGAATTGTGACTGCTTACCTTGGTTGCTTCCTTGTCTGGCCAGTCATTCAAGATCTCAGGGCATTGTTATTTGTGCCGTTCGGATTGCTCTTGAGCCATTCCTATTGGTTTACCGCCCTCGGCCTGCCGAACTCGGTTCAACTGGTCCTGGCAGCTTTCTTGGCAATCATCTTGTTCTCGTTGCCTTGGTTTAGCGTTCTGTCAGGCACGCGCAGGGCAACGGTGATCTGCACCTTTGGAGTAATCGTTGTGTTGCTCATGCAAATCTCCGGTTGCCATCTTCAGAGGCAGAAAGGGAACGCTACGATCAACCAAGCCCAACGGGCTTGCGTCATGCAGCCTAGGGTTCGCAGAACCCTGGGTATCGAGTCACCACACGTTTTCATCCCGCCGAACCCCAACGGGCTTACAAAAAGAGCCCTCAAAACAGGGCAACCAATCACTCTGGAGCCCATATTCCACGGGCTTTGGACGGCCTCAGGGGGCTGTCTTTTGACACTCCACCCATGGTCATGCATGACAAAAGCATGACAACTCCAGCCCTCACCTCTCGGGGCAAGGGCAAACCTGTGGCGGTGGTCAAGCAGGGCTCCGCAGCCGTGCCCATCTACCGGGGCCTCTGCCGTGGAATGCCCCGGTTCACTGTCGCGTTCTACCTCAACCAGCAGCGGCGGCGGCGTACCTTCGGCTCACTGGATGCTGCCAAGGAAGAGGCACGCAAGGCCGCACTCAATATCCAGCGCGGCGTGAGCAGCGATAATGATCTGCGCCCTCAGGACCGAGAGGCTCTTCGGGCTGTCCAGCACATGCTCAAGCCGCTGGGACTGCCCTTGGTTTCAGTCGTCGAGGAATACCTCCAGTGTCGGCGTAAGCTGGGCGAGGTGCCGCTGCTGATGGCCGTGGAGGATTTCGTGACGAGGTCGCGCAGTTATGAGGCTGGCATCACCGTGCCTCGGGTGGTTGACGAACTCCTCCTGCTCAAGAAGCAGGACGGTGTGAATGGGCACTACCTCAAGCTGCTGGACGGGAACCTTCGCCAGTTTGCCAAGTCGTTCCCTGGCGAGATCACCAAGGTGACTGGGGCCATGATCGACGGCTGGCTGCGTCGTGGGGCGCATTCCATGGTCACCCGCAACAACTGGCTCAAACGCGTGAAGGAGCTTTTCTCCTTTGCCAAGCGGCGTGGCTATCTGCCCAAGGGTGAAGCCACGGTGGCGGAAGCTCTCAAGCGCGGCAAGCAGGCGGACACAGATGTTGGCATCTTCACGCCCGAGCAGATGGAAAAGCTCATGAGGGCAGCGACAGAGGATTTGATTCCCATCCTGGCCATCGGTGGATTCGCGGGACTGCGTGGTGCTGAAATTGCCCGGCTGAATTGGAGCGCCGTGGATCTCGGGCGAAAAATCATCGAGTTGCGCGCCGGACAGGCCAAGACAGCCTCGCGCCGCATTGTGCCCATCACCGACAATCTGGCCGGCTGGCTGGTGAAGATCGAGCGGAATGGCCCCGTGGTTCCTGACGATGGCGTCTTCTTGAAGGCAAGGCGTCTGGCCAAGAGCCTGGGCATTCCATGGCCGCACAACGCCCTGCGTCACTCCTACATCAGCTACCGGATCGCCGTGGTGCAGAGCGCGGCCCAGGTGGCGCTGGAGGCGGGCAATTCGCCGGCGATCATCTTCAAGCATTACCGGGAACTGGTGACCAAGGAGTCAGCCGACCAGTGGTTCGGCATCATGCCATGAACCTGCGCCACCCCACCTTGACATGCGAATCTCTGTATGAACCCAACACCCAATCCTCCATCACCTCTGCTGAAAAAGAAGCCCCTGGCTGCTCTTCTGGGAGTCAGTTCGCGAACCATCGACAACTGGGTGGCGCAGCGGATCATTCCGTATCTCGCGACCAGCCCTCGAATGCATCTCTTTGATGTGGATGCCGTGCGTGCCGCGCTGAATGCAAGATTCGGGGTGGAAGCTCGCGAGCCGTAGCCATCCGCGAGTTCGTTGCGCAACGAAGATCAAAGCCCTGCCGCCTGCTTCCACGCCAGATCCATGTCGGCGCTCGTCATGCCGAGTGCGGCTCCGAGCTGGATCACGAGAGGATGATCTCTTTGATAGTCGCTCGAAAACTCCCACTCGATCAGCGCGGTGGTGCGTTGTGGTTCGGGCAGGGCTGCGATCAGCGTTGGGATTTGTTGCAGCAAGCCCGCGCCATGGAGCCAGAGCCGAAGCTGCCGTGCGGTGATGCCTGGCAATCGTGTACGGAGCCGGGTCTGTTCTGTGGCAGCCAACGCAGCGTTGATCTGCTCCTCGCTGGGAAGCGGCAATCCATCCGCCGAGATGTAGCTACCGCCCGGCTGCATGATCAAGCCCCTGCCCATCTGGCGCATGGCGAGTAAGAGGCGGGCGAATTGGCGGGCCGTATCGCCCGTCATGGAAACTGAATTGGAGGTGATCGTCATCATGGGGGTTAGCCGTCTTCTCGGCGGTTGGCGAAATGGGATCGGATCGCGTAGCGCAACCCGAACGGTGCTGCGGGTGTCCAGGTCAGCAGACCATTGTCTGCGTGAGTCAGGTGGATGGAAGGATCGAGCGTCTTGATCAAGACATCGTTGCGCTCCAGGTAACGCCGGTCCTTCAGTGCACCGTGCCAGAGGTGACTGGCATTGCCAGGCACACAACCCATGGAGCGGCCTTTGATCCAGGCCTTCACCGGCGTGGCCCAAGCATCATAGTGGGCGCGCAAAGCCGGGTTCATGACGATGTGGCCGGGCTGGTCGTAGTCGAGGACAGTGGAGGCAAAACCCACATCACCATTGCCCACCACCAGGTGTTCATAGAGACCCCCGCGTCGTTGAGTCCACAAAGCACGCCTTGCCGCCATGGCGAAGCCTGGATGCGCGACACAGCGGTGAAGCAGATCAGGCTCCTTGCCAATGCCTGGTCGTTCCATGCTCACGCTGTCATCACGCGCGAGCCATTGAGCTTTAGAGAACGGCTGGACGACCGGAAAAAAGTCCAGGGCACGGGCAGTTTGATCGAACCAGCGCTCGTTGCTGAAGAGGATGTCCGCGTCCACCCAGGCCAGCGCCTCATAATGGCCTGGCACCATGGCTGCCGCGATGTTTAGCAGACATTCCTTCTGCATCATCACCTGGTCATTGTCGGCGGTGATCTGTCTCCAGCCGGTCAAGCCGGCCGTCTGCAGGGGATGCCCCGGCAGTTGAGCCTCCACTCCGTAAACGGGCAATCCCTGGGTGGACTCCAGAAAGCGGCGCAGGTTTTGTCGAGGCCGCTCAAAGCCGAACCAGTTGTAGTGACAGGTGATGATGGCGAGCTTCATGGATCAGTTCGTGTAGCGCCCGCGCACTCGCAGCCAGAGACCGTTGAAGGTCGGCACAGTGAAGTAGGCATCCGCGTATCCGGTATCGAGGCTGACATTCACCTTCGAGCCCGTCGGCATAGTGACCGACCCATTGACGAGAAGAGGAACGCCGAGACCACGGCTGTCGCCGTTCGGGAAATACTCATAAAACCAGAACGACTGGGCATACAGGCCGCCAATGGAGGCATAGCCAGGCGCGTCGCTGCAAAACAGCACCACGTTCAACTGGAAGAAGAAGTCGGCCATTCGCGGTGTGGCGTCCCGGAGTGCGAGGCCCATGTGGGTGATCACCGCATCACGGGGCAGAACTAGATCGGGCACCGAGATCAGCGAGTTGTAGGCCGTCTGGCTGGTGAGCTGCAATGGGATTAGCAAATCGAACATCTGTCCCGAGGCTCCATTGCTCTGCACGAAGGCCACGAGGGCGGCATTGTCGCTCGGACTGCCGCTGGTGATCTGCGACCAGGCATGGTTGTGCGTGCTCGGCGGGAACGTGCTGGGTTTGCCCGTCA
>CANNQP010000014.1 GCA_947507875.1 Verrucomicrobiaceae bacterium | reverse complement strand
GCAGGTCTGGTGGTCATCACCCCTGGCGCAGGCTTCGTCACGGCGACCTCATCGGTGATCATGGGGGTGGCCGCGGGGGTGATTCCCTTTATCGCGGTGGCTTACTTGAAGAAAATGCTGGGCTACGATGACGCGCTGGACACCTTTGGTGTGCATGGTGTCGGGGGCACGCTGGGCGCGATTTTGACGGGAGTGTTTGCTGATGAGAAAGCCAATTCCATCGTGGCAGGCCTGAAAGAAGGCTTGCTGATGAACCAGCTGAAAGCCGTGGCGCTAACCATCGTGTGGAGCGTGGTTGCGACGGTGATCATCACGATCATTGTGAAAGCTATCGTTGGCCTGCGTCCAAGTGAGGAAGTAGAAGCAGTCGGTCTTGACCTTGCTGAACACGGAGAAACCGGTTACGAACACTAATCGCTTGTCATTAACCATCTAAACGGAGGCCGGGGCGGAAACGTCCCGGCCTTTTTGTTTGCAAAAAAGGCTGGAGAGGAATAATCCGGCATCCTCTTAAACCATGATCACCCGTCGTTTCGCCCTTGCCAGTGCCCTGCTCCTCTTCGTCTCCACCACCTCTGCTGAAGATGGATTCACGCCTCTTTTTGACGGCAAGACCATGACGGGATGGAAAAACCCGTACGAATGGGGCACGATCGAAGTCAAAGAGGGTGAAATTCATCTGACAGGAGAGAAGAAATTTTTCGTCGTCACGGAAAAGACCTACAGTGACTTCATCTTCGAAGGCGAAATTCTTCTGCCTCCAGGTAAGGCCAATAGCGGCTTCATGTTCCGTGCCCATGTTCAACCCAACAAGGTCTTCGGCTACCAAGCGGAAGTGGATGGAGACGAAAAGAGAAAGTGGTCAGGTGGCTTGTATGATGAAGGTCGGCGCATGTGGTTCATCAGCCCCATCAAAGGAGATAAGGCCAGTGAACAAGCCTTCCGCACCCGCGCTGGAGATGCCTTTAAGCGCAATGACTGGAACACCTACCGCATCACTTGCCAGGGCAAAAAACTAAAGATCGAAGTCAATGGTGTAGTCACCACCGATATCGAAGATGCAACCGATGCATCTGGCGCAATCGCCATCCAGCACCACGGCGAAAAAGGGGCAACTTACAAGTTTCGTAACCTTCGTATCAAAGAGCTGAAGTAAAAAGATTTAGTTCAGGCGAACGCTCTTCCCACAATGACCGAGTCGTTCGCCTCCTTCATGGCACGAGCGCTGCATGATCCCGTGCTAGGTTACTATGCTAACCAGATCCGTGCAGTAGGTGGTTCTCAGGGAGACTTTGCTACCTCAGCGACTCTTTCGCCTCTGCTAGGTCAGGCAATCGCACGCTGGATCAAGACTAGTTCGGTTCACTCACCAGACATTTGCGACGTCATCGAAATCGGCGCAGGGAATGGCATGCTCATGGCCGAAATTCAGCGTTGCCTAGGCTGGTGGCAGCGGCGCTGCTTCAGATGGCATATCGTGGAGAACTCCACCATTTTGAGAGAGCAGCAAAAGCATCGTTTAGGCAAAAGCATTCTTTGGCATGACCACCTGGAACAGGCGCTGACGGCCTGCAGAGGACACGCTTGGATTTACCACAATGAACTACTGGATGCGTTTCCCGTTAGACTAATCCAGTATCATGAGGGGAGATGGCATGAAGTGTATGTGACAGAAGATTCTAAGGGACACAAGGAACAGCTCCAACCACTTGAGATGGCACCAGAGAAGCAATCTCACTTTTCTGCGATTGCTTGGCAGCCACCTACGGCTAACCAACGCTGCGAACTGCATGAATCGGTTTACGATTGGCTAAACGGGTGGCTTCCCCTCTGGCATTCCGGCAGCATTTTATCTATTGATTACGGCGATGTTTTTCCAACTCTCTATCATCGCCGTCCGCGCGGAACCTTGAGAGCTTACTTCATGCACCAGCGTCTGGAAGGTCTCGAGATTTATGAGCGACCTGGAAGACAAGATCTGACTGCGGACATCAACTTCACGGATTTTCAGCAATGGATGGAGAGTGCGGGTTTGAACTGTGGTTGGTCAGGAACCCAGGCAGACTTTATCCACAAACATGTTCGTGGCGCTTCCGGGCCCATGGTCGATCCTTACGGCGCTGGGGGAGCTTTCAAAATCTTCGCACATGAACGCATGAAATAGCTGTAGCTCCTACCATAAAAAATGATCCATAAGATCAAAAAGGCAGTGAAGACCTATTGACCCCGGCACGGGAAACTGCCAGCATCGCGGTCCTATGGCCAAAAAAGCAACAACACGTAAAGCAAACCCTGCCCTTCTGAAACCAGTGCAACCCGACGCAGTTCTGGCTGCCATCGTGGGATCAACCGCTCAACCTCGCAGTGAGATCACGAAGCGTATCTGGGATCACATCAAAAAGCAGGGTCTCCAGGACGAGAAGAACAAGCGCAACATCAATGCCGATGACAAGCTCAAGGCTCTGTTCGGTGGCAAGAGTTCCGCAACCATGTTTGAGCTGGCGAAGTATGTCAGCCAGCACGTGAGCTAATTCGTCGAGCCTGAAGGTCACTGCCTTCTCTTTTTCACAACCCGTCATCCTTCCGTGGATGACGGGTTTTTTTATCAAACGAGACTTCTATTCAATCCCAGCGGCAGAGGGACTAGCAGATGCCAAGTTGACCTAACTTTCGGTTTAGTCGAAAAGCTAAAAGTCATGGCCTCTTGGAAACAAAGCATCCTGGACTCTCAATCTATGCCACGGGCAGGACTCCTCAGTCGAAGGCCTCCAAAGCTTGTTCGATGAAACTGGATGCCCGAAGCCATAACAGAAGCTGTCCTAGCCGATCAGAAGCTAAGATAAAACGAGGGCGTTCACCGAACGCATCTGCTGCAGTATCGGTGCTTAGAGAAGTGGAGCGTTCGGCTTTGTCTCCTGATGATTCATCTCAGCTTCTTGAAGAGGAACCGTGCTTTGCGATCCGCACGGTCAGTTTCAATTAGGAACCCACCATTTTGTAGAAAACATAGCCCAGCCCTGCTGTGGCGGGGATTGTCAGAACCCAAGCCCAGATGATACGGCCTACGACATGCCATTGAATGGCATTCCAGCTTTTGGCCGCACCGACGCCCATGATGCTGGTGGTAATGGCATGTGTGGTCGAAACAGGCATACCTAGCTTCGCAGCGACAAAGAGCACAGTCGCAGCCGTGGTTTCAGCAGCAAAGCCATGCACAGGCTGCAGCTTCACCATCTTGTGACCAAGCGTCTTGATGATGCGCCAACCGCCAGCCGCTGTGCCCGCTGCCATGGTCAACGCACACACCACCTTGATCCAGATGGGGATTTGGTCGCTCTTTTCACCGAGAGACTCAATCCGCAAGAAACTCAGCCAATCCGGAATTTGATTGAGTTCTCCCGCTTTGGTGCCTGCGACCAGAGCGAGGGCGATGATGCCCATGGTTTTCTGCGCATCATTCTGGCCGTGGCTGAATCCCATAAAGCCGGCACTGAAAATCTGCAGTTTGCCAAAAACTCGGCTCACCACCAACGGGCGCAAAGAGTAACACAGACTGTAGAGGAGACTCATGACCAGCAGACCCACGATAAAGCCTGCCAATGGCGAACTGAACATCGGCAGCACGACTTTGTAGAGAAGACCACCGCCTTCATACCAGCTTTTTCCAGCCTCAGGAGCTTTGGACCAAATGAGTGCTTCCCAATCACCATGGGCAGTGGCCAGCGTGGCACCAATGAGGCCGCCCACCAAGGCGTGACTGGAGCTAGAGGGCAACCCAAACCACCAGGTGATGAGATTCCACACGATGCCGCCACAAAGCGCACAGGTGATGGTCATGGTGTTCACGTACTGGCTATCAACAAGGCCCGAAGAAATGGTTTTGGCCACGGCAGTTCCAAAAAGGGCACCAATGAGGTTCGTGACCGCCGCCAGCACGATGGCTTGACGCGGGGTTAGAACCTTGGTGGAGACGACGGTGGCGATGGAGTTCGCGGTGTCGTGGAAGCCGTTGATGTATTCAAAAATCAACGCCACCAAGACGACGGTCAAGACGAGAGTCATGCGCTTGGCGAATCAGGAGTTTTTGAGAACAATGTGAGCGACGACGTTTCCGGCATCACGGCAACGATCCACCACCTTCTCGATGAGATCGTAGAGGTCTTTCAAGATGACGACCTGCACTGCATCAGGGGTGGCGGTGTAGAGCTGGCGCAGAGATTCCAGGATCAACTTGTCGGCTTCACCTTCCACCTGCTGCAGCTTCTCGTTCAGTTCCTTCACACGCTCCAGATGCAGCTTCTGCAGTTCTGCGATCATGGTAACGACGGTGTCAGCGGCCGTGTCCATGAGTTGGATCTGTCGGCTAAAGTCCACGTTTTTAAGCCGATCACGAGTGATCTGGATGCGCTCTGCGATCTTTTCGGCCGTCTTGGGAATTTTGTAAAGGGCATTGGCCAAGGCCTCAATGTCTTCCCTCTCCAGTTCAGTCACAAAGGTTCGGCACAGAGCTTCGTCAATCTGCTGAGTGATTTTCTTGTCCTCACGTCGCGAGGCGGCAAATGCGTCCAGATTTTGGGTGTCTCCAGGACTGGAAAGCAGCAGGTGCAGGGCTTTGACGCTGGCTCTTGCCTGAGTCGCGCTTGCGGCGAGCAGGTCGAAAAAAACATCTTTTTTGCCAAAAAGCTTCTGAATGGAGATCATGGGAGTGGTTGCGATAGGAAGCGCCGGAGTCAGACGACAGACGCTTCCCAGTGTCAAGTGACGTTCCACTCGCCAACTCGTGGCTTGGTGACATTCAATCTCAGTAATTGAACAAGTCTGTTAACTTCCACTCGCGCCGTTCGGGGGGATCGATCCGAGCCTGAACAGCTCGATTCAGCGCCGCAGTCAGACGACGTCGCATGTGCGGGGTCAGTCGCCGTCCCTTGCGCGCACGCTGCACGGCCTTGTGGGTTAGAGGCTCGGGGCTGCTACTCACGAGGTCATGATTGCTCAGCCCTAGCTCCAGCATCAGGGCATGCAGGGGTTGCTCCCCCAGATTGAGTTCTTGGTCCATTCTGTTGGATTAGCCTGCCTTTAGCTACCCTGCCAGCGCGGAGGGCCTGAAAGAGGTCTTTTCTCTGGGCCGTTAGCCCTTCCCGTCCTCAAACGCTGCGGGTTTCCCGAGCTTCTGTGATTTCTCCTGCGATGATCCGACCTGCCTGCCTTTTGCTGCCGCTATTCCTGCACACTCAGCCCTGTGCTGGAGCGACTGCGGTGGATGATGCTGAATTCTTCGAAAAAAAGATCCGCCCGCTGCTGTATGAACACTGCTTGGACTGCCATGGCGCGGACAAACAAAAAGGCAGCCTGCGACTGGATCACGCTGCCGGTTGGCGTCAGGGTGGAGACACTGGGCCAGCCATCCAGCCAGGTGAGACGCAGAAAAGCCTGCTGTGGCGAGCGGTAAGCTACGAGGATCGCGACCTGAAGATGCCTCCGAAAAAAAAGCTCTCTGAGGCTGAGCTGGCAGACCTGAAAACCTGGATCGCCCAAGGAGCCTATGACCCGAGAGCGACGATTCCTGGCGCGAAGACGGAGAGCACCCGCGCAAAGGCTGATGACAGCTTTTGGGCCTTTCAACCGCCGAAAAAGCAACCGTTGCCCAAGCTACGACAGCAAGACTGGCCCCTGAATGAGATCGACCACTTCATCCTGGCCAAACTGGAGCAAAAGGGCCTGAAGCCAAGCTCTGAAGCCGATGCGACCACGCTGCGTCGGCGATTGAACATGGACCTCACCGGTCTGCCGCCCGAGGAAACGGGACAACCTCAGGCCTGGGAAGCGGAGGTAGATGCCCTGCTGGCCTCTCCGGGTTTTGCAGAACGCTGGGCCTCTCACTTCATGGACATGACCCGCTTTGCAGAGTCCTCCGGCGGAGGCCGCTCGCTGCCCTTCAAGGACGCTTGGCGATTCCGCGACTACTTGATCCAGTCGCTGCGCGAGGGGGTGCCACTGGACCGCATGATCACGGAGATGCTCGCCGGCGACCTTTTGCCATACAACAACGCAGCACAGCGCCGAAACCAACTCACCGCCACGGGCTTTCTCGTACTCGGACCCACGAATTATGAGGAGCAAGACAAAGGCATGCTGCGCATGGACATCGTGGACGAGCAGCTCGACACGCTGGGCAAGTCCTTCCTCGGCATGACGCTGGGCTGCGCTCGCTGTCATGATCACAAATTCGACCCCATCCCGACACGAGACTATTATGCCCTTGCAGGTATTTTACGCAGCACCCGCACGCTGAAGAACTACACCGACAACGTCGCTCATTGGATCGACACCCCGCTTCCCTTTGAAGGTGAGCAAGAGGCCGAGCTCGTGAAGCACGAGACCGTGCTGAACCGATGGCAGGCAGAGGCTGCGCTGCTGAAAGATCAATTGCGCGATGCTGGCAGCGTGACTTTGCGCAAAAAGCGCCAGATTCTGCCCGCGGATCTGCCAGGCGTGGTCGTGGATGACGCCGAAGCACAAAAAGTCGGCGGCTGGAAGTCATCCAACCGTTATCCCCCCTTCATCGGCGGAGGGTACTTGCATGATGAAAACCTGGGCAAGGGAGAAAAGACCCTGACCTTCACCCCGAAACTGCCTGCCCCTGGACGCTACGAGGTAAGGCTCGCCTTCAGCGGAGGACCGGGGCGAGCCCCACGCATCGCCGCCACCGTGCTGCACGCGGATGGCGAGGACTTGGTTTACTGCAATCAAGCCACCGAAGCCCTGAACGGCCTGCAATTCACCACGCTGGGCACCTGGCGTTTTGAGGCCAGCGGGCAAAACTTCGTCATGATCTCCAATGCAGGTGCAGAAGGTTACGTGACGGTGGATGCGGTGCAATTCCTCCCTGCCGAAGCAGGGATGCCGGACATGCCAGCACAGACGCAGTCCAAGGTGGAAAAAGAGCTCAAAGGGCGGCTCGCTGATCTCGAAAAGCAGATTCAGCAGCTCAAAAAAACAGCTCCCTTGCGGCCTGAGGCGATGACCGTGGCCGAGGATGCACAGCCGGAAGATGCCCGCATTCACATCCGCGGCAGCGTTCGCAATCTGGGCACCGTGGTGCCACGAGGTTTCCTGCAAGTGGCCAGCCGAAGCCCAGCCCCAGCCATCCCTGCCGGTCAAAGTGGACGCATGCAGCTCGCGCAGTGGATCACGAGTGCCGACAATCCCCTCACGGCACGTGTGCTGGTGAATCGCATCTGGCACTGGCTCTTCGGCGCGGGCCTCGTGCGCACGACCGATAACTTTGGCAGCACCGGTGAAGCCCCCTCACACCCTGAGCTGCTGGATCACCTCGCGTTGCGATTTGTTCAAGAAGGCTGGAGCCTGAAAAAGCTGGTGAAGCATCTGGTCATGAGCCGGACCTACCGGCAGAGCAGTGAAATCGTACCCGGCGATGCTTCGACCCTCGACCCCGACAACCGCCTGATCTCCCGCATGAACCGCAAGCGGTTGGATGCAGAATGCCTCCGAGATGCCATGCTCACCGCTGCTGGCACTCTAGACCGCACCTTTGGTGGCCAAAACATCCAGGGAGGGGGCAAGGTGGACGCCAATGACACCAAGGTGCAAAACTTAGAGTATGGCTTTCAATTCCTAGACACGCGGCGCAGCGTTTACACCGCCGCCTTCCGCAACGTGCGCCATCCGCTGTTTGAGGTTTTTGACTTTGCAGACATCAACCAACCCATCGGCCAACGCACCACCAGCACCGTGGCGACCCAGGCGCTGTTCATGCTAAACAATCCCCAAGTCATCGAGCAGGCCCGGGCTGCCGCCGAGCACCTGCTGAGACAAGCGAAGGCCCCAGAGCCGCGCATCAGGCTGGCCTACCAGCGCTCTCTCAGCCGCTCCCCCAGCAGCGCCGAGCTGGATAAAGCTCAGCTCTACCTGGAGGCCCAGCGTTCTGGTAATGACGAGGCTGACGACGAGCGCGATCACTACGCCCGACTCATTCAGGTACTCTGGGCCACTCCTGAGTTTCGCTTCCTCGATTGACGCAGAAGCTCCCTCGGTGGAAAAGCGCAGTCATGGCCGCACTCAGTCGCTTTTACCTAAATGCCAGCGCTTGGCAGGCGCCGCAGCTCACTCTTCAAGGAGATGAGGCCGCTCACTGTGCACGCGTCCTGAGAAAGCAGCCCGGAGACCGCGTGGAGATCTTCGACGGGGCGGGTCGCGTGGCCGAGGCCGTCTTGGTTTCCGTGGCCAAAAACACCGTGCAGGCGAGCATCGAGTCGGTGGAAGCGCATCCACCTGCCGCGCATCCGATCCATCTCTACCCTGCGATGATCAAAACCGAACCCTTTGAGTGGCTGCTGGAAAAGGCAGCCGAACTCGGTGCCGCTAGCATTCAGCCCATCATCACCAGCCGAACCGTCGTGCATCTGCACGGGGAGCATTTGGAAAAGAAGCTCAGCAAGTGGCATCGCCACATGGTGGAGGCCGCCAAGCAATGCCACACCCCCTGGGTACCGCGCCTGCACACTCCCCTGCCCTTCGCGGCCGCGCTTTCATCCATGCCTGCCGATGGCCTGCGCATCTTGCCCGCGCTGAGCGAGCACACGCGCCGCATTCATGAGCTGGAACTGAGGTCTCCACGTCCTGTGTGCCTCATCATGGGTCCTGAGGGTGACTTTACTCCTGCAGAGGAGCTGCTCGCTCAGGAGCATCACTGTCAGCCGATCACGCTAGGGCCGCTCATCCTGCGCGCCGAGACCGCTGCCATCGCGGCGCTGGCCATGGTAGGGCATGAAATCAGCCGTCAAGGCTAAGGTCAGGCGCGTTTCAGTTTACCACTAGCCGTCAGAGGCAGCTCAGGCACCGCACTGAACATCAGCGGAATTTTGTAGGCCGCCAAATGAGCACGCAGGTGATTGCGCAGTTCCATGGCCGTGGGGGCTCCCTCGGCACTGGCGATGAAGCGACAAACGGGAACCTCGCCATACAAAGGATGCAGCCTCGCTTCGACCAGCGCACGCTGCACTTTGGGATGAGTGTTCAGCAAAGCTTCGACTTCTTCCGGAAAAACCTTCATGCCGCCCACATTGATCAGCGTCTTTTTGCGCCCGCAGATGAAGACACGACCGCTTTCATCCCGACGCCCCAGATCGCCCGTGGCAAACCAGCCCTGCTCATCCACGACCTGAGCGCGCGGCAGCCAGGGATCCAGGTAGGCATCAAACATGCCCGGTCCTCGCAGGCAGATCTCTCTAGCCTCACCGCTCGCCGGCTCAACCCCCTGCTCATCGCGCAGCAGGCACTGGTAGGCTGGCAGTGGCAAACCGATGGCTTCCGGCGCGCTGAGCGCGCCATCCCGATTCAGCACAGGCAGGCCAAGCTCGATGATGCCGAGCCCCTGCACCAAGGGCAGGCCAAACCGCGCATGAAACTTCTGCGCAGTTGCAGCATCCAGAGCCGCTGCTGTCGCCACCGCAAGTCGCAGCGTGGTCCAGGGCGCAAGCTCCGGTGCCTCTACCAACTGGCGATAGTGCACCGGGCTGCCATACATGACGGTGGCCGATAGCTGAGCACCTGCGCGCAGCAGATCCTCACCTAGATGAGTTGCCTCAATGATCGTCGTGGCACCGTGATAGAGATAAAGCACGATTGAGACAGCAAAGTGATGCGCCATGGGCAGCACCCACAGCACACGATCCCCCGGCCCGATTTGCAGCCCTTCATTCGCCGCCGTGATTCGCTCCAACAACGATTCATGAGAAAGCAGGACGCCTTTGGACTTTCCCGTCGTTCCAGAACTGAAGCGGATGAAGGCAGGATTCAGCGCCTCAAAGGCATCGCGGGGGAAACCTGCCTGTGAGGTCGAAGGCACTCGGGCTAGCTTCACGGCTAGTCCTCCGACAGCCAGGGTCGCCAACACCTCTGCGCCCGCAGGCAGCCATTCCGACGCCGACTCTAGCACGAGCACAAGATCCAAGGCCGTGCGGCTGAGCAACTCACGCTTTTCCTCATCAGCAAGTTCATCAGGCACAGGCACAAAACAGGCCCCGGAGGCCAAGGTGGCCAGCGCTAGAGGTACGTAGTCCAGACAGCTGGGGAAATGCATACCAAGCCGCACACGATCGGCACGAGTCGCATATGCTGCTAGATGCGGTCGAATCTCTGCCACCAAACGATCACACTCCTCCAAAAGCTGAGCAAAGCTCAGCGTGCGATCTTTTTGCACCAATGCCACCGCCTCAGGCTGGGCACGCACACGAATGGCCTCGACAATGTTGAATCGACTCATGGCGTGTCGCTTAAAACCCCCAAGACAAACCGACGGTGAAGCCCAGCGAATTGCCCCCTAGGTTTGGATCCTTGGCGACACCATCCGATGATTCTTGGAAGCTAATAGCTACATCGACATCCTGGATTTCATGAGTGGCATCAACCCCTCCGACATGAGCAAACCCATTCAGCCTAAGATCCTGCCCGGCACTGCCCATGAGGCCTAGGTCATGGTTTGCTGGCCCCGCTTCGATCCACCGCCCCAAAAGACACAAGCGGCTGCGGATGAAATCCTCGGACGTATTCGCAAAATCGAGGCCCAGCAGCTCATTCGAGCACCAGGCGCGTATCACTGGCACCATGCCATCATCCAAAGTGGCGTTACCCCCGAGCATCCCAAGGCAACCCATCTCCATGTCCAGGCAGTGACGATCCCAAAGCTGCGCCGTCGAGGCACCGGCTGAGGGCGGAACCGACTGAGCGGAAAGGGAAGTGCGAAATAGCATCAAGCCAAGAAGTAGGTGAAAGCATTTCATCTACCAACATACAAACCAAGCCCAAATGACGATGCAAGGAGCTGGCGAGACTCTGTCCCGAATTCAACGCACGCCGTTGCTACCATGCACGTTCTCAAAAACAGCTATCAAGAAAAGAGGCAGTTCTTGTGCATCGTTGGTAAGGCAGCACCCCTCTCGACCATGAGACCCCATTCCAGCCGTCGTCATTTTCTTCAACAATGCACCAAAGCAAGCAGTGCCTTGGCATTTCCATCCATCATTCCCGCCTCAGCTTTAGGAAAAGACGGTCGACCACCGCCCTCAGAGCGCACCACACTGGCGGTCATCGGCTGTGGAGGCAGAGGCACGGATGTGTTGAAAAGCTTCCTTCAAGATGAGCGTGTGCAAGTCATCGCGGCATGCGATGTCGAACGCGAATCCGCTCGCTACAACAAAGGTATCATCAAAAAAGCAGGAACGCTGGGACGCGAACCCGCTCGCCGATTGGTCGACCAAACCTATGACACGCGAGGCTGCCGAACGCACGAAGACTTTCGCGAAGTGCTGGTCTGTGCCGATGTGGATGCCGTGCAGATCGCTACCCCCGATCACTGGCATGCGCTGCAAGCAGTGGCGGCTGCCCATGCAGGAAAACACATTTACTGCGAAAAACCTCTCAGCCTCACCGTCGCTGAAGGCCGCTTCATGAGCGATGTTGTGCGCCGTAGTGGAGTCACCTGGCAAACCGGCAGCCAGCAGAGAAGCGACATCCATTTTCGCATGGCCTGCGAATACGTTCGCAATGGGCGCATTGGCAAGCTGCGACAGATTCGAGTCGGTCTAGCCAGCAAAAATCGTGACAACAACGGCCATGCCAATCAAACAGCAGAAACGCCAGTGCCCGAAGGTCTGAACTACGATTTGTGGCTAGGCCCTGCCCCTGACGCCCCCTTTTGCCCGGCGAGGCTGCATTCGAATTGGCGATGGTTTTATGACTACTCTGGGGGCAACATCACGGACTTCGGAGCGCATCACCTCGACATCGTTCAGTGGGCGCTCGATATGGATGAAAGCGGCCCCGTTTCTTTTTTCGATCTGAAGGCTGAATGGCCCGCAGCAGGAAGCCTTTACAGTACTTGTCCACGATTCTCCTTTGCCTACCGATATGCGGACGGCACGATCGTGCGAGTGGCTGATCAGCAAGACTTTGGGTCAGGCATCGCTTTCGAAGGAGAACATGGCACGATCCTTTGTTCCCGCGGCATGTTAAAGATCACTCCTGATTCTCTCCGCCAACCACTTAAACCCAATGATTTGCGCCTCTACGAAAGCAAAGACCACTTCCGCAACTTCATTGATGCAATTCGCGATGGCACACGCCCAGCAGCCCCTATCGAGTCAGCTCATCGTAGCATCACCATCGCACATTTGGCCAACATCGCCCTTCGCTTGGGCCGCAATTCTCTGAATTGGGATCCCGTGAATGAACGTATTCGTGACGACTCGGAAGCCTCTGCCATGCTGAAACGGGGCATGCGCCAGCCTTGGCAGCTTTGATAAGTAAGCGAAGGCAAGCCGCAGCCCAAAAATCACCAAGACTTTTAAGGCTGACTGTGATGAAACTATTGGATCACTTCACAAACATAGGATCCTCAGGATTTCCCTTGCTCAACAAGTAAGCCATCAGATCCAAAATATCGTCTTCTTTGAGCATATAAAGAAGTCCCGGAGGCATCATGCTGACTTTGCTTTCCTCGGTTTTCACCACATGACGTGCATCCACATTGGTGAAGTTATTCGGGTCCATCATGTTCGTGCAGACCATCATGATGTTCTCCTTCATGTTGGCGATGCGGCCCACGACCACACTACCATCCTTTTTGGTGAAAACCGTACTCCCATACTGGTCGCTGATCTCCTTGCTGGGTTCGATAATGTGCTCCAGCAAATCGCGTGGGCTGTACTTACCCGCCACACTAGTTAGGTCAGGTCCGACAGCTCCGCCTTCATTATTGAAGCGATGGCAAGCAAAGCATGTCGCGGCCCCAAACATGTTCCGGCCATTCTGGAAGTTGCGGTTACCTTCCAGGCCAACCCCAAGAGATTTTTCGAGATCAGCCATCGTCCAAGCTTTGACGAAATTCATTGGCTTCGCGGTGAAGCTAGGCGCTTTGGCTTCAGGCTTGGCTTCAAGCACGTCTTTGATTGCCAGTTTCTCCTCCTCGCTCATGGTGCTAAGGGCATCCTTTTTGATTTCGCCGATAAACAGATCAAACGAGGCTCCCCCTTTGTAGTTCGCGGCACGCAGGAACCAACGGAAATAATCCGCACGTAGCGGGTTCGTCCAGCCGCTCTTCGCAAACCGCAAAATGCGGGCGTAGTCAATCTGCTCCTCCTGCGTCGGAGAGTCATTCACCAGCGGAGCTGCTTTGGCGACGATGCTGGCATCTCCGAGGAAAACGAGCACCTCCGCGAGGTCACGATTCAGGCCCGTGTCATTCGTCGGGAAGAGCGGATTGAGTTTGGCGATCAATTCGGCCTTGGTCGCCGCATCCGGCTCACCAAGACGCGTGAAAGCGAGCATGTAATCACGAATCAGCGTCACGCGATCGAGGCCCTTGAGCGATTTGAAGTCGATCTTGCCCAGCGCATCGAGAATCGGCTTCAGCAGCGTCTTGTCTCCGCCGCTGCTGCGTGCAAGAGCCATCAACGCGGTCAAAGCAGCATGCGGATTAGCTTCGGAGAGGGCTTTGTCTTTCCAAGATGCCACGGGTTGATGCTCTATGGCGATGCGGGCGGCGAAGCGGAGATGACGATCCGTGGAAGAAAGATGCGGCCAGGCGGCTTCGACGCTGGTGCCTGGCTTTTCGAGACTTTCACGCACCTTCGCGAGGGCCGACGCGTCCGACTTGTCTGACCCGTCGGACTTTTCCGCGCCCGTGTAAGTCACCCGATACAATCCCGACTGCACTTTGCGGCCACCAACGCTCACATACATCGCACCGTCCTTCTTCGAGACCTCGATGTCCGTCAGCGGGAGCGGGGAGGCGCTCATAAACTCCTCCGCCGTCCCGGTATAGCCCGCGCCATTCGGAGCGAGATGCACGGCATACATTTTGCCGTAGCTCCAATCGCAGATGTAGAGCGCGTCCTGGTATTTCTGCGGGAATTTGGCTCCGTAACCAAATGCCACCCCCGTGGGCGAGCCGGGACCGATGTCCACGACTGCGGGCAAGCTGTCTTCCCAGCGTGCGGGCCATTTTTTGCTACACGTGCGCCAGCCGAACTCACCGCCGCTTTGCATGAAGCACACGCGTGTGGGGCGATACCACGGCATGCCGGTGTCCCACTCCATGTCGGCGTCGAAGCCGAAGATGTCGCCTTGGCGATTGATGGCGATGTCATAGGTATTGCGGGTACCGGTGTTGATGAGTTCCCACTTTTTGCCATCGAGATCCGTTTTCGCCAGCCAACCACCGGGAGCAAGCACATCACGCATGAAGCCGCGACCAAGCAGCATTGGGAAGAGCTGATCTTCGGCCCAATGACGCGGAACGCGACTGGTCTCGCAGCTAGGTTCAGGCGTTTGGTTGCCGCACATCACGTAGAGGCTCTTGCCATCCGGCGATGCCACCACGCCGTGCGGTCCATGCTCGCCAGCTTTCCCTGGAAAGGTGCGGAGTAGTTCCACCGCATCGAATTGATCATCGGCATTCGTGTCTTTGCACCGGTAGAGGCCACGGCCCTGATAGGCATCATCATTCACCACGCCGTATAGGGCACCTGCATGAAAAAGCAGGCCCTGACAGTGACCGAAATCAATGCTGAGCTTTTCCACCTTCGTGTCCTCAGCCTTCACGCCGGGCACAACGCGATACAATGAGCCGTACTGATCGCTACAAATGAGACGCCCCTTGTCATCCTGAGTCATGGAAACCCAAGAACCTTCAATTTCCTTGGGTACAGAGTAAAGAAGTTCGACCTGAAATCCTTTAGCGATCTTCACTTTATCTGCAGGTGTAGCCAGCGTGGCCATTTGCGCGAAGGCGGCGAGCGTCGAGCTGCCAATCAAGAGTGGAAGAAGGAAAAATTTCATGAAGAGATCAACAATAGGCCGCAACAAACGTGATCACCCTGGAAGGGCTTGCATTTGTCGAGAATGAACCATGCTTTTCTGATCTCCGAGCCTTGTTCTGCCCTTGCCGAACTGGCTAGAATGAAGGCCAGTCACTGGGTCTATGAACCTAAAGAGATCGCGACCCCACCCAGCAAAAACCTACATGAATGCATAACTTGTAGCGCAGCAATTTTCGCTGAATGAATGGCCAAAAGATTTAGAAAGGCTATCAAGCTATCGATGAAGCACGAGCTTTTATCCTGAAAGGTGCCTGAGGCTAAGTTGCTTATTCTATGATGATTACCACTAAAGGGTGGAGCACATCCCCCACGGCAAAGCTCAATCAGACGAGCCAATGATGGAACTGGATATACCTTAAGGAGGAAGACGCGAACACGCGCCATTTAGATATCAGTGTAAAAACCATCCTAAAAGCCCCAGAGAACGAGTCGCTGAGATATAGCCGAGACTTCAGCGAAGACGAGAGATGTTAATTTCACTCTCAGAAGACAACGTGAAAAAACGATAAGTCTGGGCCAAACAAGGATTGAGAAAATACCAGAAAATCTATCTCAAGCCTGATCTCATAAGCCCTCTTTAAAAACTACGAGGCGTGATGATCAGAATGAGCTTAAAATGGTTCTCCGCGTGAGTGGATCTAACGCCCTATTGCTTCAACCGAGGCGCCTCAGGCCATCCCGTTGGAAACACAGGACGTGACCAAAAATTGCTATTTACATTTTTCGCATTCGTGAAAAACACCTTGGAGAAATCTAAACAGGCCTGCAAAACACCCCACTTTTCCCCCACATCAAAAGAGGCTACCTACCCTGAATTCAGCTAAGCCTCATTGCTCCAAATTTTGATGAGCGGCTCAAACCTTGATCTCAATTCATTGATTTTGAGATAATAAAAGCCTAGGACACACTTCAGACTAGGCTTTAGTTGCTCGCGTTTTTGACAGCACCGCCAATGCCCTTTGTAATCATCGTGACTGGTTAAATGAGAATATTCAGGCCCCAAAGCCGCAGCATAATAATACGCAAATAGGACGTGTAAGGGATGGAAGTCTTCGAGAATATATCATATGATATACCATAACCCTTTCGTTTCCTCGTCGCTTATTCACTTTTCACAAAAAACATGCAACGCCTTTGGGTTTTCAATTGTTATGTACCCTGTCAAAAAACCTACGAACGCGACTTTTCCTTAACCTCCTAGATTTTCTACTCTTTGCTATCAGCAGTGATAGCCCAACCAACCAACATAATTAATACCAATACCGTGAAATCAAAATTATTCATCCTCGAAGATCAGCCGATTGTGCTGGAGGGGCTGAACCGGATGCTCGAAAGCCAAGACGATCTCGAAGTGATTGGCATTTGCGGCAAGCTGGAAGAAGCTCTGGAAAAAATGAAACAAAATCCCCCAAACCTGCTCCTTATGGATTTTGGGCACGGGGAAAAACCACCGCAGGACATTGTCAAACAGATCAAAGACGAAGTGCCCAATATTCAAGTATTGATCTTTTCGTGCCATGATGAAAACCTCTACGCGGAACGTTGCCTGCGCGCAGGTGCGATGGGCTACTTGATGAAAACAGAGCCCGTTCAGCGCCTGCTGCTTGCCGTCCGACAAGTCTTGGGTGGTGGTTTTGTGTTTAGCGCAAACCTTCTCAATAGCATCGTTGCAGGAAACGGTCTGCGAGGCGCTGCAGGTGCTCGTGGAGAGCCTGGACGTTTGCTGAGTGATCGCCAGCTCGAAGTTTTCGAAATGGTGGGTCGCGGCATGGACTCGCATTCCATCGCAGAGAAGCTAAGCCTTAGCTCCAAAACGGTGGATGCCCACAAAGCCAACATTCGCCAGAAACTTGGTCTCGATTCAGCTCGTGAGCTTCTGATGGAAGCTGTGCGTTGGGTCGAAAAATAGGCCTTAACCTAAACCAACTTACCACCGTCCGGCACCCCAACTTGCCGGACGGTTTTTTTGTGCCTTTATGGTTGGTATTTTCGCAAATCGCTTCGTCCCAATCGCGTTGATGCATTCGTATTTATGCTCATGAAATCGGTCTCTCTTTCACTATTGAATCTATTCTTGCTGGTCTCGCCTCTTTTGGCAGAAGAAAACAGCAAGTCTTCTCCCTCTGCACCTACCATGACTCAACCTCAAATCAGCCTTAGCGATGAAGAATGGAAAAAGCGCCTAACGGAGGAGCAATATCGAGTGACCCGCACGGCAGGAACGGAGCGTCCCTATGGTAAGATCTATGAAGAGTTCGAGAAACAGGGGGAGGGCACCTATTACTGTTTGTGCTGTGGAGTCGAACTCTTTACCTCAAAGGAAAAATTTCATTCAGGCTGCGGATGGCCGTCCTTCTATGACGCTTCGACCGCAAAAAACGTGCTCGAACGAGCTGACCACTCACATGGCATGGTACGCATCGAGACCTTATGCAAACGATGCGGGGCCCACTTGGGTCACGTCTTTGATGGTGAAAGTGTCTCGGCCAATACACCGACAAAGCGTCGTTTTTGCATCAACGGCGTTGCCCTTCATTACGTTCCCAAGGGAGGAGAAGCGCCGAAGCTACTGGAACTAGGTTCCTCTGCCGTTGAAAAGAAAAAAGAAGCTGTGGCCAAGGAAGCGGGTGTTTCAGTGAGTAAGCCCTGATGCACCTAAGGCATCCGACACCACCACACCTCACTTGACCTCGTTCCAGGTCGAGATTCTCCACCAGGGATGACCCAGTGATCTCGCCATGGCACAACAGGCGTTGTGACCAAAGCAAAGGGTAGGTTTGATTCATGAGCCCAAACGTCATGGATAACATCATAGGTTAGCATGTGTTTGGAAAAGCCGGGGTGTTGTTCCTTGGGTTGAAAATCAACCAGAAGTCCGTCATCCCCACCAAAGACCCAAAGTTTGCCAGCGGCTGTCTGCACTGGGCTAGGTGCCCCAACGATGCTATGCGGAAGATTTGCTAGAGGCATCCATCCTTCACGGTCTGAGAACCTCCAAACGTCTTGCAGCCACTCTCGCGTCACCCCACCTTCCTTTCCTCGGTGCAAAGCTGCGCCACCGATCAGATAAATCGCTCCTCCCGTTGCTGCCATTTGGGCCAAAATACGTGGCTTGCCTGGACAAGGCGGCAGCGTTTGCCAACCTAGGGATCGCGACTCAAGGTCCAACATCCACACATGCGCCATAGCCTGGCTATCATCTGGATGCTGAATTCCGCCAGCGACATAAACGCGACTGCCCTCAACAGCACCCGTCATGAACGCACAGGGTTTGGGTAACACTGGAAGGGCTTCAGCTACGACATGCCCGCGCCTCACCTCCAATCGCCATACGGAATCGAAGTGCTGATTGGCATCTCCACCGCCAATCAAAAGAAAGCCTGCAGCCGTCGTGAGGCTGACCCCATAAGCACTCGGTAGTGGAAGTTGTCCCATGAGCTGCCATTTCCCCGTAGGCTCAGCCAAGGCATAAACACGATCATACCAGACTTTCTTCCCACCTTTCCAAGGCTTCTCAGAGGGAAAATTTGTGCCTCCTGCCACGATCAAGCTGCCTTGGCTAACGCCTGCAAAAGATCCTGCAAACCCGTGCTCATCTGGCAACGATGGAAGGCGCATCCAATCCTCGGCCCATGCCATGCTACCAAGTGCTAACCAGACTACGAAACCAAGAGAGCTGTTCATGAGACTGAGCTTAGCGGCATCTCTGCATGGAAAACAAACGCAAATCCAGGACGCTGCGAATCGTACTAAAGCATGATGGTGTCCTCTTGCTTTCGTTTCCTTACTCTCTGCGTTTTAGCCACTCAGCTAGTAGCCGTGGCCGCCGAAACCTTCAAGACTCAGGTCGAATTTCGTAAAGAGCCGCACGATTATCTAAATCACGCACCGAAGGACCGATTCGCTGGGATTTTGAAAAAGATCCAAGAAGGCATCCTTCAGCTCGATACCCGCGATGACAAAACCTTCCTACGTAGCTTGATGCTCGCGCTCGACATTCCGATCAGTTCTCAGATCCTAGTTTTTTCTGCCAGTTCTCTGCAAAGCGAGATCATCAACCCACAAAACCCCCGAGCCCTCTATTTCAATGAGGATACCTACCTGGGGTTTGTGCCAGGAGGCAAAGTCGAGGTGATCAGCATGGACCCAACGCATGCAGCGATGTTTTACATCTTCGATCGATTACAACCGGGAGGCCCCGTACCGACGATTTCGAGGTCTCAAAAATGTTTCAACTGTCACGCGGGTAGTGCGACTCGACGAGTTCCAGGCTTGATCGCCGAATCTCTCTTGCCGATGGCCAGCGGAGCTAGCCTAGAGACGTATCGCCGAGATGAACAAGGCCATCAAATCCCACTAGAACAACGATTTGGCGGCTGGCATCTCACTGGGGAACATCACCTGAATCCCACGCATGCCAATCTCATGGGAGTCACCATAGGCGCGGGCAGATTTGACAAAGTACCCACCGAGCCAGGGCAAATGTGGGAGCTGGATCGACATCTTTTGCCAACCAGTGACATCTTGCCGCATCTGGTGCATGAGCATCAGCTAGGTTTTGAAAACCGAGTCTTCCACGCAGCTTACCTCGTCAGGCAACTCAGAGGCGGAGAGCGGGGGCCCCTACCCTCCAGTGCCAAGCCAGAGCTAGAAAAGCTGGCCGATGAATTGGCTCGCTACATCCTCTTCACCGATGAAGCCAAACTACCACGCAATGGGATCAAGGGAGATGAGACTTTCATGCGTGACTTTGCCAGAAATCGTAGAGCCACTCGCGATGGGCTGTCCTTGAAGGACTTTGATCTCAAAACACGCCTCTTCAAGCATAGAGCCAGCTACATGCTCTACACCGAGTCATGGCAAAAGCTGCCCACAGAGCTGAAAGACCGCGTTTACTACAAAATGGCAGAAGCGCTGCGAGAACAAAATGCCATTACCATGGGTGCCCATTTGCCATCTTCTGAAAAACGAGCCATCCGCACCATCCTAAAAGAAACGCTACCAGGACTTCCTACCTGGTGGCGATAATGGAATTTCATCAAGCTTGAGGAGGATTCACTAGCAAAACCTTCCAAAACAAACGCGAGCTATACGGCTCGCGTTTGATGATGGGGAAGATGATAGAGCTTCAGTTCACAAAGCTGATTTTGCCCATTTGACCAGCCGCCATGGCCGCGTGCTGAGCATCAGAGCAAGCTCGATCAATAGGTGCATCAGGAGCCGCATCGCTTGCGGTCAAAAGGCCATTCTCGATCATGTAGCGCTCGACTTCCTCACCGCTAACATCAGCAAGCATGGCGTCATTCACGATGACGCAAGGACTCAGTGGCTGGCCACTCTTCTGTTCCATTTCCCAGCGAAAAGCGGGGTTCTTGATGATGTCCTTCTCTTCGTAAGGAAGGTTGTATTTGCGGAAGATGGCACGGACACCTTCGCTCCAGCCACAGTAGGTCTTCAGGTAAGCGATGATTTTGGGTTGGCTCATAAGGGTTTAGGCTTATTAATTTACGTCTTTACGAGAAATTCGAATCATAAAACTTCGTCCACTCAGACGAGCGCCGCAATACGTCGGCAGACTTCCTCGACATTCGAGCGGCTATTGAAGGCGCTAATGCGGAAATATCCCTCTCCCGCACTACCAAAACCACTTCCAGGAGTGATAACGACATTGGCCTCGTGCAGCATTTTGTCGAACATCTGCCAGCTGGTGAGTCCTGCCGGACAGCCGACCCAAACGTAAGGAGCATTGACCCCGCCATACACAGCCAGACCTGCCTTTTGGCAGGCTTCTACCAGCAGCTTCGCGTTTCCCATGTAGTGCTGGATGAGCTCTGCGACCTGCTTTTTCCCCTCAGGACTGTAAATGGCCTCAGCTCCACGCTGGACGATGTAGCTGACGCCGTTGAATTTGGTGCTATGGCGACGGCTCCACAGTGGGTGAATAGCCTGCTTGCCCCCGGATTTTGTTTTGCCCATTAGGCCTTTGGGTATGACCACAATGGCACAGCGAACACCCGTGAAACCGCCATTTTTGGAGAAGCTTCTGAATTCAATCGCGCAATCGCGGGCTCCTTCGATCTCATAGATGGAGCGCGGAACCTCTGGGTCTTGAATGAAAGCCTCGTAGGCTGCGTCATAGAGCAGCGTCGTTCCATTGGCCAAAGCATAATTCACCCAGGCTTCGAGCTGAGCGCGTGTCGCTGTGGCCCCGGTAGGGTTATTCGGGTAACAAAGATAGACAAGGTCCATCGGCTCCTGAGGAATTTCTGGAACAAATCCATTTTCAGGAGTGCACTTGAGGTAATGCAAGCCTGAGTAGGCCCCTTTTTCATCTGCCTCTCCTGTATTTCCGGCCATGACGTTGGTATCGACATAGACGGGATAAACCGGGTCGGTGATGGCGATCTTATTTCCGCTGCCAAAAATGTCGAGGATGTTGCCCGTGTCACACTTGCTGCCATCGGAAATGAAGATTTCGTCCGCGTCGACCTGGATACCGCGTGACTTGAAGTCATGCTCGGCGATGGCGTTGCGCAAAAAATCATAACCCTGCTCAGGACCGTAACCCCGGAAAGATGAGCGGTCGCCCAATTCATCCACAGCTTTGTGCATAGCATCTCGAACGGCCTGAGGCAAGGCCTCCGTGACATCACCGATGCCACAACGAATGAGTCGTTTCGATGCCTCAGGGTTAGCCTCAGTGAAGGCTTTCACTCGGCGTGCGATTTCGGGGAAAAGGTAGCCAGCTTTGAGCTTGTTGTAGTTTTCGTTAATGTAGGCCATGACAGGAAAAACGGGACGCCAAGGTGGCGAGGCTCTCAGCAGATGCAAGAGGCCAGGATAGCGTTGATTTTTGCGCTTCCGGATCTCAGCAAGGCTTTGCGTCTAAAGAAATGGCTCTGACGTCAGAGCATTTGACCTTCCAACGCTTGGACCTCTTTCTTCACCAGAGCTCCCACTCGGTGTTTAGCCAAATAGACTTGAGCAGCATTGATACCGAGCGCTTCGCTTGTTTTTTTCACACCCCAGCCTTTCATGACATAACAATCAAAAATCTGGAACTGACGTGGGGAAACCTTGGCCTTAACGCGCTCGATGGCAGCTGAAGTAATGTTGTCACGCCATTCTTTGTCCCAGATACTTTCAAGCAAGTTATCTTTTTCATTCGTGAGACGATCAAGGGCGAGATTGCTCGTTTCTTCGCTGTCCGCATTACCTTGGTCTGCGAGGGATGGCTGACGTTTGCGCGCCCGAAAAACATCTAGTACGCGCCAACGTGTCATCTGAAGTAACCAGGCTTTGAATGAACCTGCTCGGGGATCGTATTGGCCCTTTTGCACCTGACGAGCGATGGCAATGATCGTCTCTTGAATGACATCAAACGCCTCCTCACGCGTCAAACCTGCTTTTGTCGCCACGCTGTAGATCAGCCTCCAGTAAGTCTGATAAAACTCGTTCCAAGTTCTCTGGTCCTCCCAATTGTTGAGACGCTCAATGAGAGACTTGCGGGTTTTCTCCCACAAGCCTTTCTCTTTTTTCACCTCTTCAGGAATGTCTGGCACGTCATCCATCGTGACGAATTGTCAGCGGTTCCGGGGCTGTGTCAAACAAGGGTTCACGGCGAAACAGCCCCGCCACGAAAAAGAAGTTCTTTCGCCTAAAACTTGTTAGCATCGTAGAAATCAAGGATAAAGCCCCCGAACAACTTTGGCATCGTAAACCCTCTTAATGCCAAGACTCAATGCGGCAAAGCGCATAGAAATCTGATGCTTGCGAGCATGATTCAGCGTCTGCATGTAAGCCTGCTCTAAGAGTCGAAAAAGCTTATCTAAAACCTCACCTTCACTCCAAAAAAAACTCTGCAAATCCTGAACCCATTCAAAGTACGAGACAATCACACCGCCACTGTTGCAAAGGATATCAGGAATCACGAAGATGTCAGAGCGCTGCGCCAAAATAGCATCCGCTTCTGGCGTGGTCGGGCCGTTCGCACCTTCCGCAAGAATGCGGCAATTGAGCTTAGCGGCATTTCCTTCGGTTATCTGACGCTCAAGAGCTGCGGGCACTAAGATATCACAGGGAAGCAGCAGCAGTTGCTCATTCGTGATTGGCTCGGCTTCGGAAAAACCAACAACGGATCGGCTCACTGCTACATGGTCATTGAGTTTGTTCAGATCCAGTCCTTTCGGGTTATAGATGCCACCAAATGCATCGCTGACCGCAATGATTTTGATTCCCTGTTTGGCCATGGAGATAGCAGCCACTGATCCGACATTGCCATAACCTTGAATTACCGCGGTTGCACCTTCTGCCTGCATACCGAGTGTATCCATGGTACGAGAGACAAGATATGCGAGCCCGCGTCCAGTGGCTTCTCGACGCCCCAACGAACCACCGAGAAGAACAGGCTTACCCGTAACCACTCCAGGCACGGCATGTCCGATCTGAAGCGAATAAGTGTCCATGATCCAGGCCATTACCTGCTCATTCGTTCCAACATCGGGCGCAGGAATATCAACCTGGGGACCAATAACCGGAATCAGTTCCTGCGTATAACGACGTGTCAAGCGCTCTAGCTCGCTTAATGACAAGCTCTTAGGATCGCAGGTCACTCCTCCTTTAGCTCCTCCATAAGGCAAACCAACAAGGGCACACTTCCAGCTCATCCACATCGCGAGAGCAGCGACTTCACCAATCGTCACTTCTGGATGAAAGCGGATACCTCCCTTGGTCGGCCCGAGCGTAAGGTGATGCTGTACCCGATAGCCCATGAACACCTGGGTGCTGCCATTATCCATTCGGATAGGCACTGATACAGCCAAAGCGCGTTTCGGCATTTTCAAGCGATTCCTGGCCATCTCAGGAATGTTCATAAACTCTGCCACCATATCAAACTGCTGACAGGCCATGCGGAATGTAGGAGAATCGTAAAGATATGGCTGCATAATGGGTTACAGAGGAAATTGACTTCCCCTGGCAGCTGACTGCTCAAATTCCCAAAAAGTGAACACCGGGCCCGAATGGGCATTTCTAGCGCAGACTTGCATTATTCTCGTATTGCCTTCCGACTAGCAAGAATAGTCTCCATCGAACGTTTATGTAGTCACACTCTCCTTTTCCTGACAGGAGTAACTCCACTTCTATTTTTTATGTTTCGTATACCAGGTGCCCTTGGCAAAGACCTTTGCGATAAAGACCTTGGCATGACCCGTCGTGACATCCTGCGCGTGGGCGGTGCCTCCATGATGGGCCTAACCCTCAATGGGCTCTTCCGCGCTCAAGCTGCCTCCGCAAACTCTGCTGCGGCAGGCCGCGCTGGCTGGGGCAAAGCGAAGCATGTATTGATGATTTACCTTCAAGGTGGTCCCAGCCATCTCGACCTATGGGATCCCAAAGAGAATGTTCCTGACAAGGTGCGCTCTGCATTCAAATCCATTCCAACTAAGATACCAGGACATCATTTCACCGAGATCCTGCCGCAGCTAGCAAAGGTGAATGATAAGTTCACCATGATCAATTCGATGAGCTATACGCCCAATGGTCTTTTTAACCATACGGCTGCCATCTATCAAATCATGACGGGCTACACGACGGACAAAGTCAGTCCTTCTGGTCAGCTCGAGCCTCCCAATGCCAAGGATTTTCCTAATTTCGGCAGCAATATCATTCGCCTAAAACCGATGGAGGAACCCATGCTCCCCTTCGTGATGCTGCCACGCCCCTTGCAAGAATCCAATGTCGTAGGCAAAGGCGGCACTGCGGGATTCCTTGGAAAAGCGTATGATCCCTACACATTGTATCCAGATGGCGATGATCTCGATATGGGCAAAATGGATCGCATCAAAATCGAAGATCTTCAGCTGCGACCTGATCTCTTTAGTGTGCGTCTTCAGCGTCGTGCCAAGTTGAGAGACGCCATTAATGATCAAATGCCAACCATCGAGGCAGCCGTGAAAAACATGAGCCTCGACAGCTACTACAATCAGGCACTCAATCTCATTGCTAGTGGACGTGCACGAGATGCCTTCGCTCTTGATCGTGAACCGACAAAACTAAGAGATCGTTATGGGCGAAATACATTTGGTCAGAGTTGTATGCTCGCGCGGCGTTTGCTGGAAGCAGGCACTCGAGTGGTCGAACTGGTTTGGCCGAAAGTTGCCAATTCAGACAATCATAGCTGGGATCACCATGTCGGTTTAACTCAGCGCATGAAAAATCAAAGCGGCCCTATGCTGGACCAAGGGCTCAGCGCTTTGTTTGAGGATCTCGATGCGTCCGGACTTCTGGATGAAACGCTCGTTGTGGCTCTCGGAGAATTCGGACGCAGCCCCGAAAAGGGCGTCTCAACCTCGGGCAATGGCAACAGCGCTGATGGTCGCGATCACTGGCCCTACTGTTATACAGCCATCGTAGGCGGAGCAGGTATCAAACGTGGGTATATCCACGGTAAATCCGACAAAACAGGTTCTGCCCCCCTTGAGGATCCCGTTCACCCTACCGAGCTCCTCGCGACCATCTATCACAGCGTTGGCATCGACCCAGAGACCATCGTCTATAATCACCTGAATCAGCCAAGGGAATTGGTGAAAGCAAAACCAGTTACGAAACTCTACGCCTAATCGGGACGCCATGGCACCTGAAATGGAGTAACCTATTACCGTAATCTAGAACCATAGCGCGTCATTAGAAAACGTGAATGCACATGTTTCAAAAGAGGAATTCTCCTCTATGGCTCCTTGAAGATGCAAACACGTCTCAACGGGCAAGAAACACCCCTTTTTCAACACCGGTTTGCTCTATGCGCACGCCACTTCCAGGCTTCTTTCCATGGGTGAGCAAAGACGATGAAAAGAATCGTAGTTCGCCTATCCAAAGGATACACTGCCAATCGTGAGTGGATTCAAGACTACTTAGCAAAACGCAGTTTCTTCAGCAATGCGTAGAGCGTTTCAAAACTCACATCGAAACGTCTTACTCAACCAAAAACAAAGCCTCCCGTATCTGGGGTGACAACTCACGAGGAGAAACTTTCAGGACACCACTAGTCGTCGCTAGACTGATTCCAGAGTCTTCAATTTTTAGTATCTTAACCTGACCCAGGTTTCTACCAGTCGTCAGCGATAGATTGATTTCTCTGCCAACAAACTTTTGCCGCAAATTAACGACTAAATGATGCCGTTGAGACATGATCTGTTTTTGAGAAAAATTCAATGCTGCCATTTTGTCCTCTAGCTCTTTGAGCTGTGCCTTTTTGCCCTTAATTTGATCTCTTATACTCATGGCTGCACTGGCCGATTG
Source organism: Verrucomicrobiaceae bacterium (assembly GCA_947507875.1). Lineage (GTDB taxonomy): Bacteria > Verrucomicrobiota > Verrucomicrobiia > Verrucomicrobiales > Verrucomicrobiaceae > Prosthecobacter. Next base: position 67,207 of record CANNQP010000014.1, on the reverse strand, counting down.
AAACTCCAACCGCCGAATCGAGACGTTTTTTTCCAATTCGGCCAATTGTTGTTTGGCCGCAACGAGACTTGCCTGAGCTTCACCATGCTGGTGGTGCAGATACCAAGCGCTCATCCCGCAAAAAAAACAAAAGAGAGCAAAAAAGTTTTTCATGAGGTTAAAACAGGAATTCAACTCACATCATCTAACGAGGATCTTTAGCCTTTACGGCCTCCAATTCAGCCTGAGCTTTCTCAAGAGATACCTGTGAGATTTGAATGGATTGCTTGGCATCTAAAATTTGTTTCTCTACGGCTGCTAGTTCTTTGGCCAACTCAAGAGCATACCGCTTGGCTCCTAGTTCTCCCTGCCCTGCGTAATTAGGAATCACTTTTCGATAATCAGCCATTTGGGAATCCATTTTTATGAATTCCATCTGCAGGCTAGAAACTTTTTGCTGAGTTTCTTTAGCCTCGGCCTTTATCATTTCGGTTTCTTTGCATGAAGATAGCATAACCACCAAGACGGAAAGAATCGCGAAACGCAATTGAAGTGCAGCAGCACAGAAGAGAGACCTCATAAAAGACGAGAAAATATTCTCTTTTACTTTAGAGATCGGCCAAAGGACTGTCAACGTTGCTGAACTTGAAGGAAAAGTGGTTGCCCTCTTCTAGCAGATTCGTAAGTGTTTGTCTTTCTGCTTCTCCGCATCATGGAATTTATTGGTGAAGGCCATCCTCGACCCCTACCGCTAGACCGCAATCGGGAGCTGCTAAAAACGGCACGCGAGGAAATCTACAAAGTCATCGGGGAGACAAGTTTATCTGTCTACATTTGGGAACCTCCAGCAGATAGGACCACCTCGGAACCCAAATCAGTCGCTGCTTTTTTCTACAGTAGTGGATGGGATAATGGACAAGTCGCCCAGTTTGCCCCGCATTGTGTCTATTTTGCATCAAGAGGAATGATCACCATGGCCTTTGATTACAGAGTCTCCAGCAGACACAAGGCTGGTCCTATGGAAGCCATGTCAGATGCACGTTCGGCGATGCGCTGGCTGCGATTGAATGCGATTGAACTCGGGATCAATCCCGGAAAGATTGTTGGCATAGGCGGTAGTGGCGGTGCACATGCCATTACCTCAGCGGCCATGTTGCCTAAGTTCGACGATCCAGGAGATGACTTGGAAATCAACCCGGCACCCAATGCCTTAGTTCTTTTCAATCCGATTTTGGACACTTCAAAAGACGGCTTTGGTTTGGATAGGTTCCCAGATCAAAGCACTGCTAAGGAAGCGAATTTGGTTCGTGCCGTCAATGCAGGTTTGCCCCCCATGCTTATCATGCACGGCACGGCGGACCGAGTGATCCCTTTCGCCCAGAGTTATAAATTTGCGAAAAAGTGCTCAAAGAAAAAAAATCTTTGTCGTCTGATTGAATTCGAGAACCAAGGACATGGATTCTTTAATTTCAATCTCTCATTTGAGATGTATGAAGCTACTCTAATGCAAATGGACGAATTTTTGGTTGAGCTTGAATTGATTGAACCCGACCCTGATTCTGGCTTGGGAAAAATGGATTAGGCCGTCTCATCAACGACTTTGGCGGCTCAAAAACCTGTTAACAAATCAGGAACATGCTTCTTCTACCCATCCTGATTTTTTTTATTGCTCTAGCGGTGTGCAATTGGGCTTCCGGTCGCTACTCGATCATGATGGAAGAAGCTTCGCGTGAATCGAGCCCCACTGCTCATACCGGCTCAGAAATCGCTCAGCTTTTCTTAAACCACCAAGGGCTCCATAAGACAGAAATTGTTGAGCATGAAGGCGTCATTAGCAATTACTATGACCCCAATCGCAACTGCTTATTCCTTTCTCGCAGCGTTGCACGAGGAACGCGCATGGCAGATTGGGCTGTTGCTCTTCATGAGGCTGCTCATGCCGCCGAAGAGGGGGATGGACTGAAGGAACTGCGGTGGCGTCAGACGATTATCAAGTTGTGTCGCTATGCACCTTCACTTGCTCTGGTGATGCTATTAGCATCCATGGTACTCTTGCGATTTCCGGCGCGTTTTGCCCTCCTGGGCTTACTCGCGATTTGCTTGACCATTTTGCTTTTGAATTTAGGCACATTGTCTGTGGAATTCCGTGCGAATAAGCAACTCTCACGTTTTCTAGATCACCATTTAGCGCGACAACCTTCCGCACGTGAACGCCTGGAATTTTGCCTGCATCGAGTCGCTACACGAGAATTGGCTGACCTGATGGCATCTCCCAAATATTTCTTTTTGAGCGCCATTCCTGGCACAGGCGCAGCACGCTCGGCCAAAAACTCATCCAAACCTCACTGATCTTGTGAACTTGATTCGGATCATCCTGCATGGGTTGTTTGGCGGCGCTTTTGTTTATGCAGGCAGCGTCAAAGCTTGGGAACCCACGGCCTTCTTGGATGACATTCGCAGCTTTGAGCTCATCCCCGATCCATATGCAGGCATAGTGGCCTTGTTTTTGCCCTATCTGGAAATCTTCGCTGGGCTCGCCGTCATGCTGAGCCTGTTCAGGAAAGGTGGTCTTGCTGTGCTAGTGACCTGCTTGATCCTCTTTTTAGGCGCGATCATGAGTGCTTGGTTTCGTGAAATCGATATCCGGTGTGGCTGTTTTGGAAGTCAGGGAGATGCGGCCTCGAATTACATGGAATTGATGGCACGCGATCTCGTCTTGTTGGCTTGGGGAGGCTGGTTGCTGCGTCTTCAATTTCGCCACAACCCAAGCGCACCGCCCCCTCCCTGAGAGATCTCTGCTTCTTGTGGTATTGCATCCGTATCATGTTATTTGATTCACACACTCATCTTGGGAACCGTCAATTCGATGATGATCTGACGGTGGTGCTTCAGCGGGCAAAGGAAGCAGGTGTGTCACGAATGGTAGTCCCAGCCACCGATCTCGAGAGCACACGCAAGTGCCTCTCCCTTGCTGAAGCACACGATCAACTTCGTGTTGCCGTTGGTGTGCATCCCTGCGACGTGGATAGCGTGATCGGTGAGGATTGGATTCATGAACTGAAAATTCTGGCTCAGCACCCAAAGGTGACTGCCATTGGCGAAATCGGCTTAGATTACTTTCATTCGCCGCCTTCCGGTTGGGAACTGGCAAGATGGAAAGCGCATCAAGCTCGCTGCCTAGAGCTTCAGCTGAATCTCGCCGTTGAACTCGGATTGAACGTCATCTTGCACAACCGAGAAAGCTGGGAAGATCTCACCTGCATCGTTCGACAGTTTGATGGAAAGCTCCGAGGCGTGTTTCACTGCTACACAGGAACCCTGGAAGAAGCAGAGCCACTGCTGGCAGCTGGCCATGTGATCTCCTTCACGGGCATCGTCAGCTTTAAAAATCCAGGCCATGTTGCCCAGACGGCGAGCCAAGTGCCAGACGGTCATTTCATGCTCGAAACCGATGCTCCCTACCTAGCCCCCATGCCACATCGTGGCAAACGCTGTGAGCCAGCCTATGTCGCTGACACCGCTCGTGCTGTCGCGAAGCTTAGGAAGCAAACCCTGGAAGACATAGCCGAGAAGACGACTCAAACGGCACTCCACTTTTTTCATGGGTTTGAATAACCCTGCAACGGTCGCGTCGGAACACAGTCCATGAAATTCAAACTACCCTTTTTCGCGACCCTTGCCCTCAGTGCTTTGGGCCTTTCGTCTTGCGTTGTCGATCCCTATGGCATGCCGATCACCTACGATCCTTGTGCCCCATATGGTAACGCCCCAAGGTTTCATGCACCGATCTTTGCTCAACCTACAACCTGTGGCAGACCGTTCGGCTATGCCCACCCGCCAGTGCAGACTTATTATGGAGTCACCTACAGCAGACACATCTCACGCTACCGTCAGCCCATGGCTCCCTGCGCCACGCCATCCTGGTCAAGAGTAGGACATCGTTTCATCAACAGACCCCCTCTGCGACTCACCGACACTCAGCCGCCCATCCACCATGGGCAGCGATTGCATACACATCCCTCAACAACTTTTCCCAGCGGGGGCGCGTCTAGAGGGGACTGCAACTTGCCACATCCCAGCACACCTGCCTTTCCGCAGCAGACTCACGAAGCAGTACCTTTCCTGCATGCACCTTCAGCACAATGGCACGACGGGCCAAGGTTGGAGTCGTAGAGCAACATTCATGGAGAGTTATTTCGAAATCGAACGATAAGCACACCTTTGCTCGACACATCGGTGTTGATTTGGAGTTCATCGACACGCACCCGACTTCGCTTGAAATCAAAAGTCGCGTGAACTACTCCGAGCGGGCAAGATGACTTCCATCTTGCCCGTTTTTTGCGCCCCTCCATCTTACTGAACCATGTTGCGCCCCTACCACGCCTTGTTTGCTCTTGCCGTTGCTCACTTTGCAGGCAGCCATGTTTTCTCCGCAGAACTTACAGCCGACCAGGCTAAGAAGAAGGGCAAAGAGTATCCTGCGGGCAAGCCAGCCTTTGCTCCCGACTACAATCAACCTGCTTTTGATCCTCAAAAGACCAAGGCTGAGCACCTGGACACCAGCATGTTCAAAGTGCCAGAGGGCCTAGAGATCAGCGTGTGGGCCACCTCCCCCATGCTTTACAATCCTGCGAACATGGATGTAGATACCGAGGGCCGGATCTGGGTGGCAGAAGGCATCAATTACCGTCGCCACAGCGGTCGTAGCCGCGAGGGGGATGCCATCCGTGTGCTGCAAGACACCGATGGAGATGGCCAGGCCGATAGCAGTCATGTCTTCGTTCGTGAAAAAGAACTCGAATGTCCACTCGGAGTCGCAGTTTTTGACAATGTCATCTTGGTGTCGAATACACCCAACCTGATCAAGTATGTCGATGTGAACCGTGACTTGAAGTTCGATCCAGCCGTGGACACGCGCGAGATCTTTCTCACCGGTTTCGAACAGCCGCAGCATGACCACAGCCTGCACAGTGTCTATGCGGGACCCGACGGACGCTGGTATTTCAGCAACGGGAATTGCGGTGCCAAATTCAGCGACAAGAGTGGCACGACCTTCCGCGTCGGTGGAGCTTACTTAAACAATCCCTACACCGGCGAAAAGAGCGATGACGGGCATGTCTATGTCGGCGGATTCACCGCTAGCATCGATCCCAGCGGTCATGGCGCCAAAATCCTCGGTCATGGCTATCGCAACAGCTATGAAGGCGTGAGGAACTCATTAGGGGACATGTATCTCAACGACAACGATGATCCGCCTGCCTGCCGCGTTAGTCATTTGATCGAAGGTGGTTTCTTTGGTTTCTTCTCCAAAGATGGCAAAAGACAATGGAGAGCTGACAAACGCCCAGGACAGAGCATCCCTACCGCTGAATGGCGTCAAGACGACCCAGGCAGCATCCCGGTAGGAGATGTCTATGGAGGCGGTGCACCGACAGGCATGGCATTTTATGAAAATGGAGCTCTGGGCGATGCCTGGAAGGGCCTGCTGCTGAGCTGTGAAACCGGACGCAACGTGGTGTTCGGCTATCTGCCCAAGCCAGATGGAGCAGGCATCAAGCTGGAACGATTCAACTTCTGCACAACGAACACGTCAGGTGTTTTCAAAGGCAGTGACTTTGTCGGTGGCCAAAACAACATGTCAGACGAACGTCACACCTTGTTCCGCCCCAGCGACGTCTGCGTGGGCACCGACGGTGCTCTTTACATCAGCGACTGGTTCGACAAACGAACTGGCGGACACCAAGACACCGACGAAAGCTGCTCTGGCACCATCTATCGAATCGTTGCCAAAGGCACACAACCGAAGTCGCCCAAGCTCGACTTCCAAAGCACCGAAGGCCTGATCACAGCCCTCAGCTCACCTGCCTGCAATGTCCGCCACACGGCTTTTGTGAAACTGAAAGAGCAAGGTGCCAAGGCTGCGGGGGCAGTCGCCACCCTCGTGCAGAATGAAAACCCATACATTGCAGCGCGCGCCGTGTGGCTGCTCGCTCAAATGGGCGAGGCAGGGACGCGCGGCGTGCGGGTGTGGCTCGAATCCGAAAAGGCAGAGCAAAGACTCGTTGCTCTCCGTGCGCTTCGTGCAGCCAACCCAGATCTGATCGATATGCTCGGCAGTTTGGCTCATGACGAATCTCCCGCCGTGCGTCGTGAGGTCGCTGTGGCCTTGAGGGATGTGCCGCTTGCTCAGAGCAAAAACATTCTCATCGAGCTCGCCAAACGCTACGATGGCAGCGACCGCTCCTACCTCGAAGCCTGGGGAATCGGATGCACAGGCAAAGAAGCCGTGATCTGGGATGAACTCAAAACCATCATGCAGGGAGACGCCCTCGACTGGAGTGACAAGTTCGCCCAACTCACCTGGCGCTTGCACCCAGTGAAAGCTGTCAGCGATCTGCAATCCAGACTCTTGAGCCAAAAACTAAGCAAAGCGGAACGCAAGCTAGCGCTGGATACGTTGGCCTTTATCCAAGATCCATCCTCTGCACATGCACTGCTCGCTGCGGCCAAGGACAAAACCTCTCCTGTACACGCTGATGTGATGTGGTGGCTGATCAACCGCAGCACCAATGAATGGTCAGGCTTTAACATCGCCACGGAACTGAGAAACCAAGGCATCTTTAATCCTGAAGCGACCAAATTGGTCAGCATCGAAACACCTCCGGCAATCCCGAGCACCCTCAAGGTCGAAGAAGTGCTCAAGCTGAAAGGCGATGTTCAGCATGGTCAGTCTTTGACCGTTCGTTGTGTCATGTGCCATCAGCTCAATGGACAGGGCGTAGAATTTGGCCCTAACCTGCAAGGATGGGGCATCAGCCAACCAAGCGAGATCATCGCTCAGGCGATCATCGAGCCAAACAAAGACATCGCTCATGGCTTTGATGGCGTCAGCATCGTATGCAAGGATGGCACCAAGATCGATGGCATGGTCTTGAGCGAAGGTGACATCCTCATCATCCGCAGCATGGGAGGCCAGACTCAGTTTGTGGCCAAGGAGAAGATCGCCTCGAAAAAGAAAATGGACCGCTCCCTCATGATGAGCGCCACCATGCTTGGCATGACAGCGCAAGATGTCGCTGACCTCGTGGCCTACCTGCGTCAAGCTGAGTAAAGGCGTGCAAGAACAGAAGATCTCCTTCTCAAAAAGGGCTTTTGCAGGCAGATCCTGCAAAAGCCCTTTGAGTAGAAAGGCCTAATCAAACTTCATGAAGAGAGCTCTCCTCCTTTTCATCACGATGCTCTGCGAAGCTCCTGCGGAAGAGCTTTTCGATGAAACCACCGCCACCACCTTGTTTGCCTTTGATCGACAGGCGATCCCATTCACCCAAAACCTCAAGCTCGTGATGCAGAAGCCTCGGAAACATGAGGCCAATCCCATACTTGCTAGAGGACAACCAGGAACGCCGGACGCGCAGGGGGTTCAGTTTTATGGTTCGATTCTTCGGGATGGAGAGAGATACCGCATGTGGTATGTCGCCTTCGACGATGACACCCCAAATCGTCAGCCATCGACACGCTGGAGAGCTGCGTATGCCGAAAGCACCGATGGTGTGCATTGGTCACGACCGCATCTTGGCTTGGTTGATTACCGGGGAAACAAAAACAACAACCTTCTCGACATGGGTGGTCAAGCCTGGGGCTTTGTGAATCTCAAAGTGATCCGAGATGAGGATGAGGCTGATCCGAATCGACGATACAAAATGACAACCCATGTTTACTACCGGCACACCCGAAGACTGGGCACTCTTTTGACATGGTTCAGCCAAGATGGCTTTCGATGGCAACCCTCAAAACCAGTCAAGCCTACTCGTGGTGAACTTTCCGCGAATGATCTGTTGATTCCTGGTTTCCATTTTGAGCCCTGTGGCGGTCTCTACCAATGGCAGGGGCAATATTTCATCATGGGACAAAATGCCCTCCCTGGAACCCATCACCATCAAGGAAGGGTCTGTCGTGTTTATCGCAGCCATGATTTTATGGAATGGCAGCCAACCAACACCGTATCGTTTACTCGCATCACCCAAGAGCAATGGCTGGGACCCGGCCGCAGTCTGGAAGGTGAGCAGTGTCACGAGGGCATCAGCGTCTGGAACCGGGGCCATGTTCTTTTGGGCATTTATGGTCAGTGGCATGGTGCCCCGACATGGAAAGACATCAGTGTCGATCTGGGGCTCGTGATCAGCCACGACGGCCTTTTTTTTCACGAGCCCAAAACCGAGTGGTGTTTCCTCAAGCATGGAGACAAAGGCAGCTGGGATCAGGGTGGTTTGCTTCAGGGACAAGGTTTTCAGAACATCGGAGAGAACACTTACATCTACTATGGGGCTTGGGATCCAACCGTCACTGGCGGCCCGGAAACCCCACGTGGCGGTGTCGGTATTGCTCTTTTGCCAAGAGATCGCTTCGGCTATCTCAGCTTCGACGACAGCAACGAAGGCCCTGGAGACTACCAGTTGCCCCAAACCCAAGCGCAACTCGTTACCAGCGCACAAAAGGTGAAAAATCCTGAATTCTATCTCAACGCCGAAGGTCTTGATTCCGAAGCATGGATCCGGGTGGAACTTCTGGATTCAGAGGAAAGACCCATTACTCAATGCTCAGGCACGAAAGCATTGTTGGTGAAGCAGAGTGGTTTTCACGTTCCTTTGGTCTGGCCTCAAGCATCCGAGTTACCTGAGCAGGTTCGATTCCGCCTAACGCTGGAAGGAAAGCATAGGTCCCAAATCAAATTTTCAGCCCTCTACCTCCGCGAAAAGACAGTATCTCAGCCTCGATCACGCTAACTCCTCAAGGTTGCCATTTTAAAATCTGCCCGTCCGTTTCGAGCTGTCTCTGCATCTTTGCAGCATCGACTTCCTGCAAGGCTTTGCCATCATCAATGGCCTGACAGGCGGCAGTAGCAGCACTTTGACTCGTGATCATGAAGACAGGCTCCATGCGAATGCTGGCAAAGGCGGTGTGACTGGCGCTCAGAGCGAAGGTGACGAGCAGATTCGTGCACTCGCTCTTCTTCGGCACGATGGCGTCGTAGCCGATCTGATATGGCCCAAAACCGCCGCGACCGCCTGCGAGCTTGCCTTCGCGAATGACGACACCGTCTTTGACGATGCGGCGGATCTCATGCACGTCCGTGCCGTAGCTGCCGAGGCCAATGGACTGCGGCGCGATGGTTTTGCCGAAGGTGTGATGCTCCGTGAGCACGAGGTCGCTCACCATGCGCCGCGCCTCGCGGATGTAGAGCTGATGCGGCCAGCCGCCGGTGTCCTGAAACTCGTCTTTGGGCAAACCGAAGCGCTGCATGTCCTCGCGCACCTTTTTCGGCACGCGTGGATCGGTGGCAAGGAAGTGCAGCAGACCGCGGTGGTAGTTCTCGTGCTTCTTGGCGATCTTTTCTCGCTCGGCGTAGTTCGCATTCGGCCACGCATGCGAAGCACCGGGCAGGTTGCCGCCGAAGGTGGCCGTGTTGAAGTCCCACTTGTCGTTTGGCAGCGAATCGTGCTTCGAAAACCAGCGCAGATCCATGTCGTCACCGTTTTGCAAACACGCCTCCATGAAGCGAACAACGATCTCATACGTCTTCGGGTCGTAATCTGCTGGAGGCGTGATGGGGAGACTGTTGGCCTTGTTCGTGGTGAGGCAAAGGCGGTAGCAATAGGCCTGCACGCCGGGCGCGGGATCGCCGGGCTTGCCGACATCGTCCAGCTCCACCAGCGGCAGCACGCCGCTGTCGGGGCAACCGAGCACGACATACGGATCGAGTGGGAAATCGCGATCCCACACGCCTTGCCCGCCTTTCACACGACCGTTCGCGCCTGGCTGCAAGTGATCGCTGCGCGGCCGGTATTTTGCGTCGTATTGGATGCCGTTGAGCGTCTCGCCATACTTCGCATTGCCTTCGCGCATGAGCGTGAAGCTCACGCCTGCCTTCGCCATCAAATCGCCTTCGTAAGTCGTGTCGATGAACATCTTCGCGCGGATCACGTCGCCGTTTTCGAACGTGATGGAGGTGATGCGGGCACTCTTGCCCGCACTTGGGCGGTCAGGAGTAGCCGCCTCACTTTTTTCCACGGAAGCCAGTCTGGCATTCCGCAGCACTTTCACGCCCGCTTCTTTGACCATCTCATCAAACACACGCTCCGCCTGATGCGGCTCGATGGCATAGGCACCGCCAGTCGCGGGGCCGCCGGTGCTTTTGAAGGGCTGATCCCATTCCAGCTTCTTGCCATAGGCCGCGACGAGCCGCGTGAAATACTCGCGTGCGATGCCGCCGACGCTGCGCGGATCACCAATGTCCACCGCGCTCAGCCCGCCACTCGTCATGCCGCCGAGATGACGGCCCGGCTCGGCTAAAACGACCGTTTTGCCCATTCTCGCGACCTGAACGGCCGCGCTGACACCACCCGACGTGCCTCCAAAGACGCACACGTCGGCCTCGTGCACTGCGGCGAAGGCGGAAGAGGCGACAAGGAGGCAAAGGAACGATTTCATGGTTGTTCGAGCCATTCGAGATTGAAGCGGGCGAGCGTCAAGCCGGAGCCAGCAAAGCCGGGTTTGGTGCCGCGGCCATAGAAGCAGAGGATGATGCCATTTTGAGTGACCGCGATGTCGGAATACATGCTGGGGCCGTCTTCGAGGAGTTTGTTCACGGGCCACGTCTGGCCTTCATCGCGGCTGATTTTGACGCTGACGTTTTTGCGGGCGCGGCTCTTGCCGGGCTCGGGTTTGCCTTCGCGACCACCGTCGAGGTTGTGGGGGTTGGAGAAGAGGATGAGACGCTTGCCAGCGTGGTCGTAGCGGACGATGCCGGCCATGCAAATGGGCTCCAGCAGCGCTTCGTCGAACTTCGGTGTGCTCCAGTTCGTCGCCCCATCGGGACTGGTGGTGATGAGGCGGCGATGGGCCTTGGATTCGCTGCGCACGTTGAGCATGACGCGACCGTCGTTGAGTTCGACAACGACGGTTTCGTTTGGATTGATCCATTCGTCGGTGCAGGGCACGGCGATGTCGCCAGCCTTCCATGTCTTGCCTTGATCATCGCTGTAAATGGTGGCGGTGACGCTGGGTCGGTGGGCATTGCCGCCTTCACCAGTGGAAAGCCACACAGGCACGACGAGGCGGCCGGTTTTGAGCTGGATGCTGTGATTCGGGCCGGTGGCGAGCACTTTCCAGGCGTAGTCTTTTTTGAAGGCGTCGAAGGTGGAAGCGATCTCGACTGGTTTGGACCAGGAGAGGCCGTCGTCCTCGCTGCGCTGGTAAAAGGCGCGTTCGTATTCGAGGCAGAAGAGCATGTGCACCATGCCATCCTTGTCGGCAATGAGCACCGGGTTATTGTAGGTGATCTGCGTGGTGTCCACGTTTTTGAGGCGAAGAGCAAAGGGGTTCTTCTGCTTCGGTCCGGGCACATCGGCGATGCTTTGCGGCTTGCTCCAGGTTTTGCCGTCATCGGTGCTGCGGCGGAGCAGGATGCGGATGTCCGACCAATCGCCACCGCCCTTGCGTGCCTCACACCAGGCGAGCACGGTGCCTTTGGCCGTCACAACGATGCCGGGGATGTGGTAGATGTTGTAGGCGGGATCGTCACCGACGGTGAAGAGGTCCTGCTTTTCGACAAAGGGCTCGGCAGCATGAACCGCGTGCAGAACAAAGATGGAAGAGAGGAGAAGAGCGAGTTTCATAGGTTGAGTTGAGAAAGAAGTTACCACTCGCCTTCGCGCTGGAATTTCATGCGGGCGTTATGACTGAATTGCATTCCAGCTTCGGTAAGGTTGGCGAGCACCTGCTCGCTGCTGAGTCCAGCAGCCCCACGGGTAGCAGGGATGACGGTCTGGCACTCATTGGCATCCATGAAGCGTGCAGCTTCGAGAACAAAAGGCTGCACCTGCGGCTCGATCACGATGAAACCATGCTTGTCGGCGTGAATCAGATCACCGGGGGCGATTTTGCGGCCAAAGACCTCAACCTCACAGTTCCAGCGCACGGGATGCACATACGCATGACCGACACAAAGACGACGAGCGAGCGCCTTGAAGCCAGCATTGGTCATTTCATCGACATCGCGAATCGCACCATCGACAATGGTGCCCACACAGCCGAGAGCGCGATGCATGTTGCTGTTCACCTCGCCCCAGAACGAACCGATGACGCGCGGTTTATCGAGATCCTGCACGCAGACAATCTTCGGTCCTGCCAGGCTGGCGACATAGTGTCGATATTCATGCCAAGCGTTCGCGTTAGCCTCTCGATGCGCTTTGTTGCTTGGCTCGATGACAACGGTAACAGCGTAGCCAACCATGGGTCCCATCTGCGGCATAAAGTCGCGGGTTTCTTCGAGGTTGAACGCATCAATAGCGGGATCGAGCCGGGTGATCTGCTCCCAGCCATTGTAGATCGTGGGCGTGTTCCAGCGCTTGAGTTGGAGGAGTTCAGAGTGGGTCAGCATGAGTTAGCAAAGACTAGGCACACAAACGCGAACGGAGCGCATTTCTAGATGGTCAAATCAGCTGACCATGTTTGATTCACGCGTCGCATCTCCGATTATGCAGAGCCTTCCACCTCGTCCCTCTCTTGTGCGCCATGGTGCCGACTTTTTACGCCAGATTATTTTGCGTGGCGAATGGTTGGAACAATTGCCATCAGAACGTAAACTTTGTGCTCAGCTGGGGATTAGCCGCCCAACACTTCGTATCGTTTTGAATGAATTGGAACGTGAGGGAACCATCTCGTCTGTAAAAAAAAGACGCCGTCATGTCCTTCAGCCAGTGGAGCGATTGGCGGAACCTGAGGATAAAAAGCTGATTGTTTTGCTGACTCCTGTGGCGACGCGATTGATGCCACCTTTTGTGCTCTTTTGGGTCGATGCGCTGCGTGAACTGTTGGTGGCTTCAGGCTTTCGTTTGGAAATCCATCACGCGAGTGAATGCTATCAAAATAGGCCAAGCTTAGCTCTGAAAAAAATCAGCCAGCGATTGCCTGCCAAAGGATGGGTGCTTTTCCGTTCAACCGTAGCGATGCAGCACTGGTTTGCCCAGCAGCATTTGCCTGTCGTGCTGGCGGGCAGTTCTACAGCAGATGTAGCTTTGCCCTCGGTGGACATTGATTATCGAGCCCTGTGCCGTCATGCTGCCCACCTTCTTTTGAAAAAAGGACACCATCACCTCGCCCTCCTGCTACCGAATGGCTCTCATGGCGGTGATGCAGAGAGCGAACTTGGCTTCCGAGAAGCATCTTCAAGACCATCGATGCTAACGGTGCATCGTCATTCGGAGAGTCCAGAGGCGGTGATTGCTCTGCTTGATCGACTTCTACGCCAGCGTACGGCACCCACGGCTTTTCTGGTCGCAAGATCTACACACACACTGACAGTGGTCAGTCATTTGTTGTGCTTGAAGCATCAGTTGCCTCGTGATTTTGCCATCCTTTCACGAGACGATGATGCCTTCCTGGCACATCTTGTCCCGCGGATTACTCGTTACACCACTGATCCAGCCAAGTTTGCCAAACGCCTTTCGAAACTTGTTCTTGAGTTAGCTCAAACTGGTCGCACAAGCACGACCCCTGTTCGGCTAATGCCCGATCTGGTGAAAGGCGAGACGGCGTGATGCGATGAGGAATCATCGTTCAACAAAATAGCTGCCTTGCGGTGCAAGGCAGCTTTTTTCGATCAAAGAGCCAAATCAGAGCCTGCGCTCCTTCACCTCAGCCGTGATTTCTTCCAGGAATTGGGCCACAGGCTTCACGCCGAGATCCCCCTTCTTGCTATGACGGACAGCAACAGACTGGGCAGCGGCTTCCTTTTCACCGAGCACCAACATGTAAGGCACCTTATCGAGCTGAGCGAGACGGATCTTGGCACCAATCTTATCAGCTTCGTTGTTCAGCGTCACACGAAGGCCAGCAGCTTTCAGCTGCTCAAAGACTTCGTTCGCGAAAGTGTCCACCTTTTCGCTAATGGTAAGGATGCGGACCTGCTCTGGGGCGAGCCAAGTGGGGAAATGCCCGGCGAAGTGTTCGATAAGCACGCCGGTGAAGCGCTCCATGCTGCCAAAGGGCGCACGGTGGATCATGACCGGGCGGTGTGGCTTGTTGTCTGCACCAGTGTAGCTGAGATCAAAACGGATCGGCAGTTGGTAGTCCACCTGCACAGTGCCGAGCTGCCATTCGCGACCAATGACGTCTTTGATGACAAAATCAATTTTCGGGCCATAGAAGGCAGCCTCGCCGGGCTCTTCACTGAAAGGCACACCTAACGTCTTCGCCGCCTCACGGCAAGCGGCTTCGGCACGGTCCCACTGCTCGGGACTGCCGGTGTATTTGCCGCTATCAGGGTCACGCAAGCCAACGCGCACACGGTAGTCGGACATGCCTAACGTATTGAGCACAACTTTCACGAGGGAAAGGCAGCCGAGGACTTCCGCAGCGACTTGATCCTCGGTGCAGAATAGGTGAGCATCATCCTGAGTGAAGCCGCGCACGCGGGTCATGCCGTTCAATTCACCGCTTTGCTCCCAGCGATACACCGTGCCAAACTCTGCCAAGCGCACCGGCAAGTCGCGATAGCTGCGTGGCTGACTGGCGAAGATCTTGATGTGATGCGGGCAGTTCATCGGCTTCAGCAGGAAACCATCCAGCAGCTTCTCGGCATCCATGATGCGCTCTTTGCCGATCATCTCACGTCCGGTGCGCTCATTCATTTGCGCGGCGAACTGAGCCGAGCAGGCGTCGATGCGTGCCGTCATTTCTGCACACGAGCAGCCTTCGTGGGCGATTTGTTCGAGCTGGTCTGGCTCCATGATGGCCGGAAACTGCGCGTCTTTGTAATAAGGGAAATGGCCACTGGTCTTGTAGAGCGCGAGCTTGCCGATGTGCGGGGTGAAGACCTGACTGTAGCCTTGCTTGCGCAGCTCCTCGCTGATGAAGGTCTGAAGCTCCTGGCGGAGGGTGGCGCCATTCGGTGTCCAGAGGATGAGGCCTTGGCCGACATCTTCATCAATGTGGAAAAGCTTTAGCTCCTTGCCCAGGCGGCGGTGGTCGCGCTTCTTGGCCTCTTCCAGGCGCACAAAGTGCGCTTCCAGCTCTTCCTTGCTTTCGAAGGCCGTACCGTAGAGGCGCTGGAGCTGTCCTTTGCTCTCATCGCCCATGTAAAAGGAGCTAGAGACTGAGGTGAGCTTCACGTTTTTGCACTTGCTGGTGTAGCCAACGTGCGGTCCCGCACAAAGGTCGATGAAGTCACCATTCTGGAAGCAGGAGATCTCCTCGCCCGCGGGGATTTTGTCGATGAGGTCGAGCTTGAAGCGGCTCTCATTGCCCGGGCGCTCGCTCAGACCACCAAGACGACCGCTTTTGGCCAGCGCGATGGCTTCTTCACGGCTGATGACTTTCTTTTCAAAACGCTGATTCTCCTTGGCGATCTTCTTCATCTCCGCCTCAATCTTCTCAAAATCATCGGGCGTGAGGCGATGCTTCATGTCAAAGTCGTAGTAGAAGCCATTTTCCACCGGAGGGCCGTAGGCGAACTGAGCATCCGGCCAAATCCGCAAAATCGCGGTAGCCATGATGTGGGCACAGGAGTGGCGCAGGCGCTCAAGATCAGACATCTGGGCGCGTTCTTCGAGGGTCTTGCGTTCGGCGGACATGAGGGAGAGGGGCGCGGAGTGTGGCGCAGGATAGGCAGAGCGCAAGGGGCGTGGCATTTTACCAATCGCTCAGGCAATCCGAAGCACCCCACCCAAGGAACAAGCGGTCAGCCGATTCCTAGGGTGAGAAACCTGATAGAGTCCCGCATCGCCACCGTAGTTTTACCCCCCCACAAGATCTTCCTGCCAATGGTCGAATGCACACATTGGCAGATTTAACCATGAGATTCCTGATCCCCATGACTCAGCTTTGTCGTACCCTTCTCCAGATGGGGGCTGTGGGGTTGATGCTGAGCAGCTGCACGCAGGGTTTTTACAAGAAATGGGCTGACAAAGAGGTCTTTGGTATCTTGGAGAAAAAGTCGCACAACGTGGCCGGCGCGGAGGATGGTGAGTTGCAAAGCATTACACCTCCACCACCAGTGAACTTGGCAGATCTCGAAAAGCTGGCTGAAACTGCTGATTTCCTCGGTGAATGCGCCATGGTTGAAAAAGGGGCCAAGGTGCTAAGCCTGCCGGATGCGCTCAGTTTTGCGGTGCATCGCAATCGCACTTACCTCGGACGCAAAGAACGCGTGTATCGTAGCGCGCTCGCCCTCACTGAGACGAGGCAGCAGTTTGGCCCCATCGTGGACGGCCAAGGCGGTATCACTGTCACTGAAGCCCAGCGTCATCAGGCCAGCGTCAATGATTTTGTTCGCACCTCATCACTGACTTCTGATGGCCAAGTCGGGCTGACCTATCTCATGAAAACGGGGGCACGGCTAGCCATGAACCTGAGCAGCGATTTTACCCGGCTCTTCACCGGAAAGGCCAGCCGTGTGAGCGACTCACTCGCTGCCGTGACCATGACGCAGCCGTTGCTTCGGGGCGCTGGAGTTCTCGTCGCCGCAGAACCACTGCGACAAGACGAACGAGATGTGCTTTACGAGATCCGCGACTTCACCCAATACCGGAAGACATTCGTCGTCGATATCACTCGCCAATACCTGCGCACTCTACAAGCACGTGAACAGGCACGAAATCGCTACATAGCCTACAAGGCATCCCTTGGCTCTCTGGAGCGTGATCGCGCCTTGGCCGAGGCCAATCTGCGATCCCAATCTCAGCTCAAACAGATCGAACAAGGAAGCATCACCTACGAAAGGCAATGGATCACTGCCATTCGTGCCTATGAAGACCAATTGGATGACCTGAAAATCACGATGGGACTTCCCGTCACAGAAAAGCTGGTGCTGGATGCTGATGAACTCAAAAAGCTGGAGGTTATCGACCCCGAGGGCAGTGTGGAATTCTTGATCGATACGGCTCTCATCACCCGCCTGGACATTTTCAATGAAAGAGATCGCGTTTACGACACTCAGCGGCGGGTCAAAATCGCGCACCAGGGCACTTACCCTGCCGTGAATGCCTTAGCAGGCTACAACATCAGTAGCCCCAGCGTTCCCACGCCCTCCAATACGGCGACAAATGCCAGTCTGGGATTGAATCACCGTCAGCGCACATGGCAGGGAGGTTTGGACATCGACCTGAACCTGAACACCCTGCCTGAACGAAATGATCTGCGAAACGCGCAAATTAATGAACAAGCAGCCTTACGCTCCCTCGAACTAGCAGAAGAAGAACTGCGCGCCACCATCCGCGCTGACTGGCGAGCTTTACGGGTAGCACGGCGTCAATACGATCTCGCCTTGAAGGGCTTGGAACTGTCGCAAAAGCGACTGGAGATCGAAGAAGCTCTCATGACTGAAGGCCAAGGCACAGCACGTGACATCGTGGAATCTCAAGATCGACTGATCATCGCGCGCGACTTGGTGATCTCCACTCTGATTGATCATAACCTAGCCCGACTGCAACTCTGGACAGACATGGGTGTATTGTTCATTCGGAAAGATGCACGCTGGGCAGACGTATTAAAGCAGGAGAAGCCTCAAGGAGAATCCTAACTCGAATGATGATAAAGACAAAGGCACCCTGGAAAACTTGGTCACTCATTCCCCTCATCATAGGGGGATTAGCGACAGGCTGGTGGCTGTCTGGCAGCGGGGAAGAAACCTCTCTCGTCCCCACTTTCTCTGCGGCCCGCGGTCCACTGCAGGTGAGTGTGCTGCAAGGTGGCGAAATCCGCGCCATGAGAAACGTCGAGATCAAATCCGAAATCGAAACGCCTACCAAAATTCTCAGCATCATTCCAGAAGGCTATTTGGTCACAGAGGAAGACATTAAAGAAGGCAAAGTGCTGGTCGAACTGGACAACTCCGAGCTGAAGGCTCGTATCCAAGACCACGAGATCGAGTTTCAGACGACTGTATCCAATTACATCGACGCAGACGAAGGTCGCGAAATCCAGCGAAGCGAAAATCAATCCCTCATTCGTGACATGAAGGAAATCAGCAGCTTCGCGCTGATGGACTTTGAGAAGTATTTAGGTCGTGAGCTCTCCGAGAGCGTACTGACCGATGCAGGCCTACCTTCGAACATTGCCGCACTGGATAAATTTGTCACCATCCTGGACACACAGGCCAATACCCCGACCGATCCCGCTCTTGCACTCATTGACAAAAACTCAGCGAGTGATAAAAAGTTAGCTAGTGCCAAAGGCCCGATCAAAGCCGTGAAACACGACCGGATTAACTTTTCACCCTTCCTTCAGCAGATGGGCGAAAACGGAGATGGAGAAGCTCAGCAAAAACTACGGCAACTTGAAGATGAGCTGCTTTTGAGACAATCTGAACTAGCGGTTAGCAAACAAAAAGTTGAATCTTCGGAGCGTCTTGCCTCCCGCAGTTTTATTTCTAAAACTCAGCTAGAAAACGATCAGGTCATGTTTGAGAAAGTGACTTTGGCCGTTAAGACCGCAGAAACCCAACTAGACCTCTTCAAGAAGTATGAGTTCTCAAAGCAATGCGCATTGCTATTGTCCGAGTACAGGGAAAGCCTGACCAAGCTGGAGCGCACCGTGCGTGCGAATCGTTCCAAAATGGCGCAAGCCGAAACAAGGTTCCAGACTTCCAAGCGCCGCTACGAAATGGAATTGGCGAAGCGCGACAACCTAGATCAACAGCTGAAAGCCTGCACAATCCGAGCCAGTCAAGCAGGCCTTGTTGCTTATGGGGACTTGGATGCAAGCAGTTCCTACAATTACACCAATAGCATCGAGGAAGGAGCGAGCGTCCGACTACGCCAGACTATTCTGACCATACCGGACATGTCTCAAATGGGAGTTCATGTGAAAGTCCATGAATCCCAGGTGAAGAAAGTAAAGATCGGTCAAATCGCATTAATTCGAGTCGATGCCGAACCTGGTAAAGTTTTGCAGGGACGTGTCGCCGAGCTAGCGCTCATGCCAGACTCATCCAGCAGCCGATACACCCCTAATCTTAAAGTTTACCCCTGCACCGTGCATATTGATGGACTGCATCCTTGGTTAAAGCCTGGCATGAATGCGAAAGTGGAAATTATCGTGGATCAACTTTCCGATGTCGTCTTTGTGCCAGTGCAGTCTGTCGAGGTCGAGCAAGACCACCATTTCTGTTACATCCGCAACGGCACACGTCTAGAGCGACGTTCCATTCAGACCGGAGTCTTTAACGATGAATTCATCGAAATTCGTGGAGGCCTACAACCAGGAGAAGCAGTCGCTCTGTCTCTACCCAAGAAAGCCGTCACCGACGATGCCGGCCCATCTGCGCTACCCGGAGGTGAGGACACCACCCCAGGTTCACCCAGCGAAAAACCTGTAAAATCAGCCACCGGGAAAGTGAAGGAAGTCGCAGTCACAGGTAAACCGCCACCCGCTTCCTGAATCTAGATTTACCTCTCGGCACAAGAGCTATTTCTTAGCCGAAATGGATACAATCGCAGCCTTTCTGGCACATGCCTGAACCGATCATCAGCCTTCGCGACATCCGCAAATCTTACAAGATGGGCGATATGGTGAGCCAAGTGCTGCAAGGTGTATCATTCGACATTTATCCTGGAGAGTATGTCTGCATCATGGGGCCCTCTGGCTGCGGCAAATCCACGCTGCTGAATGTTCTTGGCTGTCTCGACCAGCCAACATCGGGTGACTATCTTCTGGGTGGACAAAACGTGGCACATCTGGAGGACGATGCCCTCTCGGAAGCACGCAATCGCAACCTCGGTTTCATCTTCCAAAGCTACAATCTCATCCAGCAACTCACCGTTCTCGAAAACATCGCTGTGCCCATGTATTACGGCGGCGCTGAAGATGCCAAAATGAGAGAAGTGGCTGAAAAACTGGCCACTCAGGTAGGACTAAGTCATCGCCTGAATCATAAGCCCACCGAACTTTCTGGAGGTCAGCAGCAGCGTGTGGCCATCGCGAGAGCCCTGTCGAACAACCCGCTCGTCATCCTCGCCGACGAGGCCACAGGCAATCTCGATAGCAAGTCCGGTCAGGAAATCTTGGCCCTGTTTGACGACTTGAATGCACAGGGCCGCACGCTGGTCTTTGTTACCCACGATGAGCGCATGGTGGAGCGCTGCTCACGCATCATTCGCTTAAAGGATGGTTTGGTAGATCGCGATGAACCTGGCGCTCGAGCCATGTGTCGCGTTGCAGCTTCTACGGTTTGAGATTAGTTGCCAGCATGGATGCCACGCCAAGCAAGGGCCCCCGCCGAGAAATCAAGTTAAGTCCCCCCGAATGGGCAAAGACCTTAACACGCTGGGCCGGTGCCTCTGGCTTATCTTCGAACACCATCTCGGCCATCAGCATCCTATTCGCGGGCCTGTCACTCGTGGCGTATCTGCTCGCGCCGGAGATGAAGACACCTGGGCAAGCTGCCGCCTCATGGTTCATGGCGGCACTCGGCATTCAGCTGCGCCTGCTCTGCAGCATGCTCGATGGGATGGTGGCGATCGAAGGCAGCAAAGGCACTTACACCAGACCCATCTACAAGGAAGCCCCAGACCGCATCGCAGATGTTTTGATCTTGGTCGGCGCGGGTTACAGCACGAATGTCGAGCCCGGTGTCATCAAACTCTGGGGTGAACTTCCTCTTGGTTGGGCCTGTGCTGTTTTGGCCATGGGAACCGCTTACGTCAGACTGCTGCAAGGCACACTCACGGGCAGGCAGAGCTTCATGGGGCCCATGGCCAAACAGCACCGGATGGCTGTGCTAACCGTGGGCACCCTGGCAGCAGCAGGTATGCAGACGTTTGAATCTGAAATCGCGATTCCCAAAATCGACTTTCTGAAGATCAGCTTGGTCCTCATCCTCATCGGTTCTGCGATCACTTGCCAGCGGAGGCTAGCACTAACCGTCAGAGAATTGCGCAAAAAAAACCATCCAGAGGACTGATGGATGCCCTCTGGATGGTTATTTTGAGTTTTAAGCTTCAAGCTTCCACGGGCCACGATACTCACGGCTGAGAAGCTTGCTCGCTTCGGGATCACCGATGATTTCTTCCTTCACGGGATCCCATTTCACAGGGCGATTCACCAAGAAGGAAATCAGGGCCAAGTGACCCGGCGTGGCACTGCGGTGAGCGGTCTCCACGGGAGTGACTGTAGGCTGGCGGCTCTTCACACAATCCAAAAAATTGCGATGATGGCCAGGGGTGGCATAAAGACGAGTCTTGATGACATCATCCCCAAGTTTAGGAGCCTTGGCCGCTTCCACCACACTGAGACCTTCACGCTTTTTGATGATCTGCTTCAGCGCGGGGTTTGAGCTATCGTAGGTGCCATTCCGGTTCACATAGATCCAGCCCTCCGTTCCGATCCACTTGGTGCCCATGGCGATGTCACTGTGACCGCCTGCGATAACCATCGTGATGTCTCCTGCATACTTGGCTTCAGCACGATACTTCGTCGCCGTATTCCAGATGTCTGTGCGCGGCGGCATGTCCACCTGGATGGGCAGCACTTCGCTAGGACCACTGCTGTCCATGTCCATGCCCCAGTGGGCAATATCGCAGTGGTGACCGATCCAATCTAGAAGCTGCCCTCCCCCGATGTTGTAATCCCAACGCCAGTTTTTGTGCACACGGCACTCGATGTAATCCTGCATCTGAGAAGGCCCGATCCACATGTCGTAATCGAGCTCTGCGGGAGGAGGTGTGACACTGCGCTTGTCACCCGTTTTGGCAAAGTCATTGTGCCCCGCAGGCAGACCGACCTCAACACGCGTCAACTTACCGATGAGACCGTTGCGCACGATCTCAGCGCCGATGCGGAAGTTATCTTCGCTGCGCTGCCAAGAGCCCGTCTGCCAGATGCGCCCGTGCTTCTGCACCGCTTTCACGATCGCCTGCTGCTCGGCAATGGTTCGCGCCAATGGCTTTTCGCCATAAATGTCTTTGCCATTTTTGGCGGCCTCAATGCTAGTCAGAGCGTGCCAATGATCAGGCAGGGCTAGCATGACCGTATCGATATCTTTACGCGCCATGACCTCGCGATAGTCATGGTAGCCTTTGCAATCCTGATTCTTGTTAGCGCCATTGATGGTGCTGATGGCCTTGTCTAGATTGCGTTGATCAATGTCGCAGGCAGCGACGATTTGGCAGTCTGTCTCTTGTAGAAACTTTTGGGTATTGCCTGGCCCCATCATGCCCCAGCCAATAACGGCCATGGTGATGCGATTCGAAGGTGCGTTTTGCCCAAAGACGGAGGCAGGAACCACCGTGGGAAAACCAAAGGCAGCGACTGATTTCGCTAAAAACTGACGGCGACTGTTCAGGGGAACTTTTTTCATGGTCCAAGGGTTGGAAGCTATCCTCTACGACATGGGACTGTCTATATCAAAAGCCTGCAGGGGACGCATGGTCCACCTGCAGACGTTAGGCAACTTTCTCACATTTTGAACTCAAGCAATCGCCTGTGCTTTACGCAGCAGAGTGTCTTTGCTTTGAACCCCGACAACGGTGTCGCGCACGGCTCCATTTTTGATAAAAAGTAGCATTGGGATAGAGCGAACCCCAAACTTGGCTGCCAAACCGGGATTTTCATCGACATTGACTTTCACGACTTTTAGCGCGCCTGCCTGCTCATCAGCGAGTTGATCTAGCACAGGACCAATCATGCGGCAAGGACCGCACCATTCTGCCCAAAAGTCCACGATGACAGGCACCGTGGCAGCAGAGATTTCAGAATCAAAGTTGCTATCGTTGAGATTGAGGACGTTTTCGGAGGCCATAAGGTTTGGGGGTCGGAGATGAATTACGCAGTGAACGAACGAACGAACACAAGAGTCGGTAAACATGGCAG
This sequence comes from Verrucomicrobiaceae bacterium, assembly GCA_947507875.1. Lineage (GTDB taxonomy): Bacteria > Verrucomicrobiota > Verrucomicrobiia > Verrucomicrobiales > Verrucomicrobiaceae > Prosthecobacter. Next base: position 44,362 of record CANNQP010000014.1, on the reverse strand, counting down.
GCTGAGGCGCAAACTTTTTCCATGCCAGGGGGATTTTTTGCGCTAGCTCCATTCATGTCCATTGATCACCCCGACGGCCTGACTCGCCTCCGCTACATCGTGCATCGCCTGCGCGCCCCAGGAGGCTGTCCCTGGGACCGCGAGCAAACACACGAAAGCCTAGTTCCCCATCTGCTGGAAGAAGCCTACGAAGTGGCAGATGCCATCCAAAGTGGCGATCCTCAGCTGATGTGTGAGGAGTTGGGGGATCTCTTGCTGCAACCTGTGCTGCACGCTGAAATCGCCAGCGAGACTGGTGCGTTTGATCTAAACCGCATGGCTCACATGCTCAGTGAAAAGCTCATCCGCCGCCACCCCCACGTCTTTGGGGAATCCAGTGCGGCAGATTCTGAAGCGGTTCTGAGTCAGTGGGATGCCATCAAACGTCAGGAAAAAGGCACGGAAAAAGAAGGCATGCTCCACGGGGTGGGCACTGGTCTACCAGCGCTGATGCGCGGCCAAAAACTGCAGAAGAAAGCGGCACGAGTTGGATTTGATTGGCCAGATGCCAAGCCGGTGTTCGACAAGTTGCAGGAAGAGATTCAGGAGCTGCAAGAAGCTGTCGATGCACGATCAAGCGAAGGCATGAAGGAAGAGCTGGGCGATCTCCTTTTCACGGTGGTAAACTTGGCTCGAAAACTCGGGATTGATGCTGAACCCGCTCTTGCTGCGGCCAACGACAAATTCACCAAGCGCTTTCATCAGATGGAGTCCCATCTGGCTCGATCGGGTCAAAAACTGGACGGCAGTCTGACGCTAGCACAGATGGATGCCGCCTGGGATGCTATAAAAGCAAAAGCTCAGGCCTAGCCTCATGGCTACTGCTCCGACTCGGCCACGGTGACGCTGATGACTTCATCAATCGTCGTATTGCCGGCTAGAATCTTACGCACTCCATACTCACGCATAGGGCGGTAACCATCTTTATAAGCCTGTTGGTAAAGCTGGGCACTGCTCGCCTTGTGCGTGATGAGTTCGCCCATCGCCGGCGTCAGGCGAACCAGCTCATAAATTGACATACGACCTTTGTAACCTGTGGCGCGACAGGCCTCACACCCCCCTTCACGGGCACGATAGACCGTGCCACGGATCGGACCGGTGTATTGAAGTTCACGGAGACGCACCTCTGCATCCGGATCAGGTTGCTTGCACTCGCTACAAAGCACACGCACCAAGCGCTGAGCAATGAAGGCACGCACCGAACTGGAAACCAGGAAGGGTTCCACGCCCATGTCGATCAACCGCATGATGCCGCCCAGAGCATCATTCGTGTGCAAGGTGCTGAAGACAAGGTGACCTGTGAGCGCAGCACGGATGGCGATCTCCGCAGTCTCCAGGTCTCGCATTTCCCCGATCATGACCACGTTCGGATCACCTCGGAGAATCGAACGCAGGCCCGTGGCAAAGGTGAGATTGATCTCAGGTCGAACAGCAATTTGTACAACACCAGGCAACTTATTTTCCACCGGATCTTCGATGGTCACGATGCGCCGGTGCTCAGTATTCAACTGGCTCAGGAAGGTGTAGAGCGTGGTTGATTTCCCCGATCCTGTCGGGCCAGTGACCAAAATGATTCCATTCGGCTTCTTCAGCAGAGCTTCCACTTCAGAACGCAAGTCGGTCTCGATGCGCAAGCGGTCGAGATTGAATTTCTCCTGTCCAAGAAGACGCAACGACACACTTTCCCCTTCGACACTGGGAATTGTCGCGACACGGACGTCGATGAATTGACCTGCGATTTGCAAATTGATACGCCCATCCTGTGGTAGGCGTCGCTCTGCGATATCGAGCTTGGCCATCACCTTGAGACGCGCAATCACGGATTGCTGCAGAGCTTTGATGTTTTCTGGCACAGGCACTTCGCGCAAACGACCGTCGATGCGGTATCTCATGCGCAGCTTGTCTTCCATCGGCTCCACGTGGATGTCTGTGGCGTGTTGCTCCAGCGCTTCTCGAATCACGGTGTTGACGAATTTTACCACGGAAGCCTCTTCGTCGTCAGCGTCAATGATATTGGCTTCGTCTCGTTGCTCCAGATCTGCACCATCGACGTCGCGCCCTTTTAGCAACTCCTCAAAGGTATCAGCCCCGATGCCATAAAAGTCTCGCATCGCATTGAGCAGACGCTTGCGCGGTGCGATCTCAAGCCGCACTGGCGATTCGACCTCACGCGCTATGGCTTGATGAGCGATGAGGTCAAATGGGTCATAGCCAGCAACGAGGAGCTTTTTCACCTTGCTGCCTTCTTCTTCAACGATCTTGAGAGGGAGCAAGCGATGTCTCAAAGCAACACGTGGCGGCAGCAGGCGCTTCATCTCTGGTGCATCCGCAGAGTCAGGCACCGGATTGGCCACGAATCCCAGGCCCATGCGCGCAGCTAGTTGCGAGAGAAAGGCTTCCTCATCAATGCTGCCTAAGTCCAGCAATTGATTCACCACTGTTGAGCTTGGTGTAGCCGTCGGAAGAGGGATGCCAGAGCCACCGGAGGACTCCAGGCACTGCACGAGGGCTTGGCGGATGTGTTTCATTCAGCGTTAGGGGGCAGCAGGCCGTGTCTCAGCAGGAAAAAGGCTAGGATCCAAGACCGAGCCATCTTCCCGAATGGTCTCGACATCGTTCTTCAAAGGAGCAGAGCCAGAGTCAGGCGAGTAACCATACTTTTCCAAAAGCTCGACCACATAGGCCACCGCGAGGTTTTGTCCTGTAAAATGGCGTGTCACAAGGGTGGTCAAATCCTCACGCAGTGTTCCAGTGATCGTGGCGCTACCGATCATGCCGATCGAGCCATCGGCAGCAGGTCCTTTGTCGGACTCATCATCAGCCGCCATCAGTCGTCCTTGCAGGCGCTCGGCGACTCGCAGAACGGTTTGGCCCTCAGGTGTGTCGAGCAGAAGTGAGCGATTCAAGTCACCTGCCGCGGTGTAAAGAGCCTGAGAATTGCCCGTGATGGCGAGCGCGGAAAAAGCCGTTTTTCGCTGTTCCGCGTTCGCGGCGAGGAAGAACTTTGCCCCGCCATCCGCGACGGCATAGCTTCGGCCGCCTTCATCCGTGGTCAGGATCAAAGTGGCAGCCCCGCCACGTGCTGGGGCGACTAGATAGGCACTGCGATAGCTGCTGAAATTGACCGAATCCGCTTCTGGAGAAAAAACGAGTTCATAGACCAGCCACTGCGCATGCCCGCTGCTGGCCACCGATAAGCACAAGCAGGCGAGCAACAGCATTTTTCGGAAGGGGCGTTGAAAAAACATCATACAAATCGGGTGCAGGGCGGTCTGACTAGCTGAAGGAGACGTCTTTGTCGAGCGTGGCGTTGAATCTTGATTGCCACAGAGTTTCACATCAATCTACCTCACGATGCCGCTTTCACCGCCTATTTCCGTGGAGACCAGTCCATGGACCACCTTGAGTCGCGAACCCATTTATCAAAATCCATGGATTCGCGTGCGTGAAGACCAAGTGATTAATCCGAGTGGCGGACGCGGCATATACGGCGTCGTGGAGTATCAAAACCATGCCGTCGGTGTGGTGCCGATTGATGACGAAGGCTACACTTGGCTCGTGGGTCAGTGGCGCTACTGCCACGATAGCTATGAATGGGAAATTCCTGAAGGTGGTTGCCCTCCCGGAGAAAGCCCTGCGCAATGCGCAAAACGAGAATTGCTTGAGGAAACAGGACTTCAAGCCGCGACGATTACGCCGCTGCTAACCGGCCTACAGCTATCGAATTCCACGACCAATGAAGTGTGTGATTTGTTTGTAGCGCGTGAACTTCAGCAGGGCACGGCGATGCCTGATGAAACGGAGAAGCTTCATCTTTGGCGACTGCCCCTGTCCGAAGCCATCGCCATGGCTTTGGATGGGAGAATCAAAGACAGTCCCAGCGTCATCGCCCTGCTAACGCTAGCCGTTCGGGGACATGGCCCTGAGTCGGATCACTCATGACGAAGTGCCTCCACGGGATTCATGCGAGCTGCCCGCCGCGCTGGATAAATGCCAAAGGCGATGCCTGTCATCACCGAAATCAGGAAAGCAAGCACGGGAGACCAAAACTGCACAACCGTCGTCACTCCTGCGAAATGCTGAACCGCGATGGGGATGCCGATGCCCAAGACCACACCAAGAACTCCGCCAGCTCCTGAGAGCAGCACCGTCTCGATCAAGAACTGGACGACGATGTCTGCCTGACGTGCCCCGAGAGCCCGTCGGATACCGATCTCACGAGTCCGCTCGGTGACACTCGCTAGCATGATGTTCATGATGCCGATGCCACCCACGATAAGAGAAATCGCGGCGATGCTGCCGAGCACGATGCTGAAGATGCGCTTCGTTCGTTCGGCTTGGCGCAGGAGCTCCACAGGGACAATCATGCGCCAGTCCTCTTTTTTGTGATTGCTCGACAACACCTGGCGAATGGCCTCGGCACGACTCTCCACCTCATTGACCTGTTTCACGCGAATGACAGCCTCGTGAAATTCGACTTTTTCAGCCTCGAAACTACCGCTCCTCATGCGAAAGAAAGTCTCGCCATAGTGGTCCATTAGCGTGCTGTAGGGGATAAACATCTGAGCATCGGCAGAGCTTCCGCCGCCGCCTTCCCCACCGACACGGGGACCTTCGTTTTGCAGAATGCCAAGCACTTTGTAGTAAAACCCTTTCACCCGAATGGTCTTCCCTGTTGGGGTCGAAAGCGGAAACAGTCGTGCCGCTGCCCCCTCGTTGAGCACACAGACGGGTAGTTTTCCTTGCAATTCCAGATCGGTGAAAAAGCGCCCTTGGAGCACCTTGCGATTGCGCATTTCTGGATAGATCGGCAAAACGCCGAGAATCTGACCATCCACACTTCGGTCGAAGTTCCAGATATTCTCACTAAGAATCCGGGATGGCACCACGACCTCGATGCCTGGCACGGTCTGGCGGATCTGCTGAATGTCACGCAGGGTGAGTCCGTACTCGAGCACGAGGCTGCGAGTCTCTGCACCAGCCCCCTGCCCATCGGGTGGCTTTACACTTTCCAGGATGATGTTTTGACTGCCTAACCGACGAATCTGCTCCTGTGCCTCATAACTGGCCCCTTCCCCGATGGCTAACATAGCAATCACAGAGGCCACACCAAAGATGACACCAAGCGCGGTCAGGAAAGATCGCAGCTTATTCAGCCAGATGCTTTTCAGCCCCAGTGACATGGTACGCCAGAGATGCTGGGGCGAGGCAAAAAGACGCAGAATGGGATGCTTGGCCAGAAATCGAGTCATTCAAAAGGCGGGAAGACTAGCACGCAGACAAACGCGGCTTTCCTTCACCTGAATTCAACTCAAGGCGCACCCAGTCCAGCATAGTAGGGGGCTATACGGCGGGCATGTTCATCGTAGGCAGCTTCGAACAGTTCAGCCGCTCTGGCCGCGCCAACCAAAGCACCTGCTGTCAGCACTTTCGGTGGGTGTCCCGCTTCCGTGAGGCGCGCAGCGACCTCCGCCTTGATCGCATTCACCACCAAGCAGCCCCCCACCGTGCTTCCTGGTGCTACTGGAGTAGGCAGTCCTTCCACCTGAACCATCGCATCTCCCACAGGCGCACCGGTATCGAGCACGATCTCCGCGAAGTCTTGCAGCTTCTTACCCATAGGATGTCGGCTCATGCTTGCCTCAGCGTGCTTCTGCGAAATGAGCGCCACGACGTTGACACCACGGCGTTGGAACTCTTGAGCCATCTCCACAGGAACGACATTGCAGCCACTGGAAGACACCACCAACGCACTGTCCCCCTGCTTGAGATCAAAATTCCTCAAGATGCGGGCTGCTAGGCCACTGACATTTTCCAAAAACATGGCCTGACGTTGCCCATTCGCGCCAACGACGAGATTGTGGAAAGTCAGCGACAGTTCCACGATGGGATTGAAGCCCGGAAAGGAACCATAACGCGGCCACATTTCCTCGACCAAAATGCGACTATGGCCAGAGCCAAAAACATGTACCATCTGACCCGCAAGAATGGTCTTCGCGAACAGATCTGCCGTATGATGAATCAACGGCAACTGCTCCCTCACGCGGGCAATGAGTTCACTTGATAGAGCTAGGTAAGATTCGGCTGGAGTCATGACATTAAGGCAAAAAAGACATACAAAACAAGTTGGGCAGAAAAGCCAGCCCACGCCCTGATCCTCCATTTTTCACCTTCCATACTCCATCGAAAAGCAGACGAGGCTAGCACTCAAAGACCATTTAGCGTGAGCAATTCATCCAGTTTACCTTGGCCACGATAAAACTCCGCTTCTTCCTTCCCTGCTTGCTCCAAAGAAAGACGCAAGGCATCAGCCTGCATTTCACCAAGGACATGCTGCTTGATCAAAGCGGTTTTTTTGGCCTGAAGCGTGAGGAACTCAGGAGCCACTTCTGGAGTCTGCGGATACTTGCCTGCGACTTGACCAGACCTTAGCACTTCTTTGAAGGGCAGCCCTGTCTTAGCAGCCTCCTGCTTGGCAGCATTCACACCAGCGTACCAATCCGCGCAGATGACGCGATAGTAGTCACGCATAGCCTGCTTGTTGTAATGAATGATCAATCGGCGCCCCTCCACCTCGACCGTCCCTGTGGCGCGGAAACTGTCCGCATCAATGGTATCAACAAAGAAGAGATCATCACCATCGACAGCGAATTCCCATTTGAGATCCCACAGTTGAAGACCGATTTCCTCTAGCAACTCCCGCACTGCCCAGGCGCCCAGCAAAGCCATCTTGATTGTGCTCAGGAACGACTGCGAGCTTAGGCCCGACATTAGCAGAGCTTCCTGCTTCGTCACAGGGCGATCTTCAGGCTCATACTTACTGGTCAGATCATAGATGGGGCGATCTAGCATCTGCCATGCAGACATCGGACCATTGAGTCCAAGCTCTAGCTCATAAGAGCGACGCTCTTTTTCTCCCAAAGCCTCATACTTGCGTAGGATCGAGCTCCCACTGGTCACCCCGAAGCGCACGATGTATTCCAGCGGGACAACGTATGTTCCGCTCTGATGAAACTGGGCGTAATCAAATACAAAATTCCCCATCACATTGCGCTGAGGAGGCTTCATGACCGGAAATCGGCGCACAACATTGTAGCAGCTCGGATGAAGAGGCATGCCCGAAGAATGTAGCTCACCTGTAACCGAATCCAACATACCCACATGGTGTGTCTGTGCTCCTGATTCCAACATAGCCTCAAGCGTGCCATCCATGAGCTGTGAACGCCAGGTTTCCCCTAGTGTGCTGGTCTTGAGCAAGGCTGACTCAACTCGCTTCCAAGTCTGGGGGTTCGCCAGACGACCATACATGGCATGGCGAAAAATCGCGCGATTCAGGTCATTGCCGTCTATCCTGAAGATGCTACCCACGTCAAAAACCGACCCCGCTTCGGTGGTCTCGCAAACTATATAATTGGGATGATCTGGAACAACATACAGATTCTGAACAGACCCACGATAAATGGGCTCACCAAGAGACTGAAGGGGTAGCTGAGAGGGAAGATCGGAAGACATGAAGACAATAGCGAGAGGCTGGAGAGAAAAGGGACAGAAAGCAAATCTCACATCGGATTTTTGTCGCGTCCTCTTGTCAGGGCCACCGCCACGTGATCACAGCCCGGCAAGATCTTTTTTCGCAATTCGACCCGCACCTTCACGGCGTTGAACTCTTGGAGAACACAGGCACACATTTCCGAAGCCAGCGTTTCAATCAATTGCCTTGGCTTCTCCACAGCAAGTGCTTTCAATCGTATTGCTACGGCTGCGTAATCAATCGTGGCAGAAAGCTGATCGTGCATGCACTCGAATCGTGGCGCCACATCCATCACCACATCAGCCTGTAGCGTTTGCCAACAAGCACGCTCTTCATCTGGAACACCTATTTGTGTCGGCAGATCTAATCCACGTAAAAAAATTTGGTCGTAATTCACAAGTTAGAGAAAAAGTTAGCGTTTGCGACCTGAATCACGCTCGCGTTGCAATCTTTCATAGCCCATCTGAATGAAGCTGAAATCGCGGCAATGAGCCTTGGCATCTTCTAGGGTAATGAAATCATAGCTGAGCAGATGAAGCAAACTGTCATCAATTGTATGCATGCCATCTCGCCCACCAATCTGAATCAAGCTAGGCAACTGCTGAATGCGCTGATCACGAATGCAACCCGCGATGGCATTATTGATCACCATGACTTCGGAAGCCATCACACGACCCTCTCCATCTGCGCGCCGGATGAGGTGCTGGCAAACGACACCTCGAAGGCAGTGACTGAGCTGTGAGGCGACGTAATCCTGCTGATCGCGCGGATAACTATCAAGAATGCGTGTGATCGTCGCGGGCACATCGGTGGTATGGAGCGTGCTGATGACTAGATGGCCCGTCTCCGCCGCAGTGAGCGCGGTGCGCATAGTCTCCAAGTCTCTGAGTTCACTGACGGTGATGACATTCACGTCTTGCCGCAGAGCGCTCTTCATCGCACGCGCGAACTCATGGGTATCAAATCCGACCTGCCGTTGGCGGATCAGGCTTTGGCCATGTTTAAAGACAAATTCGATGGGATCTTCGATGGTAACAATGTTGCAAGATCGCGCTGCCGCAATCTGCTGGGTCATGCTACACAAAGTCGTAGTTTTGCCACTGTTGCTGACGCCTGTGATGAGGATCAGCCCATCACGAAGCTCGCACAGCTTTTCCACCGTAGGTCCGTGACCGAGTTGAGCCAATTCGGGAATGGAATCCGGGATATAGCGAAAATTGCCCTCAATTCGCCCCATGCAAAAACAGGCATTGCCACGGAAACGCCCCAGGTTTTCGACCTCGATCGCAAAGTCCAGTTCCCATTCCTGCTCAAGCTTCGCCCTTTGGGTATCTTTCAACCCCCCGAGCACGAGTTCACGAACGTCCACCGCATCCAGAACCTCATCCGTGACTGGCGTCATCCGACCATGAAGCCTCATGGTCGGTGGGGCTCCCGGCGACAGGTGTACATCAGAAGCCCCGGCCTGCATGGCCATGGCAAGGTACTCAATTAGATCATACTGCCTCATAAGAAAAAATCGCGAAAACTAAATGCATTCTTAACGTAAGTGTCGAGCCTCAATTCACTAAGACTTTGACTCAAGGCAACAAGCCTAAATGGCACCAAGGCATGATGTCAAATCATCAGGATCCAACTCAAAGTAAGCCAAGAAGGATCAATCCACCGTGCCAACGTCACTTCGCCGCTTAGCAAAAAAAATCCGCGCGCTCTCGGCAACGCCGTAGGCACTTTCTTCCTGAGTCAGCTCATCCGTTTGAATACGAAGATCTGCCATCGATTGATAAATCGGCCCACGCTGAAGCAAAAGACTCTCAAGTTTCTGCTTTGGAGGCTCCTCGCCTCTCAGCAAAGGGCGATCGTTGTTGCCGGATGTACGCCTCACTAGCAAATCAACATTGGCCTCCAGCCAAGTGATAAAACCCAGATGCTTCAGCAAAGGTAAGTTCACCGACCGTGTGATGATTCCACCGCCCGTCGCAATGACCGCATGACGCGTCCCGATCAACGAACGCAAAACAGCGCTCTCACGCTGACGAAAGCCTTGCTCCCCTTCCTTGGCGAAGATCTCCGGAATGGTGCACCCGGCAGCATCACTGATCAGGTGATCGGTATCAATGAATTGAAATCCTAACAACCTAGCGGTGATGCGTCCCACACTCGATTTGCCACATCCCATTAGCCCCATAAGCACAATGTTCTCACTCCTTGGCAAGGGCGTCTCCCCCGAAGCATCGACCTCTGCGAAGATCGAACTTACCAAAGCGACATCATTTTGCAGAGCCGTGAAGTAATCAGGATACATGGGTGACCAGCCTGAATCCCGCAGTTTTTGATTCGAGACATGCTTGTGGCTCCACCCTCTTTTACGGGCAGCATCAGGTGCGCGCACGTCTGGGATTGGAACGCCAAACAAGGTGGCCAGCCGCTCAAGACAAACTCGCTGAGTCAACTGCGCATCATCCACAATATTCCAAATGCCAGCCAATCGTTTGGTGACGAGATGGACAAGAGCCCCAGCCGCATCCTCCACATGGATCTGATTGATTAACCGACCCACAGGTGCGGACTCACAAACTTCAATGGCACTTTTTCCCTCGAGCAAATTCTTCAGCAAGAAAGAACGGCCAGGACCATAGATTCCAGCCAGTCTCGCGACAGCTCCACCACGCTGCAACGCCACCTCCTCCGCCGCACGCAGGAGTCTACCCGTCTCTCGATCTGGATCAGCTGGGGTTGTCTCATCGACCGTACTGCCATCCATCTGCGAGTAAACACTGGTGCTGCTGGTGTAGAGAAGCCAAGCCTCTGGAAAAACACTCGCCAGATGCTTCATGCCATTGAGATACACTTTCTCATACATTTCAACACCACCACGTCCTGAGCTGGCGCAGTGGATGACGGCATCAACGGGGCCAATCGAATCACGCAGTGCTTGTACCGAATCCACTCGGCTCACATCACACGGCATAACACGCCAACCATGAGCCGCACCGATCCGCCAAGCAGAGACCTCGCTGTGCGTCGTGCCGACTACATCATGACCTTGAGCATGAAAAAGCTCAGCGGCTTTTTCACCAACAAAACCGCAACCTATGACGAGGATCATGCTCATGGCTGACGATTCCTCCGGTAATAGTCCGTCAGACCGTCTGTCACACCTCGCACGTAGTCTTCGAGAGCACTCGTGACTAATTTCCCGTCTAGCAGGGTTCGACCTAGATAGTGACCGAGTAGCAGCCGGCGGTAAGTTTCTTCATGATTCATGACAAATGGCTCCAGATAAACGACAGGACATTGATAGAGTCGATTGGCCAGCAGATTGCGTGCATAGACATATTGACTTTCTGTCACACGTCGAGCCTTGGAAGTCGTGTAAACATAGGCAGGCAACTTCGTATGCCGAGCGAGAGCTTCACCGACCGAGACTGCCAAGGGCAATTCTTCTTCATGAATTCGAGAGAAGAGCCTCATTAGCATCTCATGCCTCACATCTTGCTGCAATAGCTCATCCCTTGAATAACATCCATTCACCAACACATGGAGATGATTTAAAGGTGAGAATTGAGGCGCGGTTGAATTCCCCCAGGATTCAGCGTTCAGATGAAGGCAGAGAACGAGATCAGGTTTCAGCTCCTCATTGACCTTTGTGCCGCGTGCATGAATTTCACTGACGCGGTAAAACAGCTTTTCACTCTGCCACTGCACCGTCAGTAGTTTTGAATCGCCCGATAGCCCTGCGTAGGTCATTTGGGCGTTAGAAAAGCCAGACTTGGTGAGCAGATCACGTGCAGTTTGTTCAAAATCTTTGGGTCTTAATTCCGTTACCGGCTCGGGTTGATCTCGCACCATGGAGACGATCGCCCCCAAGGCCTTCAATCGTTCCGACAAGATCTTGGCTACCATCAAAGTCAAATCGCCCTCACAAACCTTCTCCCCGTCTTTGAAACTAAGGAAACGTTCTTCAATCTGAGCCCAAGAGCCACCGAGGTGCCCTGGATCTAGACTGATGCGGAGATCGCTCAAGACCGGACGCCCTGCCAAAGGAGGCAAAGAGGCAGCACGCCTCCAGGTTGTTTGAATATCGCGAGCATCTTCGTTCGGATTTCGAAAAGCCAACTTCAAAGGCTCGGCCTCTTTCCCCTGTGTAGGCACCATGAGCATCTCATCAACGACGTGCCATGGTGGCGGCAAGCCGTTCGTTTCCGAATAAATGTCTTGCCAGGCTTTTTCGAATTCCACCCTGGTCAATTGCTTGGCATAGCGCTCCAATTTTTTCCAATCAGGCAACTGACCGAGTGAACTCAATTCCCCATACGAGGGCTCTTTTTCTGAGCCAGTGGCCGTGGAGGAAGGATTTGCCTGGCTCGAAACCATGGAAACAGGCAAAGGTTTAGAGGAAACAACCGGGGCGGCTTCAGCGGGTAGTTTCTCCGGCAAAGCCGAAGCTGCCTGCATGCCAAAAGCATGCACCTCCAGAATGATGGCGATGAGAAAACCTAGCCAAATAAACTTCATGTGAAGAGGCTAGGCCGGAGTTTTACGGATGCAAACACTGATACCCAAACGAGAGCTAGCTTTCGGCATGGGCGTTTGACAGATGGTACCTCATAGGGAGTATCACCCTCCCTCCGGATGCAGTAACTTCCCCCCCCATGCCACACCAACAGTCCTTAATGCCTGCACTTGTGCTACTTTTTGGGTTGGCCATCCTGTTAGCTCAGCGATCTGATTCAGGCAAGATCAGCGCTTTTCACTCTTGGGCTAGAGTCGGCTATGGAATCGGCAAAATATGCCTTTTGGCTATTCCGCTTCAATGGCCTATCGATCTCGTGCAAGGAGCAGAGCCTGCCGCCATGAGCGCCAAAGCGGTTTGGTTGATTTGCATCATCCGAACCCTCCAACTCTTTTTGATCACCACCGGCGCGTTTGACATGATCATAGGCGTGCGTGGCCTTTTGGGCCTGTCCACTCAGGAAATGCACCAAACTCCAGCTCGCAGTAGCTCATTCCGCAACCTCTGGAGTCGATGGCTACCAGCTTTTGAGTCCTCCCTTTTTCCTTCTCCTTGGCAGCACCTTCCCTGCCTGCTGTTCATCGCGGCATTGAGTCTGCTCAGCCGCGGCTCCTGGGCAGGGGCTGGCGTTTGGATCGTCACTCACGTCCTCTGGATCTATCTCGAATCGCTTCGAGGCAAAAGCCTGTGGGCACCTTTGCCACTTCCGATTCAAGTGGCATGCAATCTAGTCCTGCTGGTGGTAAGCCAAGTGCTTCTTGTCTCGCCGAATTGGAACAGTGCGCTGTTTCATCTCCACTTGATGTTCCAAAGCCAGGAACCGAGCTTGTACTCTTTGTTCTTGGAGAAAAGGCTAACCACTCCCTGGCTGCAAACTCACATTGCATTGGCCATGCTCAGCGTCTTGGCGCTACCCAGACTGAACGGGTTGCTGGCGCTGCCCGTCAAGACCTGGAAAGTGATCGGCATCATCATCGCCGGACTATCCGTCTTGTTTAGCTTTAGGCAAAATGAAGCCACGCCTGATGCTCTACGCCAATGCATTCAATGGCCGGTCAGTTACTTTTGGGGCGAAGGAAATTCATGCGTCCATCAAGGCTACGACGGCTGGTTGTTTGATCAAGAGGAGCTCAATGTTCGCACTCAACAACGAATGAGTCCCAGGCTGGGAGACCAACTTCCCGATTGGGTCAAAACCCAGGAAAAAGCTGGAACACAGGTGACCTTGATTCCCTTGCCAGCCAAGTTAGCGATGCATCCTGAACAGTTTTTGCGCGCCGAGTACTTCACGGCAGCCCAGCCGCTCGGCCTGAAGCCTAAACTGGATCAGTTGGCCCAAGCGGGAGCCACCGTGCTCGATCCAGCCAAGCTGCTTTGGGATGGAAAAAACAAACGCCCCACTTACTATGCCAGTGACAGCCACTGGACCTTTGAGACCATGAAAGAAGTGGCCTCTATGACGGCCAAGCACGTCCGACAACAACACGTCAACCTCTGTGGTCAAGAAACCCCTCTCATCAGTGCTACGATTCTGGAACGGGAGACGGCGGGAGACTTGGCTTATGAGCTTTTGCCCCTCTATCCAGCCCACCTCTTCGGCACGGAAACCGCACAATTGGTATCGATCAAAGGCCTGATACCCGATGCCAATTCACCGGTCCTCATCGCGGGGGGGGAAGCCTTGGATGTTTTCGAAAAGGCTGAGCTGAGCTTTGGCAATGACGCTGGCGAACCCCAGCATAGCGGCTTTGCCACACAACTGGCCGTGTTGTTAGGTCGAAGTGTCAGCGTGGCTTCAGAGACCGACCTGGATTCACTACAAAAAAAAGCCGTGGGAAAAAAGCTTCTCATCCTGCTGATCGAGGCGGATGATCTTTGAAGAGGCATTCCTGCCTTGCGTATTGTCTGGCCTTCCTGCGTCCAACGGATAGCCTCATCGACTTTATTTCCAACATGCCCACTTCAGATCCACCTTCCCCACTCAACCGAGCGAGACGAAAGGCATTCTTGCGCCTGCTGCCAGTTCTGTTTGTCAGCTACATGATCGCCTACGTGGATCGGGTCAATGTGGCGATCGCCAAGCTGACCATGAAGGTTGATATGCCAGATTTCACGGAACAAGTTTTTGGTTTTGGCACGACCGTCTTTTTCATCGGCTACTTTTTGCTCGAGGTACCAGGATCCCTGATGGTGGAGCGCTGGAGCGCTCGCAAGTGGATCTGCCGCATCATGGTTAGCTGGGGTCTGATGGCAGCGTTGACGGCATTTGTCACCACACCCACTCAGTTTTACACCGTGCGTTTTTTGCTCGGGCTAGCGGAGGCGGGTTTCTTTCCTGGTGTCATTGTTTATCTGACCCATTGGTTTACCTCACAAGACCGTGCGAAGGCGTTGTCTTACTTCTTGGTAGCCACTCCATTCGCTCAAATGCTGAGCCCAATCTCGAATTGGTTCTTGAAGTTCGGCACTACCGAAGTCATGAAATCGGGTGAGACTATTGTGCATCCGAAACTGCTGGGACTTCTTGGCTGGCAGTGGGTTTACATCATCTGGGCTCTGCCAGCGATCATCCTCGGGGTAGGAGTACTCTGGCTGCTCACAGATCGTCCAAAACAGGCCAAATGGCTGACCCAAGAGGAAGCCGAAGCCCTGGAGTCTGAACTGGAAGCCGAACGGCAGCACAAATCCAAAGGTAAGCGCATGACACTCATGGAAGCGTTCTCGCATCCCAAGGTTTTGCTACTTTGCGCGGCTTATTTTTGCATCACAACCTGTAGCCATAGCATGGAGCTTTTCATGCCCAGCGTGATCAAAGATTGGTATCACCTGGACCGCAGCGACTTCTCCTTGCTGATTGTTTTGCCGCCCCTGCTCGCCCTGTGCGGACAGCTCTTCGGTGGCTGGAGTTCAGATCGTTTCCAGGAACGCCGTCTCCATGCCTGTGTGCCACTTTTCATCGGTGCCGTGGCGATGCTTTGCGCTCCGATGACCCAAGGTAATCTTACCCTGACCATGGTGTGTCTGATGGTCGCTTTTGCGGGCTTCAAGACTTACATGCCCGCCTTTTGGTCCCTGCCAAGCCTCTTTCTGGTGCAGTCAGCTGCAGCAGGAAGTATCGGCCTAATCAATTCAGTAGGAAACTTAGGTGGTGCAACGGGCCCCTGGATCATGAGTAAGATTAAAGATGCCACAGGTTCGTTTTCGAATGGCTTCTACTTTCTGGCTGGCTCGATGTTCGTCGCTTCCTGCATTGTATTTTTCCTTGGTCTTGGTATCCGCAAAAAAGAAGTAGACTCGACCACGACATGAACCCTGTGGCTTCATCGGTGGCTCTCATCACGGGCGGGCAAGGCGCTCTGGCGTCAGCCATCCACCATGAACTCGAAAGTAGCGGATGGACCGTTTTCAGCCCCGGCCATTCCGACATGGACGTGACTCAGTCTTCCCAAGTCGAACAGTACGTGAGCAGCTTACCAAGGTTGGATATGCTAATACACGCCGCGGGGCATACCAGCGATCAACTGATGCTCAGGATGTCTGAAGGTGAGTTCGACGAGATCCTTGCGGTAAATCTGAAGGGAGCCTTCTTTTGCTCACAAGCTGCGTTAAAGCGCATGGTTCGACAAAACGAGGGGCACATCGTCCACATCGGATCATTCAGTGCCATTCGGCCTCCTCACGGTCAGGCGAATTATGCTTCGGCCAAAGCAGGTCTTATCGGGCTGACACAATCCATTGCTCAAGAATATGGCAAGCGAGGCGTCCGGGCCAATTGCGTGTTGCCAGGATTCCTCGATACGCCGATGACGAAGTCTCTTCTAGAAGACGACTCTCGCAGGCAGGCGGTTCTTCAAAGTCATACGTTAGGAAGACTGAACACCATTCAGGATGCAGCTCGCTTCATTGCCTTTCTGCACACAATGCGTCACGTGAGCGGCCAGACCTTCCAGCTGGACAGTCGTGTTTCCGCCTGGGCTTAGGTGAAGTGATTCGGCGACGCGTGTTGGGTCAAAATCCCTTGATCACATTGAGCAATTCGACCTGAAAGATAAGATCGCTGTTGGGCGGAATTTTGCTCCCCATTCCACGGCTACCGTAAGCCAGATGAGCAGGGATATGCAGCATCCATTTGTCACCGGGTTTCATTAATCTTAACGCCTCTGTCCAGCCTGGGATCACTTGGCTGACGCCAAATGTAGCCGGTGAACCGCGCTCGTAAGAGCTATCGAAAACCGTGCCGTCGAGCAGCGTGCCTTGGTAATGCACGATGACGGAATCAAAAGTGGAAGGCGACTTAGTTTCAGACGCGCCAGACCTCAGAACCCGATAGCGCAAACCACTTGGTGTCGTGTAAACGCCTGAGGCGTCAGCAACGGGAATTTTGACTTCGGGTGCCGTCACTGCAACAGGCTCCATGATAGGCAGATTGCCCTGCGCTAAACTCTTCTTGTCCCAAGGCGGCGCCGTTTCACACTGTGTCAGGAGAACAAGAGGTGGGCAGAGCAGCAAAAGTCGTTTCATGGCGATCACAAAGAGGCGTTTTTTATGCTTTTGAAAAGTCGGAGTTTGCAACCTGATCTAACACGCGGTTCAAGTGCAATCACACCACGCCACCGAGGTCACGTAAGTAATCGAAGGTGTAGAGACCTGTGTTGTGGCCATCTGTGAAATCAAACTGGATGGCGTAGCCGCCGACTTGCCGCCAGCCGCGCACATTGACACCTGGATAGCTTTTCTGATCGGTGCCCCCGATGCGACGACCCAACAGATCACGCTCTCCGGTATTTTCAGCACTGGGCGAGGCAGCGCGAAGGGCTTCTGCCTGCACATATTGTTCCTTCCCATCCGACCAAAGGATGGCGATTTCGGTTCCGATTAATTCGATGCGTTCTGGAGTCGTCATAGGGGCAAGAGTTCACTGCATCATGGCTTGGGGCGTGTCTTCCTGAAAGACGAAGCTACGCAGCTCTGAGAAACGTGCATCGAGCAGATGCGGATCTTCATCCATCGTCTTTTCGGCAAGTTGGCGAGCGAGACGAACGAGTCGCGTATCCGCCAGCAATTCTGCGAAGCGCAGCGGCGCTTGGCCGCTTTGAGCCTTGCCCAGCACATCTCCGGGGCCACGTCGTTTGAGGTCTTCCTCGCTGATGCGAAAGCCATCGGTGGTTTCCTCCAAGATCGCGAGCCTCTGGGTAGCTTCTTCATCCTTGTCGGGAACAAAAAGCACGCAGTAAGAGGTATGTGAGCCACGGCCGATACGTCCGCGCAGCTGGTGCAACTGGGCGAGACCGTAGCGCTCAGCATGATGAATGTACATGACATTGGCATTCGGCACATCCACACCCACCTCAATGACAGTGGTGCTGACCAGCGCGTCAATTTTCCCTGCGCGGAAGCTGCGCATCACCGCCTCCTTTTCCTCGGCGCTGAGCTTGCCATGCAGCAGGCCGACTTCAAAATGCGGCAGCAGCTTGGCCCAACTTTCATGGCCTTTTTTGGCTGCCGTCACATCGAGCTTTTCGGACTCTTCGATCAAAGGATAAACGAGGTAAGCCTGCCGACCTTCCTCCAGTTGGGCACGCAAAAAGACAGCGGCCTCTTCGGTTTTCGAGGCAGGCCGAACTTTCGTGATGATCTTGCCGCGCTCGCGGGGGCGCTCATCGAGCGTCGAGACATCAAGATCGCCATAGATCGTCAGTGTCAGCGTTCGCGGGATGGGCGTGGCGGTCATGACGAGCACATCTGGCGTGTTGCCCTTTTGGATCAAACGCGCACGCTGAGCCACGCCGAATTTGTGCTGCTCATCAATGACCACGATGCCCAGGTCACGCACAAGGTCATCGTCATGCAAAAGGGCATGGGTACCGATCACGACCTGCCCACGGCTGGGGTGTTTTTTGGAAAAGAGCTCTACCCCACCTTCTTCAGCCCGCGAACCCGTGCGCAGCGCCACGTTCACGCCCAGCGGCTCCAGCCACTTCCGGGCGTTTTGGTAGTGTTGCTCAGCTAGGATCTGCGTCGGTGCCATCAGCGCAGCTTGGCGGCCATTTTCCACCGCACCCAGCATGGCAGCAAAGGCGACAACCGTCTTCCCGCTACCGACATCACCATGCAGCAGACGATTCATGGGCGCGGGCGAGGCCATGTCTTGCTGGATTTCGTGCAGAGATCGTTTTTGGGCTGGCGTCAGCTCAAAAGGTAGTGCTTTTTGAAAATCATCGGCCAAAAGGCCCGCCCGATGCGGATGCCCCCCCGCCTGGATGACTGCGCGGCGTCGGCGAACAACACGCAGCTGGTAGCTATAAAACTCCTCCAGCGCGAGGTAGCGACGTGCTTTCTCCAGCTCCTCCATCGTCGCGGCAAAGTGGATCGCCTTCAGCGCGCGGGCACGGCTCCATCCGGCGAATTCACCAGCCTCACTTGGTCGCGGCAAGAGATCCGCGATGAAATCCTGGCCCAAGGCCTGCACCACATGCCACGCGGCCGTGCGCAGCGTCTTTTGCGTCACGCCCGAGCGCAGTCGATAAACGGGCGTGATCCGGCCTGTGTGGATCGTTTCCGCTTCCTCATCGATCACCTCAAATTCAGGATGGTCCATGGAAAGGCGGCCTTTCCATTCCTTGATGCGACCATAGATGACGAGCTGCTGCCCCTCTGCGATGACGCGACTCATGAAGGGCATGTTCCACCAGCGTAGCGTCAGCGATTGCCCCCAGGCGCTGCCAGCGGCTGGGGCGACCTGAGCCTCAAACATGCCGCCACCACGACGCTGACCAAAGTATTTGTTGCCTGCCTTTTGCACGATGACCTGGTGACAAACAGGCAGCTCGGAGGGCTGAAAAAGCACATCGCCTGCCTGAGCACGGTCTTCATGGCGAAAGGGCAGCCACAACAGCACATCTCGCACACATGCTACCCCCTCCTTCTTCAGCGCCGTGGTCATGCGCGGTAGCATGCCAGGTAAACTGGAGAGCGGGGTGTCGAGAGTGGCGGACATCATGGCCGAAAAAGCACGGGCCTCACCCTGGCAGCATCCCTGCCAGTGTCCAAATCAAACCGCAATCTTCACTTTTCATCTGGGGGAATGCCCGCATAATCCGCCCCCCTCCTCTCATACTCATGGAACGCCGCCCGAAATCACCCACTTGGACCACCGAAGACAGTGCCGAACTCTACGGCATCCGTGAGTGGGGTCATACGTTCTTTGACATCTCAGCGAAGGGCGAAGTGGTGGTGAAGCTGAAGGACGGCAAAGGCACCAAAGCTGTTTCCCTGCCGCAGATCGTCAAAGGTCTGCGTGATCGCGGCACCCAGCTGCCACTTCTGATCCGTTTTGGTGATCTGCTGCGCTGGCGCATCGACGAGCTGAACGAGGGATTTTTAAATGCTATTCGTGAGGGTAAATACCAGGGTGTCTATCGCGGCGTCTATCCCATCAAGGTGAATCAGCAGCAGGAAGTGATCGAAGAGATCACCCGCTATGGGCGCAAGTATCACTATGGACTGGAAGCAGGCAGCAAACCCGAACTGATTGCCGCACTGGCCTACATGCACGACCCAGAGGCCTATATCGTCTGCAATGGCTACAAGGATGAAGAGTTCATCGACCTCGCGCTGAACGCTCAAAAGATGGGCCTGCAGGTGATTCTGGTGCTGGAGATGCCGAGTGAGTTGGAATTGATCCTTGAGCGCTCGAAAAAAATGGGGGTTCGACCCACCCTGGGTGTACGGTTTCGCCTCAGTGCAGAGAGCGCTGGGCACTGGAGCGGTTCTGGCGGAGATGCTAGCGTCTTCGGGCTGAACATCTCCCAGCTGATGCGCGTTGTGGATCACCTGCGTGACCATGGCATGCTCGACTGCCTACGGATGCTCCATTATCATCAAGGCAGCCAGATCCCGAACATTCGTGCCATCCGCCAAGCGGTCACCGAGGCGACTCGCGTCTATTGCGGACTTGTCCAAGAAGGAGCCCGCATGGGAATCCTAGACCTGGGGGGCGGTTTGGCCATCAGTTATGACGGCTTCAAAGGAGCGACTTCGGCCTCCAGCAACTACGGCACCAAGGAATACTGTGCCGATGTCATCGAGGCTATCACTGAAGTCACCGCCGAGGCCGGGGTTCCGCACCCGGACATCATTACCGAATCTGGGCGCGCTGTGGTTGCCTACTACAGTGTTTTGATCATCAACATCCTGGACGTGAATCGTTTTGAGCCAGCGCGTGGCAAGATCGAAATCGACAAAAACGCCCCACCCTTGGTACGGAATCTGGCCGAGCTGCTGGAGGAACGCCAGAGCAACGCCAAGCTGAGCCGAGATCGCGTGCAAGAAATCTACAATGATGCGGTCTATTACCGCGACAAGCTGCGCAGCGAATTCAACTATGGCAAAGTCGGCCTACGCGATCGCTCCCAGGGCGAGGAAATGTACTGGGACATCATGAACTGGCTATCCACCAAGCTCGATTCAGCCGGGCATGACGGCTCGCAGATGGACCGACTCTCCACCGTGCTCACGGACTACTACTACGGGAATTTCTCCGTCTTCCAGAGTCTGCCGGACCTTTGGGCCATTGATCAAATCTTCCCCGTGATGCCCATTCACCGGCTCAAGGAAAAGCCCACACGCAATGCCGTCTTGTCCGACATCACCTGCGACAGCGATGGCAAAATCGCTCGTTTTGCCCACAGCAACGAAATTTGCGGTTCCCTGCCCCTGCACGACCCCGATCTTTCGCCCGGCGCGGAAGATTATATGTTGGGTATTTTCCTGGTCGGAGCCTACCAAGAGACTCTGGGTGACCTGCACAACTTGCTCGGTGACACCAACGTCGTTTCAGTCTCCATTGAAAACGGCAAACTGAAGTATCGCCGCGAGCAAGAAGGCGACAGCGTGGCGGAAGTGCTGAGCTACTGTGAATACAATCCGAAGGACTTGGCTGACCGCTTCCGCGCACTCGCTGAGAGCGCGGTTGTATCCAAGCGCATTACCCCGACTGAACGCAAGGTCATCATGGGCGCTTTTGAGGACGGCTTGAGAGGTTATACTTATTTCGAAACCTGAACCCATTTGGTAAGGGTATCGGGCTTGCCCCACTAGGATTGCTGGTTTTGATCGTGAGATCACGTCCATGCCCACTGCCCCTGCCTTCGCTCCGCGTCACCTCGGTCCATCTGAGAAAGAACAACAGGCCATGCTGGCCGCTCTGGGTCTCAACACTCTCGATGAGCTCATCGACCGTGTCGTGCCAGAGGTGATTCGCCAGCGCAACACGCTACCTCTTCCGGCAGCCTTGACAGAAGAACAGGCATTGCGTCGCATGCGGCAGCTGATGAATCGAAACAAGCTGTTGCGCAGCTTCATCGGCCTCGGTTACCACGACACTTTCACCCCGCCCGTCATCCAGCGGAACATTCTAGAAAATCCTGGCTGGTACACAGCTTACACCCCGTATCAGCCCGAAATCAGTCAGGGGCGGTTGGAAGCTTTGCTTAACTTTCAAACCATGATCTGTGACCTAACGGGTCTCGATGTGTCTAACGCGAGCCTTTTGGACGAAGGAACCGCCTGTGCAGAAGCTCTGACTTTGGCCCAGGCTCAGAAGCCGAACAGCACGCGAGTTTTTGTATCCGACCTCTGCCATCCTCAGACGATCGCCGTCGTCAAAACTCGACTTCAGGCCTTAGGTATTGAAGTGGTGGTCGGCGACACGGTGCGCTGGAAAACCTCCGGCACCACTGACTGTGCAGCCGTGCTGGTGCAGTATCCTGACACGCTGGGTGTGATCCACGACTACAGTGCCCTTGCCAAAGAAGTCCATGAGGCAGGCGCACTGCTCGTGGTCGCAGCTGATTTGCTTTCATTGACTCTGCTAAAGCCACCTGGCGAGTTCGGCGCAGACATCTGCGTCGGCAACAGCCAACGCTTCGGGGTTCCCTTGGGTTTCGGAGGCCCCCACGCGGCTTTCATGGCGGTGAAAGATGCCCTAAAGCGCCGCCTCCCCGGACGCCTGATCGGCGTCTCCAAGGATGCTGAAGGCAGACCCGCCTACCGTCTGAGCTTACAAACGCGCGAGCAGCACATTCGCCGCGAAAAAGCCACAAGCAACATCTGCACCGCCCAAGTGCTACTGGCGGTCATGGCAGGCATGTATGCTGTGTATCATGGCCCAGAGGGCCTCAAAAAAATAGCCCAACGGGTACACGCCGCCGCTGTGTGGCTGGCCTCAGAGGTGATGGCGGCTGGACTCGATCTCACCAGTGATGACTTTTTTGATACCCTGACCGTGCGTGTGCACAAAGCAGATGACATCCTGCGCTCGGCCCTGCTTTATGGCATGAACTTACGCAAGGTGGATGAGCAGCATGTCGGCATCTCCCTCGACGAACGCATCACGAGTAACGAATTGCTCAAAATCGCCGCCGCGCTCGGCATTTCCACGCCACGAACCATTCCTGACCTGGATGGAGAGGCAGCACCCCACTTTTCTGCGCTGCACCAGCGCAGCAGCAGTTACCTAACGCACCCCGTCTTCAATCGCTACCATAGCGAGACCGAGATGATGCGTTACCTGCACCGCCTAGAGAGCCGCGACATCGCCCTCAACCGCAGCATGATCCCCCTGGGCTCATGCACGATGAAACTGAACGCTGCCGCTGAGATGATGCCGCTAAGCTGGCCTGAAGTGAACGGCATTCACCCTTTCGCGCCTGCGGAGCAAACAGAGGGCTATCGCGCCATGTTTGCCGAGCTGGAACAGTGGCTGGCCGAGTGCACGGGCTTTGATGCCGTCTCTCTCCAACCGAACGCCGGCTCCCAGGGGGAATACGCAGGCTTGCTGGCGATCAAGAGCTTTCACGCGGCTCGTGGAGAAGGCCACCGGGATGTCTGTCTGATCCCGACGAGCGCCCATGGCACCAACCCCGCCAGTGCAGTCATGTGCGCCTTCAAGGTCGTCGCCGTGGCCTGTGATGATCAGGGAAACATCTCGCTAGAAGACCTACGAACGCGTTTTGAAGCGAACGCCGGAAAAGTCGCCGCGCTCATGGTAACCTACCCGAGCACTCACGGTGTGTTCGAAGAAACGATTGCCGAAATTTGCCGCCTCTCTCACGAGCATGGCGCACAGGTTTACATGGACGGCGCGAACATGAATGCCCAGGTTGGCCTAACCTCACCGGGTCGGATCGGCGCGGATGTCTGCCACCTGAACCTACATAAAACCTTCTGCATTCCGCATGGGGGCGGTGGACCTGGCGTGGGCCCCATCGCCGTGGCCGCGCATCTGAAGCCCCACCTTCCGGGCCATATCAGCTGGAAAGACCACCCGGAAGGCGCAATCTGCTCCGCCCCCTGGGGTAGCGCCAGCATTTGCACCATCTCCTGGATGTATGTGGCCATGATGGGGCCACAGCTGGTGGAGGCGACTCAGCTAGCCATCCTGAACGCCAATTACGTGGCCAAGAAGCTGGAGCCGCACTTCCCGACTCTCTACAAGGGCCGATCTGGCTTTGTAGCGCATGAATGCATTCTGGATTTCCGCCACTTTTCCAAAGTCACCGTGGAAGACGTGGCCAAGCGACTCATGGACTTCGGCTATCACGCGCCGACGATGAGCTGGCCCGTGGCTGGCACTCTGATGGTGGAGCCCACCGAAAGCGAAAGCCAAGCAGAGCTCGACCGCTTCTGCGAAGCCATGGCCTGCATCCACGCTGAAATTCAGGGGATTGAGGAAGGCCGCTACCACCCGACAGACAACACCCTGAAGCGTGCACCGCATACAGCAGAGTTCGTCACCCGCAGCGAGTGGCCACACGCCTACACGCGGGAGGCCGCTGCCTATCCTCTGCCATGGGTAAAAGAAGCCAAATACTGGCCACCTGTCGCCCGCATCGATAATGTTCATGGCGATCGGCACTTGATCTGCTCCTGTGTAAGTGTCGAGGAAGCGGCGGCCTAAAGTCTCCCCACTTCTGACCGATGCAGCTCTGAGGTTCCCAGATTTCACCTCTGGACATTCCGTGGCGTTTGTGAAAGCATCACGTGAATTGCGGAAGGTTGAGGCGCTGCCCTTTTGGCCACCCGTGTTCATTCCCGATGACATCTGCTGACAAAATCGTAACTCCTGCTTTTGACGAATCCACTGAGGAATTGCGCCATGATTTTCTCAAAGCGCTGCGCTGCATGATTCTGTCACGCACGCTGGAGGAAAAACTGAGCAGTCTCTACCGAGCTGGAGGCCGCATCGTAGGCGGCGTCTATCTAGGTCGAGGTCAAGAAGCCTTCAGCGCCGCAGCAGGTATCCAGCTACGCTGGGGAAAAGACATTTTCGGCCCACTGATCCGCGATCAGGCAGGCCGTATCGCCTATGGAGAACCAGTGATCGACACCATGCGAACCTACCTGGGGGTCGTGACAGGACCGATGCGTGGGCGCGATGGTAACATCCACCGCGGCCAGCCCAAGCAGGGCTACATGGCCATGATCTCCCACTTGGGCAGCCTTTTGTCTGTGGTGGCAGGTGCCTTATTCGCACGACGCCTACACGGCACTTTGGGTGATACGGCTGGTGCTACCAGCATCGGCGACGGAGGCACCTCGACCGGCGCCTTTCATGAGGGGCTGAACCTTGCCGCCGTCGAAAAACTACCCCTCGTGGTCAGTGTGGCGAACAACCAGTATGCCTACTCCACACCAACCCATCGGCAATATGCTTGTGAGGATCTTGTGCAGCGAGCCGTGGGCTACGGCGTCGGCGGTCACAGCGTAGATGGCACTGATTTGCTAGCCTGCGTCCGGATTTTCCGCACAGCTTTTCAGCAGGCGCGAGCGGGAGCAGGCCCGCAGATGGTGGTCGGACGACTGCTGCGCCTAGGCGGTCACGGAGAGCACGATGACGCTTCTTATGTGCCGAATTTGCAAAAGCATACTCATGAAGGCCGCGATTGCCTTCTGGTGGCACAAAACCAAGCCTTGGAGCTTGCCTGGGCCACCCCCCAAGATCTCGAAAAATGGCACAAAGAGGCACGCACGGAAGTCGATCAGGCTCTAGCCTTGGTGACCAAGGAACCGGTGCCAGACCCGTATCGTGAAAATTGGCGTGCTCTTTCGACCTCAGGGCTGGTGGAGGGACAGGAACCATGAGCACAATCACCTACTTGGAGGCTATTCGGGAGGCGCAGTACGAAGCTCTCCGCGACAATCCCGATGTTTTTCTCTACGGGCAAGACATCGCTACCTTTGGAGGCGCATTCAAAGCCACCAAAAACCTGGGGCGAGAGTTCCCCGGACGTGTCTTTGACTCACCCATCAGCGAAGATGCCATGATCGGCATGGCCATCGGCGCCGCGGTTGAGGGAGCACGCCCCATCGTGGAGATGCAATTCGCGGATTTTTCCTCCGTCGGCTTCAACCAGATCGTGAACCAGGCCGCCACCCTCTATTGGCGCACGAATACCCCATGCCCCATCACCATACGCCTGCCCTCAGGGGGCACTGCGGGGAGTGGCCCCTTTCACAGCCAGAGCATGGAAAGCATCTACGCCCACTACCCAGGGCTGGTGATCCTGACTCCTGCCACGGTGGAAGACGCCTACTGGATGCTGCTGGACAGCGTGAAGCTGGATGACCCTGTCATCTTCTGTGAGCACAAGTTCCTCTACTATCACCTGAAGGCTGACGGCTTTGGTCAAGGCATGCCGATCGGTAAGGCACGCATCGCAAGGCCAGGCCGAGACGCGACGGTCGTCACTTACAGCGCCATGCTTCACGAATCTCTAAAAGCAGCCGAAGAACTGCGTCTGGATGGCTATGAGGTGGAGGTCGTGGACCTACGCTCGGTGAAGCCGATGGACACCGATACGATTTTGGCCTCGGTTGCCCGCACCGGTAGATTGCTCGTGGTAGGGGAGTCCTTCCCCTGGGGGGGAGCCACCTCGGAAGTCGTCGCTCGTGTGGCGAGTGAGGCCTTTCACCTGCTGGATGCTCCACCGATGCGCCTGAATTCCAAGGACACCCCGATCCCATACCATCCGAATCTCTGGAAAGCGCACCGTCCGACAACGGCAAGCATCAGCGCCGAACTGCGCAAACTGCTGAGGTACTGACCTTTCCGCCCGGACCTCTGCCATGATTTCCAGTTCCAGCGCGCCTTTGTTTTTGGCTCTGCGCTACCTTCGCCCCAAGCGCAGCTTCGTCTCCGTTATCACCCTGATCTCCATCATGGGCGTGATGCTGGGCGTGGGAGTACTCGTCGTCGTCATGTCGGTTTTCAAAGGCTGGCAAAGTGAGTTCAAAAAGCTACTCCTAGGCTTTGAGCCGCACATCGTGCTGATGCAGCAGCCAGGCCCAAAAGACACAGCTGGCCCTGCCCGCATCGACTGGCGACAGATGCAGCAACGCATCCAGGTCGCGCCAGGAGTTCTGTCTGCTACCCCGATCGCGGAAGGGTACGCGGCCATTCGCACGGCGAAAATGGACCCGGAAGGCGTAGAAATCCTCGGCATGAAGCCCGGCGAGGACAATGCCCTCTTGGCCAAGCTGGAGCGACATCGTCTGTCGGGCCGTTTGGATCTGAAAGGCGACTGCATCGTGATCACGGATCGCCTAGCACGGAAACTGGGTGTCAAACTGGGAGACCCTGTTTCCGTGTTGGCAAGGGAAACGATCGGGCAGATGATCCGCGACCTGCGCACCGCAGATGCCGAGGTTGATCCTGCAAAAGCCCAGGCCGCGAAAGACGAAATCATCGTCATCCCCAAAGAACTGACCGTCAGCGCCATCCTGCGTGGGGACACGGCCGGTGAGCGCTGTTACACACCACTCTACATAGCCCAGGAGCTTTTTAATCTAGAGGGTGATGTCAGCGGCATTGAGGTCGAAATCACCGCCCCCGAGCAGGCCGATGCCATGGCCATCAGCTGGATCAATGCCACCGATTGGCCCATGGAGTGGAGTCCTCGCACTTGGACGGATCTCCACGGCTATACCTTGCAGATGGTGGAAAACCAAAAGTCCCTCCTTTGGTTCCTGCTGCTATTCATCATTTTGGTCGCGGCCTTTTGCGTGATGAACACCACCATCACCGTGACCATGCAAAAGCGGCGCGAGATCGGCATTCTGACCGCGCTCGGCACACGGGCCAGTCAGGTGATCGGGATTTTTCTCAACCAGGCGGGAATCGTCGCCCTGGTCGGACTTGTCGGAGGCTTGGCGGGCGGCTTTACCATTCTGCACTTCCGCAATGACCTACGGCGTTGGATTGCAGAATCCACAGGTAGAGATTTTTTTCCCCAGGACATCTATTTCCTGAGCGAGATCCCCGCACAGATCGACCCCTTGGACCTCGCAACAATTTCCGGTTTGGCTATCGTCCTCTGTGTTCTGGCGGCGCTCATTCCAGCATGGGTCGCCGCGCGCGTGGACCCAGCCGTCGCCTTGCGCGAATGAGTTTAGTTTATTTATAGCCCGTTACCAGTGCACAGGTCGTGTCCTTTTTGCGTCCGTCTTCTTCTTGGCGGATCACGACGACATAGACGCCTGTCTTCTTCGGCTTAAAAAACAACAAGAAGCCCCAGCCATCCAACACCGGTTGAATTTCACCCACCGGTTGACCTTGAAAGTCGAGCACCGCCCCGGTGACACGAACACCTGATTTGCGCGGAACGGCCACGCCGATGCAGTATTCATGCCCTTTGAAGAGCTGCATCTTGACTGCCTTGCCCATATCTTGGGGAAGATTCCCCGTCCAAACTTCGGCGCGAAAGCTGTATCCTCCTAGCCTTTCTTGATCCCGTGCCAGCGCCTGGGCAGCGTCTTCAGCATCAGCAGCGATGTCAGCGGACAAAGAAAGTGGCCATGAACAAATCACCCCCAGGCAGAACCAAGCGGCTAAAAAAACAGAAAGTGAACGGGGAAAAAGCATGGTCGTGAAACCTACGCGCTTCGCGAGAGGAAGCGAACATACATATTGCGGAGCGACAAACCCAAGGCTTTTTAGTCTTCACCGTCAAAAAGCGGCATCAACATCTAAATCCCCCCGTTTATGGCCACGCTCGTTTTTTACCTAGAGGAAGGACAGTCCATGTCTCATGTGCTTGAACCAGGCACGACCACGGTGGGTCGTCATCCTGACAGCATCATCGTGCTCGATACTCCGTCCGTTTCTGGTCATCACGCGATCATTGAACTGAGCGAAGACGGGTGTCTAGTCTCCGATCAGCAGTCCAGCAATGGCACGCGGCTCAATGGTGTAACCGTGGAAGAAGCCGTCTTGAAAGAGGGAGATCGTATCGCCTTCGGTGACGTCCAAGCAGTCTTTTATGAAGGCGATGTGACCGAAAGCCAAGAGCTTCAGGAAGCCGCACATACCCCAAGCCTACCCACTCCTGAAGTGATTTATGTGCCGCCGCCCGAAGCTCCACCCCGCGATGTAATCCCGCCTTCGTCTCCCGCAGATTACCGAAAGGTTCAGCGCCCACCTGCACGTCCCCGTGCAGTGCGTGTATCAGGATATCCCGACACCTCAGAAAGTGGCTGCCTGACAGCCTTGATCGTGATCGGCTTATTCTTCGCAGCCGGTGTCACCGGCTTGTATATGCGCCATTATCAAGAAACGGAAGGTGGAAACTTAATCTCAGACCTGATCAGCAAAGTCAGCAATCAGGTTCCGAAGATTAAAATTGAGCAGTAAACCGCTGCCACCTGACTCGCCCCGAGCCATCCTGAGCTTTCAACTTGGCTGCACAGGTCATGCGAGGACATCTTCCTGCCACAGCAAAACCTCATCTAACTTCAGCACCATGCCTTCAGCTCTTGCCATCTTTGCTCATCCTGATGACATTGAATTTGTAGCAGCAGGCACGCTCCTTCAGCTTCAGGCACGCGGTTGGAAGATCCACTACCTTAATCTTTGCACGGGCCATGGCGGATCCGTCCAAATGGACGCGCCGACAACCCGTGCCACCCGATTGGCTGAAGCTCAACGTGCTGCGGAGATCCTTGGCGCTACCTTTTACCCGCCCATCTCTGATGATCTCGAGCTCATGTACAGCGTTCCTTTACTCAAAAAGGTAGCCTCTGTCGTGCGTACAGCCCGCCCGGATATTGTTCTCACACACTCGCCAAGTGACTACATGGAAGATCACCAAAACGCATCTCGGCTGGCCGTGACCGCTGCTTTTGCCCATGGCATTCCCAACTTTGAGTGCGATCCCCCTGCCGAAGCCTACTTTCATGATGTGACGGTTTATCACGCCATGCCACACGGACTCTGCGATCCGTTGCGTAAAAAAATCCACGCGGGTCTCTATGTAAACACCACTGACGTTCATGCACAGAAACGAGAAGCGCTAGCCGCACATGTGAGTCAAAAACACTGGCTTGATGTCAGCCAAGGCATGGATTCGTACCTCGTTAGCATGGATGAAGTCTCTCGCCGCGTCGGAAAACTCTCGGGCGTTTTTGAATACGCAGAAGGGTGGCGCCGACACCTTCACCTCGGCTTGAGCAGTCAAGCGATCGACCCACTGAATGAAGTTTTAGGCGATTCCGCCATAATCAATAGCGATTACGAGGCTTGGTTAGATTCATAACGAATTCTACAACGAGCCCGGAAGCCATGGCTTCACTTCTTATCGAGATCGGCAATCGATGGTGGGGCTGAAGTTGATTCATCGACATACATCTCTACCCATTCCGGCCCCTCCTTGCGACTGCGCCATTCATTGTAAGTCAAGACCACAATGATGCCAACAACCGCTGCCGAAGACTCCAAGATAAAGGGAGTCGCCAGCCATCCCGCGATGGTCATGGCAGACTTGGCTAGCAATTCACGTGCTGTTTCGTGACTATTCCAAATCAGCACAAGCAGTGAAGGCAATATCACAAAAAACAGGAACGCCCAGCCCAAGACACGAGGAGAGAGAAAAGGCTTCGCGGGCTGGGAATGAAGATCCTTCGACGTCATGGTTGATGAGTGGCCTCAAGAACGCTCTTTCGCAAGCACAGGTTCGTAAGCATCAATCGGAGACTTCCGTGACACCCGCACAGGCACAAGAAGGCGATGCTCTGAAAAAAGCGCCTAGCAAACGCAGGAAGCAACTAGACTATGTCTAGCTTCGGGTCTGTTCGGTAGATAGAGTCTCACAGCCAACTCCGCGATCATCTGCTGGAGAATCATTTCATTCTCTGAGTGACATCATTCCCGTTGCTGGCCAACACTCCCAGCTCAGCTTTTTTGCACATTCTCCCATGATTCTTGAAAATGATGAAACGAGTCTCTTCCGCCACTCCTGGTCGCTCTACGACGCTCTGGCAGAGATGAATTACATGCATCACCGGGAAATTTATGCCTGCGTGGCCGAGCTTCTTGCCGAAATCCACCAGCGAGGCCCCTGGACGATTCTGGACCTCGGCTGTGGCAATGCGCGTTTCCTGGCACCCTGCCTCATGTCCACAACACCGCAGCATTACATCGGCATCGACCTCTCTTCCCCCGCGCTGGAGGAAGCAGGCACTCGCTTCCTGGCGGACCTGCCATCTCGTGCGTTGCATTGCGAAAACATGCTGAGCTTCATGGAGGCTTGCCCTCCGCGCTCGGAGGTTATCTTTTCGAGCTTCGCGGTGCATCACCTTTGCCTGGATGAAAAGCGCAGGCTTTTCCTAGCCTGTGCCAAAGCTTTGCAACCCAATGGCCTGATCATTTTAGTGGATGTAGCCAGGGAGGAACATCAAGACCGCGATAGCTACCTCGCAACTTACTTGGGTACCATGAGGTCTCACTGGACTCGTGTTGCAGCGCATGATCTTGATGCCGCCTGCGCTCACGTGCAGGACTTTGACTTCCCAGAGACGCTTTCCACCCTGCGCATCATCGCCCAGGAGGCAGGCCTGAACTCCTTTGAACTGAAGGCAAGCCATGGCGCGCACAAGGTCATCGTCATGAGGGCGTGATCTCACCAGTGAATCCCCAAGGCAATTCAAATGCGCTTCTTTGAAAGAGCTAGCCCTTTGCGTGCGGCATAGAAAGTCTATGCGACGCACGCTGCTTCTTTGCCTACTATCCTCTACCCTCGTCGCGGCTGATTCAGCCGATGTGATCATCTACGGTGGCACCTCCGGTGGCATCACCGCTGCCATCCAGACCGCACGGATGGGACGCACGGCGATTCTCATCGAGCCAACGAAGTTCCTGGGTGGCCTAACCACGGGCGGACTCGGAGCCACCGACATCGGCAACAAACGTGCCATCGGCGGCCTCTCGCGTGAGTTTTATTCAAACCTCCATCGCTACTACAGCGATCCAGCCAAGTGGAAGCAACAGACGCGAGAAGATTACTTTGCCAAAAAGCATCACAGCAACTCGGGCAACGAAACCACCATGTGGACCTTTGAGCCTCATGCCGCTTCCGAAGTCTATGAAGCCATGCTTCGTGAAGTGAGCGAGCGTGTGACGGTGGTTTATGGCGAGCGGCTCGATCTGAAACAAGGTGTCGTGAAAAAGGACAGCCAGATCACGCAAATCATCATGGAAAGTGGACGCGCTTTCCGCGGCTTGATGTTCATGGATGCGACGTATGAAGGCGATCTGATGGCGAAAGCAGGCGTTCGTTACCACGTCGGCCGCGAAGCAAACAGCGTGTACGGCGAGACCTTGAACGGGGTTCAAATCCAGCAGAGCATCCACCATCAATTCACCAAAAAGGTGGACCCGTATGTGAAGCCAGGCGACGCCAGCAGTGGGCTCCTGCCAGGCATCGAAAAAGACCCAGGCGTCGAATTCAGCGGCGACCGAAAGGTTCAGGCCTACAACTTCCGCATGTGCACGACTGATGTGCCCGAAAATCGAAGAAACTGGGAAAAGCCTGCCAACTACGATGAGCGCTGGTTTGAACTGGCCCTGCGCAATGTCGAAGCAGGCGACATGCGCATCTCCTGGTCCCCGAGCTGGATGCCCAATCGCAAAACCGACACGAACAACAACTTCGCGGTAAGCACCGACTTCATCGGCATGAACTGGGACTATCCTGAGGCCGACTACGAAACACGGGCGAAGATCTGGAAAGCCCATGAAGATTGGCAAAAAGGCCTCATGTGGACCTACGCCCACCACCCCAGGGTGCCCAAAACCATACGCGATGCATTTCAGAAGCTAGGCCTAGCTAAGGATGAGTTCACCGACAACAACAACTGGCCGCGGCAGCTCTACGTGCGCGAGGCTCGTCGGATGATCAGCGACTACGTCATGACCGAGAAGAACTGCAAACGCCAAGAGATCGTCGAGGACAGCGTGGGCATGGGAGCCTACAACATGGATTCCCACCACATTCAGCGATACGTGACGCCCGAAGGATTCGTGCGCAATGAAGGTGACGTTCAGGTCGGCAGTCGCCCCTACCCTGTCAGCTACCGCAGCATTCGGCCGAAAGAATCCGAATGCAGCAACCTTCTTGTGCCCGTGTGCTTGAGCGCCAGCCACATCGCCTATGGCAGCATTCGCATGGAACCCGTGTTTATGGTTTTGGGGCAAAGCGCTGCCATCGCAGCAGTGCACGCGATCGAGCAAGCCACCAGCGTGCAAAAGATCGACTATGCCAAACTCAAAGAGCGCCTGCTGCGTGAAGGGCAAGTCCTCGATTTCGAATCACCGCCGCCCCCTGCTGTGCACTCCTTCCAAAAATCTCAACTGCCTGGCATCGTCGTGGATGACACCGAGGCTGAGCTGACCGGATTCGAAGCTGAAGGCCATACCACGGGTGGCTATATCGAACGCGGTTACCGTCACGATGGCAATGCCAGCAAGGGCGATCAAAAGGCCAAATACATCCCCAACCTGCCCAAAGCAGGTCGTTACCGCGTCGCTATCAGCTACGGAGCTTTGGCAAATCGCGCCACTGAGGTGCCTGTCATCATCCATCACGCCGAGGGTGAAACCACGATGAAGGTCAATCAGCAGCAAAAACCCAAAGAAAAGTTCAATCTGCATCCTCTCGGCAGTTTTTCCTTTGAGGCAGGAAAGGCAGGCTGGGTTCAGCTCTCCAACGCAGGAACGGATGGACATGTGATCATTGATGCCGTCCAGTTTGTGGCAGAGTGACCGACGCGACCCCTTCGGATCCTCAGGAAACAAAACAACTCTGTCGGGATCTGACATTCAGGAAAAAAAACCCCCAAAACCTGAAGCCAAAGATTACTCCCGACAGAGTTGATAATGGCGTTATAATTTGTCGCTGGTTTCTCAGGCAATCCTAAAATCAGCGGCTGTGCGCAAAAAACTTTGGCGCGTGCATACGATGTCATCACACCCTAATGAAAGCTGTCATTTTCCCATCTTTTCGTGTCTTTTTCATTCTGCTCTTGGTGATCCATGCATGCTCGGAATCCTCCAAGGCACAAGGGAGTGCTGCTGTTCGGCAATTGATCGTCACCCGCGCGCCTTCTTGGAAGTCCACCCAAGCTCAACTGCAATGCTACCAGCGAGCGTCGACGCGTGATCCCTGGCAGCCCGTCTTTTCCAAAAGAATCCCCGTGCTGCTGGGACGTGCTGGCATGGCCTGGGGACGTGGTGTGCTTCAGCCCCCTGCAAGCACTTCAATCCCCATGAAAGTCGAGAAGGATTGGAAGTCTCCAGCCGGGATCTTTCAGCTTGGCAAACTTTTTGGTTATGCCTCAAATTCACCTCGGGGTTGCATTTGGCCTTACCATCAGGTCAGTGAACTCGATGCTTATGTCGATGACCCAAAGAACCCTTATTACAACCAACATGTTCGGATTCAGCCGACAGATATCCCTCCTTGGTTTGAAAAACAACGCATGAGGGTTGGTGATGCGGCCTACCAATGGATGCTGGAGATCAGCCACAATCAGCGACCTGCTGCGCCAGGGTATGGCAGTGCGATCTTTTTCCATGTTCGTCGCGGACCTGACAAACCCAGCGCGGGCTGCACGACCATGGCACTGGAAGATCTGGAGCGGCTTCTTCGTTGGATTGATCCAGCCGCCTACCCCCACTATGTGTTATTGCCAGAAGCAGAATACGAGAGCTTGAGGGCAAGCTGGAGTTTACCTTAAACTGATTCAACCCCATGTATAAACTATTTCTCTCTGCGCTCTTCATCGCCATCAGCCACAGCTCCCTGAATGCTGCCGATCCCATAGTGATCAAGCTGTGGCCCAACGGAGCTCCCGAGAAGCCTGGATTCAAAATCGAAGCTGAACAGGAACTGCAAAAAGGAGACGGCATCAAGCGCGTCACCAACGTGAGTGAACCGACATTGACGATTCAAAAACCAGAAGCTCCCAACGGGACAACAGTGATCGTGTGTCCTGGCGGTGGATATAGCATTCTCGCCATCGAACATGAAGGGACCCAGGTCTGTGACTTCTTGAACAAGCTGGGCGTGACCACCGCGCTGCTTAAGTATCGAGTACCACGGCGTGATCCAAACCAACCCAGCATAGAACCTCTGCAAGATGCGCAGCGTGCCATGGGCATCCTGCGGCACCGTGCCTCGGATCTGGGCCTGCGGCCTGATCGAATCGGCATTCTTGGTTTTTCTGCCGGAGGTCACCTCAGCGTGATGGCTGCCCTGCACGCGAATGATCGCACCTATCCACAAGATCCTGCTCTCGATGTGCCGGATGCGACGCCCAACTTCGCCATCCCGGTTTACCCCGCTTATCTCGTGAGCAAAGAGGACACCTTCCGGCTCCTGCCCGAAATCCGTGTCACGAATCAATCCCCACCCCTATGCCTGATTCACGCGCATGACGACAAAGGCGTCACCAGCTCTAGCGCGAGCGCTTTGCTCTACCTGGAATACAAGAAACTCGGCCTGCCTGCTGAACTTCACCTTTATGCCAAAGGTGGCCATGGTTTCGGCATGAAGCAAACCGGTCTCCCCACCGCAGAATGGCTCACAAGAACCAGTGAATGGATGAAAGCCATGGGCTGGCTGGACCGATGAGGCCCTCCCGTATCAAATTTCATATTGTTTTAGCATGCCACTGTAGATGCCCTGGATGGTGCTGATGATTCGATAGGCCACAAAAACCACCACGAAAGCATAGCCCACCTTGGGCAACCACTGCGCCGCATGATCCACGGCCTCGTGCGCGGCGAGAGTTTCAGAGGTGGACCAACGTGCCATTTCCTCATCAATCTTGCCCACTTCCTCCGCCGTGGCGATTGCATGGACAAACTCGACCTCAAAGGCATTTGCTTCAGCCAACGATTCACCCAGGGGCTCACCTTGGAGAATCGACTCCGCCGCCTGCTCGGCGCCACGTTGCATGAGTCCACTCTGCGAAGCCTGCCCAGCCAAGCGAACCGTCACCGCCATGTTCAGCGCTGCGAGCAAGCAGGAGTGAGAGACTTGGCAAAAACGCGCCAAAGCCCAGTGACGACGAGCCCTTCCCATCAACGGAAGGCGATTCAGAATCGAATCCACAGCGGGTGAAGCGATCGCCCGATCCGAAAGCCAACGCCAAGAGGCTAGCCCACCAAAGATCAACAACCAAAGCACTGCCAAACCCATCAGCATCCGACTGCCAGGATGATCCCCTTCTTGAGGCACAATCAAGGAAGGTAACTCAGGGAGCAAAACGGCCAAATGCGCTAGGATGAGCGGATAGATCATGGCCTGACGACTTTTCTGCTGGGCCCCCTCCATCGCGGCAAAGTATCGCGCCAAATGATTGAACGACATGCCCAGCTTACCACTGCGTTCACCTGCCTCAATCAAGGCAAGCTCCA
Organism: Verrucomicrobiaceae bacterium; assembly: GCA_947507875.1. Lineage (GTDB taxonomy): Bacteria > Verrucomicrobiota > Verrucomicrobiia > Verrucomicrobiales > Verrucomicrobiaceae > Prosthecobacter. Next base: position 8,524 of record CANNQP010000014.1, on the reverse strand, counting down.
GGCCTGAAGCCAATCCAGCATGGTGCTGCTTGATGGCATCTGCAAGGCCCATCCCCTCCGCCAATCCGCGCTTTAGCCCCTCAAGGTAGGCTCGCTGCAAAGGACTGCGCCTTTGTCCCAACAAAATGCCCAACGAACGATCGAGGTGCACGGAAGCATCCGTCAGTTTGGCCAGTTCGCGATACAAAGTCGCCTTGTCTCGATGCTTCATGCCGCGTTTATCTCCAGCTCTCGTTCGCAGGTCAAGCATCGTCAGTGTGCCCAGAAGTTTTCAGATTGGTTTTCTGCTCCTCATCTCACCGTCCATGCCATAGCCTCGTTTTTGAATTCCATGCGCCTGCTTTCTTTTCTCGCTCTCGTGGTAAGCCTCCACGCTGCGCCACGCCCGAACATCCTTTTCCTCATTGGCGACAATTGGTCCTACGAGCACGCTGCGGCCAACGGCTGTGCAGCAGTAAAGACACCCGCCTTTGACCGCATCGCCAAGGAAGGCATGAACTTCGCGAATGCTTTTTGCCCCGTTCCTTCCTGCTCCCCCACGCGTTCCTGCATCCTCACGGGCCGCACGGCGCATCAACTGGAAGACATGGCCAGCCTCTGGAGCCGCTTTCATCCGCAGTTCCGCCTCTTCACTGATGCCCTCGCGGAAAGCGGCTACCGCACCGGCTTCACCGGCAAAGGCTGGTCACCAGGCAAATTCAAAGAGTTTGGCCGAGAGCAAAATCCCGCCGGCAAGGAGTTCAAAGACTTTGCCACCTTCCTCGCCGAGCGAAAAGACGACATGCCTTTTTTCTTTTGGTTGGGCTCCGTTCATACTGCGCTGCATCGGTTTAAACTCGTCGATGGCGTCGCCGCAGGCATCGACCTCACCAAAATCCGCGTGCCCGCCTATCTGCCAGACACGCCCAAGGTGCGGCAAGAGATCGCGAGCTACCTCGCCGCCGCGCAGCAAATGGACGCCGCCTTTGGCGAAGCCATCACTCAGCTCGAAAAAAGCGGCCGACTCAACAACACCGTCGTCATCTACACCAGCGACAACGGCTGGCAGATGCCACGCGGTCTCGCCAACTGCCACGACAGCGGCTCCCACGTGCCCCTCGCCGTGCGCTGGCCCGGCAAAGTCGCCAAAGGCAGCCGCAGTGATGCCTTCATCAGCTTGACCGACTTCGCCGCCACCTTCCTCGAACTCGCCGATGTCAAACCTTGGCCCGAAATGACCTCGCGCAGTTTTCTCAACGTGCTCACCGGTCAAAGCGATGGCGAAGACCGCGCTCAGGTCTTCCTCGAACGCGAACGCCATGCCAACGTGCGCAGCGGCGATGCTAGCTACCCCTGCCGCGCCGTGCGCAACGCGGACTTCCTTTACATCCGCAACCTGCGCCCCGACCGCTGGCCTGCGGGCGATCCCATACTGCACTTCGCCGTCGGACCTTTTGGTGATGTCGATCCCACGAAGACCAAGCAACTCATCCTCGATCAACGTGAAGGAGCCATGAAGCGCTTCTTTGACCTCAACTTCGCCAAACGCACCGCCGAGGAACTCTACGACCTCCGCCGCGATCCCGATCAGGTCCAAAACCTCGCCGCCGATCCCGCGCAAGCCGCCACCAAAGCCAAACTCGCCGCCCAAGTCGAAGCCTGGATGCGTGACACCCAGGATCCACGAGTCGATCCCCAAAACGACGCCTGGGACCGCTTCCCCTACTTCGGCGGACGGGCGAAGCTTCCTTGAGGTCACAAATCGTCAATCCCCCGGCAAGAATTCATGGATACAACCTGAAGCAGAGACGAGCACAGTAACGTTTCGTCCTTCGTAACCATGAAGCCTACCCTCTTTGCGTTTTTCGCGATCTTTTGCGGCTCTTCGCTCGCCGCCGAGTCCACGCTCACGCCGCTCAAGTACAACCACCCAGGTCTCGTCGTCGATCTCGGTGTCGGCCTGTGGGCCTGGCCGCTGCCGATGGACTTCGATGGCGATGGCGACCTCGATCTCGTGGTGAACTGCCCGGACAAACCCTACAACGGCATCTACTTTTTCGAAAACGCCAGCGGCGACACCGCGAAGACCAAGATGCCCGTCTTCAAGCCGGCGAAGCGCATCAGCAAAGGCGCCCAAAACGTGCAGGTGAGCTACCTCGACGGCAAACCCATCGTGCTCACGCCGGGCCATGCGCATCCCGATTTCCTCAAAACGGGCATCGAGCAGCAGGTGAAGCTCGGTCCGCCCGCGAACGTCCACATGAACAAAGTCCGCGCCAACATGTGGCGCATGGTCGATTTCGAAGGCGATGGCAAAAACGATCTCATCGTCGGTGTCGGCGACTGGACCGAATACGGCTGGGACAACGCCTACACCGCCGATGGCCGCTGGATGAACGGCCCCCTCCGCGGCTATGTGTATCTGCTGAGCAACACCGGCACCAATGAAGCGCCGAAGTATGACAAGCCGAAGAAGATCAACGCCACCGACCGGCCTGTGGAGACCTTTGGCTGGCCTTCGCCGAACTTTGGCGACTTCGACAACGACGGCGACCTCGACCTGCTCTGCGGCGAGTTCCTCGACGGCTTCACCTACTTCCAAAACACCGGCAGCCGCACCAAGCCGAAGTATGCACTCGGCGTTCGCCTCAAAGCCGACACGGGCAAGTATCTCACGATGGATCTCGAAATGATCACGCCAACCGCGATCGACTGGGACAAGGATGGCGACCTCGACCTGATCTGCGGCGATGAAGACGGTCGTGTGGCCTTCATTGAGCACACCGGCAAGTTCGACAACAAAGCGCCCGTGTATGCCGAGCCGCGCTATTTCCAGCAGGAGGCCGATCAGGTGAAATTCGGCGCTCTCGTCACACCCGTCGGTTTCGATTGGGATGGCGATGGCGACACCGATCTCATCTGCGGCAACACGGCGGGCTATGTCGCCTTCATCGAGAATCTGAGCGGCCAAGGCGTCGAGCAGCCGAAATGGGCCGCGCCGGTCAAACTTACCGCCGCAGGCAAAGTCATCCGTCCGATGGCGGGACCGAATGGCAGCATCCAAGGCCCCTGCGAAGCCAAATGGGGCTACACGACGCAAACCGTGGCCGATTGGGATCAAGACGGCCTCCCCGACCTGCTGCTTAATTCCATCCTCGGCAAAGTCGTGTGGCATAAGAACATCGGCACGCGTCAAAAACCGCAACTCGCCGCCGCGCAGCCCATCGAGGTCGAATGGAACGGCGAGCAGCCTTATCTCGCTTACGGCTGGCTGCGTCCGGAAGGCAAAGGATTGCTCACGCAATGGCGCACCACGCCGGTGGGTGTCGATTGGAACAAAGACGGCCTCACCGACCTCGTGATGCTCGATCAGGAAGGCTATCTCGCGTTCTTTGAGCGAGCGAAGCAGGGCGACAAACTCGTGTTGAAGCATCCGCAGCGAGTGATTTGTGCGTCCAACGCTTCTCACAAGACCGATGAGGCTCACAAAGTGAAAACACCCGTCACCATGACGCCCGGCGAGCCGCTTCGCCTCAACGCCGGCATCGCCGGCAAGAGCGGCCGACGCAAACTTTGCATCATGGATTGGGATCAGGACGGGAAGCTCGACATCCTGCTCAACTCCGCCAACGCGAACTTCCTGCGCCAGGAAGGTGCTGCTGATGGTCGATGGTTCTTCACTGACATGGGCCTGCTTGCCAATGCGAACATCGAAGGTCACGACGTGAGCCCCACGACCGTCGATTTCAATGCGGACGGCTTGCCTGATTTCGTCGGCGGGGCTGAAGACGGGCATCTGTATTACATGCGCAATCCGAAGGCGAAGTGAGCGGATGGTTCCCTTGTTTCTCCGCCTAGCATGAGCGGAAAAAGGGCTTGAAAAGTCATGGATACATAACACATTACCACATGACTTACACACTCACACGAACCAGCATGGCGCTTGATTCGTTCACCCTCGGCGCCTTGGAATTGCTCTCGAAAAAATGGGGAGTTCCCAAGGCTGAGGTCATGCGTCGAGCCGTGCGTCACATCAAGGAGGCCGAAGACATGAAAGACCAATGCCCCAAACCCCTCGAAGCTCTCCAATGGTTACAAAATGGAGGGGGCCTGACCGTGCAAGAAGCGGATGCTTTCCGGGAAGAAGTGCGCGGCGAACGTGAAGCCAAACGCTACTGGTGGGAGGCATGATCCACCTCGACACAAATCTGCTGATCGACTTGGTGACCGTGGGATCACCGCACATCACCATCATCAAAAAATGGTTACTGTCCGGCGAAGAGCTCGCCGTGTGTAGCATCGCATGGTCAGAGTTTCTGAATGGCCCGCACACCAAGCAGCAAAAAGATGCCGTGCATGCTGTGATTGGAGGTCGCGTGATCGACTTTACCGAAAAGGATGCTGAACAGGCCTCGCGGCTTTTCCATTACACGGGTCGCAAACGTGGTTCGCATTCCGACTGCATGATCGCGGCCTGCGCCATGAATCGCAGTGTCCGCATCGCCACCCGCAACGTGGCTGATTTTCAAAAGTTCGTGCCACATGGGCTGCAATTGCTCGCCGTTGAGACGCTACCAAGCTGAGACCGAGCATGCATGAGCGAATATGAGCATTCGACTTTTCAATCCTGCTGTGGATGGGTGCGGATGAACCCTGAGGATGAGTTTTCTCACCCCCCATTACCTGCACTTGGCTTGGCTAGCGCTCATTCCGCTGGCACTCTATTTGTTTCGAAAAAGGGCACGCCAGGTGCCCGTCTCCACGCTGATTTTCTTCCGCTCCCTTTCGCGTGAGCACCAGGAGTCCGCTTGGCTGCGGCGGATCAAGCGCTGGCTTTCTCTTGTGCTCACCCTTTTGGTCATTTTGGCCAGTATCCTGGCACTAGCACGTCCAGCTTATCAGGCGGGAGCAGATGCTCCAGGTGCAGTGGTCCTGGCCGTGGATTGCTCAGCCTCCATGAATGCTCGCGATGGCAAAGGTCGCACTCGACTCGATGAAGCCCTGAGCCGCGCCCGTCAGCAACTGCTGAGCCTGCCGGATCAAACCATCCTCTCGCTCGTGGCCTGTGCAGACCGTCCACGCGTCCTGCTATCGCGCAGCCGCAGCCGACGGGAGTGCCTGCGCCTGCTCTCCGAGCTATCCGCATTGCCTGTCGAATTCCGCCCCGACTCCGCCCTTCCCATCTTGAAAAGAATCGCTGCGCTCGACCAGCGCTCGCAGCTTTGGTTTGCCTCAGATCGTCCACTTCCAGCAGAACGAGAACTTCCTGAAATGGTCTTCATGGATGTCTCCCTGCCTGCCCCGACCAACGCAGGCATCACCGCTTTCCAGATCCGACGCGCCCTGCTCTCGCAAGATCGCTACGAGGTTTATGTGAAAATGGAAGCCGCGGAGACAAATCCGCAGCGACTCACCTCCACGCTGGAGGTCACCCTCGCTGGCCGCCCTGTTCAGCTGCGAGAAATCGACCTGGAGCCTGGAGGCAGAGCCGCGTTGGTCATCCCGCTCGAAGGTGTCCATGGCCAGGTGCTGGAACTGCGCCTGACCACCGCGGGAGATTGTCTCGGTTGGGATGATGCCGTGGCCGCTCCGCTGCCCCAGGCACGACCTCTGGTCGTCTCTTACATCGCGGAAAAAGCAGACCCCTTCACCCAGGTGGCACTCGGAGCCATGGTGCAGGCCGGCAGGCTCGAAATCCTCGCAGGGGAGCCAGCCGCCTGGCCACCAACGGAAAAGCCAGACGTCTATCTCTTCGAAAACTGGCTGCCTGACACACTGCCCAACGATCGCCCCATCATCGCGCTGAATCCACCCGTCGGTCGTGGCCCACTGCAGGTGCGTCGTCTGCCAGAGCCGGGACTGCCACACGATCAGGTGCGCGCGTTATCCCCCGATCATCCAGTGCTCTTCCGCACGACGACCAGCCGACTCGCCATCACCCAGACTGGCGTACTCGGGCTAGACTCGCTCGAACCTCTTTGGATGGCTGGCAATGAACCCGTGCTCGCCGCGGGGGAAATTTCAGGTCAGCGGCTGGTTGTGACCGCCTTCTCTCCTTCACGGTCCGAGCAATTGGCCCTGCTGCCCACGTTTCCCCTGCTGCTCGGGAATGCTCTGCAATGGTGCGCTGAGGCCACCGATGCAATCAGCGAACTCAAGATCCAACGCACGGGCTCTTTGCTTAGCACTCCAGGCCTAGTCGAATGGCAGGCCTGGGATGGCAGCCAGTTCATCACAGCCAGCGACTCGGCACAGCATCAATTGCTCGCCCTGCATCGCATTGGCTCCTGGAGCACTGCGGAAGCCAAAGGCGCAAGCGTTCTCTGCTCGAGCCAAGAGACCCACCTCCCATCCCGCCCAGTCCAGGCAACGTCGGCACCGTCCACGGCCCCGGCGATGCACAGCAGCCTTTCTGACCTACCGAGATGGCTATTGTGGCTCACGCTGAGCTTACTGTTGCTAGAAAGCTGCCTATTTCACCGACGGGCCGTGTATTGAATCAGCTTCGAAAGGGCATGCATCAAGCCATCAACGGCGGGTGCATTTCAAAGCGTGGAATTCTTACAACAACAGGCCTTCCCTGTTGGGTTGTGCCAAAAAATGAGCCTGTGGCACAGCTCTCCGCTTTGATCACGTGATAGGAATTGTAACTGAAGGTCTGGCCGGGCTCCAGCTTCGGAAACTGTCCCACCACTCCATCTCCCTCCACGACCAGTGTGTCGCCATCGGTATCTCGCACGATCCACTTTCTGCCGAAAATATTGACCGTCTCAGGCGAGCCATTGTGAATCGAAACATGATACACAAAGGGATGCGGACGATCTGGCGGCGCAGGACGGGTAGGATCGTACGACACCTCGTCCACAGAGGCCGTCAGTCCTGGAAGATGTTCAAAGTGAACCGTCATTGCCCCCTAACCTAGACCAGTTTTTCCTTCAGGCAAGATGCCTCCCATTCGCCAGCCTTGAAAAAACTGACGTTCTCTTCATTTCGCCGTCGGTGCCGCGATCTCCGAGACGCAGACTGATGTGTCGGGTGCCTTGCCCGAGTAAAACGAGACGAAGTGGGTATCTCCGATCACGGTGGCGTTCGCGTTGCCCGCATCAAAGGTGACTTTGCTCCCCGTGGTCACTGCTTCGGAGCCGGGCCAGCTCAGCGGGTGGTCGAACACGTGGCTCGGATCGACGACGCGACGCCGAAGAATGCCGCGACCGCGTTCATAGTAGTAGTTGCTTAGCAGCCCGGTCTTGGCGTCGAGGATCAAGCTCGGTGTGGAGGCAGCGACATCGCTGATGTTGGTTTGAGTGCGCTTCCACGTAGCTCCGTTGTCCGTCGAGATCATCTGGAACTGCGCCGGACCCGTCTCCGTCCGCGCGATGGCGAGGATTTTGCCATCGCCGAGGTAAACGGCGGAGGGTTCGGTCGGCCAGTCGGGTTTCAGCAAGCCGGATTCGACCGGTGTTTGCGTCCACGTTTTGCCATCGTCGCTGCTGGTCATCGTGCCCCAGGATTGCGTCGGCTTGTCGCTGTAATCGCCGCCGAACCACAGGGCCATGAGACCGACTTGGGGCACGCTGAAGACATCGGTGATCTGCATCGGGCGCACGGCGAGTGTAGGCGTCGCGATGAGTGTGAAGATGATCCCGTCGGTGCTGCGGTAGAGATCGTGGTGCCATTCGCTTTTGCCGATGCGGCGCACCCAGAGCAGCATCGCGCCGGTGGCATCGAGCCCTTTCCCGACCGCGACCTCGCCGTAGTCCTTCGCGTCGGCGACCACCGTTTCCGCCGACCAGGATTTGCCGCCATCCGTCGAGGTGCGCGCATAAACAGCGCGATCATCGCTGGCGATGGTGTGGCCTTTGCCGCGGCCGTAAACGCACACGAGTTTCCCGCCGATGGCCTGAAGCATCGGCCATGAGTTGTAGCCAGGCACATCTTGAACGATGTGGGGCTTCGGCAGGGCTTTCAAAGGCGTCACTTTCACTGCCGCGAGACCCGTGGGCTTGATGAACGTGTCGCCAGGATCACCCGGCTCCCGCTGGATGCGAACGGTGAGCGGCGCGTCGGGCACGACTTCGTAACAGGATTCCAAAACGATGGTTCGCGAGTGAAACGGCGCAGCGGGCAGCGCGGTGCGCACCGTTTTGCCGAGCGCATACCGCTCCGTGAACGGCGCTCCCTCTACCATCTGCGAAAGATGCACGCGATACACGTCCTGAAACTCTGGACTCGTCGTCTCATCCGTCGTCGTCACGACAATCTCGACCTTCACCGCCGCACAATCGCTCGGAAGCCCGCTCACGACTCCCGCCACCGACTGCCCCACCGTCCCACCCGACAACGACCACACCGGGATGTGCGTGGAGCCGCTCGACATGACCACCAACGAAGGCTGCCCCGTGGCGATCGACATCTGGTTGGCATTCAAGCCGATGGGAGTCAACTCGGCGCTAAAGCTGCTCGTGGCGGCGGTGAGCAGGGTGATGAGGAACGGGATTCGCATGTCCCGCCGAGAGTGGAGTAGCTCAACGCTCAACTCAAGCCT
>CANNQP010000013.1 GCA_947507875.1 Verrucomicrobiaceae bacterium | reverse complement strand
CCTTGCTCGTTCGTGCCGACCTCGTTGCCGAGGTCATCGACGATGCCGACATCGACGCCAAAGAAGGGCAGCGTGGCGGTGCCGGGCTTGGTGGCGATGGCACCGGGGATCGGCGTGATCATGTGGCCGCCGGTTTCAGTCTGCCACCAGGTATCGACGATGGGGCACTTGCTGCCGCCGACGAGCTTGTGATACCACATCCAGGCTTCTGGATTGATCGGCTCTCCGACGGTGCCTAGCAGGCGCAGGCTGCTCAGGTCGTGCTTCTTGAGCCATTCATCGCCCCACTTCATGAAGGCACGGATGGCCGTCGGCGCAGTGTAGAAGACACTGACCTTGTATTCGTCGATGATGCGCCAGAAGCGGTCGTTTTCCGGCCAGTTTGGAGCGCCTTCATACATGAGGCAGGTCGCGCCGAGGGCGAGCGGGCCATAGACGATGTAGCTGTGGCCGGTGACCCAGCCGATGTCGGCCGTGCACCAGTAAACGTCGTCGTCGCGAAGGTCGAAGACGTATTTGCAAGTCATGTAGGCGTGCAAAAGATAGCCGCCGGTGGTGTGCAGGATGCCTTTCGGTTTGCCGGTCGATCCGCTGGTGTAGAGGATGAACAGCGGTGACTCGGCATCCATCGCGACCGCGGGGCAGTTCGCATCGACGTATTCGAGTTCGCGATGCCACCAGAAGTCACGGCCTTCCTCGATGTGCACGTCGTTGCCGGTGCGCTTCAGCACGATGACGGTGTTCACCGGGGTGTCTTTGGCCTTCAGCGCATCATCGACGTTCTTCTTGAGCGGCACCACTGCACCGCGGCGATAGCCACCATCGGCGGTGATCACCACCGTCGCGCCGCTGTCGAGCACGCGGTCCTTGATCGATTCGGCGCTGAAGCCACCAAACACGACGCTGTGCATGGCACCGATGCGTGTGCAAGCGAGCATCGCGATCGCGGCCTCGGGCACCATCGGCATGTAAATGACGACGCGGTCACCTTTCTTCACCTTGTGGCGCTTCAGCACGTTCGCAAAGCGGCACACATCGCGGTGGAGCTGCTGGTAGGTGATCGTGCGCTTTTCGCCGGGTTCGCCTTCCCAGATGATGGCGGCCTTCGTTTTGCGTGCGCCATCGAGATGACGGTCGAGGCAGTTTTCGCTCACGTTGAGCTGGCCACCGACGAACCACTTCGCGTTCGGGCATTTCCAGTCGAGCACCTTCTTGAAGGGCTTGCGCCAGGTGAGTTCCTTCGCTTCGCGGCCGAAGAACTTGTCCGGGCTCTTGATCGACTCGTCATACATCTTCTTGTATTGCGCCATCGAGCTGATGCGGGCCTTTTTGGAAAACTCCGCACTCGGCTTGAACACACGATTTTCGACGAGGAGGCTCTTCGTCGAGGCGGAAGAGGCTTTCGCGGTGGGTTTGGCTGCTTTCGCGGCGGATTTGGCTGCTTTCGCGGCGGGTTTAGCTGCTTTCGCGGCAGGTTTAGCTGCTTTCGTGGCAGGTTTGGCTGCTTTCGCGGCAGGTTTGGCTGCTTTCGCGGCAGGTTTGGCGGCGGCTTTTTTGCTCATGAGGGGTCGGGAAAAGGGGCGGAATTAACGACAGAAAGATCAGGCTACATGCAGCGAAGTTTGTCTGGCAATCGCGAAGTGTGATACTTCTGGCAAGAAGTGCCTGCGCCCAATGCGCGTCAGGCTTTGGCGAAACGGCTTAGAGCTTGGCCAGTGCGCGGAACTTGGGCAGCGCCTCCAGGATGGTTTCGCGCTTCTGGCTAGGGGAGAGTTCCCAGACCAGCGGCACGCCCCGAGGCACCAGAGGCAGCAATCGGGCGTAATCCACACCGCCCGTGGCCAGTGGCACACGGTGATCGCGTGCGGGCCACTCGACATCATGGACGTGGCAGCCGAGAAGTCGGGGCGCGTTGTCCCGGAGGAAAATTTCGGGATCAAGCAGGGCGAGATTCGCTTGGCGCTGCACATGGCCAAAGTCATGCCAGGTGCCGAGCCACGGGCTGTCGTAGTGCGCCAGCAATTGCTCCATCTCCTTGGACGTGGGGATTTGCTCGAAGTGACTGCGTGTTTCCATGCCGACCTTCACGCCTAGCTTTTCGCACTCGGGCAAAACGCGATCCAGCGCCGCGCGGACGAGGTCCAGGTGCTTGGCGCTGGCTTTCTCACGGGCCATGGCCAGCTTGAGCTTCAGGCGGATGAACTCCTTGGAATAAAGACCGCCTGCCTTGACGATGGCTTCCAGCTTCGCGGTGATCGAGGGCATCTTCACGCTGCCCAGGTGCAGCACCACGCGGTCCGCGCCCATGCGGGTGGCCATGTCCAGCGTCTTCAGCGTCAGCTTGATCGCTCGCTCCCGCTGCGATTCATCCGGCGTGGTGAACTCAAAGACATCCGGTGCATCCATCGTGACCTCGACCGGCGGTGGGCAGAAGTTGTGCAGGCTGGAGACGCGGATCTCGCCTGCTTTCACCGCATCGAGAAGGCCGGGCAGCAGGGTGATCTTCGTGCCATGGCTGACCTCGATCCATTCGAAGCCTAGCTCGCAGGCTTCCTGGACCAATTCGCGGCCTTCGGTGTGGCGATGGCTGTGCCAGCAGGTGGAAAGTGACAGCATGATCAGACAGCGAACGACTATTCCTGCAGGATGATCAGCTCCTGAGACAAGGGCATGTCCAGCGTCCACTGCCCTTCTTTCGGGGTTCCCCTGCCCTTGTATTCGTAGTGAAAGACCCGCTGCGGGCGTGCACCGGGCTGAGTGGGCTTGGTGAAAAAGTCGATCTCTAGCACGCGCTCCGCGTCCTTGGCATCCTTCGGCAGGTCGAGCTTTTTGGCACGCAGTTGCAGCGTGTTGGTTCCGTTTTTGAGGCCGCCGGTCAGGAAGAGACGCGCCACGGTGTCCGCCGCGTAGTGCTCCTGCCCATTCACCAGCAGGGTGGTTTCGTAGCCGATGGTTTGCAGGGTGCAGCCCGTGATGTGGTCCGGCACGGCGCAAAGCGGCGGCGTGGCGGGCGGCGTGCCGGGTGGCGTGAATTCAGGCAGGTCGAGGAAGTCCGGCGCCTCTCCGGCGAGCAGCTTGGCGCGTCGCTCAGGCTGGGTGGACAGCTGGATGAACTTGCTGCTGTCAAACTTCCAGCTGCCCGCTTTTTCACGGAAAAACTTCAACAGCAGCAGGTTCTCCGGGATCACGTCGGGCGCATCCCCCAGGTCCACTTGGCCAAAGTAGAGCAAGTGCGCGGTATCGCCGACCGCCTGCACCTCCAGCAGCCGCAGGCCGGTGACATCGGCAGGCGAGAGCATGGTTTCAAAGACGGCCTTGGGGAAAGGCACCCCTTGGCTGATGACCAGATTCCGCGTGATGATCTGGCGATGCATGGTGATGGCGGCCGCCCAGGCACGGGCATCCTTGGCCAGCACGGCACTGCGCCAGCGGGCGTAGGCACGTTCGAGATCAGGGCGCAGCTGGGCCTCATCCTGGGCCAGGGCGGCCCCTGCGGCGAGGCAGAGGCAAAAGAAAAAGGAGCGAATCAGCGTCATGCGGGGCCGGCAGGCTAGGCTTTGATTTTGCAAACGGCAAGCATGGGAGAGCTTGCAGACCAGGTTTCGATTCCGTAACCTTCAGAAATGCCAAACCGTGGCCCCACCTCCAGCGCCCTGTGTGCGGCGCTCTTGACTCTGACTCAGCTTGTTTCAGCAGCTCCCCTCTCTCCCGGCAACCTGGTCGTGTATCGGATCGGCACCGGAACGGGCAGCCTGGTGAACACGGGGAATCCGGTGTTTCTCGATGAGTTCAGCCCGACGGGCACGCTGGTGCAATCCATCCCCATGCCGACGCTGGTGAATGGCACGCAAAAGCGGCTGATCGCGAGCGGGACGGCAAGTTCCGAGGGACAAATGACCCGCTCGGCCGATGGGCGGTTCCTGGTGGTGCCGGGTTATGATGCCACCGCTCCCCACACCTCTGCCTTGACCGGCGCAGCCTCCTCCGTGGTCAACCGGGTGATCGGTCGGGTGGATGCGGAGGGCAATGTGGACACCAGCACGGCGCTGACAGACGCCTACGATGCCAACAACTTCCGTGGCGTGGCCTCTGACAATGGTCTGCGCTTCTGGGTAGCGGGCAATGGCAGCGGCTTGCGCTACGTGGCTGCGCTGGGAGCCACCAGCTCCACGCAACTGAGCACGACGAACAACAACCTGCGCCAGGCAGCGATCTTTAGCGGGCAGCTTTATGTTTCGTCGGGAAATGGCAATGTTGTGCGTCTGGGTTCTGTTGGAACAGGGCTGCCTGTTACCTCAGGCCAAACGATTTCTTCTTTGCCGGGCTACACACATCCTCCCCCCCCTAACCCGACAGCAAGCCCGAATGCCTTTGTCCTTCTGGACTTGGACGCGGGAGTCGCGGGTGTGGACACGCTCTACACCGCCGATGACAACACAACCCTGGGTGGCCTGCTGAAGCACAGCTTCGATGGCACAACTTGGACGGCACGCGGCAGCGCGGGAGCGGCAGCGGACAATTATCGGGGACTCACGGCGGTTAGACAGGGCAGCAACGTGATCCTTTATGCCGTGAGAAAAGGCGGCGGCGCTGCGGCAGGCGGAGGTGAGGTGGTGACTCTGACGGACAGCAGCGGCAGCACGGGCACGCTTTCAGGCACGCCGACCTTGCTGGCCACCGCAGCGGCGAACACCGCGTTTCGTGGCATCGCCTTCGCGCCGGAAAAGCCTGATCTTCAGATCAGCCTGGAGCGCCCCGCCCCTCAACCCAACGATCCACTTCCGGTCACGCGCAAGGCTTTCCCCCTGCTGCTGAGGGTGCGAAACACCGGCGGAGGTGCGGCCTATCAGGTCGGGGGACAGTTCACGCTGCCGTCGGGCCTGACCTTGGTTTCGGCCAGCACGCCAGGGTTCAGCTCGTCGCAGGCCGCAGGAGTGTTCAGCTTCAGTGGCGGCACCCTGGCGGGTGGGGCGGAGGCCGTGCTGAGCCTTCAGGTGCAGACCAGCACAGCAGGTGATCTGGCTTTGGGAAATGCAGCCGCCCAGGTGGACCCAGGCGCGCTGGTGGCGGAGTCGAACGAAGCCAACAATGACTCTGCGGCGCTGAATGTGACGGTGGCGGATGCGCCCGACATGAGCCTGACGCTATCGGCTCCCAATGAGGCACGAACTGGCCCGACAGGCTTTGACTACACCCTCACGGCCACGAACAGCGGTGCCCAGGCACTGGCCACTCCGACGCTGACCTTCACCCTGCCTTCGGGCCTCAGCTTTATCAGCGGCACGGCGTCAGGCTTTACGGTCAGCGAGACCGGCGGCGTGGTGTCCTTCACGGAGGGCACCGTGGCTGCGGACAGCAGCGTGGTCTTCACCGTGCGTGTCTCCGCCGCCGCAGATGGCAGCTACACCGTGCCCATCGCTGCGGCGACGATTGCCCCCAGCGGCCCATTTTCACCGAATCTCGGCACCCCGAGCGCCAGCAACCTCCAGCCCGTGAGCACTGACATCAGCACCACAGATCTGTCGGTGGCACAAACGGCCAGCGCTGGGTTTCAGGCAGGCGAGACCGCCAGCTACACGATCACCGTTTCGAATGTCGGCACAGGAGCCACCGCAGGCCTGGTCGGTTACGACTGCACTCTGCCCGTAGGGTTGAGTGCAACGGGCCTGACTGGCACAGGATGGACGATCACTCAGAGCACAGGGAGCGCCGTGTCTGCCACGCGCAGCGATGCGCTGGCAGCCGGGCAGAGTTACCCGCAGCTGACGCTGAATGTCAGCATCGCCACGAATGCGCCCGTGTCTGTCAGCACCACGGCCCGAGTCTCGGGCGGCAGTGACCACAGCGCAGGGAACAATGAAGTCAGCACGCCCTCGACCATCCTGGGAGCCGGACCGGGAATCATTGCCCTGGAGGCCGCGAGCTTTCAAATCGCGGAGGAAAGCGGCCCGCTGGTGCTGACGCTGCGGCGCACGAATGGCCGCACTGGCGCAGTGAGCGTGCAGGTCAGCACGACCAACGGCAGCGCGACGGCTGGCAGTGACTTCACCGGGCTGAGCAACGTGCTCGTGGAGTTTGCCGACAATGCCAACACCACAACCGTGGCGATCCCGATCACGGCCGACAGCCGGGCGGAGAGCCATGAGACCTTCCAAGTCACGCTCAGCAGTGCCACCTCGGGTGCCAGCCTGGGCAGCCCGAGCCGTGCGGAAGTGCTGATCCTGGAACCGGATGTGCAGAAGCCGCGCCTCACTTTGCTGCAACCCACCGCCGACCAGCGAGTCAACGAAGGCGCGGTGACGGTCAGCGGTCAGTTGACGGACAATCTGCCATTTGCACGGGCACAATTGCGGCTGAATGGAGGCGACTTCACCGATCTCACCCTGACGCCAGGCACGGGCGGAAGGATGAACTTTTCCGCCTCGATCACCCCCGTGCCGGGGATGAACGTCATCACCCTGCGTGCCGCCGACCTGCGGGGCAATCTGGCGGATGAGGTGCAGCGCAGCTTTGTCTCTGTGGTGAAGCGGCCGCTGACTTTGACTCGCTCACCGCTGGAGGGCGGCAGCGTGTCGATCCGCCCGAACGAGCCGCTGTCGCAGTTGGAGCTGGGCAAACGCTACACGCTGACCGCGGCTCCAGCATCTGGCCGTGTGTGGGATGGCTGGGCTTCGCCGCAGCTCACGCTGAGCGAGGCACAGCGGCTGTCCACGCGGCTGGAATTCACCATGCGCGAGGGCCTGAGCCTCACGGCCCGGTTTGTCAGCGATCCCTTCGCCGCTTCGGTGGTGGGGGATTTCAGCGGGCTGGTACGGGCGCAGACCGGCATCACGCCCACTCCAGAGTCGGAAGGAGCCTTTTCGGTGAAAATCACGCCGCAAGGTGCCTTCACCGGCACCCTGCGCATCGCAGGCAGTTCCCTGCCCTTCTCGGGGGTGCTGGACAGTGACGGCGTGGCCCGCTTTGGCACGGCCTTGCAGACCTCCCTCCTGCTCTCCCGCACGCCGCTGCTAGGTTATGTGCTGGCCTTTGCCGCTGATCTGAATCCCGCAGGCACACGCCGCGTCACCGGCACGCTGCGGCTGCAGACGCGCGCGGGATCGGACCCGCTGTCGGAGATCGTGGCCCATCGCCATGCTGGCACCGCGAGCGAGGCTTTCCACACCTTTGCCCTGCCTGCGCAGGCGCAGACGAATGGCCTTTCGGCCTCCGATTTTCCTCAAGGAGATGGCATCGGCACGCTGACGCTGACACGCACGGGGGCGGCCAACCTCGCGGGGGTGCTGGCCGATGGCACCGCCTTCACCTTGAGCACGGCGGCGAGTGCCACGGGCGATCTGCCGCTTTTCCTCAGCCTGGAGGGCGGCGCGGGCAGCCTGAATGGCTGGCTGAAGCTGGATGCCACGCTGCCTGACAGCGATGTCACCGGCCAGGCGCTGCGCTGGTTCAAACCGGTGCGCAGCGCCGCCCAGCATTATCCCCAGGGCTGGCCGGAGGGCGTGACGCTTTCGCTCATCGGCGCGCGCTTTGCCGTGCCGGAGGCGGAGAGCGTGCTGCCGGACCTGAGCACGGTGGATGGGGCGAACGCGCTGCTGACCTTCAGCCAGGGCGCGCTCACCGCTCCGCTGGAAAAAGAGCTGTCCATCAGCGCACGGAACCTCGTCTCAAAGATCCCGGCCAGTGAGCCGAGCTACTCCATCCGCCTTGTGCCGACCACCGGGCGCTTCAGTGGCAGCTTCCTGCACAGCGATGGCGGCAGCGCGGCCTTTGAAGGGGTCATTTTGCAAAAAGGCAGCCACCGGCGCGGCCACGGTCACTTTGTCACCGCCACGCCCAAGCTCGTGAATGGCATGGGGCAGGCGGGTGTGATCAGCCTGCGCACGAAGTTTAACCCAAGGCTGCGTCTGGTGATCTCCGAGCTGATGGCGAACAACGAAACCACCCTCGCCGATGAAGATGGCGCCTTCTCCGACTGGATCGAGATCTACAATCCCGGCACGGAGGAAGTGGACCTGACCGACTGGTGCCTGACGGACAATGCAAGCGTGCTGGCGAAGTGGCGCTTCCCGGCGGTGACGCTCGGCTCCAGGCAGTTCCTGCTCGTCTGGGCCAGCAGCAAGAACCGGCGCGTGCCCGGCCAGCCCCTGCACACGAACTTCAACCTCAGCGCGGGTGGCGAATACCTGGCGCTGGTGCGGCCCGATGGCGTGACGGTGGAGCACGCCTACACGCCCATGTTCCCCGCGCAGGCGAATGACGAGAGCTATGGCATCAACTTCACCGGACGTGCCCTGCTCAGCCAAAACGCGGTGGTGAAGTACCGCGTGCCGACGAATGACGCGCAGGGCAGCACCTGGACCGCGCGTGACTTCAACGACGGCCCCTGGTCGAGCGGGCGCACGGGGCTTGGCTTCGGCGTTTCCGTGCCGGGCTTCACGGTGCGCCAGGTGGCTTCGGGCAGTTTCGGCGAGGTGCGCAGCGTGGCCCAGGCCGATGCGCTGCTGGCCCTGCCCGCGGGATCACCCCAGATCGCCAGCCAGACCACGGTGATCGCGCCGGTCATCAACTTCCTGGGCGATGGTGATGGCGGGAACTATGGCAACAATCAGTCCTTCCCGAATGGTTCGGCCGAGCCATTTGCCTTCCTGGCCACGGGCACGATTCTGATCCCGGCGACCGGGAATTATGTCTTCGGCATCAACTCTGACGACGGCGCGAGGATCAAGATCGACGGCGTGGCCGTGATGACCGATGACAGCAACCACGGCCCGCTGGACAACCTGAGCGCGCCTGTGAACCTGACCGCCGGACCGCACACGGTGGAGGTGCTGATGTGGGAAGGTGGTGGCGGCGATTGCGTGGAGTTCTTTGCCAAAGCAGGCACGGACACGAGCTGGAACGATGGCTTCAAGCTGGTCGGCAGCGCGGGCGGACTGCAGGTGACCACGGCCCCGCTGGGCGCTGGCAGCGCGAACAGCTCGGTGGTCGGCACGAACGTCGAGCGCGTCATGCGTGGCAAAAACGCCACGCTGCAGGCGCGGCTGTCCTTTGCCGTGGAAAACGCAGGCTCGCTGAGCAGCCTGACGCTGCGGATGCGCTACAACGACGGCTTTGTGGCCTGGCTGAATGGCACCGAGGTGGCCAGGCGGAACGCCCCTGCGGGCAGCCCGGCTTTCAACAGCGCGGCCCTCGTCGCGCGGGAGCCAGCCGAGACGCTCGTCGCGGAAACGATCGACCTCAGCGCGCATCTGCCCCTGCTGACCAGTGGGCGGAATGTGCTGGCGGTTCAGGCGATGAACGCCACGGCGGCAGACAGTTCCTTCCTGCTGCTGCCTGAGCTGAATGCCGTGGGCGGACTGGCCGCCGCGCCGGTGTTTTTCCGTCCACAGGACTCGCTCATCACCGCCACACCCGGCGCGGTGAATGGCGTGCCGCAGTTCACGGGAGTCGTGCAGCCGGTGGTGTTCAGCCAGAAGCATGGCTTTTACTCCAGCGCGATTTCCCTGGCCCTGAGCACGGCCACGCCAGGCGCGGTGGTCCGCTACACGCTGGATGGCAGCACGCCCACGGCCACGCGTGGCCTGGTCTATGCCGGTGCCATCGCGCTCAGCCGCACCAGCATCGTGCGCGCGGCGGCCTTCCGCAGCGGCTATGAACCGACACGCGTCCGCACGCAGAGCTACTTTTTCCTGAACGATGTCATCCGCCAGTCCCCCACCGGAGCACGTCCTGCCGCAGGCTGGCCTGCCGGCACGGTGAATGGACAGGTGGCGAACTACGGCATGGACCCCGACATCGTGAATGCCACGAACCCAGCCGTCGGCGGTGTGGATGCGGTGAAGCAGGCGCTGCTGGCGCTGCCCACGGTCTCGCTCGTCAGCGACCTGCCGCATCTGTTCGACCCCGCCACGGGCATCTGGGTGAATCCGGGCGCGCGCGGCTTTGATTGGGAGCGGCCCTGCTCACTGGAACTGATCGGCGATGACAACACAGCGGCGGGCGGCTTTCAGGTGAACTGCGGCATGAGAATCCGGGGCGGCTTCAGCCGCAGCGGCGACAATCCCAAGCACGCCTTCCACTTCTACTTCCGCGGCGAATATGGCGCTTCGAAGCTGAACTACCCGCTCTTTGGGGATGAAGGCGTGGACAGCTTTGACAAGCTGGACCTGCGCACTGCGCAGAACTACTCCTGGGCCTTCCAAGGCGATGACAGGAACACCTACATGCGTGAGGAAACGGCGCGTGAGCTGCAAGGCGCGATGGGCCAGCCCTACACGCGCAGCCGGAACTACCACCTCTACATCAACGGCCAGTACTGGGGCATCTTCAACAGCCAGGAACGCGCCGACACGAACCACAACGCCGCCTACCTGGGCGGCGAGGAAGAGGAATGGGATGTGGTGAAAAGCGAGGCCGAACTCGGGCTGGCCACAGGTCTGGCGGATGGCACCATCGACGCCTGGCAGAGCCTCTGGACCCAGGCGCGCGCTCACGCCACTGATCCCACCAACGCCCGCTACTTTGCCATGCAGGGCCGCGCCGCGGATGGCGTGACGGCAACGGCCGATCCAGTGCTGCTCGATCCGGCCAATCTCATCGACTACATGCTGCTGACCTTCTGGACGGGCAATTTCGACGGCGCGACCTCGTCTTTCCTGGGCGACGAACGCGCCAACAACTGGCAGGGCGCGCGGCGTCGCGGTGGCAACCGTGGTTTTGTCTTCTATGCGCACGACTTTGAGCACAGCTTCTTCGACCTGGATATCGACCGCACCGGCCCCTTTCCCAACGCACGAGTGACGGAGTTCGACCTCGCCAACCCCATGTTCCTCCACCACGACCTGCGGCCCAATGCGGAGTATCGCATGCTCTGGGCAGACCGGGTGCAGCGGCACCTTTTCGCCGGAGGCGCATTGGCTGGAGAGACGGTGCAGCGGCGGCTGCGAGCCCGCGCGGAGGAGATCCGGCAGGCGATCATCGCCGAAAGCGCCCGCTGGGGTGACGCGCAGCGGCCTAGCCAACCCTTTGGCAAACCCGACTGGGAAAACGCCGCCGCGTATCTCATCAACGATTACGCCCCCCAGCGTGGCAGCTGGGTGATGGCGCAGCTGCGCGCCGATGGCCTGTATCCCAGCTTTGACGCACCCACACTCAGCCAGCATGGCGGCCCCATCACCAGCGGGGATGAGGTCATCATCACTGGCCAGGGCGGCACGATCTACTACACGCTGGATGGCAGCGATCCGCGCCAGATTGGCGGCGCTCTGAACCCGGCGGCGCAGGTTTACACCAGCAGCACGCAGACGACGACGGTGCTGCCGCTGAACCAAACCTGGCGCTACCTGGCCGATGGCAGCGATGCCGGCACGGCCTGGCGCGCGGTGCTCTTTGATGACAGCACCTGGAGCAGCGGCGCGGGAGAGCTGGGCTATGGTGATGGCGATGAAGCCACCGTGGTGCCCTTTGTCGATGCAGATCCCGTGACGCCTGGGATGCAAAAGAACGCCACGACCTACTTCCGCACGAGCTTCCAGGTCGCCAATGCCACGGGCCTGACAGCGGCGGTGCTCCAGGTGAAGTATGACGACGGGGTCATTCTTTACCTCAATGGCGCCGAAGTCGCGCGCTCGCCCAACCTCGCCAGCGGCGCGGCCTTTGACCAGTATGCCAGCTCCGGCGCGCCGGATGAGAATGCCTTCTTCACCTTCAACCTCGACCCCGCGTTGCTGGTCACCGGCACCAACGTGCTGGCCGCGGAGGTCCATCAAGCCGCTCCTGACAGCAGCGACCTGAGCTTCCATGCCTCACTCAGCCTCACCCGCACCGACACGCCAACACCGCTGCTGCTCACGGGCATCGGCAGCCGCGCGCTGAAGGTCCGCGCCCGTCAAAACGACGAATGGAGCGCGCTGGTGGAAGCCCTCTTTCACGTGCGTCAGGTGAGTGACCTGACCGTGGCGCTCGCCCCGGCGGCCAGCTTTACCGCCGGCGGCACGGGCAGCTATCGCGTCACGGTTTCAAACGCAGGCAGCCAGCCCACCAGCGGCACGGTGAGCGTCACGGCCACCTTGCCAGCCGGCCTCAGTGCCACCTCGCTGCTCGGGCCAGGATGGACCATCACGCAGGGCACCGGCAGCACGGTCTCTGCCCGTCGCGGCAGCGTGCTGCCTGCGGGCGAAAGCTACCCTGACCTGACGCTGGACGTGGCTGTGGCGGCAAGCGCGCCGCCTTTTGTCAGCACGTCCGTCACCGTGGCGGGCGGTGGCGAGATCCGCAGTGTCAACAACACCGCGACGCACCTCACCTCCATCCTTTCCAGCAGCACGAGCCAGATCCTGCTCAGCAGCGACCGCTACGCCATGCCTGAAGCCAACGCCAACGTGCCCATCACGCTGCGGCGCACCGGCAACCCGGCAGGCACCGCCACGGTGCGCGTCCGCACGGTCAACGGAACGGCTGCCTCGCCGAGCGACTTCGAGGCGGTGGATCGTGTGGTGACGTTCAGCGATGGCGAATCGACCCAGACGGTGAACATCGGGGTCACAGCCGACAACCGCGCCGAGACTCATGAGCACTTCCTGGTGCGGCTCGAAACCGCCACCGGAGCCGCCACGCTGGGTCTGCCAAATGAAGCACGGGTGACGCTGCTGGAGCAGGACACCAGCGCGCCCACCGTGACCCTGACCACACCCACGGAAGGAGCACGGGTGGCCTTGAGCGCCCTCACCGTAACGGGCCGTGCCGCCGATGACAAAGGCCTGGCCAGGGTCGAGGTGGCGCTGAATGAGGGTGCCTTCACCCAAGCCGTGATGACGCTCGATGCGCGCGGCACCGGAGCCGCCTTCACCGCCCAGGCACCTGCCGTGATGGGTGCCAACACCGTCCGCGTTCGCGCCACGGATGCCGCTGGCCTAATGGGCAATGAGGTCGTGCGCCGCTTCACCTATGTGCCGCTGCGGCCGCTTGCCTTGACCTTGCTGCCTGCAAACGCTGGCACGGTGGCCATCAGTCCCACGGCAGCTCTTACTGCGCTGGAGGTGGGCAAAGCCTACACGCTCACCGCGACCCCACGCCCAGGCTTTCTCTTGGACCGCTGGACAGGTCCCGGTCTGCTGGAGCGGCGGCCGCAGTTGACCTTCACCCACAGCGAGGGCCTGGCCCTCACGGCCCACTTTGCGGCCAATCCCGTGGGTGGGGCCCAAGCCGGCGAATACCAGGGCCTTGTCGTGGCGGCTCCCGGCATCGCGGCTGAGGCAGAGAATCACGGCCTGATCACCCTCACGCTGGCCCCCGCGGCCAGCTTTTCCGGCCAGCTGCGCCTGGGCAGCACATCCCTGCCCTTCACCGGCAGCCTGCACAGCGATGGCCACGCGCACTTTGGTCCTGGCCGCGAGAGCTTTCTCACGATCCCACGCCCAGCACGAGCGAGCCTGCGGCTGAGCTTCCGCCTGGATCTACCCGCCCGCACTTTCGCCGGACGTGTGCAGGTGCAAACGCGCACCGGAGAGCAGGCGATGTCCGTTTTTGCCGGTGCCAAAACGAGGGGCTCCCTGCCTGCCAGCTCACCCCTGCTCACCAACAATGGCCGCTACAGCATGACGATGACGCAGACGGCCCCCAGCGTCGGAACGGACGGCTTCCCCACCCCAGCCACCGCCACCCTGGCAGGCACCCTGACGCGTCAAGGTCGCTTCACGCTTGCCGGCACGCTCACCGATGGCACCGGCATCACCACCTCCGCCGCGCTGCTGGAAACGGGCTTCATGCCACTTCACACCGTGCTCGCGGCCCCGGCAGGCAGCCTTGGCATCGAGCTGGACTGGGATGAATCACCTGTCAGCTTCAGCGGCACCGAAGGCCAGTGGTTCCGCCCCCCGAGCCCCAGCCTCGACTTCCCCTTCGGCTGGCCGGAAGGCATCCAGTTCAGCCTGCAAAGCGCGCCATGAGTGAAGCCGAATCCGAAATGCACCGGGGCAAGAATGACCCGTTTGCATCGAACTTCGGAATCCGCCGAGTTGAAAACTCGCGAAACCGATTGGTTTGGGCCTGCGGAGGGAAGCAATCCAACGGGGACAGGTTATCCCTCAACTCCTGGTTGGGTGACTGAAGCCGCTGGGAAATTCATCCCCTGCCTGATCAGCTTTCGGGGTCCACGGCGACGGCCATGACACCATCTTTGGCCTGCCAGCCGACGACCTGCACGCGGCGGGCGGTGCGGGTGGGTTCTTTGGAGTTCAGACCTAGTCGGACGGCTTCCTCGACCTTTTTCGAGGTGGTAGCATTGACCTCACTGCCAAAGAGTTCTGCTAGTTTTGCCAGGACTTGGGCCGGGGCCTGGACACCGACGGCAGTCACGGGTTGGCGACTCTGGCTGCCCTCGGCCATCTGCTGGCGCATGGCATCCTGCGGCAGACCGGTAGGCAGAAGGATGACTCGACGCAGACGTGCCACGGTGGGAGCATTGACCTGAGGGACCGCTGCCACTGACGCCTGGGTGACGGCGGGTGCAGGGGGTTTGATCGACTTCGAGGGCTTGAGGAAACGGACGCATTCAGGCTCGCTCAGCAGGGGAAGCTCAGGGCCAGCTTCAGGCAAGGGCAAAAAGACTTCCTGCGCCGCCGCAGGGACGGCCAGCGCGACAAGGCTGGCCAAGAAGAAGGTGCGAAATGAAAAATGAGCCGGGGGGAAATTCACAATTTAACGACGGTTTGTATCAGGCCGTGGAGAATCCGACAACCGCAATTTTGAGGTCGCCGACGCTTCGTCTTCCGTGCTGCTGCTTGGCGAAGCCTGAGGTGGTCGAAATGCATCGCTTCCTTGCGTGCGCGCGGTTCGGCTGCTTTGTCAGGGCTGTCTTTTTCCTCATGAGTGAAGCTTTCCGCACGATTGAATTTTCCCACCCTAGCCTGACACCACCGGGCGTGCATTGGGCCACGGTGAAATCGGCGGCGCTGCGGCGGCGGGCAGACGTGAGCTTCTATGTGCCGCCGGGTCAAAGCGCCGCCTCCCTGCCGCGTGTGGTTTTGCTGCATGGCGTGTATGGCAGCCACTGGGCTTGGCTCTTCAAAGGGGCTGCGCATGAGGTGCTGAACCAATTGATCGAGCACGAAGGTCTGCCGCCGATGCTGCTGGCGATGCCTTCCGATGGTCTCTGGGGCGATGGAAGTGGCTACCTGCGTCATGCCGACGCGGATTACTCCCGATGGATCGTGGAGGAGGTGCCGCTTCTCGCGACGGAGCTGGAACCGCGCAGTGCAGGCTCGCCCCTGTTCATCGCGGGACTATCCATGGGAGGCTGGGGCGCGCTGAGACTGGGCGCGCTGCATCCCGAGATCTTTGCTGGCATCAGCGCGCATAGCAGCGTGACGGAGATGGGGCAAATGCAGGGCTTTGTGGAAGAATATCCCGCGCGCTACGACTTGGCGGAAGATCGCCCCTTGCAAGCTCTGGAGTGCCTGAAGCTGAATGCGCATCGCCTTCCCCCCGTGCGCTTCGATTGTGGCACCGAGGACTTTTTGATCGAGCCGAATCGCCACCTTCACCAGGCACTGGAGCGTGCAGGCATCGGCCATGTTTATGAGGAGTTCCCTGGCGGGCACACCTGGGAATACTGGCGCGAGCACTTGGCGGACAGCTTGCGTTTTTTTGGAGGTCTCTTGAGTCGATCTGCATGATGGAATCCCCTTCCCACTCGATGTTGCCAACGGCTTCGGTCACGCATCTGCACGATCTGACGTTCGAGGAACTGCGCGCCCTGCTGCTGCGCGAAGGCGTGTCGCCCGCACACACGAGCGCGCTGTGGAATGCACTGCACTTCCGCGCGGACGCAGATCTCCGAGCACGCGAAGATCTATCCCCTCCGCTGCGGCGATGGCTGCTGCGTGAGCTCGATCAAACCGTGAAAACCGATGGGCTGCCCATTGCGGCCGAAACGCCAAGTGGCGATGGGCTGACGCAAAAGTTCCTGCTGCGGCTGCAGGATGGGCAGGAGATCGAAACGGTGATCATGGGCTACGAGGGGCGCCACACGGCCTGCGTGAGCACCCAGGCGGGTTGTGCGATGGGCTGCGTGTTTTGCGCGACGGGGCAGATGGGCTTTGTGCGGCATCTGCGCGCAGGGGAGATCGTCGCGCAGGTGCATCATGCCCGGCGGGTGTTGGCGGCCCGAGGTCAGCGACTGAGAAACCTGGTGCTGATGGGCATGGGGGAGCCATTGCACAATTACGACAACGTGATGCGGGCGCTGGGCATCCTGAGTGACACACGCGGGGCGAACCTCGGCCCCGCGAAAATTTCCATCAGCACGGTGGGGGTAGTGCCAGGCATCCGGCGCATGGCCGAGGAGCAGCGCCCCTACAACCTGGCGGTGAGCCTGCATGGCAGCACGGATAAAGAACGTGGTGCCCTGGTGCCTGCGAATCAGCGCTGGCCGCTGGCAGAGCTGATGGCGGCTTGTCGTGACTATGGTGAGGCCACGGGGCGGAAGATTTTTTTCGCCTGGACTCTGATCGCTGGGGTGAATGACACGCCAGAGCACGCGCGGCGTGTGGCAGGCCTGCTGCAAGGCCTGAACGCCCACGTGAACCTGATCCCGCTGAATGAGACGCAAGGCTATGAAGGACGGGAAAGCGCCGAGGTGGCAGCGGCGGATTTTCATCAGCGGATTCAAGAATGCGGCATCCCCTGCACCATCCGTCAGCGACGTGGCATCGACGTGGCTGCGGGCTGTGGGCAGCTAAAGGCCGATCGGAAAAAACGCACCCTGTGAGGTGAGGATCGCGCAGGAGCCTGCAGTGAATGGGTTACGAAAAATGCATCCATCAGTCTTGGTGGACCGCTGATGAAGCATCCTTTGCTTGCACATGGCAGGAGTACCGCTAAGGCCTCGTCATGGCGTGGAGCTTCACCAAAGCGACACGTTTTCTTTATCAGCCCAGGGACGTGATGAGCGTCCTTGGCAGCCGTTTCGCAGATGCAGGGAAGACCGTGAGAACCGGTCACAGTGGCGCTGCGGTATCGGGTCACAATTCTGTGACGTGTCTGGCAGCGATGCCCGGCAGGTGAAGCCAATCGGGAGGCAACGAACGGTGAAGGCGAACAGGAAAGGCGCGTGATTTTTTGAATCATTCACAAACCCGGAGTCCGAATATCTCGCTGCGAAATGCTCACTCCCACCGCTCCAAGTGGAGATGGGTGGGGACAAACTTCATCGCAACAATGAAGGGTGGGATCGACCTCCCCGTGCCAGGCCGTCCAAAGCCAAAAGACGCCAGCGGCACGGGTGATCGCTCTTGCCAAGACATCGCAAGACAACCCATGAAACAGCGCATATCGCTCCTGGGAGCGGCTTTTATTGCCCTCGCAGGACTCCGTTTGCTGGGGAGCACCACGCTCTTTGGCGAAGAAACCCCAGACGAAAAAAAACACGCGCCGAGCGAGATGACCCCGGTGGTCATCACCGCCACGCGCACCGAAACGGAGGCGGAGAAGACCGCCTCCAGCATCACCGTCATCAGCCGAGAACAGATCGAGCAGTCTCAGTTCCGTCTCCTCGCGGACGCCCTGCGCACTGTGCCGGGCCTGACCGTGGTGAACCCTGGCGTGCCCGGCAATGTGGCCACCGTGCTGACCCGCGGCACCACGACGAAGGATACCCTGCTGGTCATTGATGGCCGCCCCGTTCCGATGAACTTAGCAGGTTCCTTCAACGTCGAGACCATGGCACTCGACCAAGTGGAGCGCGTGGAAGTGCTCCGCGGCCCAGCTGCTAGCCTCTACGGCGGACGAACCATGGGCGGGGTGGTGAACATCATCACTCGCAGTGGGCGTGGTCTGGAGAAACCTGAGACCACCGCCTTCTTTGAAGCAGGCAGCTACGGCACCTTCCGCGAAGGCCTGAGCACACTGGGCTCCGCCGGAGATGTGGACTGGGCCTTCGAAGCTAGCCGCACGGACATGCAGGGTCAGCGTGTGAACAGCCAGTTTGCGCAGTCGAACGTGGCAGGCCGGATCGGTTGGCAGATTGCGGATTCGTTGCGCTTTGAGCTCGACACGCGCTACTACAAAGCGCAGGTCGGTGTGCCTGGAAGCAGGTATCGTTTTTTATTAGGCCCACCACCAGACTACCCGACCGTGGAGGTGAGCGATCGCGGAGCCGATCCAGACGGCAACCTGCTGACGGAGTTTTGGAGTCTCTCGCCACGACTGATCTGGCAGACCACCGAGCGGTGGACGCAGAGCCTGACCTACTCCCACAGCCAGTTCCGCCAAGCTGCTGAGAACGTTGATCGATTGCACCTCAATACCTTGGAGCATAACAACCGCGTCAGCTCGCGCACAGACTGGCTGGAATACCAGAGCACTGTCGAAATCACCGACTCGTGGAAGGTGATCGCAGGTGCCTGGATGCAGGATCAAAACATCTACCGCTTCAATGACAATTCGGACAAGGTCGATATCGATCAAAACTTCACCAACTGGGCCCTTTTCCTGCAAACCCAGGCTGAGGTGCTCCCAGGTTTGAATCTCGTCGGGGGCCTGCGTTATGACGCCTTCTCTGACTTTGATGAGGCCTTCACTTGGCGTGCCGGAGTCAGCTATCGCATCCCCGTTTTGCGGACCTTGCTGCATGCGAACTACGGTACGGCTTACACCCCACCAACGCCACAGGACCTGACGCCCGTGTTTGGCGGCAGTGCTAGCTTGGTCGAACCCGAGCGTAGCCAAGGCTATGAAATCGGGATCGAGCAGCCGCTGTTCGGCGAAAAGCTCGTGGTTCATGCCACCGGCTTCCGGAATGATATCCGCGATACGTATCAGTATCTGGCCCCGAGCTACCTACCTCAGGCCGTGGGCGAAGCTACGACGCAGGGCATCGAATCCGGTTTATCCTGGTCTCCCTGCAAAGAATTCAGCGTCAATTTCGGCTGGAATTACCTCGATGCTCAAGACGAAACGGAGGATGTCCGCCTGGTACGTCGCCCGCGTCATTCGCTCAATGGTGGCCTCATCTTGCGGCCTCACCGCGATGTGACGGTCAGCCTCAATGCCATCTGTTTGATCGACCGCGAGGATTACATCGCCCGACCTCCGTTCGATCAGCGGGACGTAGAAGACTTCCTGAATGTTCGACTCAGTGCCAATTGGCGCGTGACAAACCATGTGGAGGTCTTTGGACGCATCGAAAACCTGCTCGGTGAGCAATACGAAGAGATCCCCGGCTTCCCTGCCCTAGACACGGGAGCTTACGCAGGCTTCAAGGTGCGCTTCTGATCTTCTTCGTTTTGAATGAAAGGGCGGCGGGTGTCTGGGAAACCAGCGCCCGCCGTTTTTTGCGCAAGCATGGATGATTGCGCGAGACGGCGCGATCTAGCGCGATGCGTGCTTTTCGATGAATTCCACGATCGGCGTGGAGTCTTCCAGTCCATGGGGATGATGGCCGACACCGGGCTTACGGATCAGCGTGATGCTACCGCCGAGTGCCTTGTAGCGTGATTCGATCAGACCCGTGTTTTCTTCCCAAGGAACGACATCATCCGCATCGCCAAACACGTGCAGCAGCGGCACGCCTGCCTTGGCCAACGGCGCGAGGTTATCGATAGGATTGCCAGGGTAGGCCAGCGCCTCAGCTTCGCTGGAGAAGCCCCAGAGCTTTTGCACAAACCCCCAGTTTCGTGCATCTCCCTTGCCCTTCCCTTTGCCCCCAGGCCAGCTTTTGAAATCACACACAGGCGCGTCACCATAGATGCAGGAAACGTGTTCGGGATTCGCGATGGCCCAGTTGTAGCAATACAAGCCACCTCGACTCAGGCCCACCAGTGCCGGTTTTTTGCTCAAGCCATAAGTGCCTGTGAGTTCCGCATAGCATTCGTTCCAGAGCTTCACCGCGCCTGGACTGCCCAGCATGTCGGGAAGTTTCACGGAGACGACATGAAAGCCTTTGCCCAAAAGAGCAATGTCAGGCGCAGGCTTGTGCCCAAAAAACTCCCCATGCCAGACCCAAGGTTTGCCGGGTGCTGCCTTCTTTGGAACCACGAGCGTCACGGATTGATTGACGATGATGAATTCGTGCTTGGCGTAGCCATTCCAATCTCCACGACGGCCAGGAATCAGCACCTGTCGTGACGATGCGGCGCGACGTGCTTCTTGGTCCAAAGTAGCCGCCTTGGCCTCTGCCTGAGGCAGAGGTAAGCCGGCCGCTCCCCCCGGCCGTAGATGCCCGACATGGCTGAGCCAAGCGGGACGCAGCACCGCATGCTTTTGCTTCACCGCCGCGAGGATGGTAGCTCCGTTGACGTGATCCGGAACGCCATGGGGATGCACTTTCAGATCCCATGCCTTCAACACGGCCTGCGCCATCAGCAGGTGCCCTTCAGGTCCTGGATGCACGCCATCGCGAGAGAAAGTGAAGGTCGGCTCGGTCTTCCTCCGCTCCGCCAAAGCTGCGTTGAACGGGCCATGAATATCGAGCACCTCCCACCCCTCTTTTTTCATGCCCAGCAACCAGTCGCTGTAAGCATCCAAAACGTCGTTGTAACCCTGGTAGGGGTGATCGCCATCCACCCGATCGGCGGGTGCCACCTTATGAGCGATCGGCTGGGGATCAAACACAGGCGGGGTGAGGTGAATGATACGCGCCCCTGCCGCCACGACTTGGTCGTGCAGCTTTTTCATACCTGCCTGAAAGGCACGGAACCGCTCTGAACTCAAAGGCAGATAGATGCCGTCATTCATGCCATAGCAGGCCAGCACGAGGTCGGGTTTCGCTTTGTCCAGCACGCGCCCCAGTCGCTCGTGCAGGTCGGGCCGCGGAAATTTGCCGCCAGCGTGACCTTCTTCGCTGAGACCACTGACCGTTTCACTGCTCAATCCCAGGGGAATGACCGCCTTCACCTCAGCCGGATGATGGGCGATCATGGCTGCCTCAATGTATTCCACGTAGGTGCCTGCCTGAGTGATGCTATCCCCGAGAAAAACAATGCGTGTCTCCGGTGGCAGCACGGCCTGGACAGGCAAAAAGACAGAAAGGAATAAGGCAGAGAGGACAGCACGCATGAGTGGAGCCGCACTATACGCTCCCGAATCCGTCTCTCTTCAAAATGAATCCCAGGTTGAATTGCACCACCCCCTGCGCTTCTCTCTCGTCTCATTTTCCCCAAAAAACACACATGAACTACGACCTCATCGTCATTGGCGGCGGGCCTGCGGGCTACGTCGGAGCCATCCGCGCAGCTCAACTCGGTAAAAAAGTCGCCTGTGTCGAAAACGACCGCGCCGGTGGCACCTGCCTCAACTGGGGCTGTATTCCCACCAAAGCCCTCCTGAAAAACGCTGAGCTTTATCATACCCTGACCCATCGTGCGGAAGAGTTTGGCCTCAAGATCAGCGGCATCGAGTTCGACTGGTCGAAAGTCATCGGTCGCAGCCGCGGTGTCTCCGACAAACTGAACAAAGGCATCGAGTTCCTCTTCAAAAAGAACAAGGTGGACTACCTGCGTGGCACCGCCAGCATCCCCGCGGCAGGCAAAGTGGAAGTCACCGCCGCCGATGGAACCAAAACCACCCATGACGCTGCGAATGTCCTGATCGCCACAGGCGCCAAGAGCCGCCCCATGCCCGGCTTTCCCTTCAACGGCACGACCGTCATCGGCAGCAAAGAAGCCATGACCCTAGCCAAACAGCCGAAGAGCATCGTGATCATCGGTGCAGGTGCGATTGGCATTGAGTTCGCTTACTTTTTCAACGCTTACGGCACGAAAGTGACCGTTGTGGAGATGCAACCCAACATCTTGCCCGTGGAAGACACGGAGGTCAGCCAGTTGGTGGAAAAAAGCCTAACCAAAGCAGGCATCCGCATCCTCACCAACACCAAGATCGCCAGCACTAGCGAAGACGGCAAGCGTGTGAAGATCGCCGTCGAAGGCGCTGCCAATGAAACCCTCGAAGCCGAAGTTGCTTTGGTCGCGATTGGTGTCGCCCCCGTCTTGCCGGGCGGCATTGAATTGAAGCTGAGTGACCGTGGCTGGCTGGAAACCGATGCACGTTACCAAACCTCCGTGAAGGGCATTTACGGCGCAGGTGACATCATCGGCCCTCCTTGGCTCGCCCACGTGGCCAGCTACGAGGCGGTCCAGGCTGTCGAAGGCATGTTCACCAAGCACACGCCAAAGAAAGTCGGTGTCTTCCCAGGCTGCACCTACTGCCATCCCCAAGTCGCCAGCATCGGTCTCACTGAGCGCGCTGCGAAAGAAAAAGGTCTGAAGTACAAGGTCGGCAAGTTCCCCTACCAAGCCAGTGGCAAAGCTCTGGCCGCAGGAGAACCTGAGGGCTTTGTGAAGATCATCTACGGTGAACCTCACGGTGAAATCATCGGCGCACACCTGGTGGGCAGCGAGTGCACAGAGCTGATCGCAGAGATTGGCTTGGCCATGAACCTCGAAGCCACGTGGGATGAGATCGAAGCCACCATCCATGCTCACCCGACTCTCTCTGAGATGGTCAAGGAAGCTACTGAAGTGGCCAAAGGACATCCGATCCACGTGTAAGACTAGCCAACCTTTCAAGTCTCTACTGAGCAGCCCTTTGGAAGTCATCCAATCGGCTGCTCTTTCTGTTTTGGGGAGGGCTTGTTGTTTTTATCTGTCCTGTGGATTGGGCTGCATCACCGGGTTCACCCTCGCGAGCATGATCGCTGAAACAGTATTCATTTTTCCATACAGGAGTTGCTGATAGCCATGACACTCGTGCCGTTGTTTGTCGTGAGCCTGTTTTTTAAAGGTGGTTTTTTCCTGCTCCTGTTTCCAATTCTACTGCTTCTCGGTATTTTATTTGTGATGAAGGAACTGCCCTTTCGCTGGCTGGCTTTGCCATGGGCGATGGTCGCTTTGCACACACATACACTCACTATGCTAGTGGCCGGCGACTAAAGCAGATTCAGGAATTTTTCTCATCATTAGTTAGCCAAAGCGGAAGGTGGCAAAGTTTTCACATCACAATATCGTCAGAGTAAACTAGGCGAAGATTCTTTACTGATGGGCTTAAGGGCGCGGCGTGTGGGACCTCCATGAAGGTTCCGGCACTCAATCCTCAAACACACGCCCCCCTATCCCATGAAACTGCACAATGCCTGGTTTCGTCTCGCCATGAGCTCCGCACTCATCGCTACACCGGCCGCCAAGGCCGGCACCGATATCTGGTTCACTCCGCTGACCCAGTCTGCCCCCGTCGTCGCTCCCAACGCATTGGAAGAGCTTTCCTCCCCGTGGATCACACCCGCTGACATCACTCAAGTCAATTGGGTCAGTCTGAATGAAGTCGAAAACCAAGTGCTTAGCCCTGGGCAATCGATTGTCCGTGTGCCGGGACAAAGCACCAGCGCCTCCATGTTTGACATGTTGGCAACCAATCCTGAAGGCACTCACCTCTTCATCCCTCATGAAACGCCCATCGGTGCTGGCTGCACACGTTACGACATTGAAGCCCGTAAAGCCGAAACGATCTTCGCTGGGGACCAGCAAGGTGCAGTAGGAAATTGGACTCGTGACTTTGGTGCCTTTGACCCTTGCCGCTGGACCCCTAATCGCACGCTCTTCCTTGCTGAAGAATGGGCAGGACTGGGCCGCGTGGTCGAAATCCTGAATCCGATGGCACCCGTGGGTCAGATTCAACATCGTGTCCTCGAAAGCATCGCAAATGTCTCGCATGAAGGTATTAACTTTAGCGTCAAATACCGCAACACCATCTATTTTATCGACGAGTGGAACTCAGGCTCCATTTACAAATTTGTCATGAAACGCATTGGCGATTACACTGTAGGACAGACGTTTGTATTGCGCGTGGATAACTTTCTTACCAGCGGAGGTGTAGCAGCAGCGAACTACAATCAACAAGCTGTCGGCGTACAGCGTGAAGGGCCAGCAACTTGGGTGCCGTTGACCGACGGTAACGGCCAGCCACTTCCGGGAATCACGAATCCATTCCGTGATGGTCCAACCAATGATCCTCGCACAAATTCAAACACCATGGGAGGCCGTCCTGCTGCAGACGATGTTGGTGCAACTCCTTATGGTCGTCCTGAGGACATGATCGTAACGCTACTGCCAAACAAACGCGAGGTGATTTATGTCGCCATCACTTCCGAAAACAAAATCATTGCGATTGAAGAAACTGGCAAAAACAAATCTATTGTAAGAACACTAGCTGACAACAATACACCGAAGAATCTTGGATTCCCAAGCACCACTGGTGTGCTCAATTCCCCTGACAACTTGGCCATCGACGCAGCGGGTAACATCTACGTTATTGAAGACGCGCCTAATGGTGACTCTAACGGTGGCGATATCTGGTTTGTCCGTGACACCAATAACGATGGCCAAGCCGAATCACTCGATCACTTCATGAGTATTCGCGTGGATGGCTCTGAAGCTACGGGTATGATTTTCAATCCGGCAATACCCACAGAATTCCACGTCTGCGTCCAACATCCAGATAGCACGAATCTAGGCGCTGTTCCGAACGGCCTTGGCGATGCTGTATGGACTTTCGATATCTCGAAGATACAGAACACAAATTTTGTCAGAAGTCTACGCCGCGGTGCATTCCGGTTCATTTCGAACCAGTAAACTAGCCTATCCAAACGGTTCTCAATCCCTAGGGGCGGCTCTTTGAAGGAGCCGCCCTTCCCTTTCTTCAATCCTCTTTCATTTGTTATGCTCGGGCCTTCTTTACCCATTTGTTTTTTTGGGATCGCCTGCCTGATCCCGATGTACGGCTTTGGTGCAGAGCTTGCACCGCTGCATGAGCAGATACTAGACTCCCTGCGGCGGCTTCAGCATGTCCTGCCGCCAGTTCCCGACGTTCACCCCGTCCATACCCTTTACAATCGAGAAGCGGTCGTCCCCCCTCAGTGCTACACTCGAACCGAAGCACGCGCGAACCCTTGTTATGTCTGTCACCAAGACCAGATCCCAGGGCGCGAAAACAGCATGAATGATGCGGATCTACAAGAAGCTTACAGCTTCAGTGAACTCGGCATGACCAACCATTGGAAAAACCTTTTTGAAGACCGAAGTCAACGGGTCGCTCAAATCACGGATGACGAAATCTTAAGGTACATCGCTGAAGACAACTACAGCGCGCTATCCCCTCGGCTTCAGGAACAAGGATTCAAAGGCTGGATTCCAGATCTCAAGAATTTAGCTCAAGGAGCCGAAGCCTTCGATGCTCTGGGTTTTGCCAAAGATGGCAGCCAGTGGGTGGCCTACAGCTACAAGCCCTTTCCTAGCACGTTTTGGCCAACCAATGGCTCGACTGACGATGTGATGATTCGCTTGCCAGCCGTATTTCGGAAGGATGTCAGTGGCCATGAATCACGCGAGGTTTATTTGGCAAATCTCAGCATTCTGGAAGCTGTGATCAAAGGACGCTCTAGCATTTCCACACCGCCTTTGGACGAGGCAAAAGTCGGGAACGATCTGGATGGTGATGGCAAGCTCGGTCAAGCCAAACGAGTCACGAAGGTTAGCTCCTGGGTCGGCGCAGCCCAGCCTCTTCCTCTCGAAAGCCACCTTTACCCAGAGGGCACTGAATTTCTTCACACGGTGCGCTACTTGGGGATTTTTTCACAAGGAGAAATCGGTGTCTCGACACGCATGAAAGAAGTGCGCTACATGCGCAAAGCACGGGCTTATTCCAAGCCGATGTATGCCCGAAAATACATCCTGGAAGCTAACGAAAAGGAAGCTGGGAATTTACCAGCCTACCAAAGCATCGGCCATCACGGTCTGGACAATGGCAATGGCTGGGCGATTCAAGGATTCATCGAAGACCGTCAGGGGCGTTTGCGGGGACTAACCTATGAAGAAAACTTCTCCTGCATGGGCTGCCACAATTCGATCGGTTCGACGATCGACAAGACCTTCAGCTTTGCCCGCAAACGAGAAGGAGCTACGGGTTGGGGATACATTCGACTGCGCGACATGCCTGATGCGCCAAGCCAAGGCGAGACTCAGGGAGAGATCCTCACTTACCTTGCACGTGCGGAAGGCGGTAGCGAATTTCGAAACAACGAAGAAATGCAGGAGCATTGGTTCCAAGCCGATGGCAAGCTTGATCTCACCAAAGTGAGCCAAGCACGTGATGTTTACGATCTTATCGTTCCCTCACGAGAGAGAGCTTTGCTGCTGAACAAAGCCTATCGCTGCATTGTGGAAGATCAGGACTACATCCACGGCAAAGACGCAACAGTGTCGCCGCCCCTAAATGTCTATGACCGAATCGACAACAAGACTTCGCCGACACTACCCAAGGAACGAACTTACCGTTACAACATAGTACTAGATTGGGGAACTGACTCGGCAGATTAAACGAAGAGTTTGTGTTCCCCCGCGCGATATCACAACAGCGGTTAGGCTGCCTTCTTGACACCTGTTTTCTGAGCAGATGAGGCCTTCTGCGCTGCCGCACTTTTGCGGATCTCAATCTTCACTGGCTGAGGCTGATTGATCTGGTAGATCTGATCTTCAAGCTCAGCGGCCTTTTTGAGAAGGGCAGCTTCCTCTGCTTTGCCCTCGCCATTCCACCAAGCCTCGAAAGCGGCCCGATTGCCGGCACGCAGCTTGCCTTTGCGCTGACCGTAGAGGTTTCTGAGAGGACGAATGGCTTCATCGTTGCGCTGTTTGTTGAGGGCAATGACCTTCTGGGCTTGCTGAAGCGTCACAGATTCAGGATCACTCTGTAGTTCGATCTTTTTCCCCAGAGTGACATGATCCCAAGTGCCTACCACTTGGCCATTTTGCAGCACTTCATAGCGACCGGTGGCCAAGCCATTCACCGTCAGCACCTCACCACTTTTGCGGTGGCCTGCTGCTGTGAGAGTGGCACCCAACTTGGCTTCATCAAGAACCGCCCAAGGAAGACTCTTCGGCTGAAGCGTGAAAGTTAAACCCTGTCCCACGACACCCCTCACATCTGCAACAAGGGATCCGGGACTTGCGCGCACTTGCCATTGTTCTTTCACAGGTTGAGCCATTAAATTCCAAACGGAACCCGGTTCCTGAAAAGCATCGACCATGGTGTAGGCCATGACAAACTGGCCATCACCCGCAGGGTGAATGGCATCTGCAATGAGCGTGAAATTGGGATCTTTCAGTCTTCCGTCCGTGGTCAACTTGTTGAGCGGCCCAAAAAGATCAATGAATCCATAGCCACGCTGACGCGCCACTTCTTGTGCCCACTTGCCAAAGTAGGCCAAAACCGCGTTGTAATTGTCAGGCTTTTTATTTTTCCCACGCGCAGGATCTTTAGCGATCATCTGATCGAAGGCTTGGTGATCAAACATGGTCGGACTCATTAGAAAAACTCGCACCTGAAGTGCATCCAATCGGTCGAGAAGTTTGATCATATCCCGCGAGTAAGCCTGAAACAGTTCGGGTGAAAAATCTTGATAGGCGCCATCATTCATCCCCAAAAGCACGGTGGCTACGGTGGGCTTGAAGCTGGCAATATCATCATCAAAACGATTCAAGACATCGGCGGCACGATCTCCACTGACACCAGCATTCCGAAAGTGCAGCCGCATCTTCGGGTAACGTGTGTAGAAAAAGTCTTCCACATACTGCGTGTATTGGCACTGATGCGTAATCGAGTCCCCAATCCAGATGATGCGGTCTCCCTCCTTCAGACCGAGTCCCACAGAACTCGAGACAGGTTGAGAAAAAACCGTGGCCGTCAGGCCCAAGGCGAAAAACAAGAGGAGGAAAGAGTGACGTATCATGGCAGACCGCAAAGAACGACCAGCCGTAGCCAAACTTTTCGTGCAGCGGTCAGATCGTCACCATGCCAGTGAATACCACATCTGCAGGGCCAAGGAGTGTGACCTCTGTGTATTCGTGAGGAGCAGACTCCGCGAAACCAACACGAAGGGTGTCGCCACCTTTGACCAAGACACTGATAGGACTGGTTGCCCCCGTGAGTTCATGGTGAATGAGCGCACAGGCGACCATACCCGTTCCACAGGCCAGCGTTTCATCTTCAACGCCGCGTTCATAAGTGCGAATTGCAATGCTACCTGGGGCCAAGACGTTGCAGAAATTGGCATTGGTGCCTTTCGGCTGAAAAGCATCATGATAGCGGAGAGCAGCACCCCAATCACGGACTGGAACAGCTGATAAATCATCGACCATCACCACGGCATGTGGCACGCCGGTGTTCACGCTGTGAACTATCATCTCCTGACCCGCGACGGGCAATAATTGAGCAAGCTTCAGGCTGTGCGGTGCACTCATGTTGATCCGCACTTCGTGCCCTTCGAACTCAGCGGAGATCATGCCGGCCAGCGTTTCAAAACGAATGCGGGTCAACTTGCCTTCATGGAGAAGATTCACGAAACGACCAAAGCAGCGTGCTCCATTCCCGCACATTTCTGCCTCACCACCATCCGCGTTGTAGTAGCGCATTTTGAAATCGCCGCCTTCGGTAGCTGGCTCCACGCACAACAAACCATCCGCACCGATACCACGATGCCGATCACAAAGCTGCGCGATTTGTGCTTGTGTGAGCGAAAGCTGCAAATCACGGTTATCTAGCATGACGAAGTCATTGCCAGCACCATTCATTTTGGTGAATTGGAGAGTCATGGTTGTGGAGATGGATACAAGAGCTAGGCGGTTCAGAAGACGTTATCTTGCACACTGGGCACTTAAGATAGTATCCCCTGAATCCATTTTTCAGGAAAGGCTCGTAGCAGCGCGCCTCACTGACGCAAATTCAACGATTAGGCAGACGCGTCCAATCCAAAGGCTGTGTGGACGGCACGGGCTGCTTTTTCAATGTCAGCTTCATTCACGATGACGGCCGTTTTGATCTCGCTGGTCGAGATCATGACGATGTTTACGCCAACGTCAGAAAGAGCCTTGAACATAGTCGCTGCGACACCACTGTGGCTTCGCATGCCAATGCCCACCACGCTCAACTTGGCGATACCACTCTGATTTCTGAGTGTCACCTTGTCGCCAAGTGTCGGCAAGATGGCTTTGAGAGCAGCCTCGGCTTTGGGTAGATCTGCCGCACTGAGTGTGAAGGAAATGTCCGTTTCACCATCGGTGGAGACGTTTTGGACGATCATGTCCACCATCAGATTCGCGCCAGCAATGGCACCAAAGATGGCTGAGGAGATGCCCGGACGGTCTGGGACATCATCAATGGTCACTTTCGCTTGATTGCGCTCAAGACTGACGCCGCGAACGACGACAGATTCCATGCCTGGGGTTTCTTCTTTCACGATGGTTCCGGGGTTGTTGTTCATGCTGTTGCGGACTTCGAATCGGACGCCGAATTTTTTCGCAAACTCGACACTGCGGCTCTGCATGACTTTGCTGCCGCTAGAGGCCATTTCCAACATCTCGTCGTAGCTGATTTCTTCGATCTTGCTGGCTGTTTTGACGATGCGTGGATCACAAGTATAAACTCCATCCACGTCGGTGTAGATCTGGCAGATGTCAGCCTTAATCGCAGCAGCCATTGCAATCGCGGTCAGATCACTGCCACCACGGCCCAGTGTGGTAATTTCACCACTCGCAGCTTCTCCTTGAAAGCCCGCGAGCATGATGATGTTTCCTTCGTTGAGCATTTTCTGCACTGCATCTGGAGTGATGTTCACGATGCGAGCCTTGGTATGAACACGGTCGGTAGAAATACCAGCCTGAGCTCCGGTCAGCGAGACCGCTTTCCCACCCAAGGCATTGATGGCCATGGCCGTGAGGGCAATGGTGGTCTGCTCTCCGGTGGCAAGCAGCACGTCCATCTCACGTTCGCTGGGATCCTGTTCGGGAGAGACTTCTTTCGCGAGTTTGATCAGACCATCGGTGACACCAGACATGGCAGAAACAACAGCGACGACCTGATGACCCGCGCGTTGAGTTTCCAGAATGCGCCGTGCACAGTTACGGATACGCTCTGGATTGCCGACGGAAGTACCGCCATATTTCTGGACGATGAGTGCCATGGAGGGGAAAAGAGGGCCGCGATATAGGCACGCCATCACTTTCGGGCAAGAGGAAATCCGGGGCAGCCTGATGGGCATTTTTCCCTTTGCAAGGCGGCAGGCCTCTCCTATAACGACGCTCCCCCTGTGCTGGGCCGATCCAGTCAGGGCCTTGAAACCCCCTCACCTGTCTTTGAACTTATGGGCAAACTTTACAATAACATCGTCGAAACCGTAGGCCACACACCGCTGGTGAAACTAAACAAAGTCACCGCAGGCCTCAACGCCACCATCGCGCTTAAATGTGAGTTCTTTAACCCGCTCGGCAGCGTCAAAGATAGGATCGGGATGGCGATGATCGAAGATGCGGAAACTCGCGGAATCTTGAAAAAAGATACCATCATCGTTGAACCCACGAGTGGTAATACAGGTATTGCCTTAGCCTTCGTGGCTGCTGCGAAAGGCTACAAATTGATCCTGACCATGCCTGAGACCATGAGCTTGGAGCGACGCACGCTTCTTGCACTTCTCGGCGCAGAATTGGTGCTGACACCTGGAGCCCAGGGCATGAAGGGCGCAATTGCGAAAGCCGAGGAAATCTTGAAGGAAACTCCCAATGCCTGGATGCCCCAGCAGTTTGAAAATCCAGCCAATCCAGCGGTGCATATGAAAACGACCGCTGAGGAAATCTGGGCGGATACCGATGGCGCGGTGGACATCTTGGTCGCCGCAGTGGGCACTGGAGGCACCATCACCGGATGTTGCGAAGTGCTTAAACCTCGCAAGCCTTCATTCCAAGCCATCGCGGTAGAGCCAGAAGCCTCGCCTGTGATCAATCAAACCCTTGCTGGAGAGCCCGTGCAGCCAGGTCCACATAAGATTCAGGGAACTGGAGCAGGGTTTGTTCCAAAAAATCTTCACCTCAAAGATGCTGCAGGAAACTCACAAATCGTGGAATGCGTCAAAGTCAGCAATGACGACGCTTTTGCCATGGCTCGTCGCCTCGCAAAAGAAGAGGGCATTCTCGCAGGCATCAGCACCGGCGCGAATGTCTGCGCCGCTATTCGCATCGCCCAACGTCCAGAAAACGCAGGCAAACTGATTGTCACCATCGGTTGCTCGACTGGTGAACGCTACCTTTCCACCGCCCTGGCGGATGAGGCTCGCGCCAAAGTCGGCGCTTAATGACTCGGTTTTCCCCCTCACCCTCCCCCATCTCCCATGTCTTCAGATTCATCCGCAGCAGCACTCCCGACCTGGGAGCAATTCCTCGAAAACAACTTCAAAAAAGTCGTTTTGTTCTTTCTCGCCGCCGTGGCTGCCTTGGCAATTTACGGAATCTCTCGTTACCTCGGCCATGCGGCTCAAGTCAAGGCTGGTGAAGCCTTCGCAGCTGCCAAAACGGTCGAAGATCTCGATGTCGTGATCGCTCAGCACAAGGATAGTTTGGCCGCGGGTAATGCCCTGCTAAAAAAAGCTGAATTGCTATGGGAGCAGAACAAAAAAACGACCTCCGTCGATACCCTCAATTCATTTGTAACGGATCATGCGGATCATCCTCTTTTTGCTCAAGCACTTCTTGCTTTGGGCTCCAAGCAGGAAGCTCTGGGTCAAAAAAAGGAAGCCAAACAGTCTTTCGAACGCATTACC
Source organism: Verrucomicrobiaceae bacterium (assembly GCA_947507875.1). Classification (GTDB taxonomy): domain Bacteria; phylum Verrucomicrobiota; class Verrucomicrobiia; order Verrucomicrobiales; family Verrucomicrobiaceae; genus Prosthecobacter. The sequence continues at coordinate 62,984 of CANNQP010000013.1, read as the reverse complement.
AACGAATATGCCCAGACTGAATTGGCCCCACTTGCTGAGCTACGCCTTGGCGATCTTGCATGGGCGGAGGGGAAAGAGGATGAGGCTAAAAAAATCTACGAAGGGCTACCCTCTCGTTTCACGGGCTTGGATGCAGGCAATCCCTTCATTTCCCAATCGGAAAACCGCCTCGAGTGGATTAGCTCAAAATTACCGACAAAGGAAGTGGATGGTCCTCCGAAGCCTAAAGTCGATGATAAGAAACCTGTAACTCCCACACCTGGCGCGCCCGTCATCAACCTTGGAGGCACTAACAACTCTCCCTTGGCGCCTACACTTGCACCTCAACAGGCCCCCTCGGCGCCTTCTGTTATGCCAGCTCCGGCCGCTCCTGCCAATCCGACACCGGTCACGATTCCCGTGAAAGCACCTAGTGAAGTCCCCCCTGCTAAGGCACCCGCATCTGCCGCTGACAATGCTTCGGCACCAACTCCGCCCCCAGCTAAGCCGGCAGAACCAGCGACGAAAAAAGCCCCCTAAGACATGTCATGAATCATGAGCACCCACTCTCCTGCGAGATGGGTGCTTTTTTATGCTCCACCTCAACGATTTGGCTTACTTTCGCAGCTAAAATCTCAACCGCTCCATGCAACTCAAAAGAGAATCGATGGTTTGATCCAATCGGATTGAGCGATCCAACCATCCAAAGCTCACGCAATCAAGGTTTCGACAGTTACATTTCTACACTCCGGCACTTTCATAGGCGAGAAAACGTTCTGCTCCGCGTTTCTGCCAAGCCATCTCACCATGCCTACCTTTGCCTACACCGCGCTCAATAGCCTAGGCCAGACCGTGTCTGGCAGTTTGGCTGTGGCATCGCGTGCTGAGGCCTTTCGTCAACTTGAGTCCCAGGCACTGGTGCCAGTCAAAGTTGCCGAAGCACATTTAGCCAGCAAACTGGCGAATCATGCCGCAGCCAAAGCTCAGGAACAAACGCCCGCCAAACTCAAGCGTGCCCAAGTGATCTTGTTCACTGAGGAGTTGGCAGACATGCTCGATGGAGGACTCCAAATTGATCAGGCACTCCGAGTCATTACCGAACGACAGGAAGATCCTAATCTGCGTCGAGTCTCCCAAATCTTGCGCGATCAACTACGCGAGGGCTCGACCGTCGCCAAAGCTCTCAAAAAAGCCTCACCGAGCTTCGATGAATTGTACTGCAATCTCGTCGCTGCTGGTGAAGTCAGTGGTTCTCTCGCTCCGATTTTGAGACGGTTAGGCCAAAACCTACAAGTGATTGCTGAGCTCCAGTCCAAAGTCACGCAAGCCATGATCTACCCGGCTTTTCTAGTCGGAGCCTGTGCCCTGCTCATGGTCGTCTTCATGACGGTGATGGTGCCTCAGATCACCGATTTGCTGGACAAAGGCGGGCAACAACTGCCCATGGCAACTCAGATGCTCATCAGTTTCAATCATTTCCTCGCCACATGGTGGTGGGTACTGCTTGCCTTGATGATCATTGTTTCACTTAGTTTTAAGGCTTTCACAGGCACCCCATCAGGCCTCATGTGGTGGCACGAGACGAAGCTCAAACTGCCTTTGTTTGGCCCTGTTTTGGCAACACGATTCTATGCTCAATTTGCACACAGCATGGGAAGCCTTGTCGGACACGGCGTGCCGCTTTTAAACAGCATACGCCTGGTTTCTAAAATCTCGGCGAATGTTTACATTCAGCGTCTCTTGACGCAGGTCACAGGTCTTGTGGCCGAAGGCGGCTCGTTATCAAGCTCGCTCAAAAAAGTTGGGCACTTCCCGCTCATGCTGGTGGACATGATTGCTGTCGGTGAACAAACAGGCATGCTGAGCAAGTCCTTGGAAAAGTCCGCTTTGCGCTACGACAAGGAACTGGACAAGCGGATCAAACGCATGACCGCAATGATCTCACCCATCATTATTTTGTTCATGGCAATTATTGTAGGCGTGGTCGCCTATTCCATCATCTCGGCGGTTTTTTCATCAGTCAATGGCATCCGCGGCAGAGTCTAGGCCCCTTTAGCTCACAAATTCGATCATCCATTTTCACTTACTAAACTGCTACATCATGACACAAACCCACATCCGCTCTAGCTCAACAAACGCTGCCTTCACGTTGATCGAAATCGTCATCGTGCTTACCATCATCTCCATCCTAGCGGCAGGCTCAATCTACATGCTCAAAGGCAATGTGGACGTCGCTAAAGAAACACGTGTGGAGAGCGATTTGCAAAACCTGATGACGCAGCTCCAGCTGTACGAAGCACGAAACATGCGCGCACCAACCACTGAGCAAGGATTGCGTGCCCTCGTCGAGCGTCCCACCGCCGAACCATTGCCAGAAAAATGGACGCAGCTGCTGGAAGCCGTACCGAAAGATCCATGGGGCATGGAATACAAATATCGTTACCCAGCGCAGAAATCCAAGAAGCCCTACGATGTCTATTCGGTCGGTAAAGACGGCGCAGAAGGGACTGAAGACGACATCGGCAATTGGCCGCAAACGACCACAAAGTGAGCCAGCCGGTTTCATCTCGAGCTGTCATTCAGCAACGAATGACTTTGGGGTGAAATTTGAAGCTAGGATTCAAGAGAGGTCGTCCAAGATAGCTCATCGCATTGGATCGTTTGACCGTGAATGTGCTCATTGTCCTCGCAAACACAGCAAGCAAGATGAATACCCAACATCAGCCGCTACGACGCTGGGATTTGACACCGAAAGCCAAGTCTAATGCCACTACACCCCTTGCCTTCACCTTAGTTGAGGTCGTCATCGCATTGACCATTTTGATTATCTTGGCTGCGGGTGCTGTGCCTATCTTCAAAGGTTGGCAGGATGAGCAGCTGGCTCGTCAACCCGTGGTCGAGCTAGTCCGCTTGACCAAAGAAGCACGAATGCGTGCCATGCGTGAAAAACGCCCTTATCAGATTGCCTTCTACCCAGGTGGTTTCATTGCATCACGCTATTTTTCTCCTTATCTTCAAATCGCTGATCTCACTGAGTTCATGGAGCAAGCCGCGAGTGGCAACTTCCGACTTAACCCCAACGCGGATGATGCAGATTCTGATCTCGACGCTGGGGCTGGAGAGAAACCCAAAACCCAGTTACCCCTGGCGCCCTCAGTGCCTAAACGGGATGACAACTGGAGCGAACGTTACGATCTACCCACTAATACAACCTACCGACTTCAATTCTGGAACGAATTCCAACCCACAGAAATCACAGGAGATATCGTCAAGCTTTGGGTCTTTCAACCCACAGGGATCTGCATACCCCTTAAACTCCACTTGGAACGCGAAAGCACAATTTTCGATGTCGAATTCAATGCGCTAACCGCCGATATCACGAGAGAAGTCATTGCGATCCGGTAGGTTCATTTCTTGCCAGTTTCAGATCTAATCCTCCAAGTCGCGCCTGAAGATGTTCCATTCCACGAAGAATTTGGTGCCTAGCAAGCAGGGCTGCACTTGCGCATCCTCGCATTGCAGCACGAAGCGCATGTCAATCAGACCTGGCTACATTCTTTTTGAATTGATCATTGCCCTCAGCATTTTTTCCATTGGCGTACTAGGCCTCGCACGATCGCTAAATGCTTCCATGGAAGTGGCGCAGATCCTCAACAAAGAGCAACGCCTTCGCATTGCCATGCGCTCCATGATCGAGGAGCTGCGTCGCAAACCTCTGAATGAAATGGCCACGACACTTACAGATAATCAACTCGAAGCGACTTTCACGAGTAGCGTCGATCCAGTGAGCCTCAAAATGACGAGAGGCAATCTCATGAGCGACCTTTATAACTTAAGAATTGTCGCAAATTATCAACTGGGCAACGAACCAAGAGAGGAGTCGGTGGAAGTCTATGTTTACAAACCACAGCAACCCTAAACTTAGCGTTTCGATTCGGGAAAGGATCAGCCAGCAACACCGTAGCTTGGCGAAGGTAGGACTCAACACACGCTTAATCATCAAGCCCAGTTTACATGGCTTTACGCTTTTAGAGATTGTTATCGCTATGACCATTTTGGGCATGATCACGGGAACTCTCTTCGCTCTCATTCAGGGCAGCGTACGTGGTGCTGCAGAGATTGAGCAAATTCAGCGTGAGAATAGTAGCATTCAACGGTTATTGGATCTCTGCCGCAAGACTTTCACTACACTTCCCAGCACAGCGACCCTAGAGCTGAGTCTGCTCAATGCAAACGCGCCCGGCACTTCTGGACAAGAACTTACCATCAGCGGCGCGCCACATAGCTTCGGTTTCGGGTTCAATCCCCTGTCTTATCAAGATACCATTCTCGGGCTAAGACCCGATCCCGCCGGCACGACCGATCAAAATGGGGCGCTTCTTCACTACCTCTGCCTGTCCAGGGAGGACCTCATTCCTGAGACGAATGAAAATGGCCTTGCCATGCGTCAACAAACGACAGGACTTTCAGCTCCTGATGAACAAGGACGATATTGGATGCCGTTGCTGCCTGACGTTATCACCCTCAAGTGGCGATTCTACAAAGAAGCAGATCAAACATGGTTGGAAGAATGGGAAAGTGAAACCTGGCCCGATTTGATCGAGATTCAACTTGTCATGAGGGATCGCACAATACCGATTCGCATGGTTTACAGTTTGCCTACCCTAAATCTTGTGGCGGGTCGCACCTTGAGTCCGAGCAATAGCAAGAACGAGAGTAGTGAAACAAACAACTCAAACAGCACAAACAATACAAACCGAAGTGACAATAACACACGAGCCAACCCATCAGACACGCCAAGGGCATCGAACCTCAAGACCCAGCGCTAAAACACTAACAAAGCCGCAGTGATGTCGTCCGAAAAAGCAGCCATCATCAGCTCACCAAGATGATGAGTTTCATAGCATCATCCTTAACAAAAACGGCGCATTCCATGAAGGGCTGCTTTTTTACCCCACGATTCTCGCGCCAAGAACGAGGTTCAGCTCTCATGATCATGATCTGGGCCCTGCTACTCATGAGCATGGTGGTCATGGGCTTGACTCAATACTTGAACTTCAGCGCCCAGGAGTCTGTGATAGATGCCTCTGAGTTCCGTGCCCTACACCTCGCTGAGAGTGGCCTAACCGTAGGCTTACATCCAGATACACGACGAGGAGATATTGTGCTCAAGCAAAAAATCGGAACTGACAGCGGCTTTGATGTGGTCATCAATTACGAGGGTGCAAGAATTCCCATCAATCTAGTAACTGATGATCGTCTGCGTGAAGCGATCTACAACTTATTCATGCGCTGGGGATTGAATGGCGATGAAGCTAGCATCGCTACGGAATCGCTCGCGGATTGGGTAGATCGAAACGAAGAAGCACGATCGAATGGGGCCGAAAAAGAATTCTACGAAGGGGTTGGCGTGTATGATTTACCACGTAATACAGGCTTTACTCACACTGATGAAATGCTCTTGGTTCGTGGCATGGGAATTGTGGATCAGCTCAAACCCGATTGGCGGGAGTACTTTAGCGTGTATGGAGATGGCACCATCGATCTACGCACTGCCTTCAAAGAAACTTTAATCGCTATCAGTGGAGCTGCTGAAAAAGATGTGGATAGCTACATCCTTCGTCGGGATGGGGCCGATGGCATCGCCGGAACTGAAGATGACCAACGAATATCAGATGGAGAGGCTTATCGCCTTCTGAATATCACCGGAGAGCGCGCCCAAGCTTTATCTGGTATCTTAACCAGCGATGATGATCTTCGGCGCATCACCAGCACAGGTTATGTCGGTGATAAACGCAAGCAGATCATTGTGGTAGCAAGGCGTGGAGAAGATCGCTCTTTGAGCTATTTGGCTCGTATTGAAGAATGATCCAAACCTACCTGCCCACAGATTTGAAGTTACCTCTCATCGTCATTTATGATCGCCTGGTTTGCCCGCAATCACGTCGCCGCTAATCTTCTCATGCTGGCGGTGATGGTCGCTGGCGCTTGGACGCTTTACCAGGACAAAGTCGCCTTGGAAGTCTTCCAAGACATGCCCTCACGCTATATTTCTGTGAGCGTGCCATATCCAGCTTCTTCCCCTGAGGAAACTGAAGAAACGATCGTGCTGAAGATCGAAGAAGCTATTCAACAAGTCGGTGGCATCAAACACGTCAATAGCACAGCTGGAAGCAGTGGTGGCACCGTCACCATTGAGGTCAATGAAGATGAGGACCCTCGACGAGTCATGGAGGATGTGAAAATTCGCGTCGATGCTATTCCTAACTTCCCAAGCCTTGCCGAAAAGCCTCTGATTCAATTAGATGACAGTTTTCATAGTGTTATCACTGTGATTTTGAGCGCCGACATGGCCGAGCGAGATCTGAAACGACTGGGTGAACAGACACGGGACGAACTAGCCGCTCTACCCGGCATCTCTCACGCAGACATCACGGGTATCCGAAATGAAGAAATCGCGATCGAGATTCCAGAAGAGCAACTGAGAGAGCATGGGCTGAGTCTGGAAACGATTAGCCAAGCTATTCGTCAAAATGCGATCGATATGCCGGCAGGTGTGGTGAAAACGGAAGCTGGAGACGTATCGCTACGCACGCGTGGACGAGCTTACACGGGAGAAGATTACGCACGCATTCCGCTTCTAACTCGCACAGATGGCAGCAAGCTAACTCTGGGTGAGATCGCAAAAATCATCGACGGCTTCACCGAAAGTCCACTGGAGGCACGATTGAATGGACGACGTTGTGTCATGATTAGCGTGATGCGTGAAGGCAATCAAAATGCCATTACAATAGGAGAACGAGTCAAATCCTACATCGAATCGACTAACCAAAGACTGCCAGATGGTGTTCGCCTAGACTACTGGAATGATCGATCCAAGATCGTGAAGGGGCGCATCGATCTATTGCTGCAAAATGCACAAAGCTGCCTGCTTCTTGTCTTCATCTGCGTTGGGCTTTTTCTTCGACTTGAAGCCGTCATCTGGGTAGGTGTCGGTATGGTCATGAGCTTTCTGGGAGCGATCGCGCTTATGCCTTACTTGGATATCTCGATCAATCTTTCCTCACTGATGGGCTTCATTCTGGTCCTAGGGATTGTTGTCGATGACGCCATCGTGATCTCTGAGCATTGCGACCATTTGCGAGTGAAAGAGGGGCTCTCTCCACTCGACGCTGCGATAGCTGGAACTCGGCGCATGGCGGTGCCCATTACCTTTGGTGTTTTAACCACAGTGATTGCCTTTCTACCTATGGCGATCGATTCCTCAGACTGGGGGTCCATGTTTCGGCCCATAGCTTTGATTTTCATCACGGTCATGCTCATCGCGCTGCTTGAGACCAAGCTTATTCTACCTAGCCATCTGGCTCATCCTTTTCTTGGTCGTGCAGGCGACATGCTAGCGCCCATCCACCGTGTTTCGGATCGTTCATTGCGTTGGTTTGTCCGCACGATCTATTCTCCAGCCATTCGTTTCAGTGTCAAAAACTGCTACACCGTCTTGGCACTGCTTTTTGGTGGATTGGCTGTGATTGTTGGCCTTTATGCCAGCGGTCGAATCGCCACAACTTACTTTCCACGTGTACCTAGCGAACGCATCGAATGTCGCCTGAACATGTTAGACGGCACTCCTATTGAAGTGACTGAAAAACACATTGAGCGCATCTATCAAATCGCCTGTGACATGCAAAAGGAGTATGTCGGCACCGATGGCAAAAGTGTGATCAAACACATCATCTCTAGCATTGGCACCACGATCTCTTCTCGAGGAGGTGGCTCCACGACAGGTTCGGGCAGCCACATCGGCGGTGTCGTGATGGAAACTTATGGTCCCGAAGAGAGAAGCCGGGACGCCAACACCGTGGAAATGGCAAATGAATGGCGCAAGCGTATCGGTAACATTGTGGGTGCAGAGGAACTGACCTTCCGCGCAGAGATCATGCGTGGCGGTGATCCGATCGACATTCAACTTACAGGAACCGATCCCAAGGAGCTTTTAGCGATGTCTGAAAAGATCAAAGAAAAGCTAGGCACCTATCCAGCTCTCTTTGACATCAACGATACGCTGGACTCAGGAAGGAATGAAATTCAACTCAAGCTCAAACCCGAGGCCCAACAGTTCGGCATCACCGTAACGGATCTCGCTAGGCAAGTCAGGCAATCCTTTTATGGGGACGAAGTTCAACGGATTCAACGTGGTCGCAATGAAGTGAAAGTCATGCTGCGTATGCCCAAGGATAATCGGCAGAACTTAGCCACACTAGAAACCATGCGAGTGCGCAATGCCAAGGGGCTTGAGATTCCTTTTCATCGTGTAGCCGAAGCAAAAGTGGTTAAAAGTTTCACAAGCATCAAGCGTGTCGATCGTCGTCGCGCTTTAAATATTTCTGCCGATGCAGACAAAGGCAGTGTCGACATCGCTGCATTAAGAAATGAACTCTCTGTGTTTCTCGATGAATTGTTAGCCAATCATAGCCACATCCTCTGGAGTTTTGAAGGGGAGGCGAGAATGCAGCGAGAAAGCCAAGGGAAAGCGTTACTTTCTTTCCTGCTAGTGATTGCTGCGATGTATGCGCTCATGGCCATCCCCTTCAAAAGTTATTCCCAGCCATTCATCGTTCTTCTAGTCGTCCCTTTTGGAGTGGTCGGTGCTGTGATTGGCCATCAGTTTCATCATCTCCCAGTGAGCATCATGAGCTTTTTCGGGATTCTGGGTGTTTGTGGTGTCGTCGTGAATGATACCCTGGTGCTTGTGGATCAGATCAATGATTTGAAAGCGAGTGGCTTGCCTCTGCGTGAGGCCGTTCAGCTGGGTGGCATTCAGCGTTTCCGGGCGATTTTCCTCACGCAAATCACGACGTTCTTCGGACTTGTGCCACTCATCTTTGATGGAACTTGGCTAGCCAAAGCCTTACCTTTCTTTTTCAGCAGCGGTGCACAGAGCACACATGCTCAGTTTTTAACTCCTGTTTCAGTAGCCATGGGCTACGGCAGTCTCTTTGCGACTGTGATCACACTTTTTCTAGTTCCTCTGTGTTACTTGGCGGTGGATGATTTAGGTAACCTGCTGCGCTTTATTTTCGGCAGAGTCTCCTCATCAGAACGGTCAACTGAGCCCCAGGCAGATGTAGCCTAACGAAAGCATCTTAACTTGTATCTTGCCGTAGTTTCTGGATTTTCATTGGATCATCGTGTCTTCCATTCCTTCATCTTCCGAATTAGCCAGAGGCATTCATTGGTCAGGCATGACTCATGTGGGTCGCTACCGACAAAACAATGAGGATTCTTTTCTCGCCTTAACTTATGATGCAAATGAAGTGCGTTACTTGGGTAAAATTGGCGATTCTGACTTAGGCACTGGTGATTTTCTGTTCGCGGTGAGTGATGGCATGGGAGGAGCCAAATCTGGAGAGTTTGCCAGTCGGATGGTCGTTCAACAGGTCGTTCGGTTGATGCCACGCAGCTACAAGCAAGCTGCACAAGGCATTGAATCAGGCTTCAGCGATGTTTTGGAAGAGATCTGTCAAAAAGTGAATGAGGAACTAACTCGGATGGGGCGTGTTTACTCGGAGTGCTATGGCATGGGGGCCACGCTAAGCATGGCCTGTTTTACTCCCGAAGTGATGCATTTTGCTCATGTCGGAGATAGCCGAATCTATTATCTGCCAGCTGGTGGTGAACTCGTACAGCTCACTGATGATCACACCCATGTTGGGTGGTTGCGCAGACAAGGTAAACTCAATGAACGGGAGGCAAGGACACATCCTGGAAGAAATCGACTTGATCAGGCCTTGGGTGCAGGACAGCAAACGGTCAGACCACATGTAGGAAGAGTCCGCTATCAAGCTGGAGATCGCTTCCTTCTATGCTCGGATGGGATCACGGACGCGTTGTGGGATTTTCGTGTTGCTGAACACCTAAAAGCACAACCTGATGATAAACCGCGTGCCTTTAAGATTGTCGAACATGCCGTGAACGAGTCAGGGCGCGACAATTGCACTGCGATTTGCGTGGAGATAGTGTAAGCCGGAGAATGACTTAGAGTTTTATAAGCATGGAGACGTTTAGTTGTCTTCGGTAATGAGCAAACTACTGCGAAGCCTTTCCGCTTCTAAAATAGCGTTAAATTTAAGCTCATCCTGCTCACGGCTACCGCTAACTAAGCAATAGCGATAATCCTGCCAGTGTTGCATCTCTGCTTCTGCATTTTTGAGACGCAGCGCAACCACTTCCGGGCTATCCGTTGCCCTTCCTGAAAGTCTTGCCTCCAACTCTCCAAGGCTGGGTGGCATGACAAAGATATCCGTCAGGCAGCGAGTAACGAGTTCATCTTCACAGCCACGCACTTGAGCCGCTCCCTGCACGTCAATGTCCATGAGCAGATCCATGCCGCGTCTTAGATTATCAAACACATAACTTTTTAGGGTTCCATACCAACGGTTGTGCACTCGGGCATACTCGAAGAGTTCACCCCGATCGATTCGTGCCAAGAAATCCTCTTCACTTAAAAAAAAGTAATCTTTACCATCGACCTCGCCGGGACGTGGAGGACGAGTGGTGCAGGACACTGAAAAAACAGCCCGGCCGTCTGCACAGGCTTTACGACACAGGGTCGTTTTGCCTGTACCAGAAGGTCCAGAGACGACAATCAATAGGCCTAGTCGTGACGAAGTCGGGGCGATCATGCCCTGTCGTTTAGCCGCAAGCCTCGACAGGGCAAATCGTTTCCGCAAATCAGGGAGACGAACCGCAACTGAAGTGGGTGAAGGATTGGCTTCTTCTCGGCGTTTGCAAGCCACCTACCATGAACCGCTACTTGGTTTTTCTTTTTGCAGTCGTTTGTCTCTCTGCCCTTGGCACTAGCCCCAATATTCTAGTGATCATTACAGATGACCAAGGATACGGAGATTTGTCCCTTCACGGCAATCCACATCTACAAACTCCGCACATTGATCAACTAGGGCGTGACGGCGTTCGCTTCGATCGCTTTTTTGTCAATTCCTTCTGTGCGCCGACACGGGCAGCCTTGCTTACGGGGCGTTGGCCTTTACGCTGCGGCGTTCATGGCGTGACTCACAACAAGGAAGCCATGAGACCGTCGGAGGTGACGTTGGCTGAGGTTTTGCGTCCCAAAGGCTACCGAACGGCCTGCATTGGCAAGTGGCACAATGGAGAGCAATTTCCCTATACTCCCTCAGGGCAAGGCTTTGAGCATGTTTTCGGCTTCAACAACGGGCACTGGAACAACTACTTTGATGCAACGCTGTTACGTGGTTCTAAGGAAGAAAAAACGCAAGGTTACATCACTGATGTTCTGACTGACGAGGCAATGGATTTCATCAGTGCGGTTCAAAAGGAGCCGTTTTTTTGCTACCTCGCCTACAATGCACCCCACTCGCCCTTTCAGGTGCCAGACAAGTATTATGAAAAATTCAAAGCCAAAGGCCTCGAGCCCAGCGTGGCTTCCTTTTACGGCATGTGTGAAAACCTTGATGACAACATCGGCCGCATCATGGCACATTTGGATCAGCTGAACCTAACCGAGAACACATTGGTTCTTTTTCTCACCGACAACGGTGGCACCGCAGGTGTGCCTATCTACAACGCGGGGATGCGTGGAGGCAAAACCAGCCTGCATGAAGGGGGAAGCCGTGTGCCCCTTTTTGTGCGTTGGCCTGCTGCGAACTGGACACCGCACAAAGTCGCTGAAATCACAGCGCATGTCGATCTATTCCCAACCCTTTTGGATCTATGCGGAATTGAAGTACCCGATTTGAAACTGGATGGAAGGAGTTTGCGTCCTCTTCTGCAAGGAGACAGTGAATGGCCAGAACGTATCCTCTTTACCCACAATCCAATCAACGAAACCAACAAGTACCCAGGAGCAGTGCGAACCCAGCGGCACCGGCTTGTTCGCGAGGTTAAAGGAGTGGGTGGTGGATCGAAGGCCAAGGCAAACGATGAAACAGCCAAGCTATGGCAACTTTACGACATGGAAAAAGATCCTGCGCAGCTGCATGACCTTGCGGAGGAACAGCCTGAAATCGTAGTTAAGCTCAGTGCTGCCTACGATCGTTGGTTTGCTGATATTTCGCGCGAAGGCTTGCAGCGATTCCCCCTCCCTGTCGGGCATGCTGAACACAATCCTGTCGAGCTGCATGCGCCACAGGCTTTTTATGACAAACCGTTGGTCTTTGCTAACGGACCTGGGTTTGCGAACGATTGGCTTACTGGTTGGTCAGACATGAAAGCCACTGTTCGATATGAAATCGATGTCGTCACCGCAGGCGAATATGACATTGAGATCGCATATGCAGCTGCATCAGAGACACGGATCCAAGTTCGACATCAGAAAGACACTATGGAATCGGTATTGCCAGCTGCCAATGCCCCTGAAGTAATCCTAGCTCATCGCGATGAAGAAGGTCGAGCTCGTTATCGGGATCGATGGTGGAAACACCATCGTATCGGCACCTTGGCACTCCCTCTTGGACCAACCGTTCTTTACCTGCAATGCCGTTCGCTGCCTGGCATTGACCTCAAGCATATTCAGCTAACCCTTCACTGAAGCTATTCTTTTGATGAAACCCTTACTCATCGCGCTCCTTCTTTGTCCCACGCTCTTCGCTGCAAAGCCAAATGTGTTGTTCATTGCCATCGACGATCAAAACGACTGGATCGGCCACCTTGGTGGCCATCCGATGGCAAAGACGCCGAATCTCGACAAACTAGCCGCACGTGGCACAACGTTCACCAATGCGCACTGCAACATGCCGCTGTGCAATCCTTCGCGCACGAGCCTGCTACTAGGACTGCGCCCGACCACGACGGGTATCTATGGTCTCTCTCCTTACTTTCGCACTCTGCCGCAGTGGAAAGATCGCGTCGCACTACCCCAGCATTTCGAAAATCACGGCTACCTCACTGCTGCCACGGGCAAGATCTACCATGGAGGCACCGGCGGCGCTGGATCTGGCGGCAAAGGGAAGGGCAAAAATGCTGCAAAAAAGCCATCGCTCATGAAGCCTGAGTTCATGGTTACCGCCCCTTATGGTGGATTTGGCAGCAAACCGCCGAAAAAGCTCATCGGCAACACACCCATGGGCAACAACCCTCTTATGGACTGGGGCGTGTGGCCACTCGACAATGACGACACAGGCAAAGGCGACTACCAAGTGGCTTCGTGGACCATCGAACAAATCAAGAAAGCACCCAAAGAGCAGCCCTTCTTCATCGCGGCGGGTTTTTTCCTGCCGCATGTGCCTTGTTACGCCACGCAAAAGTGGTTCGATCTGTATCCAGATGATGACAGCGTACTGCCGAAAATCATCGAGAACGACCGTGCCGACACACCGCGTTTTTCTTGGTATCTGCACTGGCATCTGCCAGAGCCTCGTTTGAAGTTCCTCAAAGAGGCCAATCAATGGCGTCATCTCGTGCGTAGCTACCTCGCTTGCACGAGTTTCACAGATGCACAGATCGGCCGCCTGCTGACTGCGCTGGATGAATCTGGCCACCGCGATGACACCCTCATCGTCGTGTGGGGGGATCACGGCTGGCACCTAGGCGAAAAAGAGATAACAGGCAAGAACTCACTCTGGGATCGAGGCACGAAAGTACCGCTGATCTTTGCTGGCCCCGGTGTCACGCCTGGCCAGCGATGCAACCAGCCCGCCGAGCTGCTCGATATCTACCCTACGCTGATTGAGCTTGCTGGATTAACGAAACGTCATGACTTGGAAGGCATCAGCCTCACGCCACAGCTTAAAAATGCCGCCGTGAAACGCGTGCGTCCAGCCATCACTAGCCACAACCAGGGCAACCATGCTGTGCGGAGCGAACACTGGCGCTACATCGTCTATGCGGACGGCAGCGAGGAACTCTACGACATGGTCAACGATCCTAACGAGTGGACTAACCTTGCATCGAAGCCCGAAAACGCCGAAATCATCGCCGAACACCGCAAGTGGCTACCGAAGATCGATGTTCCACCTGCTCCGAATAGCGCCTCCCGTGTGCTAACTTACGACCAAAAGACCCATGAAGCCATCTGGGAAGGCACTGTGGTGAAACGAGGAGATCCCATCCCGGAATGAAAAAAGCTCACCCGTCAGTCGACCTGAGTTTTTGCCGTGAAGTCAAAGAATAGCACCTGGCTCATAGTGCGCGGCTTCAGGAAAGGCCTCAGCCAACTTGCCGACTCGTTGGGCAAAGTGATCGACTTGCTCTGCGGCATCGCCAGCATTTGCACGACCTTGAGCTATCAAGTGATCGAAAGAATCAGAGGATAGCCCTAGACGTGGGTCAGCAGCAAGACGTGTAAAGAGGTCGTTTTGCGCGACCTTACCTGTGCGCATGTCACGTGCGACTTGAACTGCATGTTCTTTGATAGCCTCGTGAGCGGCTTCACGACCTGCACCGGCTTTAACGGCCTCCATCAGCACGGTGGTCGTGAGCAAGAAGGGCAGATAACGCATCAGTTCATGCTCCACCACGGCCTCAAAGACTTCCATCTGATTTAGAACTGTGAGTGTAGTCTCCAGAAGACCATCCATGGCTAGAAATGCATCTGGCAGCATCACTCGTCGAACGACTGAACATGACACATCGCCTTCATTCCATTGATCTCCTGCGAGGCCAGCAGCCATGGCCAGATATCCCTTCAGGATGACATGAAACCCATTGATGCGCTCGCAGCTGCGGCTGTTCATCTTGTGTGGCATGGCAGAACTGCCAACTTGTCCTTTGGCAAAGCCCTCTGAAGCCAATTCGTGACCAGCCATGAGTCGTAATGTCTTCGCAAAGCTGCTCGGACCACTGGCCACATGACAAAGCGTGGAGATGACCTGCATGTCGAGGCTGCGCGGATAAACTTGGCCCACACAATCCAAGGCTGCATGAATGCCAAGGTGATGCAGCACACGCTCTTCCAGAGCACGCGCTTTCGAGACATCTCCATTGAACAAAGTGATTTGGTCCAAGCGAGTGCCAACCGCCCCCTTGAGACCACGCGCGGGGTAGCTTTGGATCAAGGCATCCAGCGCTTGATAACCGAGCAACATCTCTTCGCCAAACATGGCCAGTCTTTTTCCCAAGGTGCTGACCTGAGCAGCGACATTGTGGGTGCGAGCTGTAAAAGGAATGTCCCGAGTTTGTTGGGCGCGTCGAGAAAGCCCCGCCAAGACGGCTATGCTTTTGTTGCGGACCTCAAGCAAAGCACGAAAGGTCTGCAGCTGCTCAACATTCTCAGTCAGATCGCGGCTGGTCATGCCTTTGTGAATGTGCTCGTGACCAGCAAGCTCACAAAACTCTTCGATGCGTGCCTTCACATCATGCCGAGTCACGCGTTCGCGTTGCATGATGGACGTGAGGTTGACCTGACCTTTGACATGCTCATAGGCTTCAATCACACCCTGTGGAACAGGAATGCCAAGATCACGCTGGCCTTTCAACACTGCGATCCAGTAGTCCCGCTCGAGTCGAACCTTGCCCTCACCTGACCATAGTGCGCGCATGGCGGCAGTAGCGTAGCGTTCAGCAAGGACATTGGGAATAAAATCGGTCTGGGACATGATGTGGCGGGCGATTTAGGTCACGATCTGGGGAATGCAACTCCTAGAGCGCTATCATTTGCCAATGCAGAAGGAAGAAAAGATCACATCCAGCAATTGTTCGACATCGACCATACCTACAACTTCGCCAATGGATAACAAAGCTTCACGCAGATCGAGAGCAACATACTCAGGTGCCAAACCTTGTTGTAGAGCTTGTTTTGCAGACTGAACCCGCTCGGCTACTTTTTGAAAGCAAGCTTGATGCCTTGCATTGATCGCGATCGGATGCGCTCCTAATAAGGTGCCTTTTTCGATAAGTGCCTTACGAATGGCATCGCGTAGAGCCTCCATGCCCTCACCTTTTTGGCATGACAAGGGAACAGCCTCGGATGGCCAACCCGGGGCAAGCCCTAAGTCTGCTTTGTTAAGCAGCAAAATTCGGCGTTCCTCGACCCCGACAGGTAAGCTGAGTCGTTCAGCTAAAGCGGGAGACTCAGAAGCATCCACGACCTCAAGAATCAAATCAGCACGCTCAAGTTCCTTGCGTGTCCGATCCATGCCGATTCGCTCAATACCGTCCGCACTTTCCGCACGAAGGCCTGCCGTGTCCACGAGCCGAAGCGGAATGCCATGAACTTGAATGATTTCCTCAATGGTATCGCGAGTGGTGCCTGCCAATGGCGAAACAATCGCACGTTCGAAGCCCAGTAGGCAATTCAACAAACTGGACTTTCCGACATTGGGCTTACCACAGATCACCGTCCGCGCCCCCTGGCGCAGGATTCTCCCCTGTTCGGCGGTATCCAATAACCGACGCGATCGCAGTATGACTTCATCCATCCTCGCGGCCAAGGCTTCGCCGGTGTCAGGAGAAATATCTTCTTCAGGAAAATCAATGTAAGCCTCGACGTGAGCTAGCACGGGAAGCAACGTTTCTTTCAAGATAAGCGCCTCTTTGCCGATAGCGCCCCCAAGCTGTTCATGTGCCGCTTTCATGGCCAGGGTGCTCTGGGCATGGATGAGGTCCATCACTGCTTCGGCCTGGGTGAGATCCATTTTACCATTCAAAAATGCCCGCTGGGTAAACTCGCCGGGCCCAGCAGCACGCGCTCCCGCTTGAAGTATCGCTTCATACACCTTCTGAGTGACAAGCAGACCACCGTGACCATGAAATTCAATCAAGTCTTCTCCGGTGTAACTGGAAGGCCCTCGAAAAAAAACCATCAGACCATCGTCCAAGATCATCCCATCAGAGGATCGAGCCATGGCCCGATGAAGCTGACGGAGTACGACCTTATCCCACCCCATAGAAGGTGAAAAAACTAGCTTGGCTACCTGACGAGCCTGAGAACCCGAAAGGCGAATCACCGAGAGCGCAGCCTCTCCCATGGCCGTGGAAATGGCAGCAATGGTGTCTTGGTCTGAAATCATTGGGATTCATGATGCAGAGTCAGTCGCTGCGCCAGCTTCGATTCCACCCTAGTTTCATGAGTGCCACAGGCTTGAATCCTCGCAACAGACCTAAACCTAATCAGAGACCATATAAGTCAGCACTTAAAACCTAAGCAAGGAATGAACATGTGGCGTAAGTGTCATAAAGATTTCTTTACATCAGCATCCTCATATGGTTCAAAACCATTCTTCAGTTATTCACATCGTTGTTTAACGTATTCTCTGCCCCCCGCTTGCTGTGAAACGTCACCTTCAACTCACCGCCATCCTCTCATTAGGCACCCTATCATTAGCTGTTGGCAAGTGGAGTCGGCTTCCATCTTCTGTTAGTCATTCCGTCAACATGTCTCTCGTGAGCGCTGGCACCACGGTGGCAAGTGCTCAAGGGCTAGCTCCCTCATCAGGACTTATTCTTGGTGACCCTCTTCGTCCTGTGCGTGTGGCAAGTGGACAGAGCGAAGCCATTTTGAAATTGGTTCGCCAGTCCACTGTGGAGAAAGTTTCCTTCGTGGGCGAGGGTCTAGAAGGAACCATCACCGCTTCCTTAAGCAGTGACGGAAAAACCTGGAAAAACAAAGTTAGCAAGTCCGTTAATTCCATAGATCACGTCATCCATCTTTCACTAGGGGTCGCTCAAGGAATTTACGTTCGTCTTCAGTTCGACCTTCATCGCGGTGGGATCATTCGGAGCTTTCAGCTGCTAGGCTCCCA
Organism: Verrucomicrobiaceae bacterium; assembly: GCA_947507875.1. GTDB lineage: Bacteria > Verrucomicrobiota > Verrucomicrobiia > Verrucomicrobiales > Verrucomicrobiaceae > Prosthecobacter. The sequence continues at coordinate 45,291 of CANNQP010000013.1, read as the reverse complement.
TAGTGACGCCAGCTACAAAGTGACACAAACCAATGATGGCCATGGAGCCAAGGTCAATTTTGCTTCTGGAATAGGTGGAGGTCGATTGATCTACATAAACCCTGAAGACTACTCTTCTCGCAATCTTGCCGCAACGACTTCAGAGATCAGTTTTCCTGAATCGAATGACAAATATCGGACGGCTGTGTACGACCTTGGTCAGGTGCGCTCTCTCACGGAATTTGGCTCAGTTCACTCTCCACGCCCCATGAGAATTCAAGTATACACGTTCGAGACACTGCCTGAAAAAGAAGATTGGAAAGGTCGTCTAGCATTTGATCCGTCGGCTCTAGATGAAGTAAACCCTGTAGTTTCTGGTGAAGATGCGGTTGGCAAAGGAGTTATCCAGATCAAGACTAAAGCAGCGGTCAAAGCTCGTTACGTAGCCGTACGCTGGGAACCTGACTTCAATCCGCCAGCTCTCGTGGTCAGCACCATCAGTATCTCAGGTTCAGGAAATATTTTTTACAGCAGTGGAGGCACAAATGTTAACACCACCACGGATTCAGATGGAAATGTAACCTCCGTGGTCAATCAGAATGGCAATACCATGAACATCACTGTGAATCCGAATACAGGTGAAGTGAACACCAATGGTAGCCTGGGCGCAGATGCCCCTCAATCCAACAACACACAGGAGAGCAGCAGCGACAACGGAGGCGCACCACCTGTGATCATAAGCAACCCCTCGAATACAGGAAACGGTATTGGTTCACCTGAGAGTAATGGAGACGATGGTCGCAAAGAGGATGGTAACGGCGAATCTCCATCCGAGATTTGAGCGCTAGAGACTTGATTAAAAAATCAAAAGACCGCCTCTTGAAAGTTGTTCTTAAACCAAATCGGTGATCGAACCAAAGTTGGCATCAAACAACCGCCGATAGGTTCGGAAAGCAAACGCATCCGTCATGCTTGCCACCCAATCGCAGACTAAACGAGCGCGCGCCGCCGCATCAGGAGCTTTGCTTACTTCCTGCTCATAAGTTTCTGGCATAAGGTGCAGGGTGGACTGCTCACCTTCAATGTAGCGATTGCGCAGGACCTCAAACAGCCGTGTCAGGATGAAATCCGCTTTGAAGTCAAGCTGCTGCAATTGAGGTGTCTTGAAAACCAATTCCAAAGCAATACGCTTGTTGAGCCTGCAAACCGCTTTCATCTCAGGCTCGACCTTAAGAGACCATGAATGACGCTGGCTCAATGAACTCAAAAAATTCTCGGTCGGTTCCAAACCCGTTGCCCGTATGCAATCTCCAATCTGTCGATTTAAGTAAGCTTCTACCCTACTCTTGGTAATCGCTGAACAAAGAAATTCGATCTGTGCCATTTCAACGGCAGACAGTGGTTGCTGACTTGCCCATTGTTCCAAACGAGAAGCCGTGATGAATCCAGCCTGAATGCCATCAGCCAAATCATTGACTGAATACGCTGTATCGTCTGCCCAATCCATGATCTGACATTCAATGCTTTTGAATCGGTTACGCGCTGAACCAGGGGCTAATTCCGAAGGAAAAGAACATCCGGCTAACGTGAATTCCAGCCACCCCGCGTCTTCATCATAGATGTAGTGATTCTTCGCACCAGCAGCATCCTTGTGGAGCGTCTTGTATTTCAAAACAGCATCGAGCAGCGCGCGGGTTGGATTCATGCCCTCGCGTCCGTTGTTAAAGATTGTCTGAGTTAGCAATCGTAGAGTTTGGGCGTTGCCCTCAAAGCCTCCATAGGGTTGCATCAAGCGATGCAGAGTTCGCTCTCCTGTATGGCCAAAAGGCGGGTGTCCTAAATCATGAGCAAGACAGGCACTTTCCACCAAATCAGCATCAATTCGCACCCCTTCTTTCATGGCAGTTTTTTGTTCGGCCAGCCAAGCACAAATCGAACGACCAATCTGAGCAACCTCGATGCTGTGGGTCAATCGCGTGCGATAAAAATCATATTCTCCAGAAAGAAAGACCTGAGTTTTACTCTGAAGACGACGAAAGGCAGCACTGTGGATGATCCGATCACGATCAATCTGAAATGCGCTTCGGTATTCACCAGCCTGAGACGGTCGGTCAAGATGGGTTGCCGTATCAAAGGCAGTGTAGAAGGAGTTGGATGGCATTTTGAGCTGATGCTAGGCTGGGCACGCTGGCTGGCAAGGGCTAGCTCCCAGCCAGAAAACGATCTGCACACTTTTTGTTTTGGCGTCGAGCCCAATCCTGAGTCTAGGGAGTAACTCTTCATTTAGCATTTCCCCATGTCAGCTTCGGTCATTCTTCCTCCCTCCTGCATCGGTATCCTCGGCGGTGGCCAACTTGGCCGTATGTTAGCCCTGGAAGCAAGACGCTGTGGATATAGGATCGCCGTGTTCACTGATGAAAAACCGGGCTGCCCGGCGGGTCAGTGGGCTGACGCTGAATTCAATGGTCCATACGACGATACCGAAATGCTCGATCGTTTTCTCAATCAGGTCGATGTCGTAACCGCAGAGTTTGAAAATATTCCTGATCCCTGCCTTGTGCACGTTGAGCAAAAAAAGCCGCTCCGCCCGAGTCGACGCGCCATTTGGACTACCCAACACCGTGAGCGCGAAAAGCTATTTCTTCGCGACCAAGGCATCGCTTGTGCCGATTTCAGAATCGTGTCGAGCTATGAAGAATTCGAGTCCGCCGTTAATGCTCTAGGGCGTCCTTCCGTCATCAAGACAGCGGCCTTTGGTTACGATGGCAAGGGGCAAAAGAAAATCGAATCCAGTACAGATCTCGCAGCAGTATGGGCCGACTTTGAAGGCAATCACGCCGTCGTCGAGCAATGGGTGCCCTTTGTCTGTGAGATTTCCGTCGTTGGCGCACGAAGTATGGATGGACGCATGGCAGTCCATGGTGTGATCGAAAACATTCATGAGCATCACATTTTGGACCTCAGCATTGCCCCAGCACGGGTGGAGCCTAGCGTGCGGGAGCAGGCACTTGAGCTATGGGAGGCGGTCGCTGAAGGACTCGATTACGTGGGCACCATGGCAGTCGAAATGTTTGTCACCGCAGCGGGCCAAGTGTTGGTGAATGAAATCGCTCCACGGCCGCACAACAGTGGCCATCTCACCCTGGATGCATGCATCTCCAATCAATTCCAGCAGCAGATGCGTGCCGTTTGTGGACTTCCCTTGGGAGATCCTGGTCAGCACAGCCCAGCGGTCATGATCAACCTGCTGGGTGATCTTTGGCCAGCACCACTGACTTCTCCTGACTGGACACCTGTGCTCAGCCATCCAAGGGCGAAGCTGCATCTGTATGGCAAGGCTTCAGCGCGTTCACGGCGAAAAATGGGACATATCAATGTCGTGGGTGAAACCGTCGAAGAAGCTCTGGAGAATGCACTTCAGATTAAACATGCACTCCCCTTGGATCGTTAGCAGTCTTATTGCTGAAAAGCTTGCCGCCAGAGCGTTTGCACTTCACAAATCGTCCTCCTAATATCGCATCAGCCTCTCCCCGCGTATCCTTCGTCATGTCCTCCCGCTCCCAAATACCCTCTTCCTTATGGTTCCCTCTGGTTTTCATCGCATTGGCACTAGCCTTTCAATGGATGAAGTTGACTTCCGAAGGCATGAGCTTGTTGCCCAATTTCTCCCCCTGGATGGCACTCGCTTTTGCGGGCACGCTGGTCATGCCACGCGTGCTTCCATGGTGGTTCTGTCCAGCGGCTATGCTCGGCCTGAACGCGCTCGCTCTTGGCCCCAAGGAGGCCTTGGGGCTTCAAAGTTTGACCATCTATGCGATTTATGGCATTGCCGCAGCTTTCGCGAACCGCCATCGCGGTCGGCTGAGCATCGCTCACAGTCTTCTTGGCGTGGTGGCTTGCAGCCTGAGCTTTTACCTCCTGACCAACACCGCCACTTGGATGGCTGAGCCAACCTACGTCAAAAGCCTCGCTGGCTGGATTCAGGCTCAGACCACCGGTCTGCCAGGTTATGTGCCGAGCTGGCACTTCCTGCGCAACGCTATCGTCAGTGATCTCATCTTCAGCGCACTTTTGATCGTGGCCTTCAATGCTGAGGCCCGCCTACGTGCACAACCGACGTTGCCATGGCTCCAGCGGGCAGCGGCCTGACCTGAGGCCTCACCATGAGCGCGTCCCCCATGCCTGGAGTGCGACCTCATGGGCGGGGGGCTGCGGTGAATCCCACGCAACGGTTCAGTGAACTCCACATCGAATACGAACCAGGGCAAGAGCCTGATCAAGTCAGCACGAAGTTCTTCAGAGATCACTCCAGCTCAATCATTTCGCGACATGAGAGTCCTGATCTGCCTTTTGCCGCCAGTTTGAATCCCTATCGCGGCTGCGAGCATGGCTGTGCCTACTGCTACGCCCGCCCAACCCATGAATGGCTTGGCTTTTCGGCTGGAATCGATTTTGAGAGCCGGATTCTAGTTAAACAAGACGCCCCAGAGCTACTACGCGCTGAACTCGCTCGTGAAACATACATACCTGAGCACCTCTCTCTTAGCGGTGTCACGGACCCCTACCAGCCTCTTGAAAAAAAGCTAAAGATCACCCGTGGTTGCTTGGCGGTACTGGCGGAGTGTCGGCATCCTGTTGTTTTGATTACCAAAAATCACCTCATCACGCGAGACCTCGACCATCTGGTCGAGCTATCACGCGTTCAGGCGACGGCGGCCTACATTTCCATCACCAGCTTGGATCACGACTTGGCAAGGCGGCTGGAGCCCCGAGCCAGTTCCCCTGCTATGCGCTTGGCAGCCATTCGAGCACTATCGGATGCAGGAGTACCTGTCGGCGTCTCCATCGCCCCGATCATTCCAGGTCTCAATGATAGCGAAATTCCGGCCATCGTAGAGGCCGCCCACGTCGCAGGGGCAACGTTTGCAGGCTACACCGTCGTCAGGCTGCCTTTTAGTGTAAAAGAAGTGTTTGGCCTTTGGCTTGAAGAACACTTTCCAGGCATGAAGGAAAAGGTGCTCAATCGCATCGCAGAAACTCAAGGCGCGACAATGTCGCATGGAGAATTTGGCAAACGTCTCAAAGGCGTTGGCATATGGGCACAGCAAATTGAGCAATTGTTCAAGATCTCTCTGCGGCGCGTTGCCATGTTACATCGCCGGCCTGCAGTTAGTGCGGCCAGCTTTCGCCGACCTCAAGTGGGCGGGCAGCTAGAGCTTGGCCTTTGAGGGATTGCAGCTCTGGCCATGAGCGAAAAAAAGGCTGGGCAGGCTAAGCCCACCCAGCCGTCTTGAGCAGCCTTAAAGGCATCACTTGCCTGCAACAGGCGCGGTCACTGCCCCTGCTGGGACTTTGGCCGTAGGAACTAGCTTCCACAGTGCTCCACGTTCGCTGGTGTAGGGATCGACAGGCCCCCCGTAGTTCGCAGTCGCATGGGTCACGTAAATGCTGCCATCAGGGCCAGTGCCGCTGCCGGTAGGGCGGATGCCGTCGGCCAGATCCATCAGCTCCTGCATTTGCCATTTGCCAGCGTCCTTCTTCATGCCCCAAACTTTGCCACTGCCCCAGTCGGCGCAGAAATAGACGCCATCGAGCTCAGGGTAATCCTGACCGCGATAAATGCCAAGATTGATCACACAAATGCCCTGATCTACATGGCTGTATTCGGCAATTGGCTGGACTCCCACTTTAGGGTAGTTTTCTGGGTCACTGGCTGTCTCCGTTCCATCGGGATTCTTCTTCAGAATCATTGGAAACGGATGGCTGCCGCACATGAACTTCCATCCGTAGTTTTCCCCACCTTTGCTACTGGCTGGCTGAAAATTCACCTCTTCCCAGTGATTTTGACCGATGTCAGCGATGTACAGGTCCCCAGTCTTCGAGTCAAAGCTAAAGGTCCAGGGGTTGCGCAAGCCGTAGGCCCAGATTTCAGGCTTCGCTTTGGGGTGCACTTTAGAAAACGCTTCTTCGCTGACTCCAAAAAGCGTCATCTGCTGAAGTGGCGTGATGAAGGGATTGTCCTTGGGCACCTCGTAAGCACGATCAGCGGAGGATTTGTTGACGTCGATGCGCAGCATTTTACCCAGCCAAGTGTGTAGATCCTGACCGGCATTGATCACATCTCCCTCCCAGCCGCCATCACCGACACCGATGTACAGGTAGCCGTCAGGTCCGAAAGCGATCTGGCCACCGTGATGATTGCAGTAGGGAAAGTCAATCTGCATCAAAATGCGCACGCTCTCTGGGTTCAGGCGATCGGGATTGCTTTTGTCCACCGTGTACTCGGCGATCATCGTTGCTCCATTGAACCAAAGGTCAGCGTAGGCCACATAGACTTTGCCGTTTTTGGCAAAGTCTGGGTGAAAAGCCATGCTGAACATGCCCAGTTCCAAAAAGGAAGAGATGGTCTTGTCCTTGATGTCCAAGAAGGGGCGACGCAGCTTTTTGCCATTTTTGATCACCTGAATCACGCCTGGACGCTCCACCACAAAGACGCGACCGCTGCCATCGTTAGGGGCAGCGACACTGACAGGATCCACCAAGTCATCAGCCACTTTGACTAAGCTGACTGCCACCTTTCCGGGTAGCTGACCTCCGGGCTGGGAAGGTTTATCTTCGGCATGAAGGGCTGTGCCAGAAAACAGCGCTGTGAGCGTGAGGAGACTGATCGTGAATTTCATAATGAGGTTGGTTCCTGGGAAATTTCCAAAAAACAGCTTCAAACTAGCGACTCAAGCACCCACCTGACAAGCGCGATCCGCATCTTCCAAGGCGATGCATGTTCCTGACATATTGCCCCCACACTTGCGTGAGCACTTTAGGACGCTCAGAAGTCATTTCCAAATAGGCAAGCGTCCGCACGAGGAGCGCTTTTAGCATCATTCACTAGAGGCCATGGCGACCTCCTAGCCGAGATATCGACTCAGGGCCGTAGATGAGCCAACAGATCGGCCACATCCTGTGGCGTCAGGGCCGCCTCCAATCCCTCGGGCATCAGGGATGTGGCCAGCGTGCGAGTGGATCGAATCTCTACACGCGGGATGGGCAGATCCAGCCCCCCAGGCATTCGCAGCGTGACACTGGTCGGCGTCTCTGCCACCAGCAGCCCTGCTAACGCCGTGCCGTCCTGCCGCGTGACCTGAGTGGTCGCATTGCGAAGCTCGACGGCACGATTGGGATCAAAAATGGCCTCTAGAAGCTGCTCTACCGGTTTGGAAGCCACCGTGGCTAGATCGGGCCCGACCTCCACCCCCACATTCCGCAGTCGATGGCAGGCCATGCAGGTGCGGGCAAAGACCAGCCTGCCACGCTCTGCCTCACCTTTCAGGGTAGGCAACAGCGCTAGGTAGCGTCGAACGACCTTCTGGCGATCCTCATTCCCTTTGCCTAGCACTGGAAGCAAGGCCGCAGGGTGGGCTTCAGCTTGTCGGGGAAACCAGGAGGCCAGTTCCTCGGGATGAATGTCATCCCCACCTGCTGCCACCAGGGCCGCTCCACGCACCTGGGGAAAACTGGCGCGGATCAGCTCGTGCAGTGCCGGCCGGTGCTGCTCATCTAACAGCGCTGCGGTCCAAGTCGCCTGGAGCCTCACGGGCAGCGATTGCTCAGAATCTTGCCCGATTGCTAGCAACCCAGGAAGCTGGGCCATGTCCTTTTTCTCCAAAAGCAGGCGCTGGGCGGTGTCACGTCGCCAGCGAATCGATGAGCGCATCTCGGCACCCCAATCGCTCCCCAATCTTGATGGAGCGGACTTCATGCCGGGCCAAGTCAGCCGATACACTCGGCCACGGTCCTCCCCTGCCCTCAGATCCAGTCCCCGAGCGATCTCAGCTGGAATCCATTCGGGGTGCTCCAGCACTTGGCGATACATGTCCACGATGTAAAAGGCACCGTCAGGCCCCTGGCGCATTTGAGTAGGGCGGAAGTGATTGTCTTCGCTTGCAATCAACTCACGAGTGAGATCCTCCGGATGGCGACGACTGGTGATGGGTAGCTGCGTCAGGTCCAGCAGTTGCCGATGCACCAGATTGTTCGCCGGCTCACAGATCAGGAGGCTGGACTCCTTGCCATCGAACCAGGGCATGGGAGAGCAGCCCGAGGTCAGCGTGTGCGTAGCGGAGGCCCAATTGAAACGGCGCACTTCGGGGCTGATGGGATGCAGCGACTTGTCCTCATTTGTGACACGACGCAGGGCTGCTGCCACGCGGTCGGGATGTGACTCCAGCCAGCGCATAGGCAGGAAGTAATGCCAAGCGAGCGTGCTGTTGTTGTTGCCAAACCAATTGCCGAAATCATCGCGCCAGCGACCATACTGCGTGCGGCCAGCCTCCAGCTCGATCCGCCCCGACTCCGGGTGAAAGCGAAAATCGTTGGTGCCGAGCCGCAGCGTTTGCCCCGTGCGTAGTGCCGTTACCTCGCCACCACTGTCCCCATTGGCTCCATAGAGCCAGCCATCCAGCCCCCAACAAAAACCGTTGACCAGATGCTGCGGATTGCCCGCCGTGAAGCCACGAAACCAGGGCTCGACTTGATCACAACGCTCATCGCCATCGGTATCCGTGGCGTAGATCACATCGGGAATCGCTGAGATAAAAACCCCACCGCGCGAGCAGGCCAGACCAGTGGGATGGCGCAGGCCGCTGAGAAATAAACTGGCGCGATCATAGTCTCCATCACCATCGGTATCCGTCAGGATTTTCACCCGACCAGTCTGTAGCTCCGAAACGCGTTCCTGGCCTATTTTACCATCCTGGGTTTTTTCACCAGGAGCGAACGGATAGTCGCCCATCTCCACGACCCAGGCTCGGCCCTGTTCATCCCAGTCGATGAACACCGGGTCCTGCACGAGCGGCTCCGCCGCCACGAGGGAGACTGCCCAGCCTGGCTGGACATGCATTTTTTTCAACGATGCCTCTGGGCTCAAGAGAGGCGGCCCAGGCACACGCAGCAATTCATCACGACTCAGCGGTTGCTGTCCATTCGCAAAGACGAGCTTACCGTCTTCAAAGCGGGCCCCTTTGAGCAGCGGTAGGCTATGGGCATCACCAGGCTTGCCCTCTCGCAGCACCTGGGACCAGCCGCGCGACCATTGCAGGTGCTTCTTTTCTACAGGATTGAAGAGATAAACGCCATAACCCGCCGAGTTAGAAACGATGAGATCTTGATGGCCGTCTTCATTCAGATCTGCCCAAACCACACCACCGTGTTGGGCGATGTCGGGAAGCGGGGCGATCTTTTCAGCCTCATCAAGGGTCATTCCCGCGGAGGCTCGAACAAGAGCACCCCCGATGAACAAAACCACTCCGAGGTGGCGAAGATCAAGCACGGCAGCCATGACCGAGCATGGCCTAACACCGCGCCTGCGTCCACTGCGAGCTCATGGCCCCCGCATCTTCCAGATGAAAAGTCCCGCTTAGAGCAGCTCATCCACGAAACGCGCGGGATCGAAGGCCTGGAAATCCTCCACCCGCTCTCCTAGCCCGATGAATCGCGTCGGCACGCCTAACTCCTGCTGGATGGGCACCAGTACACCGCCTTTGCCGCTGCCATCCAGTTTGGTGACGATTAGCCCCGTGAGTGGCACAGCCTTGTGGAACTCGCGTGCCTGCTGCAGCGCATTTGAGCCGGTCGTGGCATCCACCACCAACATGACTTCATGGGGTGAACTCGGGTCCTTGCGCCCGAGCACGCGGTTCACCTTCCGCAGTTCCTCCATGAGGTTGTGCTTCGTGTGCAGGCGACCTGCCGTGTCGCAGAGCAGAAAGGCCGCTCCCGACTTCACGGCGCGCTCATAGCCTTCGAAACACACCGCCGCCGGATCGCTGTTTGGCGGCCCTTTGACCAAAGGCACCCCGAGGCGCTGGGACCAGACCTCCAGCTGCTCCACCGCCGCCGCGCGAAAGGTATCGGCCGCAGCCAGCACCACGCCATGCCCCTGACGATGCAGCAGATGTGCCAGCTTCGCGGTCGAGGTGGTCTTGCCGACCCCATTCACACCGACGATCAGCAGCACCTTCGGGCGACCATCCACCAGCGGTGTCAGCGCAGGATTCTGTGATGGCAAAATCTTCCGCACATGATCACGAGCCACCTTCACAATGTCGGCCCCATGCAGCTGACGCTGCTGAGCCTGCAAATCACTGACAATTTGCAGTGCTAGTTTTGGACCTAAATCTCCGGCGATGAGCGAGGCTTCGAGCTCATCCCAGTCGATGTTTGGCTTGGTGAAACGTTGGAGGAGGGATTTGAAAAAACCGGCCATGGGGAAAGAAGAAATCGGATCGCCGATGTCCGCGCAGCCAGCCATCTAGCCGCCACTGCCCTCGGCGAGCGATGCCCATGCAGCCAACTGACGAAACCGTCAACCCTGTGCGCAGATGACAGTCCGTGCGCTAGGCTCAGCGCTCTTCTTTCGTCGCTGCGACAGGCTTGCGGATTTGCCATTGCTTGTACGGCCATCCGAGCCCTTTCGCAAGTGCCGTGGTCCAGACCCAAGGCTTTTCCTCCGCCGTGTAAAGAATGACACGTGTGCGATCCACTGCGAGCGCGGCGACTTGCGGCAAATCCAGATACTTCAGCACATTCAGATACGCAGGTCCCTGCGCATGGCTGGTCGGCAGCTCATGCAGATCCAACCGGGCAATTCCATCCTCGAAAAGGCTGGCATACAGTGCATTCACCGCCATAGCTTGCTCAGCCTGCAGCCAGATCGGCTTCTTTTCCAGACCCGAGACCATTCGAAGCGATTGAACACCACGACGAATGTCCCAAGCACGCATGGAATCGGCCGTCTGTCCCAGGAGGTAAAAGCGCCTGAGGCGATGGTTCTGCGCCTTTTCACTGCCCGACCAGGCGGTCGGACCCACACCACGCGGAGCTAGGTAAGCCATGCCCCATGGGAAGTTTTGAAACATCTTCCGCTCACGCTCAAACGCCGCATCGTCGCGACTGACGGAAGGCAAGCCCGCCTGCCAGAGCTGGCTAAAGCGCTCCTGATAAGTGCGGCTGAACTGCCCCCAGCCCTCCTCATCCAAGAGATTCAGCACCACCAGATCCAGATCCTGAACCTTCACCCCTACGCGATGCGCCACATAAAGCCGCAACGGCAGGCCAGGCTCTGACTGAAAATCATAGGCCGACAACGTGATACCGTCCCGCTCGCTTTGTCCTACCCGAACAAGAGCCACTGGAGCCGCGTCCTGAGGCCAGCCTGCCAGCACTTTTTCTTCCAGGACTTTTTTCCAGGCCTGCTTCTGCTTCTCCCAGGCCTCAGCACTCACGGGGACTTCGGGCGCGCTCGCTTGGGGCACAAAGCTTTGGTCAATCGTGGTGTTCTTTTCATCGGCGGGCAATTGGGTAAAGACCCGCAGTTGTTCAGGCTCCAGCAGCTTTTCAGCCCCCTGATTCAGCACTGCCATGGGGTCTGCCCCCTTCAAGTGGCGCTCGAACCAGTGAAAGGCTCCCATGTTCAACGGCTGCAAGTCTTTGTGAGGTCCCTCGGCCACTTGCAGGCCTAACTTTTCATCTGCACCCAGCAGCTGATAGATCCGCCGCACCTTCTGATGAACCTGAAAGACGCCATCGATGGGAAAAATGCTATCCTTGTCGGTATTGCAAATCAGCAGAGGACGTGGCGCGACCAAGGCGACCAAACGATCAAAATCCCAGCGATAGGTGTTCACGAAGAACATGCAGTCGCAGTGCCCCTCAATGCAGCCATCGACGACATGATTGCGCATGGAGGTCACTCCTGCTGTCGGGGCAGCTGCCTTGATCCGATCATCCAGCGCCGCCACCCACCAGGAGTAGGCACCACCACCACTGCGCCCCGTGACGCCCAGGCGGCTCGCATCCACCTCCGCTCTCGTTTCCAAATAATCGAGACCACGAATCCCGGACCAAGCCTCTAGCCCAGCCGGAGTGTAGCCGCGTGAAACCCACCACCAGCGCCCTTTGCCATAGGTGCCATGGTGCTCACCGCGAATCTCCCCCAACTGCACCGTGTCGATGATCAAACATACGTAACCGTGGCGAGCGAACCAGATGCCATGGTGATGGTAACCCGTCTTGTTGCCATAACTGATGCCGTCTTTCATCACATTCGCATGACCGCACACATAAAGGATAGCCGGCAGGGGCTTTTCCACCTTGGCAGGCAGGTAAAGGTTCGCCGTCACGTAAAGCCCAGGCACCGCCTGGTAGTGCAGTTTTTCGACACGCCAGCCATCGCCAGCCAGCTCACCCGTGCGTGTGGCCATCAAGGGCGTGCGCTCCGGCATGGGATGCAGGCCGAGCATCTCCGCCAACTGGCGGCGATACTCGGGGGCTTTTTTCTGCCAGTCCTCAGCGGTTTGGATGTCTTTCAGGCTACCTGTTTGTTCGATCTGCTCGACCTGCGTCTGCCAGTAGCTCTGCAGCAGTCGATTGCCCACGGTGTCTGGCGTTGTTTCAGGATAAGGTGCCGCCTGAAGAGAGGCAGCCAGCAGGAAAGCAAGAATGCAGCGCATGATGACGGGAAGTGTTGGGAGAGGCAGCCAGTAAATCACGATCAAGGTTTCGCCTGCATGTCACGAAGCTGCTTCATAAGGGTTTCGGTGATTTTCACACTGGCCTGGGGCTCCAAGCGACTGGTGCCAAGCCAAGTCTCATAACCGCCTAGCTCATGCTGGGGCGGCGTCGGCAAGTAGCCAAAGTATCCGCCTGCAATGCTATGAGTCCAAGTCGGCTGAAAGGGACTCCTGGCTTTCAGGTCCAGCCCCGTCTCCGCAAAGGTCTCGCACGGAATGCCCGTGATTGCCGCGGGCCCGATGCGCAGTGCCTGAACCGGAAGGCGAATCTGCTCGGGGGCATCTTTGAGCTTCAAGCAACGCTCTGCATAAGCACGCGGCAGGATGCTCGCGCTGCCTTTTCCCAAGACCACTGGCTGGGCTAGCGTCTGTTCAGCCCAAGTGATTTGCTCAGGTGTCGGACGCCGCTGCTTCACCTGGAGATCGGTGAAACGAGAATCCAACTTTGCTTCAGACAGCCAAGCGACCGATCGCAGGGCTTTCACACTGGCCTGCGCGACCTCCTCAGCCACTTTTCGGATTTTTGAATACTTCGGACCTGGGGGCCCCGTGGGGCGGCTGTAATCGTTGTTGTTCACATCGCCACTGGTGCCATTGCTCAGCAGAGCCACGAATGGCGGATCTTGATCCTTGGCATCGAGCAGCCCTTCAAGCCTCTGACAAAAGACACCAAAGTAGTCCGAGGAAATGTGCCCTGCCCCGACATCACCCACATAATGCAGGGAGTAATTTGCCAGCACACTGATCCAGCTACCGGACTTGGCTCGCACGGCCAAAAGCGAGACCTGCGGGTCCGTCGGACCGGCCGGCTTGACCAAATTTGGACTATGACCGGGATTCATCTTCACACGGTCGATGCCGCCAAAAGGATTGGGCGGCACGGTTCCGTCCTTCATGAACCAGCGCCGATTGAAAACCTGGCCCGGCACGTCGATGGAAGCGAAACCGATTTCCGCAGGCTGCAAAAGATTCACCGCCCGGCGAACCCCATCGGCGATACGCCGTGCCACAAAGCGCTGATAAGCCGTGAGCTCCATCGAAACCGAATCATACCGATTGTCGGACAGTGCACTGCTAGCAGAGTGCGTGTGAGTGCAAGACATGAGCAGAGCCGATCTGGAAATGCCGCATTCTTTTTCCACCAAACGGGCGGCTTCATCAAACATCTGGCGGGCGGCCCCAAGCAGATCGCAGACCACGATGGCAAGGCGCTGCTGACCATCATCCAGAACCAAGCAACGTGCATGCAGCTCATCGTGAATATGCGTGGAGGGAAAAGGAGAAAAACCACCCACCACGAAGCCACCGATCTCAGGGGTAATGTTGCTCGTCGCCGCCCCAGCCTGCAAACCTAAGGCTGGTGAAGCCATGCCAACTAGGCAGGAACCAAGAGATGCCAGAATAAAAGCGAACCGAGAGAGCTTCATAAGAATCAGCTTACCATACGCAGTTTCCTTGGCTGCTTTCGCACACCAACCATGAGTTCCTGAGTTCGGATGAGCGAAACCGAGATTGACGCCATGCCGCGACCTGAGGCATGCTCAGCTTCTCTCCAACTTATTCCCCAACCGCAAGAGTGCTCTCCAGCCAGAATTTTGATCCTCAATCCTCATCCGCTAAGGCGGGCAAAGTCGCCACGCTGTTGCGGCCGCTGCGCCTAGCCTGGGAATGGCTCGTGCCCCCCACTCAAGCGCACAAAGACCGGCAATCCCTGACGGCAAAGATCACCGCGATCACACTGCTGATCATCGGCTGCATCAGCATGATTGCGCTAGGCCTACGCTTTGCTCGTCCTGCCAAGGATGCCATTCAAGACTGGCGGGCGGAGCGTCTGTATCAAGAAGCGCTCCAGGAAACGCATGACAAAAACTACATGCAGGGCTGGGACAAGGTTCAGCGCGCGGTTAAAATTTCGCCGGACAATGTGAATGCCGTGCGCCTCACCGCGGAATACCTAACCATGATGAAGCGCCCCGAAGCGCTGCATTTTTTAGATCAATTGGAACGTCAAAAAGCAACCACGCGAGCCGACCGCATCATGCGCGTGCGCGCTTTGGTGGCCCTCGGACGTCCCCAAGAAGCCTCCACCCTCCTCTCCGAATTATTCGTCGAACAAGCGGCTGATGATAGCCTGATGTACCTTGCCCAGCAGGTCTGGGGAGGCACCCAGAAGAACGACATGGTACTGCAGGCCATGAAAACTTACGCGGAAAAGCATCCTGAAGACCGTGATCACGCTTTGCGTCTAGCTCGTGCGCAGATTACTTCAGGAAAACCAGTCGAAGAATCTGAAGGACTACGAAGGGCTTGGAAAGTCGGCGAGGGCAAGGATGACACCTCCCTTGCTGCGCTAGAGTTAATCAATGATATCAACGACCTTCCGCCTGACGAATCTAGACGTTTGATCTCAGCACTCGTGAAGCATCCTTTGAAAAAAGGCTGGCATGAAGTGATGGCGCTTCGGCAGCAAGTGCGCTTGGATCCCCTCCGTCGTCCGCAACTTGTGGCTGAAGTAGTGCAAAAAGCTCAAGAACTCAAAGGGGACGATCTCACGCCTTATGTTCGATGGTTGCTAGAACCCCCACAGAATGAGCACTTGCGCGTGGTCTCACTCATTACAGAGGATGAGGCGCTACAACACCAACCCCTCTTGGAAAACCTACTGACGGCGATGACCTTTCTGAGACGATTTGACGCCATGGAGCGACTCATTAGTGATCGTCGTGCAGGCAAAATTCTAAATCACGCCGTGCTCGCCTTTTATCGGGCTCACCTCGCTTTTGTCAGTCAGAAATCCCCTGAGGAAACTCGTGCTGCTTTGATCACCGCCAAAGCAGCCGCAGACACGGAACAACGCGCCGACTTGCTCAAACTCTTGGCCAAATATGCTGAAGAGCGAAGGCATTTCGATATTGCTGAAGAGGCGTTCACCAGCTTATCCCGAAATCGTGCTCTCGAACGTGAAGGCTACGATGGCCTGATTCGAGCTACCAAAGCGAATGGCAACACCGAACGCTATCTGGCCAGCACAGCAGAAGCAGTACGCCGTTGGCCAGAAGACCATCGATATCAAGACGAACATCTTTATGCCTGCCTGCTGACCGGCCAAAGTCTTGAACTCGCAGCGATGCAAGCCGGCCAATTCAATCAAGCCCAACCGGATGACATGCAACGCCGATTCTTCATCGCCATGGCAGCCTGGCGATTGCGTGACATGCCAGGGGTGGTTCGTGCTCTTTCCTCGGTGGACCCTTTGTCAGACCAATTGAGCCAAGGTCAGCGTGCCATCATTGCTGCAATGGCGCGCAGCACTCAGGCCAGCAATGCGGAAGAAACAACTCGACAGCTGCTTAGCCAGATTGATCCCAAATCATCCATGATGCCCGAGGAGCGCGCCTACTACAATCAAGCAGCTCACTAATTTAGTCGCAACACTATGACCACCTAGCAGGTTGTCCCGTGCTCTCCAAAACCGCATGCCAAAGCTCACTGTTTGGATCGACTTTACGACGACCTCGCGTGACCATCTCCAACGGCAGATGAACGAAGGCACCATGCCAGCGCCCCACAAGCATGTTGGTCTTGCCAGCCATCGCGGCATGAACAGCGGCATGCGCTAGCCGTGAGCAATACACATTATCCTGCGCATTCGCTGGCACACTTCTGACAATATAGCTTGGATCAATGTACTTCAGGTTCACTTCCATGCGTCGCGATTTGAAGAAGCCATTGATCTGATCTTTCAAAAACAATCCGATGTCGCCATAACGCATGTTACCACTCGCATCGGTACTTCCGTCGGTTTGTAGCAAATCTTGACCAGCCCCCTCAGCCACCACGATCACGGCCTGACCGCGCTTCGCAAGACGGTAACGAAGCGACTCCAGCAAGCCACCAGTGCCATCCAACGTGAAAGGCACCTCAGGAATCAAAACGTAATCCACATTGCTGCCTGCTAGAGCCGCAAAGCAGGCAATAAAGCCGCTATCCCGGCCCATTAACTTCAAAAGCCCCACCCCATTGACGGCACCGCAGGCCTCGGTGTAAGCACATTTGACCGCGTTCACGGCTTCCGCAAAAGCTGTCTCAAAACCGAAGCTTTTGTCGAGGAACATGATGTCATTGTCGATGGTTTTTGGAATTCCAACAACCGCCTTGCGCAAACCTCGTCGGGCAATCTCCGCGACCAAGGCAGATGCTCCCCGCAATGTACCATCTCCACCAATGACAAACAAAATGTCGATGCCCATGTCTTCCAGGGTGTCCACCATCTCTGTGATGGGCTGTTGGCCACGTGAACTGCCCAAAATGGTTCCCCCAAATGTATGAACCTGTGCAACTGAATCAGGTCGCAACGTCAGCGGCGTGTGCCCATACCGTTGAACCAATCCCTCATAGCCATAACGAAATCCCAAAATTCGAGTCACCCCATATTGCCGATGGCATTGATTGACGATGCCACGGATGATGTCATTCAAGCCTGGGCACAATCCACCGCAGGTCACGATGCCTACGGTCGTTTTCGGCGGATCAAAAAACAACTGCTCGCGTGGGCCCGCTTCCTCAAAAGTCATGGCTCGATCAGGAGCCTCAAGCCCACGCAAGGAGCTATCGTAAAGGACGCGATCCCTATCGTCCTGTTTGAAAGGAGCCTCTACACCGCCGATTTGATGAATCGGAGAAGGGTAGATGCCTGGACCTAGATGGGCAATGGGAACATGCTGCATGGTTAGTAGTCACGAATAGAGCAGATGCGGTGCCACCTTTATCCTATCGAATTCGCCTCTATTCGCATGATTCCTCACCTTTAACTACTTGACGGTCCACACTCCTGCTTTACGCCCTGCGTTTCAAATTTCCTGGCACTGGCCTCTGATTTCCCCATGTCCAAACATCTACATTTTATCGGCATCTGTGGCACCGCCATGGGATCCACGGCCGTCGCCATGCGTCAACTGGGTTACACAATTTCAGGCTCTGACGAAAAAGTATATCCGCCCATGTCAGATGTTCTGCGAGAGGCTGGCATCACCGTCACCGAAGGTTACCAAGGCAGTAATCTACCGGCTCAAGCAGATCTTTTTGTCGTCGGAAACGCCATCAGCCGAGGCAATGAAGAGCTAGAGGTCATGCTGGAGCGGAGACTCCCCTACACGAGCATGGCAGAAATGCTGCGCCGCGAAGTGATTCAGGGCAAACGCAGTTTTGTCATCAGCGGCACACACGGCAAAACGACCACAACCACCATGCTGTCTTGGATCTTAGAGCATGCAGGACGCAATCCAGGTTACATGATTGGAGGAGTGCCGGAAAACTTCGCCACAGGAGCTCGATTCAATCACAGTGAATTCTTTGTCATTGAGGGAGACGAATATGACACAGCTTACTTCGACAAAAGAAGTAAGTTCCTTCACTACCTGCCAGAATGCGCAGTCATCAATAACATCGAATTTGACCATGCCGACATCTTTCGCGATCTCGATGACATTCGCCTCACGTTTCAGCGATTGCTCAACAGCGTGCCTCGCAACGGATTGGTTCTTCTAAACGGCGATGACGCAAACTGCCTCTCTCTGAAGAGTTATGCTCTCACCCTCAAAGTAGGTTTGGGAAGTGCTTGTGATGAAGTCATTGCCATCACATCTGCAGATCCTGAAAGCACGAGCTTCACCTTGAATGGCGTAGCCTTCACCGTGCCTATGATTGGCGAGTTCAATGTCCGAAATGCAGCCATGTGCATTTGTGCTGCACGTCATGCAGGCTTATCTGACGAAGAAATCCGAAGCGGCCTAGCGAGCTTTCGTGGCGTGAGGAGAAGGCAGACCGTTCGCGCCGAAGTCAACGGCATCACGATTATTGATGATTTCGGTCATCATCCAACCGCCATTCGGGAAACCCTGCGTGGCTTTCGTCAGAAGTTTCCTGGACGTCGCCTCTGGGCCATCTTTGAACCTAGATCGAACACCAGCCGCCGGAATGTTTTGCAAGCTGAACTGATCGAAGCCCTCAAAGAAGCTGACGGTAGCATCGTCGCTGCGGTCGCAAACCCGGAAAAAGTAGCTGCGGAGCAACGGCTCGATGTCAACGCTGTGGCAGCATCCGTTTTAGCGTCTGGAAAACCTTGTTTCCATGAGGCGAATACGCAGGCTATTTTGGCTCGCCTCAAAGACCAAACTCAGCCTGGCGATGTCATCATCATCTTTAGCAATGGAGGCTTTGATGGCATACACAGCAAATTAGCTGAAGTCTTGGAATAAAGCTTCAACGATTCTATCTTCGCCACTGATACATCCAACGCTCTGAGATCGGCTTTTTGCCATCCAAGAGATCACAACTCATCTCGATGAGTTGGGTCTTCTCGGGCACATCGAGTTTGAAGAAAGCGCGCCAGCCGCCCGTTTCACTGCTACGCATGACTCTTTGATCGATCACTTTAGCATCTCCGTTGGCTATGGCCACTTCGATCGCTGGCACCCAATCGGCAGGCTTACCGTCTGGAATCAATCCACGAGTGAAGTCGAGCACATAAAGATGATCGTCACTATCCATGACAAATCCACGCCTGGTGGAAATGACCTTGGCCAGAAGACCGGGCAGATGTTCTTCAAGCCATGCCAAGCGATACTCGACTTTGAGAGGCTCAGCTGGTGTCGCAGGCAAGACAGCGGGCTTCCACATAGCAACAATGTTGTCCCAAGTTTCCTCACCCGTGGAGAGCTCCACCAATACGACGGAACCCTTACCAAAACCACTCTTGGGCTCCACCCAAACTGCCGGTCTGCGATGATAAACCGCTTCAAGATCTTGGAAGTTATTAAAGTCGCGATCTCGCTCTGCCAAACCAAATCCCTTCAAACGATCTGTTTCAAAGATACTGAGCCGAAGATCACGGCTGATATCGAGCGGACGCCAGATCGAAGGCCCACCTTCAATTTCAATCTGCAGACCATCACTATCATGGACTTCGGGACGAAAATCATAGGGCTTGGGATGGCTGTTTTCTCCATACCAAAACATACTTGAGAAAGGAGCGATCCCCAACATTTCCACAGGCTGCCTAAGATGCAGCGTGGCTTTCACCAGGGTCTCCGTGGTTTTACCTGGCATCACATCAAATTGATAAGCACCCGTAATGCTTGGCCCATTCAGCAGAGCCAAAATTTTAAAGAACTTGTCTCCCGGCTTGGGAGGCTGAAACCAAAAGTGCGTAAAATCAGGAAACTCCTCAGACTTGCCTCCAAGGGTGTTTACCGCCACACCGCGCGCACTGATTCCATACCCCAGTTCCGTAGTTACAGCACGAAAGTAGCTGGCCCCCATGAACACCAGGAACTCAAAAGGCTTATTCAAAAAAGCATCTGGAGCCAGCAACCGAAATCCCGCATAACCAGCAGGCGGCGTGATCTTCTCTGGAAGTTTCAACTCACCGTAATCAAAAAGTTTTTGATCAAAGGGCACCCGCGCACTTGCCCCACCTAGCAGAGTATAAAATTGGACCGGTTTCTTAAACATCCAGCCAGGATGAAAAAATTCCGCCCGATACACATCCCCCAACTCCGAAAACAAAGCCTTGTCGCGACGAAACCTTATCTGGCGATGTCCATCATACTTCAATCCTTCAAAGAATGGATCAAGTTGCTGGCTAGGCGCTTGATAAGGCTTGGCCGCGAGCTGAGCCGCAAGCTTCTCTAGCGATGCAAAGTCAGACACCTGCTCAGGAGTCAATTCTTGCCCTTGGACAGCCAGCACACCAGCAATCAGGCAAGAAAAGATGTTCAATGCGATTGGCAGAATTTTCATGAAAAAATCAGTTCAAAAAACACAGAGTGGTAAAGTGGATGCAGCATCAAAAAAGCTCCGTAGCCTATTCAGGTTTCTGAGCAAGCACGACGTATTGCCCACCTAGAGGCAGCAGAGACAACAAAGATTCCATGGGTCTTAAGACGGAGAGAAAACTGGGAAAAACGAAACAGAATCTTGTGCAGGAGACCTGAAAGCCGACCTGCCGAAGCAAATCCTCAGTCTCTCCAGGCCAGAGCATAATCGCATCCTTATCAAAAGGAACACGACTCATCACATACCAGACCATGGGATTCCAGGGGTTGTTCTCCCAGAGAGCAAACCATCCTCCTGGCTTCAAAGCCTCATAAACGGAACGCGCCGCCCCTTCCCTTTGGGCGGGAGGAATGTGATGAAACACACCATTGCAATAAGCCAAATCCATCTTCTTCAACTGGGCGAGCGCTTCAGGCAAAACAAAATCACAATCGAGTTGCTGATGATCTCCACGAGCAACGACGAGACTAGCCTCAGACGGGTCGGTGCCCGTCACATGACATCCCGGAAAAGCTTTCATCAAGAACTGCGTCGCTGTTCCGGTCCCGCAGCCAAAGTCGAGCACGCGCTTCACATGAAGCCCATCCTGCTTGGCTCGCTCCGCCGTCCATCGACACCGACCTGCCGCATAATAGGATGCATCTTCACCGGTCAATTTTAGCCCCTTCTGCAGAGCGGCATGATAATCCCCCGCATACTCGTCGAATTCCGGTTCTGGCACAGTTCTAGACATGGCTTCGACAAAGCCCAGCCCAGAGAAAAGCGCAACTACCACGGCGCAGCGTTTCTGATTTATGATTATTTTTGTTGGATAATCGCCATTTTTGAAACTTAGAGATAGGATTTTCCCTTCTACAACAAACAGAAATTAGCCCCGCAGCTACTGTGATTTAGACTCAATTTTTCAGGAAACTGATGCGGAAAGTCAAATGTCCATAGCGCGCTCTTCTTGGATAAATGAACTAAAACCATGCATAGAAGCTAATTTGCCACCACAATATCACGGCATAAGCAAGGCTCTATAGTGTCACATCGAATTATTATGGACATTGTTTTCATGTCCATAGATCGACCACGCGATCAATCAGTTTAATACTTATCTCCTACATCTTCACCAGGATGAACAGTGTTAACGTAACAAGTTTAGAGCATTAAAATCAAGCATGATGCTATCCATAACGGCTTATCGAATTTGATTTAAAGCATGCATAACAAATAATACCTATGCATTTAATCAAATTGAGCTGACGCTCTTAAGCCTTGAACTTGATGTGCGAATACCCGGGTGGCATCGCAGCACAGCTATCAATAGTGAACAGGAAAGGCAAACGAACGCTCTTTAGAAAAAAAATAATAAGCAAAACGACCGTATTCCATTGGTAACCTCAAAAGGTGCTTGCCAACACCAGCTTGAAAAGCCACCATCATTTAGAAAATTCTAAACGATGTCCACCCACGAAGCTTCGATGCCAAGCCAGGTTTCCTGGTCACGAGAAGTTCGTCGTTTCATTGAGGCAGGCGGCAACACGACTCATGCCTTTGGCCTCGGACGGCTTATTGGCAGGATGTTTGCTTTGCTTTACTTGAGCCCAAAGCCATGCAGCCTGGAGGACATTTCGACGCATTTGGACATCAGCAAAGCCAGCGCTAGCATGACCATCCGGCAACTTGAAGAATGGCACGCTGTAAGACATGTGCCTGTAGAAGGAGATCGACGCGACTTCTATGAGGCGGAAACGGAATTTCGCATCATCGTTAAGCAGGGGCTATTGCCCGGCATCCGCAAAAAGCTCGCTACGGCGGGTGGGCAAATTCATCGTACACTAGAAGCTGGCGCAAGCGCTCCAGTTTCCTCTGATCATTCTCCTGCCGAAATACAAATCATCAAAAAGCGGCTCCGCACAGCTGCCAATCTTCACAAGAAGTTAGACGGGCTGCTGTCTAGCCGACTCATCGAAAAACTACTCTGAGTTTTTCACTATCGACGCCCAACCATGAGCGCCGAATCCATAATCTCTTATCCATTGTCAGGCCGCGCCAACCACGCGACCAATGGCGGTAGCTTGACCTAATTTGTTCATGAGCCTGAAGCTTGCCTCTACCAACATTAGCTGGACGGATCTTAGGGTCACCGATGAGATGCGTGCGGCTCGACTTGGTCAACGTGGGGTAGTCGTATGGCTGACCGGCCTGTCGGGATCAGGCAAGTCCACCATGGCCGTCGGCCTCGACAGTCGGCTACATAGCCAAGGTATCGCGTCTTACATTTTGGACGGTGACAATCTGCGTCATGGACTCTGCCGTGATTTGGGGTTCAGCGATGAAGATCGACGCGAAAACATACGTCGCACGGGTGAAGTCGCTAAACTGATGGCTCAGTCGGGCATCGTGGTGATTTGTTCACTTATTTCTCCCTTTCGGGTCGACCGAGTCTCGGTGCGTGGTTCATGCGAAAAAGACACGGTGCTATTCACCGAGATCTACGTCAGCGCCCCACTTGCTACTTGTGAGCTACGAGACCCCAAAGGACTTTATAAAAAAGCAAGAGCAGGAGAAATTCAAGGTTTTACCGGCATCGATAGTCCTTACGAACCGCCAGAAGAACCCGGTTTAAGTCTGGACACCGCAGAGACCTCCATTGAGGCTTGCCAAGAAAGACTCTTCAACCACGTCCTAAATCTTTCACGCCTTCAATAGAACCCATTAACCTTTGAGCACGAAACAAGAAGAATCCTGGGACATGATCATTGAGCCGCGTAACGGCTGGCTCGATCTTCATCTCGCTGACCTGTGGAGATATCGTGATCTTGTTCTCATGTTCGTGAAGCGCGATTTCGTTGCTGTTTATAAACAAACGATTCTTGGTCCGATCTGGTTTTTTATCCAACCATTGCTGACCACGCTAACCTTCACGATCATTTTCAGCGGTGTGGCCAAAATGTCCACCGACGGGCTACCTCCTCTTCTCTTTTATTTGGCAGGCACCACACCGTGGAACTATTTTGCAACTTGCCTAACTAAGACGTCAACCACCTTCAAGGACAACGCTAACCTATTTGGCAAGGTTTACTTCCCACGCCTTGCTACACCCGTCTCCATTGTCATCTCCACCCTCATCCAGTTCGGTATTCAGTTCCTTGTTCTGTTGATCGCTTTAGCTTGGCATCTTTCGATAGGAACGCCCATCCACCCCAACTGGATGGCCATGGTCTTTGGCTCGCCTTTGCTTGTGCTGATGCTGGGAGCCCTCGGACTTGGAACAGGAATCATCGTCTCGTCGTTAACCACAAAGTATCGCGATCTCGCTTTCCTTGTCACCTTCGGCATTCAGCTCGCCATGTATGCCACACCGGTTGTTTATCCCTTATCTACGGTGCCTGATAAATACCGCACTTGGCTAGAGCTAAATCCGATGACAGGCATCATTGAAGCCTTCCGATCCATCTACCTTGGTGCAGGATCCTTTTCGTGGGAGTTACTTGGGTGGTCGGGTACTTGCACAGCCTTGATCTTGATGGCTGGGATCATCATCTTCAACCGGGTCGAAAAGACCTTTATGGACACTGTCTGACCCTTCATGAGCTCTACCGTCATCGAAGTTGAAAACATCTCCAAGCTTTATCGCTTAGGCGAGGTAACGACTGGCACGCTATCTCACGACCTCAATCGGTGGTGGCACAAAATTCGCGGAAAAGACGACCCCTATGCACAGGTCGGTCAGACCAATGATCGCACACGCAAATCAACCAGTGAGTACGTCTGGGCTCTGAAAGATATCAATTTCACGGTTCAGCAAGGCGAAGTCCTTGGCATCATTGGCAGAAATGGCGCAGGAAAGAGTACCCTCTTGAAGCTGCTCTCTCGGGTCACCAGTCCGACTCAGGGCAGCATCAAAATTCGCGGCCGTTTTGCTTCCTTGCTTGAAGTGGGAACAGGCTTTCACCCTGAATTGACAGGCCGAGAAAATGTTTATCTCAACGGAGCTATCCTAGGCATGACGCGGCGTGAGATCAGTTCGAAATTGGATGAAATCGTCGATTTCTCAGGATGCGCAGCTTACCTGGATACACCGGTCAAACGATACAGCTCAGGCATGAAAGTCAGGCTCGCCTTCGCCGTCGCTGCCCATCTTCGGTCTGAAATCCTAATCGTCGATGAAGTCTTGGCGGTCGGCGACATTGAGTTTCAAAAGAAATGCATGGGAAAGATGGGAGAAGCTACACGAGATGGGAGGACCGTTCTTTTTGTGAGCCATAACATGCAAGCCATCTCGACACTCACCACGAGATGCTTGTTGATGAGAAAAGGAACCTGCTTTTTTGAGGGATCAACTCAGGAAGCGATTGCTGCCTACCTTGAAAATGAAGTCAGTTCGGGGAATGAATATGTCTCACCAGAACCCAAAGACTGCGTCGCCCAGATTGTTCGAGCTAAAGTCGAGACCTCGGAACCCTCGGGCACTCATGTTCATGGACAACCCTTAAAAATCCATTTTGAAGTCGAAACTAAGGAACCCCTGCAAAACGCTTCGTTTTCGTTTCAAATCACCGACAATCTTCATCAACCGATCGTGCATGCTTGGATTTTTGACTCCGATCGTCCACTGATGCGAACCGCTGGAAGACACAAAATCACATGCACGCTGCCAAACCCTCGTTTATATCTAGGTAATTATTTTATAAACACTTACATTGCTGATTCTCGATCGAAATCCTTAATTGAAAATATCGAATCAGCATGCAGCTTTAGAGTAGAAATGCACAACCATCATCGAGAGTGGCCATGGCAAGAAAATACATGTAAGTATCTTGAAGACTGGCAATGGGATTAATAAAACTATGATTAAAATAATTAAAAAAATATTCTTAAGAAAAAATAAAGAAGATGAAAAAGCCAAGATACCTCTTAGCGATAAGGAAAGGCAAACGCTAAGCAAGGCATCAAAATACACAATGACTAGCTTAGAGCGGCAGTTAGCGCTCATTGAAGCAATTAACTATATTGTTGAGAGAAATTTAGAAGGATCCATTGTCGAATGTGGAGTCTGGCGAGGTGGTAGCAGCATGCTTATTGCAATTGAGTTGTCCAATAAGGGAAGCACGAACCGAGATCTTTATCTCTGCGACACCTTCCAAGGAATGACTGAACCAACGGATAAAGATCAAACACAGGATGGCGTTTATGCTCGACAACATTTAGCTGAAGACCCAAATAAAGAGGGTTTGAACTGGTGTGTTGCGAGCTTAGGTGATGTTCAAAATAACATGAAATCCACCGGATACCCTTCGGAGAGGATTCATTACATTGAAGGTCCAGTCGAAGAAACAATTCCGAGCCAAATACCTGATGGCCCGATTGCATTACTGCGATTAGACACGGATTGGTATGAGTCCACAAAACATGAGTTAGAGCAGTTATTTCACAGAGTCGTGGAAGGCGGAATCATTATTATTGATGACTACGGGCATTGGCGAGGCGCACAACAAGCGACCGATGAATTTTTATCGAAACAAAATAAAAGGTATTTTTTGCATCGCATTGACTATACAGGCAGATTGATAATTAAAGCTTAATTCTTTCTACAAATGAAGCACTTAAGTGAGTCAGATTATATAAGGGAACGCTTATTTCCAAATTCTGGCGATCAGTTTTACTTACACCTGAGTGACCTTTTGATCGCGATGAAACGGGTCGCTACGGAGGATGAAGTTAACCTTTTGGATTTTGGTTGTGGTGGTTCTCCCTATCGTTCTCTTTTCCCCAACGCCGAATACAAGAGAGCTGACATTGCTGGGGTAGATCAATTGGACTACGAGATCCCGCTCACTTCAGGGCCTTTTCGATTGGATGTTTCCGACAGTACCTTTGATTTGATTTTATCAAGTCAAGTGCTCGAGCATGTTTTACATCCTGAGCACTACTTGGATGAAGCTTATCGTTTGCTAAAACCCGGCGGCAAGCTGGTCATCACGACTCATGGCATTTTCGAAGATCATAGTTGCCCAGGTGATTATCATCGATGGACTGACTCTGGGTTAACACAGCTTCTGAAATCCCGTGGTTTCAGCATCAATGAGACATGGAAGATCACAACGGGACCTCGTGCTGCTCTCTTCCTGTTCGAGCGCTTTCCTCTGATCCCATCGTCAACTTCAGTCTTTCGGTTGTTCGCCATTCTTTGGCAGCAGTTGGTCAAGAACTATCGGGGCTGGTTTCACAAGGAATGCGATCGATTGACAGTCAAAAATCGCTTTCATCATGAGCACTTGCATCGCCACAGATTATACCTCGGTATTGGCTTAGTGGCTAGCAAAGTGAACCCATGATCTGAGTTGCTAACGTTTGCTTTAGGTATTCATGAGTCGTTTTGCTTTTGTTAGTTCCATGAGCAGTCATCCGTGGGGCGGCTCAGAAGAATTGTGGGCTGGAGCAGCCTGTGAGCTATCTCGTGCTGGACATGCAGTGTCGGCTTGTGTCCAAAAATGGCCTCAACCGCATGCAAGAATCAAAAATCTACAAGCTAATGGCGTTTTGCTTCATGAACGTCGATCTTCAGAATTCAAAAGCACGCTTTGGTCCAGTCGCTGGCAGAGGATCAAACACATTGTGGGACACACCATAGGCCGACATCAACCGCTCACCGAATCACCTTCTGGATTCGACCAGCATATCAGAAAATTTAAGCCTGATCTCGTTTGTGTTTCGAATTGGGGTTACAGAGATGCACTGCCCTGGATGTGGTTTTTGCATCGTGAGAAAATTCCGTTTGTATCCGTGGTCCAAACCAATGCCGAATATCTTTGGCCAACGGATAAACAGCTCGACAAGCTGTCTCAGGTGTACGAGTCCGCAAAGGCAGTGTTCTGCGTCTCCAAAGCTAACCTTGCCCTATTGGAGAATCAGCTCGCGATGAAATTGCCCCAGGCCAGGGTAATGTGGAATCCCTATCAAGTGGATCGGTGCAGTCCACCGTCATGGCCAGCTGAGAGCAAGACATGGAATATTGCTTGCGTGGCGAGACTTGAGCCCAATGCCAAAGGACAGGATCTTTTATTTCAAGTTTTAGCACAGCCGGCTTGGCGAAATCGAAACATAAAAGTGTCCATGTTTGGCGGTGGCATTTCATCAAACGGAGTTCATCAACTGGCGAACCTTTACGAGTTACAAGATACCGTTGAATTCAGAGGTCACGTTTCGGACGTTCGCCAGATTTGGGAAGAGCATCATGCCCTGATCCTTCCCTCAAGGATGGAAGGCCTCCCCCTGGCATTAGTAGAAGCCTTGATGTGTGGGCGCCCAGCTATAGTTACCAATATTGCGGGTAATCCGGAAGTGGTTGAAGATGGAGTCAATGGTTTCGTGGCGGATGCACCTCATGTTCGCAGTCTTTCAGACGCCATGGAAAAAGCATGGAACGCAAGAGACAAATGGCAAGAGATGGGGCAAACAGCACGGCTCAAAATCCTGAAGCAGGTTCCTGAAAATCCATGCAAAGAGCTTGCCGATAGACTTTTGCAAATTGCATCAAAGTCCACGGCTCGAACTGACAAATAGCCACTTCAGGAAGGCTAGAGTTATAGTCGCTTTAGCAAATTAGAATTAGATTCATGCCAGCAGGTTTGATTCGGTCTGTGTTGAGGCGTTTCGTTGACCAACGGCGACCTGAGACTTCATTGTCGATTCACAAGTGCACTCATTCCTCGATAGTTAACTTGGAGTCTTTCAGAGCTGATGAAATAGCCAAATCTAAGTTCGGAATCACAAACCAAAGCCCTGAACTCTTTCAGGACCTTCATTCATCCATCAATGAGCGGGATCTGCCTATTCCATGGGTTGCTGAAATAGAAAACACAAGCATCTACGGAAGACACGGAACTGCAATCCAATGGTGGAAAAGACATGGTAAGGTCATTGATGAAGTGTCTTATCTTTATGATCATCAGAGTTACCAGTGGTCATCGTTGGCGAATCCTATCTTTCAATTGCCTTCTTTACCGCGTCCCCAAAAGCTTTCTGGTCGAGTCGGGCTTTTGTCATGTCCAAGCGGAAACAACTACTTTCACTTTTTGTTCGATTCCCTTCCCCGTTTGCTAATGCTTCAGGAATTGAGTTGTGCTCAGTTCGTCGCAAACACGGAACGCGAATACCAAAAGAAGTATTTTGATCTCTTGAGAGTTCCGAAAAGCAAACTGATCCCAGTTTCAGGAAATTCGCATTACCAGCCTGAAACGTTGCTGTTGCCTTCACTCCCACTTCCTGGACTCAACACCAAGGGAGCAGTTGCACCTTTTGCCTGTGATTTCATTAGAACACTGCTGAACCACGAGGAGATCAAAAAAGCAAAACCTAGCGGATTCGGGAGAATCTGGCTGTCACGAAGAAAAGGACGCCAAATTGAAAACAAAAGCCAGATCGATGCTGTCTGGGAAAAACATGGTCTGAGAGAAGTCTTTTTAGAAGATTTAAGCGTGCCAGAGCAAATCGTTTTGTTTCGCGATGCTAGCTTGGTTTGTGGAATGCATGGTGCTGGATTAGCAAACTTGGTTTACTGTTCGCCTGGAACTCCCGTCGTGGAAATTCTTCCCCGTGACTGGGCTTGGCCCTTTTACCACAGCGTCAGTCGCCAAGTGAACCTAAACTATCACTACTTGATCGGAGACAGCGTGCATCGTGAAGATGATATGCCATCCATGGCATCTGTGAATGTGCCATGTGACCTCTTTGAAGAAACCTTGATCAAGGCAATATCCGAAGAAAATGCCTAACCGCAGAGGTTTCAAATTAAGGAATACCCAAAAAATCACCATGAGAAGACTCTATGCATTGTATCGATCGTTGCTAAAGCATAGCTTGAGGCAATCCGGCTTTTTCAATTGGGAGAGCATGGAGGCATCCGGAGAAACTTGGTTTCTTCACGAACTTCTTCCCACTCTTCTTCATCAAGAAGCTCCTCAAGTGCTAGATGTCGGCGCAAACTCAGGCGATTACACAGATGCTGTTTTGCGTGTTTATCCCAAAGCTAACGCACACGCTTTTGAACCACATCCTGTAACTTATCAAAGATTGGTTAGCGCTGTTGGTCATCGTGCCAAGTGCCATCCCATGGCTCTCGGTTCTAGTCCTGGACGATTGAAGCTTTACGATAGTGAAGGCTCGACTGAAGGCGGCATCCGAGCCTCGCTAAGTCCTGAGGCATTGAAGACAATGACCTCCAAGCCCTTGGTGTCTGTGGATGTGGAAGTGTCAACGCTTGATCTTTTCCTCAAAGACCAAAGCTTCGATCGAATCGATTTTCTCAAAATCGATACCGAGGGATTTGAAATGGATGTGCTGAATGGTGCCACCCATGCTCTTGCTAAAGATCAAATCGGAGTGATCCAATTTGAATTCAATGCCTTGCACATCGGACGGCGTCAGTTCCTCGTTGATTTCATGGAACGGCTGCCAGGACATCGCCTCTACCGTTTGCTATCTGATGGCATGGTGGCTTTGGACAAACTCAAGCCTTACGAACGAGAGATTTTTGCCTTCCAAAACATTGTTGCAATCCCCAGAGAGATTGCGCCTAGAAAAGCATAGCCTTACAATTCACTTTTATGCCAGAACACGATCCCACCACACCAGGTTTTCATACGCATCGAAATCCTGTTTTGCTAGCCAAGCTGGCATACGATCGCTTAACCGCAACACTTCGAGGTAAACCCTGGCCCACACGAGGCAGTTTCCTTCATCTCTTTCCAAAACATTCTGTTGGAGCCGAGTTAGGAGTGTTCTGCGGTGAGTTTTCGGAACATCTTCTGAATTATGTGAAGCCTTCACATTTGTATTTGGTGGATCCTTGGTGGCGTGAATTCGGCGAAATCTACCCGGATTGGGGAGCATACACTCGACATGGAAAACTACCAACTCGAGAAGCTCACACTAACGTTGAAAAAATTGTTAACGCTTATTCGCAAGGCAAAGTCGATATTCATGTGGATTACAGCATTCCATTTTTAGAAAGTCTTCCAGACGAACACTTGGACTGGGTTTATCTAGACACCACACACACCTATGAGGATACGCTTAAAGAGTTAGAAGTGCTTCGTCGCAAAGTGAAAGCCCATGGAATCATCGCAGGTCATGACTGGCACCCAGATCCGACGCATTGGCATCATGGCGTTTACCTAGCCGTGAAGGATTTCCTCAAAGCTCATCCAATTTATGAAGTCATTCACACGGACGCTAGAAAGAATTGGTGCATCAAGCAGAAAGTCTAAACCAAACAACCGGCATTAAATGACAGTCATGAGCATTACCGTCGTTATACCAGCCTATAACCGGGAATCTCTGATTGTTCCCACTTTGGAGAGCGTGCGACAGCAAAACATAGCTGTGAGTGAGGTTCTGGTCATTGATGACTGCTCAAAAGACCACACGATCAAAGTCATTCAGGAATATGCGAGCACGCATCCCGATTTTCCTCTCCGTCTAATTCAACAAAGCAAAAACCAAGGCGTCAGCGCGGCTCGAAATCAAGGCATCAAGCAGGCGAGAGGTGATTGGATTGCATTTCTCGATTCGGATGATCTTTGGGAAAAGGAACATATCGAAGGTCTGGTAGAAGAAGCCTCCAGATGGAGGGCCGATGTCGTTTTTGCCAAAGCACGTGGTTATTCCGATGTTGATCCTGAAGCCTCCAAGAAGACTTGGACCACTCGCTTTCAGAATGCAGAGCAAGTGGTGAAAGCCATGGTATCCGCGTGTCACGTGCTACCTTCTGCGGCGATGGTGCGAAAAGATGTTTTTCTCAAGCATGGGAGTTTTGATGAAACTCCAGCGATACAGCATGCGGAAGACTGGGATCTTTGGTTAAGATTAGGATCTCATGGATGCATTTTTGCGATGAGAGATGCTTTTACCTGCCTTTATCGTCAGCATGAAGGATCAGCCTGCAGAGATAAATCTAGACTCTACCGAGCGATTGTCTTCTGTTTGAAAAAAAACTTCAACAAACCACCCGGTGCATTGAAGGAGTGGAATCAATCGCTTCACTATTATCAGGCAAAACTCGGTCGAGCTCTCTACGCCTCAAAACATGCGGAAGCTTCTGAAACGCTTCTGAAGGCCTGGCGATCAAGACCGAGCCAACTGATGACTTTGATCGCAGCGCTACTTTGCTGGATTGGCATGCGAATCCGCCCCATTGATCCATTCGCGAATCGCTTCATTCAAAGATTCATCTAACGTGGCAAAGCATTCGAGAAAAATTTTATTTGTTAGCGCCAACCGAGGTGGTGGTGGCAGCGAAGAATTATGGGTTCAGACCATAACCAAGCTTAAGCAGTTAGGCTGTGAAGTGCTTTCTGCAACTACCTGGAGCACGCGAGCTATTGCTCGCATGAAACAACTGGAAAAGAACCAGATTGGCCATCTTGACCTGAACCCGTCATTTGCAGAACGCCTAATCCATCGTCTGTCACCTAAAGTAGCATCCAAGCGGAGCAAATTGAGTAAAGTCATTCGTGATTGGAAACCTGATCTGGTGTTCTTCAATTCAGGAACTCTTCTCGATGGCATCTCTCTTTTGCAGGAGATAGCTTCCACTAGAGTGCCGTATGTGACAGTTACTCACCTTGTCTCAAGTGACAATTGGCCAGATGACCTAACCTCAGAAACATTGGTGCATCTGTTTTCAGAAGCAAAGATTGCAGCCTTTGTCTCCCAACACAATCTGTCTTTATTTCAAACCCAAACGGCCGCCAAATTGAACAACAGCCGTATTTGGAGAAACCCTTATCTCGTTGGCCATGATCGTGTAGCAACTTGGCCTAGCGAAGCCATTTGGCGATTAGCTTTTCCAGCTCGCATTCACCCAAGAACAAAAGGACACGATCTTTTGTTAGATGTTTTGAACCAAGAAAAGTGGCGAAATCGTCCTCTTGAGGTTTCTATTTTTGGCAAAGGTCCCTGGGAAAAATCATTGGTGCGTTTGATTCGTATGCAAGACCTTGAGAGCAAGGTTCGCTTTTGTGGCCATGTTCATGATATCCAAGCCGTGTGGGATGAGCACCACGCGCTTATTCTGCCTTCACGCCACGAAGGCTTGCCAATTTGCGTGGTCGAGGCACTCATGGCAGGACGGCCATGCATTGTGAATCCAGCGGGCGGATCAGCGGAGTTGATCGAAGATGGCATCACTGGTTTCGTTTCAGCGGAGTGCTCTGCACATGCTTTAGACCAAGCGATGGAACGTGCTTGGGAAAATAGAAATCGGTGGCGTCAAATGGGACTAACTGCGGCTGA
Source organism: Verrucomicrobiaceae bacterium (assembly GCA_947507875.1). GTDB lineage: Bacteria > Verrucomicrobiota > Verrucomicrobiia > Verrucomicrobiales > Verrucomicrobiaceae > Prosthecobacter. The sequence goes on along the minus strand of CANNQP010000013.1, from coordinate 12,625 downwards.
ACACGTTCGCCGAATCATCCCTTCAGATCCTGCGGGTGTGTTGGCCCATGAGCTTCTGACCTTATCATCAGGAAACTGATTTAGCTGAGTCATGCTTTTTCCCGACCTTGTGAGCGTGATCATGCCTGCCTATCAGGCACAGGCTACCATTGCAGAATCCCTGGAATCACTGCTATCGCAAACGTACGTTAACTGGGAGTTGCTGGTGATTGTTGATCGCAACAGTCACGATGACACTTTCGCCATAGCCAAAAGCTATGCAGCCAAAGACCAACGTATTGTGGTGATTGATAACCTTCCTCATGGAGGTTGCGCCTACAACCGAAACGAAGGCATTGAACGAGCCCAAGGCGAATACATTGCCTTTCTTGATAGTGACGATCTTTGGTTACCAGAAAAGTTAGAGAAACAAATTGCCTGCATGAACCGCACGGGAACATTGTTGAGCTACACAGGCTACACTCAAATAAACTGGAAAGGTGAAAGGCTATCTCAGGTTGTCACCCCTCCCGATCAACTGACTTACGATGATTTGCTGAGTGATAACCAGCTAGGTTGTCTTACCGCGATAGTCAGAACCAAAGCATTGTCTGAACTAAAATTTGTAGATCATCTTCATGAAGATCTTATCCTTTGGCTTCAGCTTCTTCGAACCACCACTGCACATGGACTTTCAGAACCGTTAGCCATCTACAGACAAGCTCCTGGAAGCCGTTCAGGAAATAAAATAAAAGCTGCACAAGCGCGTTGGCGCATTTTACGTCATTATGAAAAGCTACCACTATCGCGTGCGATTCCATGCTTCATCAAATACGCCGTGAGCGCTTTAAAAAAGAGAAATTTGGCAGACCTCAGGCCTAGTTGATGCAAGAAGGATGTTATTCAATTCAACCATCTTTCTTTTTGTATTCTTGCCCATCTGCATGTTGGGCTTTGGGACTGCATTTCGCAAATGGGGTCTTGAGGCAGCCTGGACGTGGCTTGCAGCAACTTCTGTCTTTTTTTACGGTTGGTGGAACCCAGCTCATGTGCCCCTTCTACTGGTTTCTGTCACTTCAAATTTTTGGCTCGGCCGAAAACTTGCCTTACCAGATCAAGGGCAACATCGCTGGCTTCTGGCTATTGGAGTCGTGGTGAACCTTGGTCTTTTGGCGTGGTACAAGTATTGGCATTTTCTAGCTTCAAATGTTGCCCTTTTGTTGAACCTAGATTGGGATCACACACCTTTGGAGCTCCCTCTAGGCATTTCCTTCTACACTTTTCATCAGCTCACTTACCTGCTCCATTGTCGCGCAGGACGAGCTGAAGGCACTACGTTTCGGCATTACTTGTTGTACATCACATTCTTCCCTCAACTGATTGCTGGTCCGATTGTGAGGCCCATGGAAATGCTGCCTCAGTTGCGCGAACGACGTGAACGAGCTTTTCGATGGGAGGATATATCCATCGGCTTCACTTTGCTTAGCATTGGCCTTTTCAAAAAAATGGTCATTGCAGATCATGTCGCACGATGGATAAGCCCCGTTTTTGATGAGGCCTCTCGCGCTTCATCTATTGCCATGCTGGATGCCTGGATAGCCGTTTTGGCATATACACTTCAACTCTATTTTGACTTCTCCGCCTACTCAGACATGGCCCTCGGTCTGGCAAGAGTCTTTGGGGTTAGTCTACCCGGCAATTTCTACTCACCTTACAAGGCATTGAGCATAGTAGATTTTTGGCGACGTTGGCACATCACACTTTCTTTATTCCTTCGCGACTACCTTTACATTCCGCTCGGTGGAAACCGAAAAGGGGAAGTCCGTCGCAACCTCAATTTGCTCATCGTTATGATCATTGGAGGGTTTTGGCATGGCGCAGGATGGACGTTTGGAGTTTGGGGTCTTTGGCATGGCATGGCATTGCTCATCAATCATGCTTGGATGAAGTCTGCTGCCAGCCAAAGTTTAAGGGGGAGTTGTGGCACTTTATTCTCCTGGGGATTGACGTTTTTAACTATCATCATTGGTTGGACTTTTTTCCGGGCTCATGATTTGCAGGGAGCGTTCACCATTCTCAAAGGAATGGCTGGATTTTCTGGTTTAGAACTTCCTGTGGCTTGGCTGGATCGATTAGTGTTTTTGAAAGCACTAGGTTTCAGTGGTCGCTCAGATTGGTTAGTTTTTGAATCACCTTGGCAAATTGTTCAGCTTTTGGCTCTCTTAGCTGCTACCCTCTGCTTGCCGAACGCGATTCAATTAGCTTCAGGGAGTCTAACTCCATCCAACCATGCATCCCTGCCGTTCCGGCCATCGCGATGGCATTGGCAGCCTAGCTTTGGCTGGGCCTGTGTGAGTGGCCTGATGCTTGCCGTGGCATTGCTGCATTTGGGACGCCTCAGCGAATTTCTTTACTTTCAATTCTGAGCATGGCTCTGAATTTGCATACGACTTATTTGCGAACCTTGGTTATCGTTTCGGTGGCGGTGGTGATGGCCGTGGCTGTGATCAATCGTGCAGTGAATCCATACGGACTGTTTGCCAAAGATCTGATGCCAGGCGCAGATCGTCCCGAGACCTTCACTCACCTACGATTGGTCAAAGCCGCACAAGTGAGGCACCTGCGGCCTCAATCGCTTATTCTTGGAAGCTCACGCGCTGAGACAGGACTTGATCCAGCTCATCCTGCTTGGCAGGCAAAACCAGTTTACAATCTTGGGCTTTCAAACGCGAGTCTATACGAGATCAAACGTTACTTTCAGCATGCTTGTGCCTTAGGCAAGGTGCGACAGGTTGTTCTTTTGCTCGATTTTGCAGCCTTTTTGCCTGGAGCTCAGCCGGCCCCTGACTTCACTGAAAACCGATTGGCGGTTCTGCCGGATGGTGCAAAAAATTTGGCTTGGGATAGCCAAGATCTCATCTCTGCATTACTGACGTGGGATGCATGGAATGGCAGTCTAGCAACCTGGATCGGACGTGAGGGAGAAAAACGCTATTTACCTGACGGATCACGTGATGCATCTGCAGAAGATAAACGTGTGTTGGCAAAAGGAGGGGCCGTTCGTGCCTTTGCGGCTTATGAGCGTCGCTTGTTGAGTTCCATCAAGCCAACATCTGCGAAAGGAAGTCTCGGTGAAAACGAGCTCCAGCAACTCCGAGACATGATTCATTTGGCCAGACAGATGGCTATCGATCTTAGGTTAGCCATCGCTCCCATGCATGTCCGCTACCAAGAAATTCAACGAATGCAGGGATATGACACACTTTATGAGACATGGAAACGCACTTTGGTTTCTATCTTAAAGCAGGAAGCAGAGGGCAAAGGCAATCCCTTTCCCCTCTATGACTTCGGTGTTTATTCGGATGAAACGATAGATCCCATCCCTGCCAAAGGCTTGGCGCGTTACTACTACGAGGCCAGCCATTTCAACAAAGCTCTCGGCAATCGACTGCTTGGGATTCTGCTCGCTCCAACAGATCACTCAGCCATCAATCCTGCTGGTAATTTCGGGCATCGACTTACAGAAGACAGTCTGCAGGAGCACCTGCTGGCCGTGCAGAAAGGACGAGCCCAATGGGCAGAAAATCATGCCCAAGAACTAGCCGCGCTCGAAGCGGCCATGCCTCAGGGCACCAAGGCCAATCGGCGATAAAGCTCCGCGTAGCGCTGAATCGTCAATTCAAGTCCAAGTTCACGCTGAGCCCAAGCGTGGCCATGCCAACCGATGGCAGCAGCTTTGTCTGGTGTTGATAGCAATTCGGTTAGGCTCTGGGCTAGATCTTCAGAGGTCCGAGGCACCAAAACAAACTCTTGTCCAGGTTGTCCGAATTCGCGCTCGGGGAGTCCATGAAAGTGGGTGATGACACTAGGCACGGCACTAGCCATGGCTTCGAGGACTACATTGCCCATGCCTTCCTGTTCCGTGGGAAAAACAAACACATCACTGGCACGCAGCCATTGCTCCACTTCGCTGCTTTCCCCGACAAAATGAACCGAACCAGCACATGCTGGGCGCGTGGCCAGGGCACGCATTTCATCTTGGAAACGCCCCAACTCCGTCATGCGCTCAAGGGTCATGAAAGTCGGGCGGTCAAACCCACCGACGAGCACAAGTTGGGCATCTGGCACCTTTTTTTTCACGACAGGCCAAGCCTTGAGAAGCAGGTCGATTCCCTTCCGCGGCACGATACTGCCCGCAAAAAGCACAACGGGACTCTTGGCGGGAAGCCGCAGTTGTTCGCGCAGAACCAGCTTTTCAGCCAGATCTCTAGCCGGCCGAAAACGCTGCAAATCCACTCCATTGGGGATAACTTCAATGCGTTCGGGATTCACACCTTGGCTTTGAAACCAGCGTGCCATCACGGTTGTGCTAACCACGACTCGGTGAAAGGGCCGATAGTTCCGCCACGACTTCAAGCTCTGCGCCCAACGTCGCCATGCGGGCAATCCTAATTCAGGACGCCCCACCATAGTGCCCACGTAGAGACATCCCACACCACGTTGGCGGATACGACGTAACCATGGCCAGGAAAGGTCATGGGCAAGAGAGGTTTGCAGCACATGCCCTTGCGGTGCCTTTTGCGCCAAATGCTGCCAAGCTTGCTGAAACAGAGCAGCATCCCTCATCCAGGGTTTGCCTTGCACAGAAAAGCGGCGCACGCGCAGGAACTCATGCAGTTCTTCAGATTCAGCATGGGCATTTTCCTCTCTCAACGTGAAAACCTCGTAGTGAATACCGTGCTCAGCCAGTGGCACGCTATAGCGACGAAATCGTTCAGCGGCGCCAGCAAGAATGGGATAGAAATGCCGAAACACGAGAGAGACCTCCACCTCAGCAGGCGGTTTCATCACAGAACTTGGGGAAAAATTTGCATCCATCGGCTGACACAGTCATAGCGTCAGCTACCGGCCACGCTAGCATCTCTTCCTGAAAATCCCCGCTCCCATGCCCGAAACCACTTTGCTCGAAACCCTCCGTTGGCGTGTGCTTTCCTCTTACAAGGTCAACAAGCTGCGCACTTGGATCTATCGAACTTTCAATCCTAGCAAAGCCGCCCGGATCGTTTTTGTTTTTGGCTGCCAAAGGTCGGGGACCACGATGTTGCGCAGCTTCATCGGTTTTGATCCCCGTGTTGATGATCAGGGCGAGGGTGATCCACCCTATTTTTGGCAAGGACCTGAGACAGATCTGCGCTATCTGCGTCTTCTACCTGATGAAGAGGTCGAGCGCATCGCCTCCTGCTGCAGAAGTGAGGTGCTACTGATCAAACCTTTGCATGACAGTCAGCGTGCCGCCGAGCTCTTGCATCGCTTCCCTGGCTCGAAAGGCCTTTGGATCTATCGCCACTACCATGAAGTGATTCTTTCCCATCTGACTTACTATCGAGGCCGCTATGATCCCCTGCCCTACTTGCAGGATCTGCTCCAGCTCAATGAAGCTTCCTGGAAAGCTGAAGGTTTGGGGGCAGAAATGCGGGCCTTCATTGAGCAGCATCGTCACTTGGCCACCAACGCTACCGCAGGTTTTGCACTCTTTTGGTTGGCGCGAAATTCGCTGCTATTCACTCAAAAAGAGACTCATCCGAACCTCCCGCTGGTGACGCTTGGCTACTTGGACCTTGTCGAAAAGGCAGAACCCGCGTTGCATTTCCTCGGCAATTACATCGGCTTGGAATTGGATCCACGTTACGCCCGTTTTCCTGAACGACGTGAACGACGCAAGGAGCTTCCCGATCCCCTGCCGCCTGTGCTGCTGAATGCATGCGAAGCCATGATGGCGCGTCTGAAGGCAGCTTCCATTCCTCTGGCTTGATTTTGATAAAATCTTTTTCGTATCGTTTTTTGCTTACCTCAGCTTCGTATGCCCATCCGCATTCTCGAAATTGTCGATACCCTGGAAGCTGGTGGCATGGAGCATCAGCTCGTTCATTTGATCAATCGACTGGACCCCTCACGCTTCGAGTTCGAGGTCTGTTGCCTTCGCCAGGCAGGTGTGAACGCCATGAAGCTCGACTCGAGAGTGAAAGTGCATGCACTTGAGAAAAAGGAAGGATTTCAGACCTCGGTCATCCGTCAGATTCGAGACCTGCTGAGGCGTGGGTTTGATGTCATTCATACGCATAACCTTGCGCCACTGATTTATGCGTCAGCATCTACGGCAGGAGGACTCACCCATCCGATTTTTCACGGAGAACATGCGCAGCTCACCCCTGACGAACTTGGGCGTAAGCGTCTCTGGCAGCGCCGTCTGCTCTATCGAACTTGTCGCGCTGTGCACACCGTTTCAGAAAGCCAGCGTCAGGAACTTGTGCGCATGGGCTTGTCGCATTCACGTCTAACGGCCATTTGCAACGGCGTGAACACAGAACACTTCGCACCACTTCACCATGCCAATGAGCGAGCAACGGCACTGGCAAAATTAGGTGTCCCCTTCTCCGCCGAAGGCATCCACCTCGGCATCGTGGCGCGTTTTGGTGCCTACAAACGACACCTGGATCTCTTGCGTGCCTTTGAATCTCTAGCTCCACATTTTCCCACAGCACGACTGTTCATGATTGGAGATGGTGGCCCGATGAAAGAGACCGTGCTCACTCAAGCAAAAGCCAGCGTTTTCGCGGATCGGATTCACTGGGCTGGCTATCAAAAAGACCCTACCCCTTGGTATCAGATCCTCGACCTACTCGTGGTCCCTTCCCTGAATGAGGGGCTATCAAATTCGACCCTTGAGGCCATGAGTTCAGGTGTGCCTGTGCTCAGCCATGACAACTGTGGCGCCCGAGAAATCATCCATAGCGATGCCGAAGGCTGGGTGCGAGACATGCCGAATCGTGACCGACTGGAGCAACATTTGAGTGAGGCGCTTCGTCTCTCTCCCCAAGATCGCCAAGCCGTCGGTCGTCATGCCCGACAAGTTGTCAGCACACGCTTCTCTTGGTCAAAAATGGCCGAGGATTATGCGAAGGCTTTTCAGGCCTGTGTGCGCTGAAGAATGCTTATGAGGAGAAGTCTCTGACAGGATTCGCGCCTTACTATCCGTATGGTGATCCCTTCGATTTTCTTTCTCCGATGATCTCCGCGTTGTTGCCTTGCCTCTTGCTATGCTTTGCCTGCTTCCAGGTTCATGCAGAGCCAGTACCGCTGGCCTGGGGACCTCACCGGGATCTCAAAGCCAAACCCGCCGAAGGTGGCGGCATTGAGATCACTCTCCTGCCAGGAAATCCACATTTTTGGACAGGCCTTGTGCCCAAGAGCTTTGAAGCAAATCGTCATCTTGTTTTTGAGATGGAATGCTTTGCCCCCTCGGGCTTAGACAGTGCCACCCTTCGGTTCCGCGTGGCTGACGGTAGCATGGTGGTCGCAGGCAGCCAAAAGGTGCCGATGAGTGAGGCCTGGCAAACCTGGAGCTTTGATCTAAGCCAGTGTCCCACCAAGCCCGCAGCAGACCACCCTGAGATGCGTTTTCATCTGGCTCTGCATGGGAAAGCCAACAGCGTGTTTCGTCTCCGAAACTTTCGGGTTCGTGAAAGGAATGCAGAAGAAGAAAGGCTAAGTACACAGCGCGAACATACCAGGAGTTTGAGACAAACCGAGGCACAGCAGATTCGTAAGCAAGTCGAGAAAACCTGGCCTGCATACATCACTGAAGTTCGAGTCGATCAGCATCAGATTCACATCTCAGGAGTCGCACGTTCGGAGACTAGGCTCATTGGACTGCCTCCAGAACAGTCCCTGCAGCAGCCTTGCCCAGAGGGAGGTCAGGTCATACAGCCAAACGCAGCAGGACATTTTGAAATCAAGGTTCCAAGGACTGACGCGAGCACCCATCGGGATCACGCCCTGTGGCGCTGGCGTCTCGCGGAAAAAGCCAAGCCTGTGTGGCTCTCGTCCGCGCATTGGCCAGACGGCGCTGGCAGCAGCCTTGGGGGCAACTTGCCACGGCTAAAAGCACCTCATCCCAAAGGACTGGGTGGCATTCCACCTCTGCACCGTGCCGACCATGAGATCTTTGAATTGGGCATTCATCACGTAACCTTGAATGTGGTGCTGAATGCCGTGCTTCGCGATCAGCCAGCTCCAGGGTATGAACGCTGGACCTGCGAAGGACGAGACTACTACGCGAGCAAGGCGATCCTCCAATCGACCGATGCCACGCTGCGTCAGATGCAGGCGCGCGGTATCATCGTCTCGGTCATTTTATTGGTTGGCAATCATCGCCACGCGGACGGTCGGCCACACAGCTCGCTCACGCATCCCGAGGCTGAAGCGCGCGGCATTTATGCGATGCCAAACCTCACGACCGAGGCAACGACCCGATACTATGCAGCGGCGATTCGTTTGCTAGCGGAGCGTTACAGCGGTCAGCCTGGCACCCCAGGTCGCATCAGCCAATGGATCTTGCACAATGAAATCGATCAGGCAGGCACCTGGACAAACATGGGAGATCAGCTACTGGAGCGTTTTTTGGAGTCCTATCACCGCTCGGCGAGAATCGTGCATCACACCGCACGCCTGTTTGATCGCCAGGCACGCGTGTTCATGTCGCTCACCCATCATTGGACTCGGCAAAGCGCCGGCAGCGGAACCTATGTGGTTCGGGACATGATCGAGTTTTTCCAGCAACTCAGCCGTGCGGAAGGCGACTTCGAATGGGGCATCGCTTACCACCCTTATCCACGCGATTTGCGCAACCCGGATACCTGGCTGGATCAGGGCGTGAGCGATGACTTTGGCACCGAATACATCACCCCCAAAAATCTCCAGGTACTGCCAGCCTTTCTGCGCCAACCTCGATTTCAATTCCAAGGACAGACCCGTGGCATTCTGCTGAGTGAGCAAGGCTTCAACACACCCACGTTGAGCCTTGAGGATCAGCAGCGCCAAGCGGCAGGTCTGGTGTATGTCTTTGATCAATTGCGCCGCTTGCCCGAGATCGAAGCCTATCACTTGCATCGCTACCAGGACATGCCTGATGGCGAGGGTGGGCTGAGACTCGGCCTGATCACAGAGACAGGACAGCGCAAGCTTGCTTGGGAGGTGTATCGCGAACTCGGCTCGGGTTCGGCACTCGAAAAAGAACACGCCCGAGCTGCAACAGCCCTTTGGCAAAAGTCGCCGAATCAACCGACGGCATCAGGCCATTAGGCAAGCGGCATTAGGCAAGCCATTGCGCAATCGCGTCGATGACCTCGACCCGCTGAGCTTCGGTTAGCTCGCCATAGATAGGGATGCTGATGACCTCACCTGCGAGACGATGCGATACACTGCATCCCTGACGAGAAGCCTCCGGTAGATCGGCGAAGCATCCTTGCTGATCCAGGGTGATGGGATAATACACCTCGCAGCCAATCTTGCGTGAGGTGAGATGATCCTTCAGAGAATCACGACCGCCATTGAGTACACGGAGCGTGTATTGATTCCAGATGTGATCGTTGTGCGCGTAGGCGGTGGGGAGCACAATGCGCGCTTGCTGAGACTCCAGCCATTGATCTTGCTTGGTGACACATTTGCAGTGCGCAGGATCTGCTTCGACGATGCCGTTTAGCTTCCGCAGTTCTGCGGTGTAGTGGGCCGCATTGCGCTGGCGATCTGCCGTGTATTGGCCATAGCGTTTCAGCTTCACACTCAGCAGCGCGCATTGCAGGGTATCCATGCGGAAGTTGCCGCCCACGTAGTGGTGATGGTATTTGGGCTTGGAGCCATGCACCCGCAACACACGAGCGAACTCAGCGAGTTCATCGTCATTCGTCACCAGCATTCCACCATCGCCGAAGCCACCCAGATTTTTGCTGGGGAAGAAGCTATAGGTGCCAAAGTCACCGAGCGTGCCGGACTGGCGACCTTTGTATTGAGCCCCGATGGACTGCGCTGCATCTTCCACGACACGCAGGCCGTGCTCTTGGGCTAGCGCCAAAATGGGGTCCATGTCAGCACACTGACCGAACAGGTGAACCGGAATGATGGCCTTGGTCTTGGGAGTGATTTTGGCTCGGGCATCGTTCACATCGAGATTGAAGCAGATGGGGCAAATGTCCGTGAAAACCGGAACGGCACCCAAGCGAGAAACCGCTCCAGCCGTGGCAAAGAAGGTAAAGGCCGGGCAGAGCACTTCATCGCCAGGCTGGATGCCTAGCGCCATCAAGGCCAGCAGCAGCGCATCCGTGCCGGAGGAAATGGCCAGTGCATGCTTGGCCCCCGTCATGGCGGCCACTTCCTTTTCGAAACTCTCCATCTCCGGCCCCATGATGAACCGGCCATGATTCAGCACCTGGGTGAAGGCGGCCTGGAGTTCAGATTCGAGGGGCAGGTTTTGGGCATTAACGTCGAGAAGAGGAACGGGCATGGTGAGTAGTGCCTGACGTTGAATGATGAATCCCACCTATGCCAGCAATTCCTCTCGGCTCGATCACATCCGACAAATCAAAAGCTCACGCTCATAGATCAGTTCCTTGGGCAAGTGCGTCTTCAGATCGAGGAAGAGTTCTTCATGCGAAAGAATCTCCTGGCGCCAAGCATCGCGGTCAAAGGCCTGAAGTTCCTCGAATTTATCTTTGCAGAAATCGAGCCCCGTCCAGTCGATGTCTTCGTAACGCGGCACCCAGCCGATGGGGGTTTCTTTGGACATGCCATGGCCTGTGGAGCGGTCCACGATCCACTTCAGGATGCGCATGTTGTCGCTGAAGCCTGGCCACAAGAACTTGCCCTCTTTGTCTTTGCGGAACCAGTTCACGTGGAAGATGCGCGGACTCTCGCTGAGACGACGCTGCATGGAGATCCAGTGGCGGAAGTAGTCGCCCATGTTGTAGCCGCAGAAAGGCAGCATGGCCATGGGGTCACGGCGCACTTTGCCGATGGTGCCCGCAGCGGCAGCCGTCATCTCACTGCCCATGGTGGCGCCTGCATAGACGCCGCTGACCCAGTTGAAGGCCTGATAAATGAGCGGCATCGTGGTGGCCCGACGCCCCCCAAAGATGATGGCAGAAATGGGCACGCCTTCTGGCTTTTCCCAATCGGGATCGATCGTGGGGCACTGGGAGGCTGGCGCGGTGAAGCGAGAGTTTGGATGGGCGGCCATGGTGCCCGTTTCCTTCGCGAGTTCAGGCGTCCACTGATTGCCCTGCCAGTCGGTGCATTTGGCGGGTGGTGTTTCCGTCATGCCTTCCCACCAGACGCCGCCGTCAGGCGTGAGCGCGACATTGGTAAAGATGGTGTTTTTCCGCAGCGAGGCCATCGCGTTGGGATTGGTCTTGTCGCTGGTGCCAGGGGCGACGCCGAAGAAGCCAGCTTCAGGATTGATCGCGTAGAGCCTACCGTCCGGCCCTGGCTTCAGCCAGGCGATGTCATCGCCCACGGTCCAGACTTTCCAGCCTTGCTCCTGGAAATGCTTCGGCGGGATGAGCATGGCAAAGTTCGTCTTGCCACAGGCGCTAGGGAAAGCCGCCGCCACGTAGGTCTTTTTGCCCTCAGGATTCTCGACACCCAGGATGAGCATGTGCTCCGCCAGCCAACCTTCATCACGAGCCATGGCGGAAGCGATGCGCAGGGCAAAGCACTTCTTGCCGAGCAGCGCATTGCCACCGTAGCCACTGCCATAGCTCCAGATCTCACGCGTCTCGGGGAAGTGAACGATGTACTTCTCCTTGTTGCAGGGCCAAGCCACATCCTTCTGCCCTTTCTTCAGCGGTGCTCCCACGGTGTGCATGCAGGGGACGACGCGCTTTTTGCCTTCGTCGATGATCTTGAAGACCGGCTTCCCGATGCGGGCCATAACACGCATGTTCACCACCGCGTAGGGGGAATCCGTGATCTGAACACCGATCTGAGAGATGGGCGAATTGAGCGGCCCCATGCTGTAGGGCAGCACATACATCGTGCGCCCTTTCATGCAGCCATTGAAGAGACTGCGGAGCTTCTTCTTCATCGCATACGGGTCCACCCAGTGGTTGGTGGGGCCCGCTCCATCTTTGGAATACGAGCAGATGAAGGTGCGCTCCTCGACGCGCGCGACATCGCTGGGATCAGACTTGGCGTAATAGCAGCCAGGCCATTGCTTTTGATTCAGTTTGATGAAGGTGCCACCCGCCACCATCTGCTCGCACAGGCGATCGTATTCGGCCTTGGAGCCGTCCACCCAGTGGATGCGGTCAGGCTTGCAAAGGGCGGCCATTTTTTTCACCCACTTGATCAGGTGAGGATTCTTTGTGGGCGGCTTTGATGAATGGGTATGGATGCTCATGGCGCTTGGGGCTGTTATCGCCAGGAACGTGCCATGTTCAGCAAGGAATGCTTAGCTGTTTTAGCGGCTTCCTGGCTGGTTCTTGCTTTGACTCTAACTTCAACGGCTAGAGGCCGCTCGCAGGAATCGCGCTAGATCGGCTTTTTGCTTTTTCAGATCGGGCAGGTTGAGGTACATCATGTGACCGGCAGTGTAGTCATCTTGAGTGATGTTTTTCATCAGGTCGGGATGCACACGCAGGTGGTTGAAGGTGTAGCGGCTGGCGAAGTAGGGCGTGGCCATGTCAAAGTAACCGTTGGAGACATGAACCTTCAGGTAAGGATTTGCGGTCATGCTGGCAGCGAGCACCTCGGAGACATCGGCGAACTCGTTTTCCGCATCCCAGTTCCATTTCCCCACGCTGGCGAGGATGTG